>NZ_JBFAGK010000011.1:0-306894 GCF_040660135.1 Streptomyces sp. NPDC050997
CTCTCGCCCATAGGGGCAGAGTTTGCCAGAAAAGCCATGTCCCATCGATCATCCCTCGATCGGGGCCGGGCGCGGGGCCGGCAGTGGCGGCGGTCGCGGCTCACTGCTGCGGGCGCGCCGCTCCTTCACGGGCGAACATCGCCCGCCACGGCACTAGCCCCTGCTCAAGTCGGAGCCTGTCGCTCCGCACAGTGCGCCGGCAGTAGGTTCCAGGCCTCTTCCCGGTGGAGGGGGTGCGTCCCGGACCCGATCGAGGGATGATCGATGGGACATGGCTTTTCTGGCAAACTCTGCCCCTATGGGCGAGAGGACCGTTTCGACACAGGATGGCCGCGAACCGGCCGTTCCGAACACACTCGCGGCCGAAACGGAAAAGGGTTTTATACGCCGATCGCACACTCCACGCCGGCCCCGCCTCTGGTTCGAGATCCTGCTGATCGCGGTGAGCTACTGGACGTACTCACTGATCCGCAACGCGGTCCCGGAGCAGCGGGCCGAGGCGATGCGCAACGCCGACTGGATCTGGCGGGTCGAGCACGGCATGGGCACGGCCGTCGAGGAGTGGGTCAACCACACGGTGAACTCGGTGACCTGGCTCATCGTGGGGATGAACTACTACTACGCGACGCTGCACTTCGTGGTGACGCTCGGGGTACTGGTCTGGCTCTACCGCGGTCATCCCGGCCGCTACGCCGCGGCCCGTCTCGTGCTCTTCGCGACCACCGGGGTCGCCCTCGTCGGTTACTACCTGTATCCGCTGGCCCCGCCGCGCCTGATGAACGGCAGCCGGTTCGTCGACACCCTCATGGTCCACCAGACCTGGGGTTCGATGGCCTCCGGCGATCTGAAACACATGTCGAACCAGTACGCCGCGATGCCGTCGATGCACATCGGCTGGTCCGTGTGGTGCGGTCTGACGATCTTCGCGCTGGCGTCGGTGCCGTGGGTGCGGGTGCTGGGGCTGCTGTACCCGGCGGGCACGCTGGTGGTCATCGTCGCCACCGCCAACCACTTCTGGCTCGACGCGGTGGGCGGCATCCTCTGCCTGGCCTTCGGCTTCACGGTGGCGTGGCTCTGGTACGGCGCCCTGCCGTACGCGCTGCCGCGCCGGATCCCGCAGAGGCAGCCGGAAAAGGCGAAAGGGAAGGGAAACGGGAAGGAGTCGGACCGCCCCTTGCTGCCGACGAGAGTGTAGGCACCGCCCCGAGGGCGTCGGCTCAGCCGCCGTAGAACAGCTCCTCCACGACGCCCCGGGCCCGGCGTGCCGTCCGCCGGTAGTCGTCCAGCATGTCCCCGACGTGCCCCGGGCCGTACCCGAGGTATCGCCCCACGGCGGCCAGCTCTCGGGCCTCCGACGGGAACGTGTCGCCGGCCCGCCCCCGCACCAGCATCACCGCGTTGCGCACCCGGGTCGCCAGCACCCACGCCTCGTCGAGGGTCGCGGTGTCCTCCGCCGAGAGGAGGTCGGCGGTACGGGCGGCGGTGAGGGCGGCCCGGGTGCGGGGGGTCCGCAGTCCGGGCAGCTGTGCCCCGTGCCGCATCTGCAGCAGCTGCACGGTCCACTCGACGTCGGACAGCCCGCCGGGCCCGAGCTTGGTGTGCAGTTTGGGGTCGGCGCCGCGCGGCACCCGCTCCGACTCCATGCGTGCCTTCAGCCGCCGGATCTCGCGTACGGCGTCGTCGCCCAGCCCGGCCTCCGGGTACCGCAACGGATCGATCAGCTCGACGAACCGGCGCCCCAGCTCCGCGTCCCCGGCGACGTGCTCGGCCCGCAGCAGGGCCTGCGCCTCCCAGGCCAGGGCCCAGCGGCGGTAGTACGCCTCGTAGGACTTGAGCGTGCGGACCAGCGGCCCGGACTTGCCCTCCGGTCGCAGATCCGCGTCGATCAGCAACGGCGGGTCGGCGCTGGGCAGTTGCAGCAGCCGGCGCATCTCGGAGACGACCTTGTTGGCCGCGTCGGCGGCCTCGCGTTCCTCGACGCCCTCGCGGGGCTCGTGGACGAACAGCACGTCGGCGTCGGAGCCGTACCCCAGTTCGTGGCCGCCGAGGCGGCCCACGCCGATGATCGCGAACCGGGTGGGCAGGGCCTCCCCCCAGTTGTCCCGCACCACCGCGCGCAGGGTGCCCTCGAGAGTGGCCGCCGTCAGGTCGGACACCGCGCCGCCGACCCTGTCCACGAGGGCGCCCGGGTCGGCCTCGGCCTGCTGGGCCTCGGTGCCGTAGGAGCCGACGATGTCCGCGGCGGTCGTACGGAACAGCTCGCGGCGGCGGACCCCGCGGGCGGCCGTGACCGCCTGCACGGCCCCGTCCGCACGGCCGACCGCGGCGAGGATCTCCTGCTCCAAGTGGGCCCGCCCGCGCGGTTCGAGGCCGCCGCCGTCGCCGTCGCCGAGCAGGGCGACCGCCTCGGGCGCGCGCATCAGCAGGTCGGGGGCGAATCGGCCGGCGGACAACACGCGCGCCAGGTTCTCCGCCGCCGCGCCCTCGTCCCGCAGCAGCCGCAGATACCAGGGTGTCTTGCCCAACGCGTCCGACACCTTGCGGAAGTTGAGCAGTCCCGCGTCCGGGTCGGCGGAGTCGGCGAACCAACCCAGCATCACCGGCAGCAGAGTGCGCTGGATGGCGGCCTTCCGGGACACGCCGGAGGCCAGCGCCTCCAGGTGCCGCAGCGCCGCCGCCGGGTCCGCGTACCCGAGGGCGACCAGCCGCTCCCGGGCCGCCTCGGGGCTCAACCTGGCTTCTCCGGGGGCGAGTTGGGCGACCGCGTCGAGCAGTGGGCGGTAGAAGAGCTTCTCGTGCAGCCGGCGTACGACGCCGGTGTGCCGTTTCCACTCACGGGTCAGCTCGGTCACCGGGTCGGCGCGCAGGCCCAGGGAACGGCCCAGACGCCGCAGGTCGGCCTCGTCCTCGGGAACGAGGTGGGTGCGCCGCAGCCGGTAGAGCTGGATGCGGTGCTCCATGGAACGCAGGAAGCGGTAGGCGTCGTCGAGCTGTACGGCGTCGGAGCGGCCGACGTACCCTCCGGTCGCGAGCGCCTGGAGTGCCTTGAGGGTGGTGCCGCTGCGGACGGAGGCGTCGGCCCGTCCGTGCACCAACTGCAGGAGCTGCACGGCGAACTCGACGTCCCTGAGGCCGCCCGGACCGAGCTTCAGTTCGCGTTCGATCTCGGCGACGGGGATGTTCTCGACCACCCGTCGGCGCATCTTCTGCACGTCGGGGACGAAGTTCTCCCGCTCGGCGGCCTTCCAGACGAGGGGCTCGAGCGCGGCGACGTACTCCTCACCGAGCTCGATGTCACCGGCCACCGGGCGGGCCTTGAGCAGCGCCTGGAACTCCCAGGTCTTGGCCCAGCGCTGGTAGTAGGCGAGGTGGCTGGAGAGCGTGCGCACCAGCGGGCCGTTCCTGCCCTCGGGGCGGAGGTTGGCGTCGACGGGCCAGATGGATCCCTCGACGGTGGTCTCGGAGCAGATCCGCATCATGTGCGCGGCGAGCTTGGTGGCGGACCTGACGGCCTTGTCCTCGTCGGCGCCCTCGACCCCCTCGCCGACGAAGATGACGTCGACGTCGGAGACGTAGTTCAGCTCGTGGCCGCCGCACTTGCCCATCGCGATCACCGCGAGCCGGCACAGCGCGGCGTCCTCGGGCGCGGCGGCGCGGGCCAGGGCGAGGGCGGCGCGCAGGGTCGCGGTGGCCAGGTCGGCGAGCTCGGCCGCGGTCTCGGCGATGTCGGTGGTGCCGCAGACGTCCCGCGCGGCGATCGACAGCAGGCAGCGCCGGTAGGCGACGCGCAGGGCGACCGGGTCGGTGGCCTCGGCGAGACCGCGCTCGAAGTCCTCCACACCGGGGTGCAGGTCCCGCGGCTCGTACATGAAGAGGGCGTGCCAGTCGTTCGGATGCCGGGCCAGGTGGTCGGCGAGCGCGGCGGAGGCGCCGAGCACGCCGAGCAGCCGGTCGCGCAGCGGCTTGGCCGCTATCACCGTGTCGAGCAGTTCACGCCGGGCGGTGGGGTCGGGCTGGGCCTCCAGCAGTCGTGCGAGGCCGTGCAGCGCGAGATCGGGATCGGCGGTCGCGCCCAGCGCTTCCAGCAGCACCGGGTCGCGGCTGATGGGTGCGAGCTCGACGCTGTCGAGCATGCGTTCGGCGGCGGAGGGATCGGTGAAACCGTGCCGCAGCAGCCGCGTGAAGGTACTGCTCCTGCGCCCCGGCGCCGTCATCCCGGCCTCCTGTCCGATCAAGGTCGTACCCGCCCGAGCCTAACCGGAGAGGTCGCGAGAAGCGCCGGGGTGTGTGCCGACGACTTGTGACGGCTCGGCGGGTCTGTACCGGGGTGGCCGGGGAAGGCCTGAGGTGAGACATGTCTGGAGGGCCACTGATGACTGACAAGGACACGGCGACTGGTGCCGGTACCAGGACAGGGGCCGGCTCTGGCGCCGAGGCGGGTACGGGGGCGATTGCGGGCACAGGGACGGACGCCGGGCGGGCCCCCGCGTCCCGGCTCGATCCGCGCTACAGCGACGAGACGGCCGTCGCGATCCCCTGGCCGGACGCCGAGGCGCTGCTGGCCTCGGCCGAGCTGTTCTGGATCTCGACGGTACGACCGGACGGGCGGCCCCACGTGACCCCGCTGCCCGCGGTCTGGGCGCACGGCGCGCTGCACTTCTGCACCGGGCCGGACGAACGCAAGGCGAAGAACCTCGCGCACAACCCGAACGTCGTGCTGACGACCGGCACGAACATCTGGGACAAGGGCTACGACCTGGTGGTGGAGGGCGAGGCGGTACGGGTGTCGGACGACGGCCGGCTGCGGGAGCTGGCCGCCGCGTGGGAGACCAAGTACGGCGACTTCTGGCACTTCGAGGTACGGGAGGGGTATTTCCACCACGGTCCCGGACACGCCGTCGTCTATGCGGTGGCGCCCCACACGGTTTTCGGCTTCGGTAAGGGGGAGCCGTTCAGCCAGACGCGGTGGCGGTTCACCTGACCCATCGATCACCCCTTCCGTCTACGGCGACCTGGAGGACCCGCGATGGACTTCACGCTCGAAGTGATCCCGCTGCCCGTGACCGACATCGACCGAGCCCGGGACTTCTACCGGGACCGGGTCGGCTTCCACGTGGATATCGACCAGGAGGTCATGCCGGGGATGCGGATCGTCCAGCTGACCCCTCCGGGTTCCGGCTGTTCGATCGCCCTCGGTGACACCATCTGGGACATGGCGAAGGGCCCGAAGCCGGCGCCCGGCTCGTACCAGGGCCTCCAGCTGTGCGTGGCCGACATCAAGGCAGCCCGGGCCGAACTGGTCGAGCGCGGCCTGACTGTCTCCGAGCCGGTGCGGTACGCGCCCGACGACGGTGCCACGTTCATGTACTTCCAGGACCCGGACGGCAACGGCTGGGCGATCCAGGAGTACCGACGCCGGGAGAGCGAGCCGCTGCACAAGGTGCTGGCGGATCTACCCGCGCGGGGCGAGTGACGGCCGCCGGCATCAGACGCTCCCGCTCTGCGCGTACCGGCACCCTTCCAGCCTGCGGTACCACCAGATGTGAGGGCGCCACTCCCGGCGGACGGTGACGAACGGGTCCGGCAGGGTGCGGGCGAGATAGACGGCGTCCAACGCCGCGACCAGGCGCCCCAGCTCGGCACGGGCCCGCGGAGGCAGGTTCCGCAGCGCCGTGCCGAGCCGGTCGCGGGCGTGTCTGACGTCCCTGAGGGAGCAGCTCCGGCAGTCGCAGTCGTCCAGGTACGGATACCGGATCCCGCGCCCCGGCGGGCTCAGGAAGACCCGATAGCGCCGCAACGCGGCGTCGGTGATCCCGGGGAAGACGTAATAGTCGGCCGAGAGCGCCTCGTACCGGTGAATCGCGAGGCTGGTGCGGGCCGAGAGGCCATGGATGCGGTCCGGGGCAGGGACGTCCCAACCGCGTGGACGGTGTCGAAGCCGCTGCGTCCCGCGCAGCGCGCCGGGCCGGTTACGCGGCATCGGCCTTTCGGTACGGAGTCATGGGGTCATTGTGCCGGAGCCCAGTCCATGGCGGCGGCCTGAGGCGCTCTTCCACCTGGCCAAACGCCGGCGGCGCCTGGATCGGGGGCGGCCCTGGCCGCGCTGCGGGCCTCGGCGCGACATCGCCGGCCCTGGCCGGCGCGGCACCGGCGGCTCGGCCTGGCGGCGGCCGCCGCCCACGCGGTGGACCGGCGCCGCAAGACTCTGCCGGCCCCGCGCACCGCCCCGCCCGGCCCGCACCGCACCGCACCCGCCGAGCCGTCAGCCCTCCGACTCCGGCAGGTCGAAGCGGGCCAGGTCGCGTAGCCAGGCGTGGGCCGTGCTGTCGGACGGTGCGCGCCAGTCTCCGCGCGGGGAGAGCGAACCACCGGCCGAAACCTTCGGCCCGTTCGGCATGGCCGAGCGTTTGAACTGCGCGAACGCGAAGAAGCGACGGCAGAACACCTCCAGCCACTGCCGGATCTGAGGCAGGTCGTAGGCCACCCGCTTGTTCTCCGGGAAGCCGGGCGGCCAGGCGCCGGTCTCCGCGTCGTGCCAGGCGTGCCAGGCCAGGAAGGCGATCTTCGACGGCCTGAAGCCGTAGCGCAGCACGTGGAAGAGGGTGAAGTCGTGCAGCGCGTACGGGCCGATCTTGGACTCGGTGGACTGCATCTCCTCGCCCGGTACGAGTTCCGGGCTGATCTCGGTGTCGAGGATCGCGGCGAGCGTCTTCCCGGTGTCCTCGTCGAACTGGCCGCTGCCGATGACCCAGCGGATCAGATGCTGCATCAGGGTCTTCGGTACGCCCGAGTTGACGTTGTAGTGGCTCATCTGGTCGCCCACGCCGTACGTGGACCAGCCGAGCGCCAGCTCCGACAGGTCTCCCGTGCCGAGCACGATGCCGCCGCGCTGGTTGGCGAGCCGGAACAGGTAGTCGGTGCGCAGTCCGGCCTGCACGTTCTCGAAGGTGACGTCGTACACCGGCTCGCCGGAGGCGAACGGGTGGTCCATCTCCTTCAGCATCAGCCGTGCGGTCGGCGTGATGTCCAGCTCGGCCGCGGTGACGCCGAGGGAGCGCATCAGCTTGTGGGCGTTGTCCTTGGTGTGGTCGCTGGTGGCGAAGCCGGGCAGGGTGAAGGCCAGGATGTCGGTGCGCGGGCGGCCGGCGCGGTCCATCGCCTGGGCGGCGACGATCAGCGCGTGCGTGGAGTCGAGGCCGCCGGACACGCCGATGACCACCTTCGGGCCGCCGATCGCGGCGAGCCGCTGCTGCAGTCCGGCGACCTGGATGTTGTACGCCTCGTAGCAGTCCAGGGCGAGCCGGTCGGGGTCGGCGGGCACGAACGGGAACCGTTCCAGGCGGCGGCGCAGCCCCAGGTCCGTGGTCGGCGGGTCGATTTCGAAGGACACCGTCCGGAAGTCCCCGGTCCGCGCGGCGTGCGTACGGCGGTTGTCGTCGAACGTGCCCATCCGCATCCGCTCCTGCCGCAGCAGGTCGAGGTCCACGTCGGCCACCGCGTACTGGTCGCCCGTCGGGAAGCGGTCGGACTCCGCCAGCAGGGCCCCGTTCTCGTAGATCAAGGTCTGCCCGTCCCAGGACAGGTCGGTGGTCGACTCGCCGAGACCGGCCGCCGCGTAGACATACGCGGCGAGGCAGCGGGAGGACGCCGAGCGGCACAGCAGCTTGCGGTCCTCGGCCCGGCCGACCGTGATCGGGCTGCCGGAGAGATTGACGAGGACGGTCGCGCCGGCCAGGGCGGCCTCGGCGCTCGGCGGCACCGGGACCCACATGTCCTCGCAGACCTCCGCGTGCAGCACAAGGCCGGGGACGTCCGCCGCTTCGAAGAGCAGGTCCACGCCGAACGGCACGGTCTCACCGGCGACCCGGATCGTCCCGCCGCGCTCGTCGTCGCCCGCGGCGAGCTGCCGGCGCTCGTAGAACTCCCGGTAGTTCGGGGGGTACGACTTGGGCACGACGCCGAGGACCCGGCCGCGGTGCACGATCACCGCGCAGTTGTAGATCCGGTTGCGGTGGCGCAGCGGGGCGCCGACGACCAGGACCGGCAGCAGCTGGGCCGACCCCTCGACCACGGTTCGGACCGCCTGCTCGACCTCGTCCAGCAGCACGTCCTGCAGCAGCAGGTCCTCGATCGAGTAGCCGCACAGGCCCAGCTCGGGGAAGACGGCGACCGCGACCCCGTCCCGCGCGCACTCGCGCGCCTGGCGCAGGACCGCTTCGGCGTTGGCGGGCGGGTCCGCGATGACCGTGTGGCCCGTGCACGCGGCGATGCGGGCGAAGCCGTGCTGATAGACCGACCAGAAGTTCAAGGGTGCTTCCTCGGGAGAAGGGGACAGGCACGGAGGGCGGGCGCGGAGGATCTCGTCAGCACGAGTCCGGGTCGAGTCCAGGTCGAGACACACCGTCAGTGTAATCGTCAGAGCGACACGATGGGCTGGCGGCCCCCTCGCCCCCTCCGTATCGCCGGTACCACAGGCACACCCCGCCGTGGGCATATTCCGGGCGAATCAGAACAGGTGGCCCGCTTCTGCCCTACAACTGACGTACGACGCGATCGCGACGCACGTAGGACGCACGTAAGCCAGAGGTATGCAGGAGGAACTGTGGGCGACTGGCTGTTCGTCGCCGCCACCCTCACCGTCGGCGGCATCAGCAACGCCCTCTTCGCGCTCGCCCGCGCCCGCCGGTCGAGCGGGCGTACACGCGAACGCCCGCTTCCCGACGAACCCCGTCGGGAAGCGGGCGCCCAGGGCCCTGCCGCTGCCGTCAGCGGCGGCGGTACGACTCCACGTAACCGCCCGCGGGAGTGCCCACGCCGGTGACGTCGTCGTAGCCCTTCACGGCCTTGAGCGAGCTGTCCGCGCCCAGGGTGCGGACGGAGGTGAGCAGACCCTCCGACGCGTCGTAGCCGTTGGTGTAGTCGACGCGGGCCACCGCGAGGCCGGAGCCCGTGGGGTTGTCCGTGACGTCGTGGTACGCCTTCGTGCCGTACTTCGCGTAGATCGACGGGTTGGCGAAGCCGATCGCCTTGCCGCCGCGTGCCTGCTGGGCGAGCGCCTGAACCGCCGCGATCACCGGCGAGGCCAGCGAGGTGCCGCCGATGCGGTACTCGCTGTACTTCTCCGACCCGTCCGGGAAGGTCTGCGTCTGGCCCACCTTGAAGCCGGTGTTCGGGTCGGCGATCGCCGCGATGTCCGGGACGACGCGGTTGCCGGCGGCGCTGTTGGCCGTGGCGAGCGCGTTCGGGACGACACCCTTCTGGTAGAAGGGCTCGGCGACCGTCCTGCTGGTGCCGCCGCCCGCGCCCGAGGTGAACGCGCCGGGGAAGTCCGTCCAGCTCTTGCCGTCCGTGGACAGCGAGGCCTTCTCGGTGCCCCAGCCGGTCTCCCACAGGTACGTGTCGTTCTTGCCGACCGCCAGCGAGGTACCGCCGACCGCCGTCACCCACGCCGAGTTGGCCGGGGTGTCGACCTGCTTGGTCCCGGTGTTGGCGACCTCGTCGCCGTTGTCGCCTGAGGAGAAGTAGAAGCCGATGCCCTCGACCGCGCCCAGCTGGAAGACCTGGTCGTAGGCGGCCGCGAGGTCCGGCGTCTGGTTGGCCTCGATGTCGCCCCAGGAGTTGGTGACGATGTCGGCCAGGTGCTTGTCGACGACCTTGCCCAGCGAGTCGAGCAGGTCGTCGTCACCGCAGGAGGCGGCACCGACGTACGTGATGTTCGCGGCGGGCGCGACCGCGTGCACGGCCTCGACGTCGAGGGTCTCCTCGCCGTACCAGCCGGAGGCGTCGCAGGCCTCGGTGTTCGTGTACTTCTTGGGCAGGACCTGGCGCAGCTGTCCGCCGGCATAGGCCGCGTCGCCGTGCTTCTTCGCGTAGGTGGCCGCATCGTAGGCGATGGTCGGCGAGGCGTACGCGTCGGTGATGGCGACCCGCACCCCCTTGCCCGTGTATCCGCCCGCGCCGTACGCGGCGCGCAGCTGCTTGCCGGTGTAGCCCTGGACGGCGTAGGGGACCTTCCCGCCGTAGGCGTCCGGCAGGGTGCTCGCGGTGGTGGAGCCGTAGTACGAGGAGAACGGTCCGGCGTTCTTGAACACGGCGGCCGGTGACGGCAGTTGGTCCGAGTGCCGGACCACGTGCGGTGCGTTGTCCAGGCCGGTGACGGTGAGGACGGCGCCGTTCAGGCTGTCCGGCGCGGAGGCCGTCTTCGCGGGCGCGCGGTAGGTCTTGGAACCCTTGGCGTAGTTGTGCAGCTGGGTGCCGAAGGCCTTCTCGGCGGCGGCGACGTCACCGGAGACGGTGAGGTAGTGCCGGGTCGCCCCGGTGACCTTCAGACCGGCCGACGTCAGCCACGACCTGACCGCGGCGACCTGCGCCTCGGTCGCGCCGAAGAGGACCTGCGCCTGATGGGCGCTCAGGTACTTGCCGTACGACGCCGAGGTCGGGTCGGACACGGCCTTCGCGTACCTGGCGAGGCCGGCGGCGTTGCGGCCGGCGAGGTAGACCCGGGCGGTGACCTGGGAGGCGTCCACGGTGGCGCCCTTGTCGGCCTTGGCCGTGGCCCACGCGGGTCTGGTGCCCGCGAGCGTGTCCCGGCCCGAGTTGTCCGCGGCGTGCGCCGCGGGTATGCCGAGCGCCAGCGCACCGGCGAGCATGGGCAGTGTCGCTGCCATGCTCACCCCGGCGCGCACCTTGGCGCGGTTGGATCTCATGGAACCCCCTGTGCGGTTCGACGCGAGTGGATCACTCGACGCTGGCCACTCTCGCGATGAACCGTTCATGCCAGGGGAATGCGGGTGTCAAAAGGAGCCCAAGTAAGCTAATGACATGGCCATTTGAGGGTTAACACGGGACGAAGACCGAGGGTTAACCCGCTAGGAACGCGCTTTCGCGCCCCGCTCCTTCAACATGCCCGCCATCAGATCGATCTCCGACTGCTGCGCGTCCACCATGCCCTGCGCGAGTCGCTTCTCCACCCCGACCGCGCACTTGTCCGCGCAGCCCTCGGCCATGTGGATGCCGCCCTTGTGATGGTCCGTCATCAACTGGAGATAGAGCACCTCGGCCCGCTTGCCGCTCAGCGTGTTCAGCTTCTTCAGCTCGCTGTTGGTCGCCATGCCCGGCATCAGCGCCCCGTCCTTGCCGGTGGCCATGTCCCCCATGTCCATCCAGGTCATCGGCGGGTCCGCGGACACCTTCGGCAGCCCCCACAGGTCGAGCCAGCCCAGCAGCATGCCGCGCTGGTTGGCCTGCGTCTGCGCGATGTCGTACGCGAGACGGCGCACGTCCTCGTCGTCGGTGCGGTCGCGCACGATGTACGACATCTCGACGGCCTGCTGGTGGTGCACCGCCATGTCCCGGGCGAACCCGGCGTCGGCGGACTCGGCGGCGGGAGCGCCGTCCGAACTCCCGTCCTCGGCGACGGCGTAACTGATGGCGCCCGCCGCGACCAGCACCCCGGCCACGGCGACGGCCACTGAGGCGAGCCTCACTTGGCCAGACCCCCCGTGCACGCGGCACCCGGCTCCGGCGTCTGCTCGCCCTGCACGAACTTCTCGAAGAACTTGCCGACGTTCGGGTCGTCGGCGCTGGTCACCGTGCGCTGGTGCCCCCACGCGGTCAGCATGATCGGGTCCTTCTGCTCGTCGTCCGGGCTCATCAGCGTGTACGGCGTCTTCTTCACCTTCGCCGCCAGCGCGTCCACGTCCGCCTTCGAGGCCTTGCTGGTGTACGTCACCCACACCGATCCGTGCTCCAGGGAGTGCACGGCGTTCATGTTGTCGACTTCCTTGGTGTAGACGTCGCCGTTGCAGTTCATCCAGACCTGGTTGTGGTCGCCGCCGACCGGGGGCTCCGTCGGGTACTTCACCGTCTTGGTGACGTGGGTGCGGCCCAGCGTCCCCTTCCACGTCTTCACGCCGTCCGAGCCCGTGACGAAGTGGCCCTTGCTCTTTCCGTCGGCCGCCGTGCTGCCGCCGTCGTCGGACTGCGACTGCACGAGGACGACCGTCCCCACGACGAGACCGACGACGACCACCACGCTCGCCGCGATGGTCAGGACACGGTTGCGGCGCTCCCGGGACTGCTCGGTGCGCCGCATCTCCTCTATGCGCGCCTTGCGCGCCGTGCCACTGCCGTCTTTGGCGCTGCCGTCTTTGGCGCTGCTGTTCTTGGCGGAGCCCATGAGATGTCCTTCTGGGGGAAGAGGGGCCGGTCGGTCAGCTGATCGTAAGGGGGAGGGAAAGGGCTCTCGCAGCGAGGGCGCAGGATTGGCCGTGAGGGTGCGGGAATGGCCGAAGAAGGGTCTGCGGATCCCGGCATTACGGATGTGGGTGCGAGCAGGCAAGATGGGCAGCGGAGCAGTACACCTGCCGTATGGGAGGCGTACACACCGAGGTCGGTTTCTCGATCATGGTGCGCAATGCGCACGAAACGCGGTTGTGGTGGGATGCTCAGGTGCCCGACCGCCTCCCGTGGGACCGAAAACAGGCGGCCTGACCAGCAAGGATGGGGAAGCGGAAGATGGACAAGCAACAGGAGTTCGTGCTCCGGACGTTGGAGGAGCGGGACATCCGGTTCGTACGCCTGTGGTTCACGGACGTGCTGGGTTTCCTCAAGTCCGTCGCCGTGGCCCCGGCCGAACTCGAACAAGCCTTCGATGAGGGCATCGGTTTCGACGGCTCCGCGATCGAGGGCTTCGCCCGGGTCTACGAGTCCGACATGATCGCCAAGCCGGACCCCTCGTCCTTCCAGGTCCTGCCCTGGCGCGCGGAGGCCCCCGGCACCGCCCGGATGTTCTGCGACATCCTCATGCCGGACGGCTCCCCGTCCTTCGCGGATCCGCGGTACGTGCTCAAGCGCGCCCTGGCCCGCACCTCCGACCTGGGCTTCACCTTCTACACCCACCCGGAGATCGAGTTCTTCCTGCTGAAGGACCGCCCGCTGGACGGCTCGCGCCCGACACCGGCCGACAACTCGGGTTACTTCGACCACACCCCGCAGAACATCGGCATGGACTTCCGCCGTCAGGCGATCACCATGCTGGAGTCGATGGGCATCTCGGTCGAGTTCTCCCATCACGAGGGCGCCCCCGGCCAGCAGGAGATCGACCTCCGCTATGCCGACGCGCTCTCCACAGCCGACAACATCATGACGTTCCGCCTGGTCATGAAGCAGGTCGCGCTGGAGCAGGGGGTCCAGGCGACCTTCATGCCGAAGCCGTTCTCCGAGCACCCGGGCTCCGGCATGCACACGCACCTGTCGTTGTTCGAGGGTGACCGCAACGCGTTCTACGAGTCGGGCTCGGAGTACCAGCTCTCGAAGGTCGGGCGCTCCTTCATCGCCGGTCTGCTCCGGCACGCGGCGGAGATCTCGGCCGTCACCAACCAGTGGGTGAACTCCTACAAGCGCATCTGGGGCGGCACCGAGCGCACCGCGGGCGCCGGCGGCGAGGCCCCCTCGTACATCTGCTGGGGCCACAACAACCGCTCCGCCCTGGTCCGGGTCCCGATGTACAAGCCCGGCAAGACCGGCTCGGCCCGCATCGAGGTCCGCTCCATCGACTCCGGCGCCAACCCGTACCTGGCGTACGCGGTCCTCCTGGCCGCCGGCCTCAAGGGCGTCGAGGAGGGCTACGAGCTTCCCCCGGGCGCCGAGGACGACGTCTGGGCCCTCTCCGACGCCGAACGCCGCGCGATGGGCATCGAGCCGCTGCCCCAGAACCTGGGCGAGGCACTCTCCCTGATGGAACGCAGCGACCTGGTCGCCGAGACCCTCGGCGAGCACGTCTTCGACTTCTTCCTGCGCAACAAGCGGCAGGAGTGGGAGGAGTACCGGTCCGAGGTCACCGCGTTCGAGCTGCGGAAGAGCTTGCCGGTGCTGTAGGCGCAGGCCACGGCGGGTCTGCCGCTGACCACGGCGGGTCTGCCGCTGATCGCATGCGTCGCTGATCGAAACGCCTCGGGGCCGACAGTCGTTCGACTGTCGGCCCCGAGGCGTTTCACTGTCGGGTCGGCCGCCGTCGCGGCGCCGCCCGGCATGGATGGAACGTGCGGCTCAGTACCGCGCCGCCTCCAGGTCCTGCGGGACGTGGGAGGCGACCACGCGTTCCCGGCCGCTCACGGGGGTCCGGCGGCGGTCCACGGCGTACGCCGCGCCGGCCACCGCCAGTCCGAGCACGGCCAGGGCCGCGCCGGCCGTCGCCGGAGACGTCACGCCGAAGCCGGCGGCCAGTGCGACGCCGCCGATCCACGCGCCGCCGGCGTTCGCCATGTTGAACGCGGCCTGGTTGGCGGAGGACGCCAGGGACGGGGCCGCCGACGCCTTCTCCATGACCATCAGCTGGAGCGGGGAACCGGTGACGAACGCCGCCGAGCCGAGCAGCACGACCGCCACGGCCGCGCTCCACGCCGTGCTCATCAGCACCGGGAACACCGCCAGCACCACCACCAGCGACACCAGGCCTCCGAACAGCGTGCCCCGCAGCGAGTGGTCGGCCAGCCGGCCGCCCAGCAGGTTGCCCGCGGTCGCGCCGACACCGAACAGCGCCAGCAGCAGCGTCACGCTGGAGTCGGCGTACCCGGCGGCGTCGGTCAGCATCGGCGTGATGTAGCTGTACGCGGCGAAGAGGGCGCCGAAGCCGGCGACGGTCGTACCGAGCGCCAGCCAGACGGGGAGGGACTTCAGCGCCGCGAGTTCGCCGCGCAGGCCCGATTCGGCGGCCGCCGTCCGGTCGTGCGGGATCAGCAGGGCCAGCGAGGCTATCGCCACCAGACCGATCGAGCCGACCCCGAGGAACGTGGCCCGCCAGCCCAGGTGCTGCCCCATGAGCGTGGCCACGGGGACGCCCGCGACGTTGGCGACCGTCAGGCCCAGGAACATCAGGGACACCGAGCGGGCCTTGCGCTCCGGCGCCACCATGTTCGTGGCGACGACGGCGCCCACGCCGAAGAAGGCGCCGTGCGGAAGACCGCTGACGAAGCGCGCCGCCAGCAGCCAGTGGTAGTCGGGCGCGAACGCGGAGAGCACGCTGCCCGCCACGAACAGCGCCATCAGGCCGATCAGGACCTTGCGGCGGGGCATGCGCGAGGTGACCGCGGCCAGCAGCGGCGCGCCGATCACCACACCGAGCGCGTACGACGAGACCAGATGTCCGGCGACGGGGATCGAGATGTGCAGATCGTCCGCGACGTCGGGCAGCAGGCCCATCATCACGAACTCGGTCGTACCGATGCCGAAGGCGCCCACGGCAAGGGCGAGCAGGGCCAGGGGCATGAAGGGACCATTGCCTTTCAAAGGGAGAGCAGAGTTCCGTACGTCTTGCTGTTTCTTATGTTCAAGTACGGAACAAAGCCGCCCGGGCCCGCTATTCCAGTCGTCCCGGTCAGGACGACGTGTCGACGCTCACACGTGCCGCGACCGGCAGATGGTCGCTCCCGGTCGCCTGCAGCGTCCACGAGCTCTCGGGCTCGATCCCCTTGACCAGGATCTGGTCGATCCGCGCCATCGGGAACGAGGCCGGCCAGCTGAACCCGAACCCGCTGCCCGCCGCCCCCTGTGTGGAGCGCATCTGGGCGGTGACGCCGTTGAGCGCGCGGTCGTTCATCGTGCCGTTCAGGTCACCGAGCAGCACGACCTTCGCAAGCTTCTCGTGGGCGATGGCCTCGCCCAGCGCGTCCGCGCTCGTGTCCCGCTGCCGGGCCGTGAACCCGGCCTCGATCTTCACCCGCACCGACGGCATATGGGCGACGTACACCGCGACCTGCCCGTCGGGCGTTGTCACCGCGGCGCGCATGGCGCGCGTCCAGCCGAGCTTGATGTCGACGGCCCTGACACCGGTCATGGGGTACTTGCTCCACAGGCCCACCGTGCCCTGCACCGAGTGGTACCTGTACGTCGACGCCAGCGCCTTCTCGTACACCGGGACCGCCGAGGTCTTCAGCTCCTCCAGCGCCACCACGTCCGCGCCGGACGCGGCCACGTCACGGGCGGTGCCGGCGGGGTCCGGGTTGTCGGCGTTGACGTTGTGCGTGGCCACGGTGAGGTCGCCGCCGGTGCCCGCCTTGTCGCCGAGCAGCCCGCCGAAGAGGTTCAGCCAGACGATCGCCGGGAACAGCACGGCGATCAGCGCGATCACCGACCTGCGTACCACCGCGAGCACCAGCAGCACCGGGACGCACACGCCCAGCCAGGGCAGGAAGGTCTCGATGAGGCTGCCGAGGTTGCCGATCGCGTTCGGGATCTGCGCGTGCAGCAGCATGATCAGGGCGACCAGTATCGCGAGGGCGGTGAGCACCAGGCCCCGGCGCCAGATCCGCCGGTCGCCCCGCCAGCCGGCGAACAGACGGTTCACCAGCCGGTTCATCAGGCGCCGGATCCGGGTTCCCCGAGGCTCGGGCTCCGAGCCTTGGTTGTCCGTCTCCGTCATGTACGCCTGCTGCGCCATACCGTCGCCTCACTGCCCGCCGTGCACACCGTTCGCCCCTCGTGTCCTACGACCCTAGGGGATGATCGGCCCTTTCCCGTCCGTCCCCGGGACGGCCGTACGGGCACGATGACGTACAAGTCGGCAACGCCAGTTCCGGTCATGGGAGGGAAAGCGCGCTCTGTGACGAAACACGCACATGCGGACTACGTCGGCGAGGAACTGACGGGTGGTGAGCTCGTCGGCCGCAGTCCTTCGAGGAGCGTGTCGACGAGCTGCTCCGACAGGCCCTCCGGGAGGTCGGCGTCCGGGTGCATCACGGTACGCAGCAGCATGGGGCCGACGAACAGGTCGTTCATCAGCTCGACGTCCAGGTCGGCGCGCAGTTGGCCGCTCTCCTGCCCGCGGCGCAGGACCTCGACCTGGAGCCGGCGGCGCGGCTCGACGACCGTCGCGTGGTACGCGGCCCAGATCTTCGGGCTGCTCTTCATCTGGGCGTAGACGTTGTGCAGGACCGCGGACGAACGGGTCATCAGGCCACGCTGACGCAGTTGTTCCAGGAGGGCCACGAGGTCGTCGCGCATCGAGGTGCCGGGGAGTTCGAGGTCCGGCGGCTCGGCCGCGCGCATGACGTCGACGAAGAGCTCCTCCTTGCCGCTCCAGCGACGGTAGATGGTTGCCTTGCCCACACCCGCGGTACGGGCGATGCGCTCGATGGACAACTCCGCGAGCGGCACGCCTTCCTCCAGGAGCTTCACCACCCCTTCGAGGATGGCGCGCTCCACGGCCTCGCTCCGGGGGCGGCCCCGCGCCGGGCCCTCCTGCCGGTGTCGGCTGTCGGCGAGACCGCTCACGTCGCTCACGGGGCTCCATCCTTTCCTGGGCTGTGCTGATTCTCCCCGGTCGGCGCCGGCCCACCCGCCGGGCCGACCGGAACCGGCCGCGGTACCAGTGTCCTGCGCCGGACCTTCCTAGGCAGTTCCGGCTTAGCCGCGGACGGTCAACACGCCTGGTCGGCGGCGGGAATCCGACCGCCGAGACGAGACAGATCCACCGACGGATCTCAGGCGCAGGACACTAGTCCGCCGCCACCAACTCCTGCTCCTCCTCGCCCTTCTGAGGGGCGGGCGGCTTCCCTGGAAGGTATACGGCCACCACGATCGCGCCGACCACCGCGACCCCCGCTCCCCACAGCGCGGTGACGTGCATCGCGTGCAGGAACGCGTCGTTGGCCGGGTCGATGAGGGCCTGGCCCCGCGGGCCGAGCTTGGCGGCGACTCCCAGGGTCGCCTCGATGGACTCGCCCGCGGTGTGCCGCAGGTCCGCGGGCAGCGAGCCGAGCCTGTCCTCGATGCCGCCGCGGTACGCCGTGGACAGGACCGAACCGAGGACGGCGATACCGAGGGCGCCGCCGACCTGGCGGAAGGTGTTGCTGAGCGCGGAGGCGGAGCCGGCCTTCTCGCGAGGCAGCGCCTGCATGATGACGACGCTGACCGGGGTCATGATGTGCGCCATGCCGGTGCCCATGAAGAAGAAGACCACCTCCAGGAGCCAGATCGGCGTGTCCGCCTCCAGGGTGGCGAACGCGGCCAGCATCGCGGCGATGACCAGCATGCCGGCCGTGGTGGTGGCCCGGTATCCGAAGCGGTCCACCACCAGCCGGGCACGCGGCGCGAAGATCAGCTGGGCGGCGGCCAGCGGCAGCATCAGCAGACCGGTCTGCAGCGGGGAGTAGCCGCGCACGCTCTGGGTGTAGAAGACCGAGAAGAAGGTCACGCCCATCAGCGCGAAGAAGACCAGCGCGATCGCGGCGATCGCGGCCGAGAACACCTTGTCCTTGAAGTAGGTGACATCGATGGACGGGTGGTCGCTGCGCTTCTCGAACACGACGAAGGCGACGAGGACGGCCAGACCGGCGCCGATGGTCGCGAGGACGGTCGCGTCGGTGAAGTCGGCGAGCTGGCCGCCCTTGATGATGCCGTAGACGAGCAGGACCAGGCCGACGACGGACAGCACCACGCCGACGGGGTCGATCCGGCCCGGGTTCGGGTCGCGGGAGTCGGGCACCAGCCACAGCATCAGCGCGAGGGCGGCGATGACGATCGGCACGTTGATGAGGAAGACCGAGCCCCACCAGAAGTGGTCGAGCAGGACGCCGCCGGTGATCGGGCCGATGGCGATGGCCAGTCCGACCCCGCCCGCCCAGATGCCGATGGCCTTGGGCTGCTCCTCGCGCTCGAAGACGTTCATGAGGACGGCGAGGGTGGCGGGCATGACGAAGGCGGCGCCGAGACCCATCACCGCGCGGAAGGCGATCAGCTCGCCCGGCGAGCCGGAGGTGGCGGCGAGGGCGGAGCCGATGCCGAAGACGAGGAGGCCGCCGAGCAGGACCCGCTTGCGGCCGAGCCGGTCGCCGAGGAGGCCCGCACTGAAGAGGAGCCCCGCGAAGACCAGGGTGTAGGCGTTGATCGCCCACTCCAGCTCACTCTGGGTGGCGCCCAGGCCGGTGGGGGCGGGGGTCGAGATCGTCTTGATCGCGACGTTCAGGATCGAGTTGTCGAGCACCACGATCAACAGGCTCAGCATCAGCACACCGAGGATCGCCCAGCGGCGCCGGTGTACCGCTTCCGGTATGCGGGAGTCAGGGACTGCGGTTGTCATACGGTCGAGACTAAGGCAATTTCGATACGGAACCGTCTCGTATTGTAAATCTTTTACCCAGCTCTTACGTGCCGGAACGGTCACACCGACCCCCTCTGGCCCTCCCTGGCACGAGGTGCCACCATGGAGACGATCCGGGGACGCCGTCAGGGCGCCTCGAGATGACTGAAGGAGCCGTTGCCATGACGCAGCTCTCGGCTGCCCAGCCTGCCCCGAACAGCACCCCCGACAGCAGCGGCAAGACGCTGTACGGGGGCAAGGGCACCCGCCGCATCACCATTCGCGACCTCTCCGCCGCCAAGGAGCGGGGCGAGAAGTGGCCCATGCTCACCGCGTACGACGCGACGACCGCGTCCGTGTTCGACGAGGCCGGCATCCCGGTCATGCTGGTCGGCGACTCCGCGGGCAACTGTCACCTGGGGTACGAGACCACCGTGCCCGTCACCCTCGACGAGATGACCATGCTCTCCGCGGCGGTCGTACGGGGCACCCGGCGCGCCCTGATCGTCGGCGACCTGCCCTTCGGCTCCTACCAGGAGGGTCCGGTGCAGGCGCTGCGCTCGGCGACCCGGCTGGTCAAGGAGGCCGGGGTCGGGGCGGTCAAGCTGGAGGGCGGCGAGCGCTCGCACCGGCAGATCGAGCTGCTGGTGGAGTCCGGGATCCCGGTGATGGCCCACATCGGGCTCACCCCCCAGTCCGTCAACGCCATGGGCTACCGCGTCCAGGGGCGCGGCGAGGAGGCGGCCCAGCAGCTGCTGCGGGACGCGAAGGCCGTACAGGACGCCGGGGCGTTCGCGGTGGTCCTGGAGCTGGTTCCGGCGGAGCTGGCGGCCGAGGTGACCCGGGTGCTGCACATCCCGACGGTGGGCATCGGCGCCGGCCCCGAGACCGACGCCCAGGTACTGGTGTGGACGGACATGCTCGGGCTGACGGGTGGCCGGGTGCCGAAGTTCGTGAAGCAGTACGCGAACCTGCGTGAGGTCATGGGGAACGCGGTGAAGGCGTTCGCGGAGGACGTGGTCGGCGGAACGTTCCCGCTGGAGGAGCACTCCGTCCACTGAGCGTTGCGGCCTGAGGCCCGAGTTTTGAGGCCTGAGGCCCACTGAGCCACTGCGGCACCACGGCAGCCCGCCGATCTTCCCCCGTCGGCGGGCTGCCTGCTGTCGGCGGCCTGTAGGCGCCCGCACAGCCCTGTCGGTGGTCTGTCGGTGGTTTGTCGACGGTGCCTGACACCGTCCTTGGCATGACGCGAATCGACAAGAACCGCAGCGGCGGGAACAACGCCGTCACCGTGCGGGGGATGGTGAAGCACTACGGCGAGACCAAGGCGCTGGACGGCGTCGACCTGGACGTGCGCGAGGGCACCGTGATGGGTGTGCTCGGTCCGAACGGCGCCGGCAAGACCACCCTCGTACGCATCCTGTCCACCCTGCTCGCCCCCGACGCCGGCCGGGCGACCGTCGCCGGATACGACGTCGTGCGGCAGCCGAGGCAGCTGCGCCGGGTGATCGGGCTCACCGGGCAGTACGCCTCGGTCGACGAGAAGCTCCCCGGGTGGGAGAACCTCTACATGATCGGGCGGCTGCTCGACCTGCCCCGCAAGGACGCTCGCACGCGCGCCGACGAACTGCTGGAGCGGTTCTCGCTGACCGATGCCGCCAAGCGGCCCGCGAGCACGTACTCGGGCGGTATGCGGCGGCGGCTCGACCTCGCCGCCTCCATGATCGGGCGCCCGCAGGTGCTGTTCCTCGACGAACCGACCACCGGGCTCGACCCGCGTACCCGCAAAGAGGTGTGGACCGAGGTCAAGGCCATGGTCGGCGACGGGGTGACGGTCCTGCTGACCACGCAGTACATGGAGGAGGCCGAGCAGCTCGCCTCCGAGCTGACCGTCGTGGACCGCGGCAAGGTCATCGCGAACGGCGCCATCGACGAGCTGAAGGCGACGGTCGGCGGCCGGACGCTGCGGGTCCGGCCCGCCGATCCGGTACAACTGCGTCCGCTCGCCGCCGCGTTGGACGACCTCGGCATCACGGGCCTGGCGACCACCACCGTGGACGCCGACAGCGGGACCGTCCTGGTGCCGATCCTCAACGACGAGCAACTGACCGCCGTGGTCGGCGCGGTCACCGCGCGCGGTATCACCCTCTCCTCCATCAGCACCGAACTCCCCAGCCTGGACGAGGTGTTCCTGTCCCTCACCGGCCACCGCGCCAGTGCCCCGCAGGACACCATGCCCACCGAGACCCGCGAGGAGGTCGCCGTATGAGCGCCGCGACCGCCACCCCGACAACCGACGCCGACGCCCGTATCCCGCTGCGTGGCCACCTGCGCCACACGGGCGCGCTGATCCGCCGCAACCTGCTGTGGATCCGCCAGGATCCCGAGTCGATGTTCGACGCGCTGCTGATGCCCATCGTCTTCACCCTGCTGTTCGTGTACGTCTTCGGCGGCTCGATCGGGCAGGCCCTGGGCGGCGGACAGGACGGGTACGTGCAGTACGTGATCCCCGGCATGATCGCGATGATGAGCATGACGCTGTCCCAGGGCGTCGGCACCGGGTTCAGCCAGGACTTCAACTCCGGTGTCATGGACCGCTTCCGCTCCCTGCCGATCGGGCGCGGCTCGGTGCTGTTCGCGAAGATCTCGGTGGAGCTGACGCGGATGCTGTTCGCGACCGCCGTGCTGATGATCGTCGCCGTCCTGGTCGGTTTCGACATCAACCACTGGGGCGGTCTCCTGGCCGCCGTGGGCCTGTCCGCGGTGTTCGCCTCGTCGATCATGTGGGTGTTTCTCACCCTGGGCGTGATCCTGAAGAACGCGCAGTCCGTGCAGGCGATGGGCTTCCTGGTGCTGTTCCCGCTGCAGTTCGGCTCGTCGATCTTCGCGCCGACGCAGTCGATGCCGGGCTGGCTGCAGGCCTTCACCGACTACAACCCGCTGTCCACGCTCGCGGACGCGTCGCGCGGACTGATGGTGGGCGGCCCGGTCGCGCACGATCTGTGGGTGACGCTGGGCTGGTCGGTGGCGATCACGGCGGTGATGGCGCCGGTCGCGATCTACAAATTCCGCACCAAGAGCTGACCGCGGGCTCCGTGACCGGGGCGGGTCGGACCAGGGCGTCCCAGACCAGGACGCGTCAGACCAGAGCGTGTCAGACCAGGGCGGTGGCCTCCGCGGCGGAGAGGCCACCGCCTTCGGCGTATCCCGCGTCGTACGCCTCGTCGCCGAGTGCGGCGCGGGCCGCCTCGACAGCCCGCCGATACGCCTCGCGCTCCATGGACGAGGCGACATGGCGCGGCGGCAGCAGCGCGTCGGCGGCACCAAGACAACGGGCGGCGTCGCGGGCGCGGCGGCCGCCGTCGACGCCGGACAGGGCGGTCGCGGCGATGGTGAGGAACCCGGAGCGCATGGACGGGGCGATGGTCTCGGACAGCGGGTCGCCCGCCTGCTCCAGCGCCTTCCGCACCGCTTCCAGAGACTTGTCGTAACGGCCGTCGACCGCCTCCAGCCAGGCCTCCGCGCCGAGGAGGAAGGCGTCGAAGACGGCGAAGTGGGAGATGCTGAACTCCTCGCGCAGCAACCGTAGTTGTTCGCGCGCCTCGGGAACCCGGTCGGTCATGCCGAGCCTGCCCACGAGGAAGAGCCGGGCGGCGGGCATCGCCTCGTTGCCGGTGCCGTTCTTGAGTTCGATCACGTCACGCAGCAGGCGCTCGCCGCGCTCGAACTCGCCCCCCTCCACCAACGCACTGCCCAGCCGGGCGTTCAGCACCGCCACCTGGGCATGTGCGCCGAGCCCTTCGGCGTGCTCGATCGCCGCCTCGTAGTCGGCCGCGGCCCGCTGGTAATCGCCCTGCTTCTCGTGTGCCTCGCCGCGCGCGGCGAGCGCCTCGGCAATACCCCACACGTCACCGATGCCCCGGTAGATCTCCAGCGCCTCTTGGGCGTCGCGGGACGCCTCGCCCGCCATGTCGCTGCGGTTCGCGAGCAGGTTGGCGCGCATCTGCAGGGCGGCGGCGAGCTCCCACTCATAGCCGGGCGTCGCCCGGCAGGTGCGGACGGTGGCGTCAATGACCTCGAACAGCCGGTCCGTGTCACCGGAGAGCATGACGGCGAAGAACCAGAGGGAACCGGGACTGCGGCAGGTCTGCGGAAGTCCGGGCTCATAGGTCTGGGCGATGGCACGCAGCTTCGCCTGCGCCCGCGGGGTCTGCCAGGCGCCCAACTCGGTGTCCATACAGGCCAGATGGACGAGATGAATACCGCGCCGGGCCTCGGCGAGGACCTCGCCGGTCCACGGGGGCGGGGTGTCCGTGCAGCGTTCCCACAGCGGGGCGGCGGGGCGGACGGGCTCGGCGAAGGGGTCAGGGCCGAGGGTCTGCACCTCCCGGGACCAGTTGCGGGCCTCTATGCGCGCGTCGCGCATCTGCCAGTACCTGGCCAGCGACAGGATCAGACATATGCTCTCCTGCTCGTCACGGAGGGCGACGGCGTGGCGCAGGGCGGTGCGCAGGTTCTCGTACTCGAGCTCCAGCCGCTCGATGGCGGCGAGTTGACCGGGGCCGCGCAGCAACGGGTCGGTGGTGCGGGCGAGTTCGCGGTAGTAGGTCAGATGGACGTGCTCGGTCCGCTCCCGTGCGCCGGCCTCGTCGAGCCGTTCACCCGCGTACTCGGCGACGGTCTCCAGGAGCCGGTAGCGCATCTCGCCCGTGCCCGAAGGCGCCGCCACGACCAGGGACTTGTCGACGAGTGAGCCGAGCGCCTCGAAGGCGTCCGGGCCGCAGACCACCTCGGCGGCGGCGAGATCGCAGCCGCCCGCGAAGACGGACAGCCGGCACAGTACGTCCCGTTCGGCCTCGTCCAACAGGCCCCAGGACCAGTCGACGACGGCCCTGAGGGTCTGCTGGCGGGGCAGGACGGTGCGGCTGCCGGAGGTGAGCAGACGGAAGCGGTCGTCGAGCCGGTCGGCGATCTGACGTGGCGTCAACATGCGGAGGCGGGCAGCCGCGAGCTCGATGGCGAGGGGCAGTCCGTCCAGGCGCCGGCAGATCTCCGCGCCGGCGTCCGGATCGTCCTCGACACGGAAGCCGGGCCGGGCCGCAGCGCCCCGCTCGGCGAGCAGCCTCAGCGCGACCGGCTCGGGCAGGGGCTCCACCGGTCGCAGCAACTCCCCCGGTACGCCGAGGGGTTCACGGCTGGTGGCCAGGATCGTCAGGCCAGGGCAGCGCTCCAGCAGCTCTCCGGCGAGCCGGGCCGCCGCCTCGACGACGTGCTCACAGTTGTCGAGGATGATCAGCATGTGCCGCCTGCCGCAGTGCTCGGCCAGCCGGTCGACGGGGTCGTCGTGCCGCTCCGCCCCGGCCCGCATCGCCTCGGCGCCGGCGCCGTACAGCACGGTCTCGCGCGCTCCCACGGCGGTGAGTACGGCCTCCGGTACGGCGTCCGGGTCGTCCACGGGCGCCAGCTCGGCCAGCCACACCCCGTCCCGAGCCGCGTCCCGGACGGTCTCGGCGACCTCCTGCGACAGCCGCGTCTTCCCCGCCCCACCAGGCCCGAGCAGAGTGACGAGCCGGGCCCCCGCGAGGTCCCCCCGAACGTCCGCGATATCCCCCTCCCTGCCGACGAAGGAGGTGAGGCGGGCGCGGAGGTTACCGGGGGGCGGGGGCGCGGGGGCGCCGACGGCGGTGGCGTGAGGGCCGGGGCTGTGGCTACGACTGCCGGTGCCGGTGCCGCCGGCGGTGGTGGCGGCCGACCCGACTGAACCCGGCCCGGCGGGACCGGGGCCGCGAGGACCGGAGACTGGGGCTCCCGGGGCGTAGGAGGAGCTGTCCCCGTCGGCGGCGGGGGCCGTGGCGCCCGGCCACGGGCCAGCCGAACCATGCACGCCGGACGCTTGCTGACCCCGGTCGTGCGGGTCCTGGTCCGGCGAGCCCTGGTCATGCGGGTCACGGTCATGCGGGCCCTGGTCATGCGGGCCCTGGTCATGCGGGCCCTGGTCATGCGGGCCCTGGTCATGCGAGCCCTGCTCGTGCGGAGCCGACGCTGCGGTGCCCGGGGCGCGGGAGCCGAAGGCCCGGGCGGGTATGCCGGAGCCGGGCACGCTCCCGCCGTCTCCGCCGTGGCCGTCTCCGCCGTGGCCGTCTCCGCCGTGGCCGTCTCCGCCGTGGCCGTCTCCGTCGTGGCCGGGGCCACCGTGCGCGGAGCCATCTCCGCCATGCGCGGGCCGTCCCCCGACGTGCCCGGGATGCCCCCCGCCGCGCCCGGGCTCTCCACCGTGCATGGGGTCTCCTCCGCCGCGTCCCGATTCCCGCCCGTCGCGTCCGGGTTGGGCGCTCTCGTCGGAGCGGAGCAACTCGCCGTGCAGGGAGCGGAGTTCCGGTCCCGGGTCGGTCCCGAGTTGGTCGGCAAGGAGTTGTCGTACGTCCTCGTAGGCGGCCAGGGCCTCCGCCCTGCGGCCGGCGTCGCGCAGGGCGCGCAGGCGGAGGGTCTGGAGGGACTCGTCCAGGGGGTGGCTGTCGCACAGCGCGGTCAGTTCGGGCAGGGACTGGTCGGCGTGGCCGAGGGCGAGGGCGGCGGTGTGGCGGGCGCGCAGCACGTCGAGACGCCGGGTCTCCCAGCGGGCGGCCTCGGCGGTGCGGTCGGGGAGGTCGGCGAGGGCGGGGCCGCGCCACAGGGCGAGGGCGTCGTCGAGGACGACGGCCGCCTTGGCGGGGTCGTCGTCGGCCAGCGCCCGGGTGCCGTCGCCGGCCAGCCGCTCGAAACGGTGCAGGTCGATGTCGTCCGGTGGGGCGGTGAGTCGGTAGCCGCCGTCCACCGAGGCGACCGCCTCCGCGCCGATCGACCGGCGCAGCCGGCCCACCAGCGCCTGCAGCGCGCCGGTCGCGTCGGCGGGCGGGTCGCCGTCCCACACCTCGTCCACCAGAAGGCTCGCGGGTACGGTGCGGCCGGGCCGCAGGGCGAGAACGGTCAGCAGCGCGCGAAGCCGCGCCCCGCCGACCGGGACGGAGGTGCCGTCGGGGCGAAGTATCTGGGTGGTGCCGAGAATGCGGTAGCGCACGGGGTCCATTGTCTCCGGTGGCGTCGCGGCCGGTCACGGGGTTTCCGCGGCGCGGCGGGTACAGAGGTGGTCAAGCGGCAGGGGACGCGGCAGGCGTGGTCGGGCGGGAAGGGGTGGGACCGGGTGGGACCGGCTCTTCCGGAACCCCGGGGGGACTCCGAGACGTTCTCCCCGTACGCCCGGTACGGTCGGGCAGTCCCACTGCGTGCACGACTGTCCAGGGAGCCCCATGACCACCGCCACCACCCGCCACAGCGACCGGCGGATCAGCCCCGTCTTCCTCGGGATCCTAGCCGTCACGGCGGTGACCGGCTGGGCCACCTGGACCGGCTTCGCGGAGCAGCCTGGTGTGGCCGTGTTCCTGTTCGTGACAGCCGCGTGGATCGTTTCCCTGTGCCTGCACGAATACGCGCACGCCCGCACCGCCCTGCACAGCGGTGACATCTCAGTGGGCGCGAAGGGCTATCTCACGCTGAACCCACTGAAGTACACGCACGCCCTGCTCAGCATCGTGCTCCCGGTGATCTTCGTGATCATGGGCGGTATCGGGCTGCCCGGTGGTGCCGTCTTCATCGAGCGGGGGCGGATCCGGGGGCGCTGGCGGCACAGCCTGATCTCGGCGGCCGGTCCGCTGACCAACGTCCTGTTCGCGATCGTGTGCACGGCCCCGTTCTGGCTGGACGCGCTGGACGGGGTGCCGTCGGACTTCCGGTTCGCGCTGGCCTTCCTCGCCCTGCTCCAGGTCTCGGCCGCGCTCCTGAACTTCCTGCCGGTGCCGGGCCTGGACGGCTACGGGGTCATCGAGCCCTGGCTGTCGTACAAGATCAAGCGTCAGGTGGAGCCGTTCGCGCCGTTCGGCCTGCTGTTCGTGTTCGCGCTGCTGTGGCTGCCGGCGGTCAACAGCGCGTTCTTCGACGTGATCGACGCGATCCTGAAGAGCCTCGGGATCAGCGACCTGGACACGTACTGCGGGCAGGAGTCCTACCGCTTCTGGCAGGGCACGAACGAGTTCTGTTCGGTCAGCCGGTGACGGACTTCCGGTCCTTCTCACGCTTCAGGTAGTACCAGCACATGTTGGACGAGAGACCCGCGATCAGCACCCACACGATCCCGAGGAGGTTGCCCCGCGCGAAGGAGACGACCGCCGCGGCGACGGCGAGCACGCAGACGACAAGGGCGTAGAGGGCCAGGCGGGGCATGCGGGGATTCTCCTGTCGGGGGACACGGGCCGGGTTCGACCAGTGTCCCCCATCGCCTCACACGTCCGTGACCCGCAGCCCCGCGTGCGCCTTGTAGCGGCGGTTCACCGAGATCAGGTTCGCGACCAGCGACTCGACCTGGTGGGCGTTGCGCAGGCGGCCGGCGAAGACACCGCGCATGCCGGGGATCCGGCCGGCCAGTGCCTGGACGATCTCCACGTCGGCGCGCTCCTCGCCCAGGACCATGACGTCCGTGTCGATCTCGTCGATCTCCGGGTCCTGGAGGAGGACCGCCGACAGGTGGTGGAAGGCGGCGGCGACCCGGGAGTCGGGCAGCAGGGCGGCGGCCTGCTCGGCGGCGCTGCCCTCCTCCGGCTTGAGCGCGTAGGCGCCCTTCTTGTCGAAACCGAGCGGGTTGACACAGTCCACGACGAGCTTGCCGGCCAGTTCCTCGCGCAGGGACTCCAGGGTCTTGGCGTGGCCGTCCCAGGGCACGGCGACGATCACGATGTCGCTGCGGCGGGCGGTGTCGGCGTTGTCGGCGCCCTCGACGCCGTACCCGAGTTCCCCGGCGGCCGCCTCGGCGCGGTCGGCGGCGCGCGAGCCGATGATCACCTTCTGGCCGGCCCTGGCGAGCCGGTAGGCGAGGCCCTTGCCCTGCGGGCCGGTGCCGCCGAGCACGCCGACGACGAGCCCTGAGACGTCGGGAAGGTCCCAGGGGTCCTTGGCGGGGGCCTTCTGTGCACTGTCGGTGTCGGTAGAGGTCATGGCCCGACTTTACGTCCGCCCCGCTCGCCTCGATCGGTCAGGTGAGCCGCGTCACGGGGACCCGCCGGAGGACGCTCCTCACGGTCTTCCCCAAGGGGGCGAATTCGGGGTGAACCGGGGGTCACGAACGGTCGATTGCGGCAGGATGCGGTCGTATGGATGCCGTACGGGTCGCATTGCTGCGCGAAGTGCTCGCCGGGACCGAGTGGTTGGGGGCCACACGGCGGTTCGCGGGGGCGCTGCGCGGGTCCGTGGTGTCGCACGGCGGGGGGCTGCTGCTCGTGGGCGGTCCGGAGTACGAGCCGTGGCATCTCGCGGCCCATCTGGTCGACGAGGCGGCGTGGTCGGGGACGCCGGAGCTGGCCCCGACTCTCGTACGACATGACGCGCGCCCCTCGGATCCGGCCCATCTGGCGGTCGGGCCCGGGAGACTGGCCGCGGCACGGCGGGGTGAGACGCTGCTCGTGGTGTCCCCGACGGAACCGGGGGCTTCGCTGCTCGAGGGGATCAACGACGCCCGCCGGGCCGGTGCGACGGTACTGGCGCTGGGCGGCGGGGGCGAGGGTGGCGGCGCGGGCGAGCTGGCGGCGATGGCGCACGAGGCGCTGGCCGTGCCGGACGGGGCGGAGCTGGACCTGGACACCGTGCAGCACCTGGTGAGCGCGGCGGCCGGGGAGAACGCGGTGCCGTCTCCCGCACGGGGGCGCCGGCGTTTTAGGGACAGGTTGTCCCGGCTGGCGGACGAACTGACGGCACCACCTCCGGCCCGCTGGTGACCCGCGCCCGCCACCCCGAAGTGCGGTGCCGCGAAAAGCAGTTGCCCGTCCGTAGCCCGCGTCCGACCATGACCCCTCGTGACCGATGACTCCCCCACGCCTCCCGTTCCCGTCGACGCCCCGCCTTCCGGGCTCCGCGCCTTCCTCCCCGATCTCGCTCCCTGGCGGGCGTCCATCGACTTCCGGCGGCTGTGGTTCTCGGGGCTGATCTCGAACTTCGGGACGTTCCTGACGTTCGTCGCGCTTCCGGTGCAGCTGAAGGAGCTGACCGGGTCGGCCGCCGCGGTGGGGGCGATCGGGGCGGTGGAGTTGGTGCCGCTGGTGGTGTTCGGGCTGTACGGCGGGGCTCTCGCGGACGCCTGGGACAAGCGGAAGCTGATCGTGTGGACGGAGGCCGGGCAAGGCCTGCTCTCCGCCGTACTCCTGCTGAACGCCCTGATGCCGGCGCCCGCCGTCTGGCCGGTGTATGTCGTCGCCGCGCTGTCCTCCGCCCTCTTCTCCGTGCAGCGGCCCGCGCTCGACTCGCTGTGGCCGCGGATCGTGGCCCATGACCAGATGCCGGCGGCGGCCTCGCTGAACTCCCTGCGCTGGACGGTCGGCGGGGTCGCGGGTCCGGCCGTGGCGGGTGTGGTCGTCGCGTACGCGGGTCTCGGCTGGGCGTACGCGGCCGACGTCGCCACCTTCGTCGTCTCCGTGTTCCTGGTCGTGCGCATCGCCGCCTCCCCCGCCTCCCACGAGGCGGCGAAGCCCTCGCTCCGGGCCATCGCCGAGGGTGCCCGCTACGCGTGGGGCCGCAAGGAGCTGCTCGGCACCTATGCCGTCGACCTCGCGGCGATGTTCCTGGCGATGCCGCTCGCCGTACTGCCGTTCCTCGCCGACGAGTTGGACGCCGAGTGGTCGCTCGGCCTGATGTACGCGGCGGTCCCGGCCGGGGCGATGCTGGTGAGCCTGACCAGCGGCTGGACCTCGCGGATCCAGCGGCACGGGCGGATGGTGGTGTTGTCGGCCGCGCTGTGGGGCCTGGCGATCGCGGCCGCCGGGCTGGTCGGCAACGTATGGCTGGTGCTGCTGTTCCTGACCCTCGCCGGCGGCTGCGACATGGTCAGCGGCATCTTCCGCGCGGCCATGTGGAACCAGACGATCCCGGACGAGCTACGCGGCCGGCTCGCCGGTATCGAGCTGCTGTCGTACTCGGTGGGGCCGACGCTCGGCCAGGCGCGGACCGGTGGTTTCGCGGCCTGGCTGGGGGTGCGGTCGGCCATCTGGTCGGGCGGGCTGCTCTGTGTGGGCGCGGTCGGGCTGCTGGCCCTGTGCCTGCCGAAGCTGATGACGTACGACGTGCGGACGAACGAGCACGCGGTGCGGCTGCGTGAACAGCGCGGGGCAGCCGCACCGGCCGAGGCCGCCTAGCCGGAAGGGTCAGTCGTCGTCCCGGCCCGCCGCCGGGGCGTCGTGCCACTTGGGGTCGTTCTCCCACTCCAGGTTGCGCTCCCGGGCGGTCCGCATCGCGTGCTCGGCCTCCTGACGGGAGGCGTACGGCCCGAAACGGTCCTTGGCGGGGCACTCCGGCCCCTCCTCGACCTTCTGGTGCTCCAGGCAGTAGTACCACTCGCCGGGCTTTCCGACCGTGCGCTTCTTGAACAAGGGCATGACCTGCTCCTCTCGCCATCGACATGTTCCCCCATGCCCGCTGGTTAGACTCGCTGGCATGTCTGGCCAGTCGCTGCTCGTACCAGGGGAGCTGTCTCCCACCCGTTCCGTACCCGGAAACATCCGCCGGCCCGAGTACGTCGGCAAGCCGGCGCCGACGCCGTACACCGGACCGGAGGTGCAGACGCCCGAGACGATCGAGGCGATGCGCCTCGCGGGCCGGATCGCCGCCCGGGCGATGGCCGAGGCCGCGAAGCTGATCGCGCCGGGGGTCACCACCGACGAGCTGGACAAGGTGGCGCACGACTACATGTGCGACCACGGTGCCTACCCCTCCACGTTGGGCTACCGCGGCTTCCCGAAGTCCCTGTGCACCAGCGTCAACGAGGTGATCTGCCACGGCATCCCGGACTCGACGGTGCTGCGGGACGGCGACATCGTCAACCTGGACGTGACGGCGTACATCGGTGGGGTGCACGGCGACAACAACGCCACGTACCTGGTCGGTGATGTCGACGAGGAGAGCCGGCTGCTGGTGGAGCGGACCCGGGAGTCCCTCGACCGGGCGATCAAGGCGGTCCGGCCCGGCCGCCAGATCAACATCATCGGCCGGGTCATCGAGTCGTACGCGAAGCGGTTCGGGTACGGCGTGGTCCGGGACTTCACCGGCCACGGGATCAACTCGTCCTTCCACTCGGGCCTGATCGTCCCGCACTACGACAGCCCGCACGCGACGACCGTGATCCGCACCGGGATGACCTTCACGATCGAGCCGATGCTGACGCTCGGGACGCACGAGTACGACATGTGGGACGACGGCTGGACGGTCGTGACGAGGGACCGCCGGCGGACGGCCCAGTTCGAGCACACGCTGGTGGTGACGGAGTCAGGGGCGGAGATCCTCACACTGCCGTAGCCCTGCCGTAGCCCTGTCACGTCCTGCCGAGCCCGCTCTCTTCGGAGGGCGGGCTTCTTTTCCTGTCCGCCACCGCCCGCCGCCCCGGTCACCGCTCCAGGCGCACGCGACCGCCGACCTCCACCCATCCCCCGGGCTGCGGGGCGGTGAGGATCTGCGAACCCGCGCCCTGCGTGATGTTCAGGGCGCGGCCCAGCCGGTCGGTGAGGAGCAGGGCCGCCGCGCCGGTCGCCTCGTCCTCGTCGATGCCGTCGTCGCGGCCCGGGAAGCCACGGGCCCGGACCCTTCCGGCGGACTCGTCCTCCCAGGCCCAGGCGTACACCCACTCCCCCGGCGGCGGGACGGTCAGGTCGTCTACTTCGGCGGCCGTGGCGTACTGGCGCAGGGTGCGCGGCGGGGCCCACTCGGCCCGCGCCTCGATCCAGCTGAACTCACCGTCCAGGCGGGTGCCCACGACTCCGGCCGGGGTGACCAGTTCGGGCACGTCGAGCAGCCAGGCGGTGCCGACGCAGGGGTGGCCGGCGAACGGCAGGCGCAGGGTCGGCGTGTAGATGTCGATCACCCCGCGCTCGGGGTCGTCCACGAACACGGTCTCGCTGAAGCCGAGTTTCGCGGCGAGCTCCTGCCGCTCGGCCGGGTCGGGCAGGACGGAGCCCTCGCGGACGACACCGAGTTCGTTGCCGTATCCGCCGTTCGCTCCGCAGAAGACGCGGAGTACGTCGTAGTCAGTCACGCGGAAAATTGTGCCCTGAGCGGCGCGTGCGCGAGCACGCTTCCGCTGCCCGCGAAGCGGAATCTTTGAATCTCCTTTGACTTTCCCTTGACGTCTGTTTTGAGCCTCCGTGATCGAGTCGTGCCCTTACAGCGTCTATGAGAGCTGAATCACGGCACATGGGGGTATCACGCAGGTAAGGCTCGGTTAAGTTAGGTGAGCCTCACCAATCCTTGTGAGCCCCGTCACGTGATTTTTCAGCCAGACACCGGGAGCCCGAATGCGCGCCGCCAGACTCTCCGTCGTCACCGCCACCGCCGCCGTGGCGGCTCTGACCGCCGTCACGGGGTGCACCGAGAAGGGTAGCTCCGAGGGTGACCGCGTGATCAACGTGACCGCCACCGACAGCAAGTGCGAGGTCTCCAAGAAGGAGTTCCCGGCCGGGCACGTCGAGATCGCCATCGAGAACAAGGGCTCCAAGGTCACCGAGGTCTACGTCCTCTTCCCGGACGACCGGATCGTCACCGAGCGGGAGAACATCGGCCCCGGCACCAAGCAGAAGGTCACCGCGGAGGTGAAGGCGGGCGACTACCGGATCGCCTGCAAGCCCGGCATGAAGGGCACCGGCATCCGCCAGGACGTCAAGGCCACCGGCGGCAAGGCCGTCAAGCGCGACCCCCGCCTGGACAAGGCCGTCGCCGCCTACCGCACCTACGCGCAGGACCAGGCCGACGAGACCCTGCCCAAGGCCGAGGCGTTCGCCAAGGCGGTCAAGGACGGCGATGTCGAGGCCGCGAAGAAGGCCTACGCGCCCTCCCGGATCGGCTGGGAGCGCACCGAGCCGGTCGCGGAGTCCTTCGGCGACATCGACCCGAAGGTCGACGTCCGCGCGGACGGCCTGGAGGACGGCCAGAAGTGGACCGGCTGGCACCGGCTGGAGAAGGCCCTGTGGCAGGACAAGAAGATCGGCGCCACCGAGAAGACCCTCGCCGGCCAGCTCATCACCGACCTGACGGACTGGCAGAAGCGGGTCGGCAAGGCCGACATCACGCCGACCTCCATGGCCAACGGCGCCAAGGAACTCCTCGACGAGGTCGCCACCGGCAAGGTCACGGGCGAGGAGGAGCGCTACTCGCACACCGACCTCGTCGACTTCAAGGCCAACGTCGAGGGCGCCGAGAAGTCGTACGAGCTGCTGAAGCCGGTCGCCAAGGAGAACGACGCGACGCTGGTCACCTCGCTGGACAAGCAGTTCGCCGCGCTGAACACGCTGCTGGACAAGTACCGCGCGGACCCGTCGTCCTACGACTTCGTCTCGTACGACAAGGTCGCCGAGGCGGACCGCAAGAAGCTGTCGGACGCGGTGAACGCGCTCGCCGAGCCGCTGTCCAAGCTGGCCGCCGCCGTCGCGAAGTAGGGAGCAGGAACAGTGGAGCAGGGGACACCGGCATGACGGACGACACCCAGGAAACCGCCGCGCCCTCCCGGCGCGCGCTGATCGGCTGGGGTGGTGCCGGGCTCGCGCTCGGCGCCGTCACGGCCGGTGGCGCGGTGGCGATGACGCGCACCGGCGAGTCCACCGACGACGCGGACCCGGTCGGCGCCGAGACGGGCGCCGCGGTCCCCTTCCACGGCGCCCACCAGGCCGGCATCGCCACGCCGGTGCAGGACCGACTGCACTTCGCCGCGTTCGACGTGACCACCGAGGACCGCGCCGAGTTCGTCCAGATGCTGAAGGACTGGACCGAGGCCGCGCGGAGGATGACCGCCGGACACGCGGTCGGCGAGGGCGCGTACGGCGGGCTCGCCGAGGCTCCGCCGGACGACACCGGGGAGGCGCTGGGGCTGAAGCCGTCACGGCTGACCCTGACGATCGGCTTCGGGCCCAGCCTGTTCGACAGGTTCGACCTCGCTGACCGACGGCCGAAGGCCCTGGTGGACCTGCCCCAGTTCGCCGGCGACAACCTCGACAAGAACCGCAGCGGCGGCGACCTGTGCGTGCAGGCCTGCGCGGACGATCCGCAGGTCGCCGTGCACGCGATCCGCAACCTGGCCCGGATCGGCTTCGGCAAGGTCGTCATCCGCTGGTCGCAGCTCGGCTTCGGCAAGACGTCCTCGACCACGCCGGACGCGCAGACCCCGCGCAACCTGATGGGCTTCAAGGACGGCACCCGCAACATCGCGGGCACGGAGACCGACCGGCTGAAGAAGTTCGTGTGGGTGGACTCCGCCGACGGCCCCGAGTGGATGAACGGCGGCTCCTACCTGGTCGCCCGCCGTATCCGGATGCACATCGAGACATGGGACCGCACCTCGCTGCAGGAGCAGGAGGACATCTTCGGGCGCGACAAGGGCGAGGGTGCCCCGGTCGGCAAGGCCAAGGAGCGTGACAAGCCGTTCCTTAAGGCGATGATGCCCGACGCGCACGTCCGGCTCGCCCACCCCGAGTCCAACCACGGGGCGACGATCCTGCGCCGCGGCTACTCCTTCACCGACGGTACGGACGGTCTGGGCCGGCTGGATGCGGGGCTGTTCTTCCTCGCGTACCAGCGAGACGTCCGCGAGGGGTTCGTCCGGATTCAGCGCAACCTGGCCAAGGACGCGCTCAACGAGTACATCCAGCACGTGGGTTCGGCGCTGTTCGCCGTCCCGCCGGGCGTTCGCGGCGCGGACGACTGGTGGGGCAGCACGCTGTTCTCCAAGGAGGCGTAGCCCGTGTTCTCCAACTACCTGATCGGTCTGCGCGAGGGGCTGGAAGCCAGCCTCGTCGTCTGCATCCTCATCGCGTACCTGGTCAAGACGGGCCGCAGGGACGCCCTCAGGCCCATCTGGATGGGCATCGCGGTCGCGATCGTGCTCGCGCTCGGTTTCGGCTGCGCGCTCGAATTCGGCTCGCAGGAGCTGACGTTCGAGGCGCAGGAGGCGCTCGGTGGGTCGCTGTCGATCGTCGCGGTGGTCCTGGTGACGTGGATGGTCTTCTGGATGCGCCGCACCGCCCGGCATCTCAAGTCGGAGCTGCACGGCAAGCTGGACGCGGCCCTCGCGATGGGTACGGGCGCGCTGGTCGCCACCGCGTTCCTCGCGGTCGGCCGGGAGGGCCTGGAGACCGCTCTGTTCGTGTGGGCGTCGGTGCACGCGGCCAGCGACGGCACCCCGCGCCCGCTGGTCGGCGTGGCCCTCGGCATCGCGACGGCGGTGTTGCTCGGTTGGCTGTTCTACCGGGGCGCGTTGCGCATCAACCTCGCCAAGTTCTTCACCTGGACCGGCGGCATGCTGGTCGTGGTGGCCGCGGGCGTGCTGGCGTACGGCTTCCACGACCTCCAGGAGGCGGACTGGCTGCCGGGCCTGAACGACAGGGCCTTCGACATCAGCGACACCATCCCTCCGGACAGCTGGTACGGCACCCTCCTCAAGGGAGTCCTCAACTTCCAGCCCGACCCGACGGTCCTCCAGGTCACGGTGTGGCTGCTGTACCTGGTCCCGACGCTCGCGCTGTTCCTGGTCCCGGTAGGGTTCGCCTCCGGGAAGGGGAAGGTGAAGGAACCTGATGAGCAGGGATCGCGGCCCTCAAAGGCTCCGCAGGCTTGACCGGAGCGCACTGATAGCGGCCTCACTGACCGCTTTGTCGTTGACAGCGAGCGGCTGTGTGGTGGTCCACGGGGAACGGGAGGTACTTCCCGGGGCGACCCGCGCGGAGGCCGCCAAGGCTCTGCGGCAGTTCACAACCGCGTACAACGCGGCCGACAAGGCGTACGACAGTTCGCTGGACGCCGACCATGTGACCGGCGCCCTCTCCGACATCGACAAGGCCCGGTTGAAGGCCGGCGCGACGACCAACCCGGACGGCAACCCGGCGCACACGCCGCTGAAGCTGTCGGACGCGAAGTACACGATCCCGAAGAAGGCGGGCTGGCCACGCTGGTTCGTCGCGGACGCGGCCGGCAACAAGGGCGGCAGCGCGCGCTGGCTGATCGTGTTCACCCGGGGCGGCCTGGACGAACCGTGGCAGGCCGCCTATCTGACGCTGGTCGCGCCGGACAAGGTGCCGGAGTTCAAGAAGGACGCGGACGGCTGGGCCGAGGCGGTGCCCGTGAACTCGGCCGAACTCGCCGTCGCGCCCAAGGACTTGAGCAAGGACTACACGACGTATCTGAAGAGCGGCGGGACGTCCTTCGCGGCCGGTCCGCACACCGACCAGTGGCGTGCGCAGCGCGCGAAGAACGCAAAGCGGCCCGGCCTGGCCACCCAGTACATCGACGAGCCGCTGACCCGTGGCGACTACGCGCCGCTCGCACTGCGCACGTCCGACGGCGGTTCGCTGGTGTTCTTCACCACGCACCACTACGAGAAGCAGACGGCCGCCCCGAACGCCTCGGTGCCCAGCCCGGGCGAGGCCGTACTGGCCCTGACGACCGGTGAGATCAAGCAGTCGCTCACCATGGAGTTCGTCTCCAACGAGGTGGCTCTGGACCCGGCGAAGGGCGCGGGCGACCCGCGGGTGACCCTGTTGGGTCGGATCCAGGGTCTGACCTCGGGGCAGGGGTCGTAGCGGATCCGACGCCGGCTCAACGGCGGGAGGGCCAGGCCGCGTTCGCGTGGTCGGACTCCTCGCCGACGTGGCGGGCGCAGGCGTCGGTGAGGACTTCCAGGAGGGTCAGCGGGTCCGGCAGCGGGTGTTCGAGACCGCGGACCCAGCCCACGCCCTGGCCGCCGGGGAGCCGGGCGGGCGGGACGAGGACGTAGGAGCCGCGGCAGTGCCAGCGCAGGCCCGGGTGTTCGTCCATCGTCTCGGGGTGGCAGTCCAGTTCGCAGGGCCACCACTCGTCCTCGACCTCGGGGGTGCCGCGGGTGAGGGTGAAGAAGAGCAGCCGTCCGTCGTCGCTCTCGGCCACCGGGCCGACGTCGATACCGGCGTCGAGCAACCGCTCCAGGGCCTCAGCACCGGCATCCAGCGGCACGTCGAGGACGTCGTGCACCATGCCGGTCGCGGTGATGAAGTTGGCCTGCGGCTGATGGCGGGCCCAGCGCTCGATCTGCCCGCGGTCGGTGGTCGACTGGGTCTGCCAGGCGAACGACACCGGGTGCCGGGCGGGGGTGGGACAGCCGACGCGGTCGCAGGAACATCGGTAGCCGGGGGCGGGATACGCGGCGGGAGCGAGCGGCAGGCCCGCTCCGGCGGCGGCGAGCAGCAGAGCCTCACGGTCGCCCTCGTCGGCGGCGACCTCCTTCGGGCGGCGTCCGCGCAGCCATTGGGAGAGTTTGCCCTGCCGGTTGGTACGGCCACCGAACTCCGCGCTCATCTATCCCCTTCGCCTCGCTGTCGTGCGAACCACCATGCCCTATGGTCCCACCTTCCTCTGCTCCGGGGGGCCGGGAACTGACATGAGGGGTAGGGACTGCCTCACACCGCGATCATGTGTCATCACAGGCTTTGTCAGGACTTTCCCGCCTGCCCGTCGACCCTGCCCGTCGACAAGGGGGTCAGCGGGGCCCGATGCCGTGGAGGGCGTAGTCGACGAGGGTGTCGGTGTACTCGTAGGAGATCGGGCCCGTGTACTGGAGCCAGCGCTGGGCGAGGGGTGAGACCCAGAGTTCGAGGGCGATGCGCGGGTCGATGTCCTGACGGACCTGGCCGGCCTCCTGCGCGGCGCGCACCCGGTCGACGTACAGCTGGAGCGACGGGGCGAGGAGCTTGGCCATGAAGATCCGCCCGAGCTCCTCGTTGACGACCCCCTCGGCGGCCAGCGCGCGGGAGGGGACCTCGAACCGGGGGTCCTTGAGCTGATCGACGGTGAGCCGCAGCACGGCCTTGAGGTCGGCGGCGAGGTCACCGGTGTCCGGGATCGTGAACTCGTACTCGGGCCCCGCCTCACGCGAAGCCTGTTCGGAGAGGTCGAGGAAGGCCTCCAGCAGGACGTCGGCCTTCGACGACCACCACCGATAGATCGTCTGTTTGCCGACGCCGGCGCGAGCGGCGATGCCCTCGATCGTCGTCCTGGGATAGCCGACCTCCCCGACGAGGGCGAGGGCGGCGTCGTAGATCGCGCGACGGGACCGCTCGCTGCGACGGGTGCTGTCGGGCACGGGCTGGGCGGACTTCTTGACGGCCATGGGGCGAATTTATCACTTGACAAGACGGACCGTCTCGCCAGACTCTAAGTAAGAAGCCAACCGAGACGATACGTATCGTCACTACCAAAAGGGAACCAGGAGGAGACCTCATGTCCCGTGGTGGATCAGGAAACATGCTGGGAGTCGGCGGCACACGAAGCAACCTCGGCCGCAGGGCCCTGCGGGGCGGTGGGCGCGGCGGGGGTATCGGCGGCGGCCTGGACCCTCAGGCCCAGAAGCGGGAGCTGCTGCGCAGGCTCCAGGAGAAGCGCCAGGAGGAGGCCGAGAGCAAAAAGACGTCGTGACCGGAGTCACGACTACCGGTCCGCGGGGGGCCAGGCGTCGCCCCAGTCCGCATCGCGGGCCGCTTTGTAGAGGTCGCCGTGGCGCTTGGTGACCGTGCGGCGGCTCAGCCGCTCGTCGGTCTCACACAGGTCGAGCAGGACCTGGCCCTTGCGGATCTGGGGGCGCCGGACCACCCGGGAGGGGGCCGGCGCCACCGGGAAGCGAGCGGCGGCGACATAGGCGAACTTCTCGTCCTCGTAAGCAAGTGAACCGCCCTTGACCTGGCGGTGCAGGGAGGAACGGCTGACCCGGGCCGAGAAGTGACACCAGTCCTGGCCGGGGACGATCGGACAGGCGGCGCTGTGCGGACAGGGCGCGGCGATCTGGAACCCGGCGGCGACGAGTCGGTCCCGGGCCTCGATCACGCGGGCGTAGCCGTCGGGGGTACCTGGTTCGACGATCACCACGGCCCGCGCGGCGGTAGCGGCGGCGTCGACGAGGGCGGCGCGATCGGGGCCGGTGAGTTCGTTGAGGACGTAGGAGACAGTGACGAGATCGGTCGCCTCAAGAGTGAGCGCCGTTCCGATCCGGGAGCGCTGCCAACGGGTGTTCCGCAGGCCCGGGTTGGCGGCGGCGACCTCGCGACCGAGGGCGAGGGCGGGCTCGGACCAGTCGATCACGGTGACGGGTCGCTCGCCGTCCCAGGTGGCGCTGACCGCCCAGGTAGCCGCGCCGGTGCCGCCGCCGACGTCGACATGGTCCCCGGGAGCCCACTCGGGGACGGCCGCCGCGAACGCGTCCAGAGCCGACCGTACGGCCTCGAAGGTGGCGGGCATGCGATACGCGGCGTAAGCGGCGACGTCCGCGCGGTCACGAAGAATCGGAGTGTCAGTCGGAGTGGTGCCCCGATAGTTGGCGATCAGTCGCTCCACCGCCTGACCGGCCTGCCGGGCCGGAAGCCCATCAAGCAGAGCGGCAAGAGCGGCACGCAGGGTCTCGGCCGGAGCTACAGGGGCATTCACCCGGCGATTCTACGGCCGCCCACCCGCAGACAAGTACGGCGCCAGGGGGCTGCCCGCAGACGAGTACGGCGCCAAGGGGACGCGTCGGGGGGTGTCCGCCCGCAGCGGTTGGCGCGTCAACACGGGCCCCTTTCCAAGTAACCGATTCCGCGCCGTTCCGAGGACGGACACCCCCCGACGCGGCCCCGACCCCCCACCCGCACAAGCCGCCGCAGACACCCGCCCCCCACGCCCCACGCCCCCCCCCACACGCCCTACGCCCCCCGCACAGCCCGAGCCATCCAAGTCCCCACAGCCGCCCTGGGCCCACTGTCCGGCGACCGTCTCCGCGGATGGACCGTGTTCGCGAGCAGAACCAGAAACGTGTCCGTAGCCCGGTCCAGCACCAGCGAGGTACCCGTGAAGCCGGTGTGCCCGGCCGCTCCCCGACCCGCCAGTTCGCCCATGAACCAAGGCTGGTCGAGGGCGAAGCCCAGCCCCGGCGGGGTGAGCAGCAGTTCGACGAAGTCCGGGCCGAGGATGCGGGCCGGCCCGTACGAGCCGCCCGCGAGCAGAGTGCGGCAGAACACCGCAAGGTCCCGGCCGGTAGAGAACAGGCCCGCGTGACCGGCCACCCCGCCCAGCGCCCAGGCGTTCTCGTCGTGGACCTCGCCCCGCACCATCCCCCGGTCGGTCTTGGCCCAGGGCCGCCGCTGGTCCTCCGTGGCCGCCGCGCCGGGACAGGGCCCGAAGCGGGTCGCCGTCATGCCCAACGGGCGGGTGATGCCGGCGTGGACGAGGTCGTCGAGGGTGCGGCCGGTGACACGTTCGAGGACGTGCTGAAGCAGGAGCGGATTCAGGTCGGAGTAGGTGTACGTGCCGGACTCCCCCACCGGACGCTCCGCGCGCAGCAGCGCCAGGCGTTCCCCGGCGTCCACGCAGGCGTACAGCGGGAGTTCGGGACGCAGCCCGGAGGTGTGGGTGAGCAGTTCCCGCACGGTGATGCCATATGAGGCGGCGGCACGGAAGTCCGGCAGGAACGCCCCGACCCGCGTGTCGATGCCCAGTGTGCCCCGCTCGATCTGCTGAACGGCGGCGACGGCGGTGAACAGCTTGGTGAGGGACGCCAGGTCGAAGGGAGTGTCGACGGTCATCGGGACGCGGCCGTCGACCGGGAGCTCCACGCCGGTGTCCGACTCGGGATCGTAGGACGCGTACCGGACGGCCCAGCCCGCCGCCTCCTCCACGGCGATCACGGGGCCGCGCCCGGCGACCACCACGGCGCCGGGCGCCCAGGGGCGCTCGCCGGTGGTGAGTTCGTGGACGTCCTCGACGAGGTGACGCAGTTGCCGCGGGTCGAGTCCGGCCCGTTCAGGTGTGTCGTGGCGCAGTCTCGGTGCGCTCAGCTCTCCTCCCCCACTTTCGGCTCCGGTCGAGCAGGAGGAGCACCCTCCGCGACCGCACGCGTCTGCCAGGGACGGCACATTCCCACGAAGCAGGCACCCGCCACCAGTACGGCGGCCAGTTGGACGACCGCCATCGGTACGGCGGTGTCCTCGCCGGCGATCCCGACGAGGGGCGCGGCGAGCGCGCCGACGAGGAAGGACGAGGTGCCCAGCAGCGCGGAGGCCGCACCGGCGGAGTGCTCGACCCGCATCAGGGCGAGCGCTTGGGCGTTGGGCATGGTCGCGGCGATCGCGGACATCACCACGAACAGCCCGACCGCGATCGGAGCGAGCCCCACCTTCCCGAAGACGCCCGTCGTCATCAGCAGCAGCGCGACCGCGGCGAGCCCGAGGACGACGAGGCCGGCGGCGAGCACCTTGTCCAGGCTGACCCGGCCGACCAGCAGCTTGCCGTTGATCTGGCCCATGAGCACCAGCCCGACGGAGTTGGCGCCGAACAGCAGGCTGAAGGTCTGCGGGGAGGCACCGTAGATCTCCTGGATGACGAACGGGGACGCGGAGATGTAGGCGAAGACGACGACGAAGGCGAAGCTGCCGGTGAGGACGTAGCCGCTGAAGACGCGGTCGGCGAGCAGCGCGCGCATGGAGCGCAGGGCTTCTCCGACGCCGCCGCCGTGCCGGTCGGCCGGGGCGAGGGTCTCGGGCAGCCGGGTCCACACGAGGGCGGTGAGCGCGATCCCGACGACGGTCAGGACGACGAACACGCCCCGCCAGTCGGTCACCCGCAGGATCTGCCCGCCGACGAGCGGCGCGAGGATCGGGGCGACCCCGGAGATCAGCATGAGGTTGGAGAAGAAGCGGGCCATGGCCACGCCTTGGTAGAGGTCGCGTACGACGGCCCGTGCGATCACTATCCCGGCGGCGCCCGCGAGGCCCTGTGCCAGCCGGAAGACGACGAGGAGTTCGACGGTGGGCGCGAGGGCGCACACGGCGGTGGCGATGACGTAGATCATGAGGCCGATGAGCAGGGGGCGCCGACGGCCCCATCTGTCGCTCATCGGGCCGACCACGATCTGCCCGAGGGCCATGCCGACCAGGCAGGCGGTGAGGGTGAGCTGGACGGTCGCGGCGGGCGCGGCGAGGGACTCGGTGACCGCCGGGAGCGACGGGAGGTACATGTCCATCGCCAGCGGGGGCGTGGCGGTGAGGCCGCCGAGGACGAGGGTGACGAGGAAGCCGGTGCGGCGGAGGCCGGGCGGCGGACCGGCGGGGGCTGTCGCGCCGGGTAGGGCCGACGGGTTCGGGTCCGGGCCGGAGTGCGCCACGGTCGACTGCGATTCGTGCGGTGTCGACGCCCCACGCTCGGGCATGTGCCCCTCCCTCTCCCTGTGATCCGCCACCTATGCTCTCAGCTCGTACGGAGTGCCGAGGGTCACGTGAGCGAAGGTGGGGCCGGGATGACGGAGCGGAGCGTGCGCTGGGGGATCCTGGCGACGGGCGGAATCGCGGCGGCGTTCACCGCGGACCTGGTGGATCTGCCGGACGCGGAGGTCGTGGCGGTGGCCTCGCGGACCGAGGAGTCGGCGAAGGCGTTCGCGGAGCGGTTCGGGGTCCCGCGGGCCTACGGCGGCTGGGAGGAACTCGCGCAGGACGAGGACGTCGACGTCGTGTACGTCGCCACCCCGCACTCGGCGCACCGGGCGGCGGCCGGGATGTGTCTTTCGGCCGGGCGGAACGTGCTGTGCGAGAAGACGTTCACGCTGAACGCGCGGGAGGCCGAGGAGCTGGTCGCGCTGGCGAAGGAGCGCGGGAGCTTCCTGATGGAGGCCATGTGGATGTACTGCAACCCGCTGATCCGGCGTCTCAGCGACCTGGTGCGGGACGGCGCGATCGGCGAAGTGCGCAGTGTGCAGGCCGACTTCGGCCTGGTGGGGCCCTTCCCGCCCACGCACCGGCTGCGCGACCCGGCGCAGGGCGGCGGCGCGCTACTCGACCTCGGGGTGTACCCGGTGTCGTTCGCACAGCTGCTGCTCGGTGAGCCGGCGGACGTCTCGGCGCGGGCGGTGCTCTCCGAGGAGGGCGTCGACCTCCAGACGGCCGCGCTGCTGTCCTGGGAGAGCGGCGCGCTCGCCTCGGTGCACTGCTCCATCGTCGGCGGTACGGCCACCACCGCCTCGGTCACCGGCTCGCAGGGCCGTATCGACATCCCGTACGGCTTCTTCCACACCGACCGTTTCGTGCTGCACCGGGACGGCCGTGACCCGGAGGAGTTCGTGGCGGGCCCGGCGGGCCTGCGACACGAGGCGGTCGAGGTGATGCGGGCGCTGCGGGCGGGCGAGACCGAGTCCCCGCTGGTGCCGCTCGACGGCACGCTCGCGGTGATGCGGACGCTCGACGCGATCCGGGACCGGGTCGGCGTCCGCTACCCGAGCGAGACGGGTGAGCCGGAACTCACCCCGGCCTGATCCGTACGCTGCTGGCCCATGAATGCCATGCGAACGAATTCCACGCGAACCATGAAGAACTCGAAGATCGCGGTGGTGACCGGCGCGGGTTCCGGCATCGGCCGCGCGGTCGCACTCGAACTGCTGGGAGCAGGCTGGTCGGTGGCGCTGGCGGGCCGTCGCCCGCAGCCCCTGGAGGAGACGTCAAGGCTGGCCCCCCAAGCCCCTGAGGGCTCCGCCGACTCGCAGGGGACGGGCGCCTCGATCGCCGTCCCCACGGACGTGTCACAGCCGGACGAGGTGGCCGCACTGTTCGCCGCCACCGTGGCCCGCTTCGGGCGGGTGGACCTGCTGTTCAACAACGCGGGGACGTTCGGTCCGGGTGGAGTGCCGGTCGAGGAGCTGCCCTACGACGCCTGGCGGCACGTGGTGGACACCAACCTGAACGGGGCGTTCCTGTGCGCGCAGGCCGCGTACCGGCAGATGAAGGAGCAGGACCCGCGGGGCGGCCGGATCATCAACAACGGGTCGGTCTCGGCGCACGCGCCCCGGCCGCACTCGGTGGCCTACACGGCGACCAAACACGCGCTGACCGGCCTGACCAAATCGCTGTCCTTGGACGGGCGGCCGTACAACATCGCGGTCGGGCAGATCGACATCGGCAACGCGGCCACCGACATGACCGAGCGGATGCGGACCGGGGCCCTCCAGGCGAGCGGGGAGCTCGTGCCGGAGCCCGTGATGGACGTGGCCGACGTGGCGCGCACGGTGCGGCACATGGCCGAGCTGCCGCTGGAGGCGAATGTGCAGTTCGCGACGGTGTTGGCGACGGCGATGCCGTACGTGGGACGCGGCTGAGCCAAACACTCAGGTCGTCGCGGGCTCAACTTCCACAAATGGAATTGAGCATTCCACACCCATTCCGGCCGGTCGTGCGCATATGCTCTCCATGTCCTCCACGAGAGCTTCACACTTGGAGGACGCGGCTTCCGTTGACCGCACCCGAGGGGGGACGCGGCAGCCGTTCCACCGCACCGGGTGGGGGTGGACCTCGCGTGGGACCGCGAGGTGCGCACCGGTGCGGAGGAACGGCTGCCGCATTCATTCAACTCTTCGGTGTTTCTTATCCCCTACACATCCCGTACCCAGCGTGACGCAAAGGTTCCTCCCTAGCTTGTGGCAGCGCCCACAGCGGGCGCCAAGAACCTGCGAGGAACGGGATGTTTGGCATCTATCTCAAGCGCGAGCTGAGCCGGCGCAAGAAAGCGGCTCTGGTCGTCGCCCTGGGTCTGGCGCTCGGTATCGCACTGGTCATCACCGTCAACTCGGTGTCGGCGGGCATGCAGCAGGCGCAGGACAAAGTCCTGCAGTCGCTGTACGGCCTCGGCACCGACATGACGGTGGCCAAGGCCAGAACGGCGCCCACCGGCAACAGTTCGGGCAGACCGAACTTCGAGTTCGACGCCAAGTCGGACGACGACGAGGAGCAGAGCTCCGACCGGGTGACGACACAGGGGGGTCAGGCCCTGAAGTCCTCGCTCGTCGCGAAGGTCTCCGCGCAGCAGGGCGTGGCGAGCGCGGTCGGCGCGCTCACCCTGAACGTCACCAAGGTCGACGGCTCCTTCACCCAGGGCAAGGCGCAGAGCACGACCGGCGACAGCCAGTCCCAGGGGCAGGGCCAGGGCGGCCCCGGCGGCGGCAACAGCGGCAGCACCGCCGCGCCACGGGTGCAGGGCGGCGGCGCCTCCTTCGACGTGAACTCCTACTCCGTCGCCGGCGTCGACGTCACCGACCAGACCCTCGGCCCGCTGGCGAGCTCGAAGATCACCTCGGGCAAGACGTTCACCGCGTCGCAGACCAGTGCGAAGGTCGCGGTGCTCAGCAAGTCGTACGCCAAGGAGAACAAGTACAAGGTCGGCTCGACCTTCAAGATCTCCGGCACCAAGTACACGGTCATCGGCATCGCGACCCCCGACAGCAGCGAGGCCACCACGGACGTCTACCTGCCGCTGAAGCAGGCACAGACGCTGGCCGACGCGAAGAACCAGGTCACCACGATCTATGTGAAGGCGACCGACTCGAAGCAGATCGCGACCGTCAAGTCGACGATCCAGAAGAACATCTCCGGTACGACGGTGACGACCTCCGCCGATCTCGCCGACACCGTCTCCGGGTCCCTGTCCACGGCCTCGAACCTGGCGGCCGGTGTCGGCAAGTGGCTGTCGGTCGCGGTGCTGATCGCCGCCTTCCTGGTGGCCGCGCTGCTGACCTCCTCCGCGGTGTCCCGGCGGGTGCGTGAGTTCGGCACGCTGAAGGCGCTCGGTTGGCCGAGCCGCCGGGTCACCCGGCAGGTGGTCGGCGAGTCGATCGTGAACGGCCTGCTCGGCGGCGCCCTCGGGATCGCGCTGGGCCTGGGGGCCGCGTACACGGTCACCGCGATCAGCCCGAAGCTCACCGCCCAGCTCGGCAACACCGGCGGTGGCGGCGGTGGCGGTATGGGCGGCGGCCCCGGAGGCGGTGGCGGCCCGGGTCAGCAGGCCACGCAGAACACCCTGGAGATCGCCCTGACCGCACCGGTCTCGCTGACCACCATCGCGCTCGCGGTGGGCCTGGCGGTCGCCGGCGGTCTGATCGCCGGTGCCATGGGCGGCTGGCGCGCCTCGCGGATGCGGCCCGCGGACGCCCTGCGCAGCGTCTCGTAACCGCCCCTTCTCCTCCGCTCTTCCTCTCTCCAAGCTACGGAGCATCCATGTACAGACTCACCGGCGTCACCAAGCGCTATACGCGCGGCAAGGAGACGGTGGAGGCACTGCGTGGCGTCGACCTCACCATCGAGGACGGCGACCAGCTCGTCATCCAGGGCCCCACCGGCGGCGGCAAGTCGACGCTGCTGCAGATGATCGGCGGCCTGGACCGTCCGTCCGAGGGCAGCGTCGAGCTGGACGGCGTCGACCTCGGCACGATCAGCGAGGCCAAGCTGACCCGGCTGCGCGCCGAGAAGATCGGGATCATCTTCCAGGCGTTCAACCTGATCCCGACGCTGACCGCGCAGGAGAACGTCGAGACCGCGCTCGTCCCGCTCGGCGTGAAGCCGGCCGAGCGGCGCGAGCGGTCCGCGGAGGCACTGCGGTCCGTGGGCCTCGGCGAGCGCCTCAGCCATGTCCCGACCGAACTGTCCGGCGGTCAGCAGCAGCGTGTCGCGATCGCCCGCGCGCTGGTCAAGCAGCCGCGGGTGCTGCTCGCCGACGAGCCCACGGGCAACCTCGACGAGGGCACCCGGGACGACATCATGGCCCTGCTCGAAGGGCTGTGGCGGGAGCACGGGCTGACGTTCGTCCTGGTGACCCATGACTCGTCGATCGCCCGCCGGGCACCGCGCGTGGCCACCATCAAGGCCGGGCAGATCAGCCTGACCGAACAGGCCGTCCGCATCTGATGCCCACCCAGGGGCCGCTCACCACCCTCACCGCCCGAGGACCCGGTCGACCTCGGCCAGTTGCTCCGCGGTGAGCGGCCCCTTCTCCAGCGCGCCCGCGTTCTGTTCGGCCTGCGCGACCGAACGGAAGCCGGGAATCGGGACCGTGCGCGGGCTGCGCGCCCACAACCAGGCAAGGGAGCCCTGGGCGAGCGTACGGCCGTCGCTGGTGAGGATCTCCCGGAGCGCGTCGACACGGGCGAGCCAGTCGGGGGCCGCACCGGAGCCCTCGTCGAAGCCCTGGAGCCAGACCGGCGGACGGCTGCGGATGTCCCCGGCCTCCAGCGCGCCCTGGCGTTTCCCGGCCAGCAGCCCCATCGCGAGCGGACTGCGGTTGATGCTCGCCAGGTTCGACTGCTCGCACAGGGCGAGCATTTCGGGCGCGTCCTGCAACACGTTGATCGCGTGCTGTACGGCCGTACAGTGCTCGCCCGTCGCGAAGACGGCGGCGCGGGCCGGGTCGTCGGTGCTCCAGGCGTAGCCGCGGATCAGGCCCTCGCGTACGAACTCCTCGCAGGTATCGCGGAGTTCGGCGGCCCGCTCGGGGTCGGCGTCGGAGAGGTGCAGTTGGTAGAGGTCGACGTGGTCGGTGCCGAGGCGGGTGAGGGATGCCGTCAGGGCGCGGCGGGCGTGGGCGGGGGTGTCGTCGGCGCCGGTGCGGGTGCGGGTCTCCTCGTCGAAGACGTTGCCCCACTTGGTGGCGACGACCACGTCGTCCCGGCGCTTGCCGAGGGCCCGGCCGAGGACGCGTTCGCTGTGGCCGGCGCCGTAGGTGTCCGCCGTGTCGAAGAACGTGACGCCCAGGTCGAGGGCGCGCCGGACCGCCCGTACGGACTCCTCGTCGTCGACCTTGCCCCAGCCCAGCGGCTGTCCGTCAGGCGACTGCCATTCGCCGCCGATCGCCCAGCAGCCGAAGCCGAGGGCGCTGACCTCGATGCCGCCGCGTCCCAGTGTCCTGGTGGTCCCCGTGGTCCCCGTGGTCCTGGTGGTCCCGTTGGTCTCCATACCCGCGCACGCTAGAAGTTGGAGTGCACACCAACGCAAGCCCCGTGCCGCGGTTTTTCAGGCCTGCCCGGTCTCGAAGCGGGAGATCCTGCCGTCGTCCGCCACCGTGAACGTCCACTTGGTGCGCATCTCGCCCCAGGTGTCGTTGCTGTAGCGGGCGAGGAGGGCGCGGCCGCCCTGGGACTCGTTGTCGACCTCGAGGTGGCCGTGGGAGGAGAAGATCTCCCGGTCGGTCCAGTCGTCGAGGTCGCGGTCGGAGCCGTCGTCCGCCATGGTCGCGCCGGGGGCGAGGAGCGCCTGGAAGGCGTCGCGGTCATGGGCGTTGACGGCGGCGACGAAGGCCCGGACGGCCGGGTCCCTCAGTCTGGCGGTCTGAATCGTCATGCCAGTCAGACTCACACCGCTCCCCCGGCCCCGCCACCCGAACGGCAACCCGGGCACACCCGGGAGGTGTGAGGGGTGGGACGGTGGACACGCGGAGGGGACTGACCCTGCTGTCTGTTCCAGGAGACATCGTGACCTCATACGACCGACGTGATCTGGGCCTGCTGCTGCTCCGGCTGGGGACCGGCGGGGTGCTGGCCGCGCACGGCGCGCAGAAGCTGTTCGGGTGGTTCGGCGGACACGGGCTGGAGGGGACCGGCCAGTTCTTCGAGTCCGTCGGATACGAGCCGGGCAAGGAGAGCGCGGCGGCCGCGGGACTGGCCGAGGCCGGCGGCGGCACACTGCTGGCGCTGGGCCTCGCGACCCCGGCGGCCGGCGCGGCGGCGGCCGGCGCCATGACGGGCGCGGCCGCGGTGCACAAGCCGAACGGGTTCTTCAACCAGGGCGGCGGCTACGAGTACGCGGCGTCCCTGGGGCTGATGGCCGCCGGTCTCGCCGTCACCGGGCCCGGCCGGCTCTCCCTGGACCACGCGCTCGGCCATGCCGTCAACCGGAACTGGATGGTCCCGGCGGCGTTCGGGGCGACCGGGCTGGTGACGGCGCTGGTGGTGGGCGCACGCAACCGGCGGCTGCGGAAGCGGGAGGACGGCGAGCAGGAGGCGTTGTTCGAGGAGACGTTCGACGAGTAGCGGCGACGGGTGAAGGCGGCCGGGCGGCGGGTGAGAACCGCTGTCGTGGCGGCCGGGCCGCGTGACAAGCTGCCCGCATGACTGATCAGGCCGCCCCGCCGGACGTCCCCGCCGACCTCTGGTCCACCATCGACGACCTGTACGCCTGGCTCGAGACCAACCGTCCGGTCGACGGTCAGTCGGGCCTGCTGCTGCGCCTGCTGAAGCTGTCGGAGGAGGTCGGAGAGGTCTCCGAGGCGGTGATCGGGACACTCGGCCAGAACCCGCGCAAGGGCGTCTCGCATACCTGGGAGGACGTCCAGGGAGAGCTGTGCGACGTGGTGGTCACCGCCTTGGTGGCTCTGCGCACGCTCACCCCGGACACCCGTGATGTCTTCACCCGGCACTTGGCCGGGGTGCGGGAACGCTCGCTGGGCTCCGCGTCCGCAGCCTGAGCACCGTGCCCTCGCCGTTGGCCGACAGCAGCAGGGAGCCGTCCCGGTCGGCGGCGAGGCCGGCGAAGCGGCGGGCCCAGCCTGGCATACCGCCCGCGAACAGGGCGGGCTCGGTGATGGGGACGACTCCCGGGGGCGGGCCGACCGGCAGGTCCTCGGCCTCGGTCCGGCGCTCCCCCGTGGCCAGGGAGACGGACGTCAGCCTGCGGTGCGCGGTCTCCACCGTGAACAGCTCCCCGTCCAGGACCGCGAGTCCCTGCGGTGCGCCGAGCCCGTCCGCGAGGACCGTCGTCGTTCCGTCCTCCTCGATCCGCAGCACCGCCCCGCGCCGCTCGTCGCTCACATAGCAGCGCCCCTCCGCGTCGAAGGCCACGTCCACGGGGTGGTCGAGCCCGTCGGCCCGCACGGTGAGGGTGTCGGTGTCGTCGAGGGCCACCACGCGGCCGGCGTCCGCCTCGGCGACGACGAGGGCTCCGTCCGGCGCCACCGCGATACCGAGGGGCCGGCGCAGCCCCCGGGCCCGTTGCCGGGTGGTTCCGGTGGCGGGGTCGTGGGTGCGGACCTCGCCGTACTGCGAGGTGTGGTGCAACAGGCCGCCGTCGGCGGCGACACCGTGGGCGAAGGGCAGCAGGGAGAGGGTGGTCACGCCGGCCGGTTCGGTGCCGTCGGTGCCGCTGCTCGGTTCGCCCTCGTGGGAGAGCGCCGGGCTCGCCAGCCGGTAGTGGTCGGCGGCGCACACCGTCCCGCCGAGGTCGACCGTGACACCGTAGGGGCCGTCGAAGCCGCGGGGGACGATCTCGCGGGTGCGGCCGTCGGGGTGCAGTTCGGTGATGCCGCCGCCCGCGTAGCTGGAGACGAACATGCGGTTCTCGGTGTCGAAGGCCGCGTTGTCCAGGCCCTTCAGGCCGCTGGTGACGAGGCTGCGGGTTCCGGAGCCGTGCAGGTCGACACGGGTGACGATGCCCTCCACGCCCCGGGACAGGACGTGCAGGACACCGCCCTGGTCGAAGCGGACGGCGACCGGCTGGTGCACGTCCTCGGCGACCACCTCGGGCGCGCCGCCGTCCGGGGGGATCCGCCAGACCTGGCCGGTGAGCATGTGCGGGTAGTACAGGTGGCCGTCCGGGCCGCGCTGCATCGCGTTGCCGAGAGCGAGGCCCTCGGTGAGGACGACCGGATCGCCGCCGTCCGGGAAGAGCTCGAGGAGCCGTCCGTCGGGCTTCATCTCGTTGACGAAGAGCCGGTCGCCCACGCAGGTGATGCCGTTGGGGTTGATGACGTCGTCGCTGACGAGGGTGTACGTCCCGGCAGGGGTGCGGCGCCACACCCGGCCGGGGACCAGGTCGGCGATGTACATCGAGCCGTCCGCGCCGAAGGCGAGGTCGTCCGGCGACTGGACCGGGCCGTCCATCGGTACGATCACGTCGAGGTCCCCGGTGGCGAGGTCGAGGACGCTGATCCGTCCGGCCAGGAACTCGGCGACGTACAGGCGCCCGTCGGGGCCGAAGGCGACGCCGTTGGAACCCCACAGCCGGTTCGGCGGGCCGAGCCGGCTCGCCCGCCAACGGGCGCTGGTGGGGCGGTGGGTGCCGGTGTCGTCGAAGCGGCTGGGGTGCGCGGCCGGGGCGCTCATTCGGTGCCGGCCAGGACGTCGTCCATGCCGCCGTCCCGGCGCCAGCGGGCCAGCAGTTCGTGGAAGACGACCGGTCCGTCGCCGAACTGCTCGCTGCGCTCCCGGGGCCGGCCCTCGTTGTTGTAGTAGCCGGGGGTGCACTCGGCGTGGAACCGGTAGAGGTCCGGCGCCTTTTGACGGATCGTCGCCACCCACTCGCCCTCGGCCTCGGCGCTCGGTTCGACGTACCCGGCTCCCCGTTCCTGTGCCTCGGCGACGACCGCGGCGACGTGCGTGGCCTGTTCGTCGAGAATGTGGACGTAGTTGACGGCGGACGCGTTCTGCATCGGGCCGAGCTGGAAGAGGTTGGGGAAGCCGTGGGTGTAGAGGCCGTGCAGGGTGCGCGGGCCGCCCTGCCGCCAGGCGTCCCGCAGCGCGAGTCCGCCGCGGCCGTACGCGGGCAGCTGTCCGGAGATCAGGCCCGAGACGCCGACCTCGAACCCGGTCGCGAAGATGACGCAGTCCACCTCGTACTCCACCCCGCCCACCACGACGGCGGTCTCGGTGATCCGCTCGACGCCGTGAGTGTCGGCGGTGTCGACGAGGGTGACGTCGGGCCGGTTGAAGGTCTGGAGGTAGTGGTCGCTGAAGGCGGGCCGCTTGCACATGTAGCGGTACCAGGGCTTCAGCTTCTCGGCGGTCTCCGGGTCCTCGACGACGTCCGCCACGCGGTCGCGGATCTCGTTCATCTTCTGGAAGTCGGCGATCTCGTAGGCGCGTTCGCGTTCCTCGGCCGGGACGTCGGCGTAGGCGTTGGTCGGGATGAGCTTCTCCTGGAGCCGGGAGCTGCTGGTCCAGGAGTCGTTCACCAGGTCCTGGTCCGTGCGGACTCCGGTGACCACCTTGAGGAAGTTGTCGCGGCGCTCACGCTGCCAGCCCGGTTTCAGGGAGCCGGCCCACTCCGGGTCGGTGGGGCGGTTGTCGCGTACGTCGACGGAGGAGGGCGTGCGCTGGAACACGTACAGGTGCCGGGAGTCGGCGGCGAGGTGGGGCACCACCTGGATGGCGGTGGCGCCGGTCCCGATGAGGGCGACGCGCTTGTCGGCGAGCCCGGTCAGTCCGCCGTCGGCGTCGCCGCCGGTGTAGGCGTAGTCCCAGCGGCTGGTGTGGAAGGTGTGGCCCTTGAAGGTCTCGATCCCGGGGATGCCGGGCAGCTTGGGCTGGCTGAGGGTGCCGCTGGAGACCACGACATAGCGGGCCCGGATCCGGTCGCCGCGGTCGGTGGCGACCAGCCACTCCGACTCGGCCTCGTCCCAGCGCAGTTCGGTCGCGCGGGTCTGGAAGCATGCCTCCTCGTAGAGCCCGAAGTGACGGCCGATCGCCCGCGCGTGCTGCCGGATCTCCTCCCCCGGCGCGTAGCGCCACTTCGGGACGTAGCCGACCTCCTCCAGGAGAGGCAGGTAGATGTACGACTCGATGTCGCAGTGGATGCCCGGGTAGCGGTTCCAGTACCAAGTGCCGCCGAAGTCGCCGCCCTTGTCGATCACCCGGATCGACTCCACACCGGCCTGGCGCAGCCGGGCGGCGGCGAGCAGACCACCGAAACCGCCGCCGACGATCACCGCTTCCACCCGGTCGTGCCGGGGCTCGCGGGTGAACTCCCGGTCGGCGTGGGGGTCTTCGTCGTAGGACTCGAACTCGTCGGCGAAGCCCTGGTATTGGGTGCTGCCGTCGGGGCGGATACGACGGTCGCGTTCGGCGCGGTACCTGGCGCGCAGGGTGTCGGGGTCGAAGCCCAGGCCACTCGGGTCGGGGAGGGAGGGGGGTGGGGGAACCGGCATGTCTCTCCTCGGTCGTGGGAGTCTCCACTCTACTTACTGCTTGCCTGACTCAAGTAACCGTATTTTCCGCCGTGTTGGGCCGGAATCGACTCGTCCGGCCCATGCGGCCCGCCCTGTTCGTGCGGCTCGACCGGCTCGACCGGCTCGTGCGGCGGCTTCGCGGGGTCAAGCCGGTGTCCAGCGGGCGTTGCCAGACTCGGGGCGGCGCGGCGGCTGCGGATGCCGTCGGCGATCCGGAGTGATGCAGATGTCTCCGTCACCGGACGCGGCGACCGAAGCCGAGACGCCGACGCGGGCGGCCCGGCGCTGGCCGCTCACCGTGCTGCGGACGTCCACCTGCGTCCTGCTGCTGCTGACGCTGGCGCAGCCCGTGCTGGCCGGGATGTTCATCACCGGCGACACCGATCTGCTGGACCTGCACGCGCTCAACGCCACCCTCGTCTCCGTCATGAGCTGGCTCACGGTCGCCGCGGCCGTGACGCTGTGGCGCCCCGGTGGCGGCCCCGCGTGGCCGATCGGGCTGACGCTGCTGATCGCCGGACTCGTCGAGGCGCAGAGCGGGTTCGGCTACGCCCGGCAGCTGTACCTGCACATTCCGCTGGGCGTCGCGCTGGTCGCCGGACTGACCGCGCAGACGTACTGGGTGTTCGCCCACCGGCCCAGGGCCCTTCTGATGGATCAGAGGGGCCCTGACAGCCGTACGGAGCACGGGAGTCGATGACCATGCGGCCGAGCCGACGGACCCTGTTGAAGGCGGCCACCGCCACCGGGCTGGCCGCGGCGGGCCTCGGCACCGCGGGGTGCGGGGCGCTGACCCGGGAGGTGTCGGGAGAGCAACTGCGCAGCCGGGCGCGGCTGCCCGCCCCGTTCCGGGTGCCGCTGCCGGTGCCGGTGCCGGCGACCCCCACCCGGGGGCCGGACGGCGGCGACCACTACGAACTGGTGCAGCGTGCGGCCCGGACGGAGATCCTGCCGGGCCTGCGGACCGAGGTGTGGGGCTACGACGGCCGGTTCCCGGGGACCACCCTGGTGGGCCGGTCGGGGCGTACGACGACGGTACGGGTGCGCAACGAGCTTCCCGTGCCGACCTCCACCCATCTGCACGGCGGAGTGCAGGCTCCGGAATCGGACGGCTCCCCGCTGGACCTCGTCCTCCCGCCGGGGTACGCCTCGGGCGCGGGCGCTTCGGCGCACGGTGGGCACGGTTCTCACGAGGCGCACGCCGGGCACATGCGGACGCGGCCGGGTGACTGGACGTACACGTCGGGAGCCAAGACGTACACGTATCCGCTGGAGCAGCCGGCCGCGACGCTCTGGTACCACGACCACCGGATGGACTTCAGCGCGCCGCAGGTGTGGCGCGGGCTGGCCGGGATGTTCCTCGTGCACGACGACGTGGAGGACGCCCTGCCGCTCCCCCGGGGCGAGAAGGACATCCCGCTGATGATCTGCGACCGGGCCTTCGAGGAGGACGGCGCGCTGCTCTACCCCTCCCTGGACCCCTCGCTCACCGGTGAACCGGGGGTCGAGGACGCGTACATGGAGGGTGTGACGGGGGACGTGGTGCTCGTCAACGGGGCGCCCTGGCCCGAGTTGGAGGTCTCCGGCTGCCGGTACCGGTTCCGGATCCTCAACGCCTCCAACGCCCGCCGCTACCGGCTGGCCCTGGAGCCCGGTCCGCGCGAGGGCACCGCGTTCGTGCAAGTGGGCAGCGACGCGGGGCTGTTGCGGCGGCCGGTCACGCACGACACGCTGCCGGTGGCGCCCGGGGAACGCTTCGACGTGGTCGTCGACTTCGCCGCGTATCCGGTCGGCTCGACCGTCACCCTGGTCAACACCCTGGGGGCGGGAGGCACGCGATCGGTGATGCGGTTCCGGATCGTCCGCCGGGAGCGGGAGGCCAGCCGGGTTCCGGAGCGGCTCGCCGGCGTGGCGGCGGCCCGGGCCGAACGGGCGGTGGCCGAGCGGCGGTTCGACTTCCGGCTCACGTCCGGAAGCGGCGGGGAGCTGTGGACCATCAACGGCCGGCCCTTCGACAGTGCGCGGATGCTCGCGCGGCCCCGGCTCGGCACCGTCGAGCGGTGGCGGTTCAGCAGCGACTTCCACCATCCGGTCCATCTGCACCTGGCGCACTTCCTGGTGGTCGCCCGGGGCGGCGGGGCCCCACTGCCGAGTGACGCGGGCTGGAAGGACACGGTGGACGTGCGGCCGTACGAAGTGGTGGATGTGCTGGTGCGGTTCCGCGGGCACCGGGGGCGGTACATGGTGCACTGCCACAACCTGGAGCACGAGGACATGGCGATGATGGCGAACTTCGAGGTCGTCTGACCCGACCGAGCTGGTCGAGCGGTTCCGGCCGACCGAGCCGACCGAGCCGACCGGTGGCGGGGGCGACGGCTCGTGGCGAAGTCCGGGTGGGGCCGGACCTCCCACGGCCGTCGGCTCACGCGGCGAACATGTCCAGCACCCTGCGGCCCGGCCCGCGCTGCGGGTGGTCGAGCAGCAGGTCCCCGCCGAGGATGGCCCGCTGGAGCCGCTGGAGCCGGGGCGAGGGATCCAGGCCCAGGTCCTCCACCAGGCGGTGGCGCAGCTTGGTGAAGGTCGCGAGCGCCTCGGAGGGGCGTCCGGAGCGGTAGAGGGCGATCATGTGCTGGGCGTGCAGACCCTCGTGGAGGGGCTGACGAGCCGTCAGTACCACTAATTCGGTGAGGAGTTCGGCGTGCCGGCCCAGGTACAGCTCGGCGTCGATTCGGCGCTCCAGCACACCGAGCCGGCTCTCCTCCAGGCGCACCCGCTCGATCTCCAGCACGGCGCCGCAGCGGATGTCCGCGAGGGCCGGGCCGCGCCACAGGTCGAGCGCCTCGGTGTACACCTTGACCGCGGCCTCGTCCTCGCCGGTGTCGAAGAGACGCTGGCCGTTGGCCGCGAGGCGGTCGTACTCCAGTACGTCCACGCAGTCGGTGGGCGCGATGAGGCAGTAGCCGCCGTGCCGGTAGACCAGGATCTCCTTGGCGTTGCAGCGCCCGCGGACCGAGGCGTCGATCAGCCGGCGCAGTCGCAGGATGTAGGTCTGGAGGGTGGTGGACCCGGTGCGCGGAGGGTTGTAGCCCCAGAGCTCCTCCATGATCATCGACACCGGAACCACTCGGTTGGCGTGCAAGGCCAACAGGGCCAGGATCTGGCGCATCTTGGCTGCGGACGGCAGGACCGGGGCGCCGTCCTTGTCCGCGTTGAGCGGCCCCAGCAGGGTGATATCCATCTGGTCCCCAGGTGGCTAGGAAGGGACGTACGAGCGCTCGGTGCCCCCGTACTTTGCGTAGTACATCGACAGTCCCATGGGCGGGACCTCGGCCAACAGTGCAGGCATCCCCGGTCCGCGGTGACCCCGTCAGGGGGCCGACTATGAAGGATTCACGGCTGGTTCCGGAGACAGGACGGGCGAGTCGGCACGGATGCGGTGACCGTTCGAATACCATGCGTGCGGGTACGTGCGCGGCATCACGGCCGTCGGGCGGGGGAGGTCTGGCTTGATCCGCATCGTTATCGCTGAGGACATGCACATGGTGCGCGGTGCACTGGTGGCACTGCTGGAGATGGAACCCGATCTCAAGGTGGTCGCGCAGTTCGATTCCGGGGACCGGTTGGTGCCGACCGCCTTGGAGTTGCTGCCGGACGTCGCGATCGTGGACATCGACCTGCCGGGGCTGGACGGGCTCAGTGCGGCCGACCAGTTGCGTACGGCGGTGCCGACGTGCCGGGTGCTGATCCTGACGAGTCTCGGGCGTCCGGGTACCTTCCGGCGGGCCATGGCGGCGAAGGTGTCCGGGTTCCTGCTGAAGGACGCGCCGCCGGACCAACTGGCGGACGCGGTACGGAGGGTGGCGGCGGGGGGCCGGGTGATCGACCCCCAACTGGCGCTGGCCGCCTGGGAGGTGGAGGAGAACCCACTGACGCGGCGCGAGGTCGAGGTGATGAAACTGGCCGCCGACGGAGCGGAGGCGATGGAGATCGCCACCCGTCTCTTCCTCTCCATCGGCACCGTCCGCAACTACCTCACCAGCGCGGTCACCAAGCTCAACGCCCGCAACAGAGTGGACGCGATCAGAATCGCCGAGGACAACGGGTGGCTGACGTGAGGGGGGTGGGCGGCGCGGACGTCTGATCCGTCGCCGACCCGAACAGCGGGCAGCTGCCGTGTGAGCTACGACGGGTTCCGACACCGGTGCGCTGCGGCGGCTGCGGGCTGCGGGCTGCGGGCTGCGGGCTGCGGGCTGCGGGCTGCGGGCTGCGGGCTGCGGGCTGCGGGCTGCGGGCTGCGGGCTGCGGGGGCGCGTGAACCAGCCGGGGCGACCGAAACCAGCCTGTGCGACCGGGCGTGGGGGGGGCCGCGCCGCCCGGACCGACCGGGCTCCAGGGCGGCCGAGCCGCCAACGCACCTCTCCAACCGCCAGCCCACCAACGGCCGTTCGGACCCGATGGTCCATCAGCCCCAGCGGGTCAAGCCGGGCCGTGCGGCCGGGGCACGCGGCCGTGCGGCCGGGGCACGCGGCCGAGCCGTGCGGCTTGCCGCTGGGTGACGCGCGTCGACCTGGTCGGGTTCAGGAGTGTGAGGGGTTCGGCTGGGGGGCGGACGCCGGGGTGCGGGGGACCTCGGCGGTCAGGCGGAACCAGCCGGCGTCATCCGCTCCCGCCGTGAGCCGGCCGCCTATCTCCTCGACGCGGGTGCGGAGGTTGCCGAGGCCGCTGCCGCCGTCCTGGGAACCGGTGCGGCGGGTTTCGTCGGCGCCGTCGTTGGCCACGACCAGACGGACCAGGGGGCCGTCCGGGCCGCTGGCCGGGTGGGCCTCGATGACGCAGTTCTGGGCCTTGCTGTGCCGCAGGACGTTGGTGACGCCCTCACGGATCACCGTGGCCAGCACCGTCCCGGCCCGCGCGGACACCGGACCGCAGTCCAGGTCGATGCGGGCCTCGATCTCGGCCGCGGTCAGCACGTCCTCCGCGGAGGCGGCCTCGGCGTCCAGGGACATCTCGCGGTAGCCGCGGGCCACCGACCGCACATCGGCGAGAGCCTGCCGGGAGATCTGCAGGATGGCGACCAGTTCCTCGCGGGCGCGCTCGGGCCGGGTGGCCACCAGACGGAACGTCAGCTCGCTCTTGAGAGTGATCGCGGACAGCCCGAAGCCCAGCAGGTCGTGCAGGTCCCGGGCGAAGCGGAGGCGCTCGCGGGCCACCGCCATCTCCGCCAACTCCTCGCGCGCGCGGTGCACTTCGGCCACCAGGTTGGACAGCCGGGTGAGCCCGTAGACGATGAGACCGGTGAGCACGGTGGAGACGACGAGGTAGGAGGAGTCCACCCACCCGGTGCCCTCCGCCACCGCGGCCAGCCCCGTCACCGCCACGATCACACCGAACGCCACCCAGCAGGCCGGCGCCGTGATGATCAGCAGGGACGATCCTGCAAGGAACCCGCCCATACCGCCCCAGGTGACGCTGAAGAACAGCATGGGGACGTACGTCAGGACGGCCTGGCCGAGCAGCGTCCAGAGGCCGTACCGCTCACGGAACCGCTCGGTGCCCGGGTAACTGTGCACGGTCTGGATGGCGAACAGCGCGACGCTGGAGAAGAGACAGGCCGCCAGCAGCCAGGGCCCCGGATCACTGCCGATCACATTGAGCACGGCGATCAGCACGAACCCGCACAGCACCACCAGGACTATGGCGAAGGCCAGTTGCGGAGGGAGGGTGTCGCGCTGCTGTCTATCGGAACGCAGAAATCCGCGCGGCATCCACACACTCCCCCGTTGATGCTCACAACCGTGCCGTCATAGTAGACGGCCCCGGGCCGCGGTGGTGGTCCCGGCCCGGTCCTTCTCCTGCCGTTCAGCCGCGGCTCGCCGCAGCGGAACGTTCCGGCCAGTCGGAGCCGTTGACGGGGACCCGCTCGTCGAGATGGTGAGCGTGGCACCGCCGCTGCTCGTCGGGCAGCGGCCCGAGGACGAAGGACCCGACCGGCGACTCGGTCCGCCAGTCCAGCCCGAGCGCCCCGGCGCCCACGGTGACGTCCTCGCTGCACACCGCGCAGCAGGCCAGCCCCATCGCGGAACCGACCAGGTAGAACGTCTGGATGAGCGCCCCCACGTGCTTGAGCACCAGCGCGTACGCCAGCCCGCTGTACTTCCACGACAGCCGCTGGAAGCGCGAGGTCATGGTGATCAGCACGGGCGGCGGCGTGGCCAGCGCCGCGGCCGCCATCGCTCCCGCGGACAGTTCGCCGGCCGCCGCCGGGTCCTCGTTGACCAGCACCAGACAATGGTCCTGCGGGTCGTAGTAGTGGATGCCCGAAGGTACTTCAGGGCAGTCCCGGACGGTGAGATAGAGCTCCAGGTCGTAGGCGGCGCCCCCGGTCGGGTACGGGCGGTCGCTGGCCGGGTAGGCGGTCTCGCCCTCGCCGGCCACGCCGATCGAGCGGACCCGTGCCGTCCGGTACAGGAACTCGCCGAGGGTGCGCAGGCTCAGGGCGGACGTCCCGTACGCGCGCACCGAACGCCGTCCCTCCAGCGCGGCCGTGAACGGCGGGTCCCGGTCCAGGAGTTCGTCGAGGTCGGGCCTCGGCAGCACGGTCACCGGGCCGCTCGGCGGGTTCTTGACGGCGGGCTGCGGTTTGATCTGCGCGGCGTGCGCGAAGGTCGCCCCGTAGTCGCCGTCGTCGCGGCCCATGACCGAGCGGGTGTGGAAGAGCATGTCGTGGGCGGACCAGGTGCGCAGTACCGGGTCCTGGTCCTCCTCGAAGTCCCCGTCGGCGGTCGGGGACACCAGCACCATCCCGGTGCCGATGAGGTAGCCGAGGATCTCCCGCACCACCGCACGGGCCAGCGGGATGTCATCGCCGGCCTTCGCCGCCGAGACGGGCCGGCCGAGCGCCGCGACCACCCACTGGGCCTCGGGCCGGTGCAGCAGCACCCGGTGCAGCGACAGCGGGGACTCCAGCTGGAACAGGTCCCCCTCGCGGCGCATCACCGCGAACCGGGACAGCTTCAACAGGGCGCCCTCGGGCGGGGGTTCGGGGCTGAAGCGGGCGGCGTGGGTGAGGGGGACGGCGGACAGCAGCACCTGACCGTTGTCGGCGAAGGCGAGGGAGCGTACGACCAGGTCCTGGAGCCGCAGCAGGGCGCGCTGCCAGGACAGGTGGCCGGCGCCGGGGGCGACGTTGTCCAGGCTGACCGGCCCCAGGCTCATCCGGCGCAGGGTCTCCACCAGGCCGGGTTCCGGGTCGCGGACCCGCAGGTCCGACCAGCGGCCGTGGAGTTCCACCGCGTTGCCGTCCTCGGCCGTTTCGACACGGACGTCCTCGCGCAGGGACCACAGCGTCGTGATCGTCTCCGGATGGTCGTGGTCGTCGATGCGGGGTGACTGCAGCACGGTCGGCTCCTGGGGGGGGAAGAGGGGCGGATCAGACGAACAGCGGCACAGGGTTCAGGTCGGCGCGGGCGACGGGCTCCGGCAGCCGTCCCAGGCTGACGGGGACGTCGTAGAGCCTGCCGGGGGCGAACCGGGTCCAGAACGAACGCAGTCCGGGGACCAGGACCTTGACGACGGGCAGCCCGACGTCGGGGCGGGTCTGGTCGAGGACGAGCAGGTCGAGTCCGCGTGCCCGCACCGCCTCGGTGACGGCGGTGAGGTCGTCGCGCAGATCGGTGCCCGTGGGGAAGGAGAAGTCGGCGAGGGTGCTCGCGGCCGTGGCGGCCGGCCGGAGGTAGGGCTGGTTGCGCGTCGTCGCGCCCCGCCACCAGTGCAGCAGTTCGGGGTCGTCCAGGGCGTAGCCGCCGCCGTCCGCGCGGGCGTCGACGGCGGCCGGGAGCAGCTGGTTGAGCTCGGTCAGGGCCCGCCGCAGGGCGATCCTCGCGTCGAGGTGCGCGCCGAAGCCGAAGACGATGTCCTCGGCCGCCTTGTCGGTACGGCGGGACAGCGCGGCGAACACGGGGATGCCGAAGTCCGAGGTGAGGTCGAGCGCCCACACCTCACGGCCGAGACCGCGGTGGACGTCGATGAGTTCCTCGGTCCACAGGTCGGCTCCGGCACGCAGGTCCAGGGCGGGCCGGGGGGTGCGGTTGTACCACCACAGGGCGACGGCGTCGCGCTCGACGAGTTCCAGGAAGCCCTGCAGGACGGCGTCCTCCAGGCTGCTGCCGGCCGCGTTGCCGTTGGAGTCGGCGTGCACGAACCGGCGGCCCGCGACGGGGTCGTGGCGTTCGGCGGCGGTGGTGAAGTAGAGCAGTGCGGTGGGCAGCAGCCGGTGGCGCTGCCCGGTGAGCGACCAGACGGGGGTCCAGTCGACCGCCGCGTCCTCGTCGAAGCGTTCGGGGACGTGGTGGAACCCGGAGTGGGTGGCGTTCCACGCGTCGCGGCCGGCGTACTGCTCGTCGGCGTACAGCTGGCAGGTGTCCGGGTGTACGGCGAGACCGTCGAGGTCCCGGTAGCTGGCCCGGATGCGGTACTCGTCGCCGTGCAGACAGCCGGAGTAGCGCTCGACGGCTTCGCACAACGCGCTGACCTCCGCGTCCAGCGCGGTGACGCCCTTGCCGCCGTTGACCTGTCTCAGGCCGCCCAGCAGCCCGGTCAGGCCGGGGGCGCCGGAGACCGGGTTGGGGCCGGAGTTGAAGCTGTTGAGGAACGACGGGCCGCCCTCGATCCGGGTGATGTCGGCGACGACACCGGTGACCGGGCTGACGAGGTGGCCGTATGTGTCGAGCATCTGCTGCGCCGAACGGGAGCGGTGGCCCCCGCCGCCGCCCGGCGCCTTGGGCCTGGAGCGCGGGACGACGGGGGCCAGGGCGCGCTGGGCGGCGAGGCCCGGGTCGCCGCAGTCGGGGCACTGCGGCCGACGGCGTACCACGTGGTGGCGGGAGCCCAGGGTCAGGGTGTCGAAGGTGAGCAGCCGGTCCTGGGCGGAGTGGTGGCCTGCCAGCCACTTGGCGGCCTCGATCGCGGCGAGGTGCAGACCGGCGCCGAGGGTGCAGGGGATGCCCGCGGCGGGGCCGGGCACCGGGCCGGTGCGGCCGAGGGCGGCCCCGACCTGGGACTCGACGCCGCGGTGCAGACGTACCGGGTGGGCCAGGCAGGACCAGCAGGCGCCGGTGCCCGGGCGGAAGACGGGGCCGACCCAGATGGTGGTGCCGCTGGGCTTGACCAGCAGCCACGGCCGGCCGCTCGCACGGTGTTCGGCGTCCAGGACGGCCAGTTCAGGGGCGAGGTAGTCGTCGCAGATGACGACGGTGAGGGCGGCGCCGGGCGCCGGCTCGGTGGTGACGGCGAGACCGGAGGCCCGGAGCGCGCGGACGGCGTGCGCGGCGTCGAAGTCACCGACGGTGCGCAGTTCCACGACGGTGGACGCGGTCCGCAGTCGGGTCCGGTGTCCTTCGAGGCCCGCGAGTTCCCAGTAGGCCTCGGCGCTGTGGTCGGCCGGCTCGGAGCAGTGGTGCTCCCGGTACTCGATGAAGCCGGCGTCGGCGAGTTGGGCGAGAAGGGCGGTGAGCCGCTCGGCGGGCAGCGGTTCCGGGCTGTCCCGCAGCAGTGCGGGCAGGTCCCGGCTGCCGTCGAGGAGCGGCACGACCGCTTCCAGATGGGGTGCCCTGAGGGCGGTGATCCCGTGTTCGGAAATCAGATAGGTGGCGTCGTCCGGCACCACCTCCGCACGGAGGTGGCGCCGGAACCCGATCAACGTCCGGTTCATGAGGCGTTGTTGCTCGCATAGCAGAGGGTGAACAGGGCGGGCCTGGTATTGGGTGCCGTCAGCACTTCGATCACCAGGTCCATGGGCTCGTCCTGCCCGGCATACGGGAGGAACGTCTCCTGGTGCTGCTGCGGGGTGACCGTGGAGCGGCTTTCCTGCGTGACGACCTGACTGATGTGCGTCATGGGGAAGCTCCTGTTTAGAAGGTGTGGTGCCCGGTGCGGACAACAACCAGCATGCGGGGCGGGCGAATCCGGGCACAGTCAAGGCATCACCGGCCCCTTGTGAGGAATTCACACGTCCTCACGACCACTGTTCGGTCCACCGACGGTCCACCCGCCTGCCAGGCCCTGCCTGCATGGTCGTCGCAAAGGCTCCAGCCCCAGGACGGCTTCAGCCCCGAGAACCGCAGAAGGAGGGAGGACCCATGGTGGCCGCGGACCTGAGAAACGATGCGGAACGGTCTCTCGACCAGCTATTCGACTGGTGCTGCGCGGGTACGGGGGCCCGGCCGCCCGGCCGGCCCGGTGTGTTCCGCTTCGTCGTGGAGACCCCGACCGGCACCCGTACCCGCTATGTGACCAGCACGGACGAGGGCACGTCGGTGCTGAGGAGCGCGCCGTACCCGCCCAACTCCACCGTGACGGTGAGCCAGGAGGACCTGACCCGGCTGGTGCTCGGTGACCTGCGCGGCTCGCTGGCTTTCGCCACCGGCGCCCTGCAGATCGAGGGGGACGTGTTCCTCGCGATGACCTGGATCGACCAGCTGAGGAGGGGACTGTGACCGTCCTGTCCCAGGAGAGCGTCCCGGGCACGGGCGAGGCGGGGGCGGCTCAAGTCCCCGCGGAGCCCGCCCAGTTGACCAACGGTAGCGGACGGCTGGCGGAGCTGCGGCATGTGCGGCAGCAGGCGCTGGCCGGTCCCGACCCCAAGGCCACCGAGCGGCAGCACGCCCGCGGCAAACTGACCGCGCGCGAGCGCATCGGGCTGCTGCTGGACGAGGGCTCGTTCACCGAGATCGAGGGACTGCGCCGGCACCGCGCGACCGGCTTCGGCCTGGAGGCGAAGAAGCCGTACTCGGACGGTGTGATCACCGGCTGGGGCACGGTCCACGGCCGTACGGTCTTCGTCTACGCGCATGACTTCCGCATCTTCGGCGGCGCGCTCGGCGAGGCGCACGCCCAGAAGATCCACAAGGTGATGGACCTCGCCGCCTCCGCCGGCGCCCCGCTGGTCAGCCTCAACGACGGGGCGGGCGCCCGGATCCAGGAGGGGGTGACGGCGCTGGCCGGATACGGCGGCATCTTCAGCCGCAACACCCGCTCCTCCGGCGTCATCCCGCAGATCAGCGTGATGCTCGGCCCGTGCGCGGGCGGCGCGGCCTACTCCCCCGCCCTGACCGACTACGTGTTCATGGTCCGTGAGACCTCGCAGATGTTCATCACGGGCCCGGACGTGGTCCGCGCGGTGACGGGGGAGGAGATCAGCCAGAACGGGCTCGGCGGTGCCGACACCCACGCCACGATCTCGGGCGTGGCGCACTTCGTGTACGACGACGAGCCCTCGTGTCTCGAAGAGGTGCGCTATCTGCTGTCGTTGCTGCCGCAGAACAACCGGGAGCTGCCGCCCGTCGACGCGGGCGACGACCCCGACGACCGGGTCTGCGAGGCGCTGCTCGACCTGGTCCCGGAGGACCCGTCGCGGCCGTACGACATCCGGAAGGTGATCGAGGAGATCACCGACAACGGTGAGCATTTCGAGGTGCAGGCCGGGTGGGCCGGCAGCGTGGTGTGCACGCTGGCCCGGCTCGGCGGGCAGGTCGTGGGCATCGTCGGAAACCAGCCGCAGGCCCAGGCCGGGGTGCTGGACATCCACTCCTCGGAGAAGGCCGCGCGGTTCGTGCAGACCTGCGACGCCTTCAACATCCCGCTGGTGACGCTGCTGGACGTGCCGGGCTTCCTGCCCGGGGTCGACCAGGAGCACGGCGGCATCATCCGGCACGGCGCCAAGCTGCTGTACGCGTACTGCAACGCCACGGTGCCGCGGATCCAGGTGATCCTGCGCAAGGCGTACGGCGGCGCGTACATCGTCATGGACTCCCGGTCGATCGGCTCAGACCTGTCGTTCGCGTGGCCCACCAACGAGATCGCGGTGATGGGCGCGGAGGGCGCGGCCAACGTGGTCTTCCGTCGGGAGATAGCCGCCGCGGACGACCCGGAGGCGGAGCGGGCCCGCCTGATCGCGTCCTACAAGGACGAGCTGATGCACCCGTACTACGCGGCCGAACGGGGCCTGGTGGACGACGTGATCGACCCCCGGGACACCCGCCGGCTGCTGATCACCTCCCTGCGGATGCTGCGCGCGAAGCACGCCGAGGTACCGGCCCGTAAGCACGGAAACCCGCCGATGTAGGGGCGGTTCGGGTGGGCGGCGCACCGGATGGGTAGGTCCGGTGCGCTGTCCGTTCGGCACCACGTCCTCCGTATCACCACACTCGATCCACACGCGAAGAGGAGTTCCGATGAGTCACACCCTCCCCTGGTCCAACGGGCCGGCGGCCGGGGCCGGAGGCGGTCAGGTCGTCGTCATGGCATCCCGGTTGAAACTGAAGTCGCTCCTGCGTGTGCCGCGTTTCTTCGTCCTGTCCGGGGGCGTCTACAAGCAGGCGCAGAGGTCCCCCGGGAACGTGGGGGTCTCGCTGCGGGCCGACCCCTGGCACAAGACGTTCTGGACGCTCTCGTCCTGGGAGAGCCGGGAGGCGCTGCAGTCGTACATCGGCACCGAACCGCACCTGTCGGTGATGTCGAAGCTGAAACCGGCCATGCGCGATTCGCTGTTCACCTCCTGGAAGCAGGACGCCGCGTTACCGCCGAGCTGGGAGGAGGCCGACCGGCGACTGGCCGAGCAGGAGGCGCGCCGCGCCGCCGCCGATCCGCAGCGCGGCTGACGCGGCGCACCCGCCGGCCCGCACGCCGGCCCGCGCACATGGAGGTACGGGTACGACGGCAGGGGACGCCGTCGTACCCGTACCTCTGTGCTCACACGTACCGCGGTCGGGGCGCCGGCCCGAACAGGTGGCCCACGATGTCGGCCAGCCGGCCCGCGCCGATGCCGTGCCGCTGGGTGCGCAGGGCGAACCTCAGGTGCGGCCGGGCCGGATCGAACTCGTCGGTCAGCAGCGGCGGCAGCAGCGCGGCCGGGGTCCTGCGCACCAACTCGGCGCCGGTGCGCAGGAATTCGACGCCGGGGCGGCGCAACGTGCCGGGCAGCCAGTCGAGGACCGGGATACGGACGTCGACGGGCTCGTCCGGGTAGGGGGCGAGCCCGGGCACCGACGGGTCGGGGGCGCGCACCAGCCGGCGTACGGACGGGGGCGCCGCGGCTAGTTCCTCGGCCAGCAGACTGACGGTGTGTTCCGCCCCGTCGAGGACGACCAGCACGTTGCGCCGGGCGGCGAGATGGGCGGTGAGTGCGGCGGCGTCGGCGGCCTGGGGCCAGATGCCCACGGGACGCCAACGGCCGGGTCCGGGCCTGGTCCACAGCATGCGGCGGCTGCCCTCGAAGACGACCAGGGTGCCGCCGTGGCGTTCGGTGGCGACGGTCTGCACCAGCTGTGCCGCCTGCTCGGTGTGTGCCAACTCCCGGACATCTTCGGTCTGTTCGGTCTGTTCGGTCTGTTCGGTCTGTTCGATCTGTGCGGCCGTCATGGTCACACCGACTTCGCGACGAGGGCGAGCGGCAGATGCCGCAGCACGGCGCCGGCCGGCGCCCACGGCCACGCGGGCACATAGGCCTTGGCCGGTTCGCGTTCCATCGCGCGCACCAGGAGTGCGCAGCCCTTGTCGGTGTCCATGATGAACGGCGTCTTCTCCAGGTGCTCGTTCATCTCGGTGCGGATGTAGCCGGGGAACAGCGCGGTGACCTTCAGCGGGGTGCCGAGGACATCGGCGCGGATACCGTCGGCGAGGATGGCGAGGCCGGCCTTCGAGGCGGCGTACGCCGTCAGGTGCCGGGGCATACCGCGGGCCGCGCTGACCGAGGACACCACCACGAGGTGGCCGGACCCCTGGTCCCGGAAGGTCTCCATGGCGGCCTCGCACTGGGCCAGGCCCGCGAGGAAGTTGGTCTCGGCGGTGGCCCGGTTGACCTCGAACCGCCCGGTGCCGACGGAGGCGCCCGAGCCGAGGCCGGCGTTGACGACGATCCGGTCCAGGCTGCCGAACTCCCGCCGTACGGAACGGAAGGCGGCCGCGGTGGCCTCGTAGTCGCGTACGTCGAGTTGACGCACCGTCACCTGGATGCCCGGGTAGGCGCGGGTGAGTTCCTCGCGCACCTCCTCCAGCTTGTCCGCGCGGCGGGCGCACAGGGCCAGGTTCCGTCCCCGCGCCGCCAGTTGGCGGGCCATGCCGCGGCCGAGACCCGAACTCGCCCCGGTGATCAGGATGTTCTTGCGCATGTCTCCTCGTTCCTCGGGCCGGGATCAGCCCGTCGCTGCGGCGGGTGCGGGTGCGGGAGCGTCGAGGGCCGGCTGCGGGCGGAGGGCGGCCGAGGCCCGGGCGAGGCTGTGCAGGACGGCGATCCGGCGCCGTTCGGTGCGGTCGAGGCCATGTCCTCGTACGCAGGCCGCGACGGCGATCTCGTCGGCGCGGCGCCGGATGAGGCGGGCGCTCTCCTCGTCGGGGCGGCCGTAGGTCCGGCGGGCCCGTTCGCCGAGCTGCTCCATGCGGGCCCGGGCCCGGCCGCGCAGGTCGGCGATCTGGGCGCTGCGGGCGCGTCCGCCGGGCGCGCTGGTCAGCCGGGCGCCGAACACCAGGCGCGCGGTGGCCCGGTGGGGCACGACCTCGCCCTTGGGCAGGATCCGGTCGGCGCCGTGGATCATCACGGGGACGACCGGGATGCCGGTGCGGACGGCGAAGTAGAACGGGCCGTCGTTGAACGGGGCCAGGCCGCCGCCGGTCCAGCGGGTGCCCTCCGGGTACATGCACAGCACGTCGCCGCCGTCGAGGACCTCCGTCATGGCGGCCAGGGCGTTGCGGTCCGGCTTGTCGCTGTCGAGCGGGATGCAGCCGACGCTGAGCCGGACCAGCCGTTTGACGGGGTGGTTGAAGTTCGCGGCCTTGGCCGGGAAGTAGACGTGTTCGCCGCGGGCGCCGTAGAGAACGGTCTCCAGCAGGTAGTGGTCGAAGAAGCTCAGATGGTTGGAGACCACGATGAACGGTCCCTCGGCGGGGATGTGGCCGATGCCCTCCACCCCGTCGACGTGGTTTCTGGCGACCCAGTGGCGGAACGACGTGGACAGCGTGTCGTTGATCTTGAAGCTTCCCTTGTGCGGGTCCATCGACGGGTCATCCCTTCCCTCGGGCCCCTGGGGCGATCGCTCCGTGCGGGGCCTGTTCCTGCTGGAGGGCGCGGCTCATCCGGATCGCGGACTGGCGGCGCCGCTGGGTGCGCGGGTGGTCGGCGGGGGCCTCGATGACGCGTTCCAGGGCGGACAGCGCGGCGGTGGGCCGGTCGGCGGCCAGCAGGGCTTCCGCGTGGCCGAGGACATAGCGGGTGTCGCCCCGGCCGAGCCGGTCGGCGGCCTCCAGGTGGGCGACGGCGAGCTCGCGGCGGCCGCCCAGCACGCCGGGTGCGGACAGATGCCAGCGGCCGAGGAGGTAGTTGGCCATGAGGTGGTCCGGGTCCCGGCGCAGCGCCTCCTCGGTGCCGGCCCGCAGCCGCCACAGCGCGGCGACTTTCACGGGCAGCGGACGGGTCTCGTTGCGCAGCGCGGTCAGCCGCAGCCGTCCGACCCGCAGGTCGATGTTGTGCGGGTCGCCGAGCCGCCCCAGGTCGAGCAGCAGCGCGGCCTGCGCGTACAGGGTGCCATCGGGCAGCGGGTCGGTGCGGCTGAGGAGCGCCTCGAAGACCCGGTCGAGATGGCGGGCGGCGGCCCGTGCGGAGCAGGGTCCGGCGGACCACTCGGGGTTCCTGGCCCGCCCGACGAGGGTGGTGAGGGCGGCGTGCCCGGCCCTGACCCGGTCCCGGACCGAGTGCTCGATCGGGTCCTGGGGCAGCACGGGCCCGAAGACGACCCGGGTGCGGCGGCCGTCCGGCCACAGCGCGACGGGCAGGACGGGCGCCCCGGCCCGGTCCCCCGCCGCCACGGCCTGGGCCACACCCCGGACCACCACGGTCTCGTCGTAGGCGAGGGCGTTCAGCGCGTCGGTGCCGTCGAGCCGGCGGGTGGGCTTGCCGCGCACCGCGAACAGAGCGGTGTCCAGCGGGCGTTCGCCGTCGCCGCCGGCCAGCACCACGAGGGGGCCGTGCGCGGGGACGTGCTCGAGGCCCTCGACGGCCGCCGGTAAGCCTCGTACAGCGTGCTTGTTCTGCTTGAGCATGGCCGACCTCCCTGGTCCGCGCGGTCCTACGGATTGAAGTGCGGGTGGGTGTGGTGCGGTGCGTCGGCCGCCGGGGCCTGCTCCGGGCCCCGGCGGCCGGGCCGTCAGGCGCGTGCGGGCTCCTCCTCACGCGCCTTCCGCTCCGCCTCAAGCGCCTCCGGCAGCGCCATGTAGCGGCCCGTGAGGCCGGCCACCAGCAGGCCGACCAGCACGACGATGTAGACCCAGGTGAGCGCGTTGCCCCAGCGGACGTCGTCGGCGTACAGGCCGAGCGCGGCCATCGACAGGATGCTGAGCGTGACGTCCGTCATGAAGCCGGCCCGCATGCGGTGCAGGTCGTGCTCCCACAGGGCCTGCCAGGCGCCGGCGCCGAAGGCGAAGAACCAGGCGCCGAGCATCCGGGCGTCCAGCGGCTCCAGCTGCCAGGCCCAGGCGTCGCCGACGGCCTCGGGGGCGATCCACAGGGCGAACGCGAGGCCCCACAGGACGGCGCCCATGATCGCCGTCGGGATGCTGACGTCGGCCCTCATCGGGGCCGGGCCGCGCGGGTCGGCGACCTTGGGGCCGGTGTTGTGGACCTTGTAGACGAGGAAGCAGGTCACCTGGAACACCGCGAGGGAGGCCAGCCACAGCCAGGCGAAGGCACGGGCGAGTGCCGGGCCCTCGGTGAAGTGGAACTGGTCGGCGTACACGCCGGCCAGCACCAGGGCCGACAGCAGCAGGGTGATCGGGGCGAAGACGGTGCCGCGGGCGCTCGTCCAGTCCTTCTCCGGCAGGGTCAGCAGGAACATCGTGCAGGCTCCCGCGTAGCCGGCGCCCAGTGCGGCGGCGCTCAGCGAGGAGCCCGTCTCCCAGGCGAAGAAGTCACCGGTGCGGGAGCTGAGGAAGTACAGCGGGACGAAGGAGAGCGCGCAGTGGATGAGGACCGGCCAGAAGAACAGGCTGCGCAGCCAGGGGTGGACGGGCCGGGCGATCCGCTCCTCGGAGCGGACCGGCTCGATGATGGTTGCCATGGGAAAGGTCACCTCGTGACGGTGGGAGGGGTGGACGGGGTGGCGGAGCTGTCGGGACGGAGCAGACGCAGGGTCAGCTGGGCCTTGCGCGCGAGGTCGACCCACGACGCGTAGCTGAACCCGAGCCGGTAGCCGTCCGACATCGGGGAGTTGATGCGGTCGAGCGGGACGAGTTCGCCTCGCGCGAGCTGCTCCAGCTGGGCCAGCAGCCGCTCGTAGGTGGGGGCGGTGAGGAAGCCGGTGCCGGGGTCGTCGGGCGACGCGGCGACGGGCTGCGCGGTCTGCTCGTGCTCCTCGGGTACGGCGGGCTCGTCGTCGTCGACGACCGAGTCGTCCCGGCGGATACGCAGCGAGTAGCCCCAACCGCTCTCGATCTGCGGGAGCTTGACCCGGACCAGGTCCAGCCGGGCGGCGGCCTCGTTCTCCTGCTCCGCGGCCTCGGCCCGCATCCGGGCGATCACCTCGACGGAGCGGATCGCGCCGTCTGCGCCGTAGAAGAAGGGGACGCCGGGCCGGGCGACCGGGATGTCGGCGTCGGCGCAGCCGACCCCGTCGATCACCGCGAGGACCTTCTCGTCCTCGGTGACCTTGTCGAGCGGCTTGACGACCAGGAAGGCGGCGCCCTCCGCGGGTGTCAGACCGTCGACCTCGTGGCCGGCCTCCTTGAGCCTGCGCTCGAAGAGATGGGTGAACTCGGGGGTGAGGTTGGCGTGGACGCCGCCGACGAGGGCGACATCGCACTCCCCCTGTTCGAGGTTGCGCTTGGCGAGACCGAGGGCGGTGCCGAAGGAGCACAGGTCGTCGTCGATGACGACACCCGGGCCGCGCAGGTCGAAGATGTTCTGGATGCGGCCCGCGGTGATGTTGTCCATGTACCCGGGCAGCGCGTTCTCCCGGGTGAGCGGGATGTAGCGGTGCACCTCGCGGGTGTAGCTCTCGACCAGCTCGGCGCGGGTCTTCTCGTCGAGCGCCCGGTACTCCGGTACGTCCTCCAGGGCCCGCTCGAACTCCACCAGCCGGATCCGGAAGTTGCGGGTCAGGCCGGATTCGAGGCCGCAGGTCGCGCCGACGAAGACGCCCGCGTTGACCCGGTCGGCGGCGGGCGCCCCGTACTCCTCCAGGGCCTGTCCCGCCGCCATCACCGACAGCAGCTGCGCCCGGTCCAGGTCCTCCAGGACGTTGGGCGGGATGCGGTACGTCTTCCACGGGAAGTCCAGGTCGGTGACGACTCCGCCGCGCCAGGTGCCCTCGGGGTCGTAGATCTCGGCGGCGTCCGGGTGCCAGCGGTCCTCGGGGAAGCCGGTGACGCCGGCGCCCGGCGCCCGGTCGCCGACCAGGCCCTCGGTGTCCCGGGAGAACGGGGCGACGCAGCCGATGCCGAGCACCGCGAGCGGGGCGTTGGCCGTGCTGCGGCTGCTGTCGGTGTGGCCCTGCTGCTCCAGGGCGGCGTCGGCGTGGTGCACGGGGTCGTACTGCTCCACAATGACGCTGGTGTTGACGCCGCCGAACCCGAAGGCGTTGGTCAGCGCCCGGCGCGGCCGGCACTCCTCGGGCGCCTGCCACGACTCGGAGGCGACCGGCACCCGGAACGGCGAGCCATCCAGTTTCATCGCCTCGGGTGCCCGGGTGAAGGCGTGCGTGGGCGGCACGGTCTCGTGCTGGAAGGCGAGCAGGATCTTCAGCAGGTTGGCCATGCCGGCCGCCGAGAAGGTGTGCCCGATCTGGGCCTTGACCGAGCCGAGCCGGATCGAGCCGGGCTCCGCCCCGCTGTCCGCGTACAGCTGCTGGAGGGAGCTGACCTCGACGAGGTCGCCGGTGGAGGTGGCGGTGGCGTGGGTCTCGATGTAGTCGAGCTCCCCCGGCTGCGCGTCGGCGAGTTCGAGGGCGCGGCGCATCGCGGCGACCTGGCCGCGCGAGGACGGCGCGTAGATCGCCTTGCCCTTGCCGTCGCAGCGGGTGGCGACGCCGCGGATCACTCCGGCGATGGTGTCGCCGTCACGGACCGCGTCGCTGAGGCGCTTCAGCAGGACGGTGCCGGAGCCCTCGCCGTTGATCAGGCCGCTGGCGCCCTCGTCGAGCGGGGTGCTGCGGGTGGCGGACAGGCCGCCGATCTTGGCGAAGCAGACGTTGCCGGTGATGTTCATGTTGCCCTGCACACCGGTCGCCAGGACCATGTCGTGGCTGCCGTCCTGGAGGTACTTGACGGCGGTGTCGATCACGGTGAGGCCGGAGGCGCAGGCCGCGTCGCCGATCGCCGCCGGGCCGGGCAGCCCGATCACCCGGGCGACCGCCTTGGCGACGCTGACCTGGAAGACATGGGCGGCGGGCCCGGAGTCGGCGTCGTAGAGCCGGTTCTTCACCGCGGCCGGGAAGCCGCTCTCCAGGGCCGTCCGCTGCCCGCTCTCCAGCGCCTGGAACGCCTCGCTGTTGCGCAGGTGGTGCAGCACCTCGGTGGCGCGGAAGGTGAGCGAGGACTCCATGACCTGTTCGTCGCCCAGCATGTTGCCGACGAACAGCGCGGTGTCGGTGGTGCTCAGCCGGCTCGGGCTGTACCCGGACATCCTGAGGGTCTGCAGGACGGTGTCGAGCACCATCAGCTGGGTGCGGTTGAGTTCGCCGACGGCCTCCCGGCCGATCCGGGTCAGTTCCTCCAGGCCCGAGGGGCCCGCGTAGTCGTCGAGGAAGCCGCCCCAGCGGCAGTACGTCTTGTCGACGACGCCCTTGTCCTCGTTGTGGTAGTCCTCCCAGTCCCAGCGGTTTTTCGGCGGCGAGTCGATGCCGATCCGGCCGCCCAGGATGTTCTGCCAGAACGTGTCGGCGTCGTACGAGTTCGGTGGGAAGACGCAGCCGTATCCCACCACGGCGATCGGGTCGAAGCCCTCGAAGTCAGTCCCAGGCACGGAGCTGCCCTTTCTGCTGGTGGCCGTCCGGCGGCCGGGGGGCCACGGAGGCGATGGCGAAGATGTGGTCGGTGACCCGGCCGTAGCGGACGGCGACCCGGTCGCCCGGATCCGCCCCCTCGGGGAGGGTGATGTCGAACACTCCGGCGGCGGTGTCGGCCGCGCGCAGCCGGGCGGTTCCCCAGCCGTACGCGAAGCCGATGCCGTACGCCTTGAGCAGTGCTTCCTTGACCACCCACAGCGCGGTGCCGCGGTGGCCGGTGTCGAAGGCCTGGAACGCGGTCTCGGCCAGGGCGACCTCGTGGTCGGTGAAGACCGTGCGCCGCAGCGCGGGGCTGAAGCTGCGCAGCGGTTCCACGTCGACGCCGACCCGGCCCCCGTGGGCCAGGGCGCACACCGCGAACCGGAGGGTGTGCGCGAGCGAGATGTCCGTGACGTGCCGGCCGACGGTGCCGGCCAACTCGGGGGTACGGGAGGACAGTTCGGGTTTTCCCGCCCGGCCTCCCGGCTTGTTGCCGAGGACGGCGAGTTCGCTGGGCGTGACGGGCAGTCCGGCCCGTTCCAGGACCAGGCACACCAGGCGCTTGGCCGCGACCCTCCCGGCCAGCCACTCCACCCGCCGTTTCGGTACGGCGATGCGGGTGAGGACCGGGAGTTCGGCCGGAGCCAGGTAGTGCGCCTGGTAGGCCGCGGGGGCCGCCGCGTAGTCCCCGCGGACCTGTGCGATGGGGAGCCACTCGATGGTCACGGCGCCGCCCCCGGGCAGCGGGGTTCCGCTGCCCGGCAGGGCGGTCTCAGTCCAGGAGACGCGTATCGCCCTCATCACGTCCCACCTGTGTCACGACTAGGTCCTGGATCTCGCAGAGCGGGTGGCCCGCCGCGTCGAGGATCCGGGTGCTGATGCGCAGGTCTGAGGGTTTTCCTCCTTGATCGGGTCCGACGGGTCCGACGGTCGAATCGGTGTGCACGGTCTCGCCGGGCAGCGGGACGCGGTGGAAGCGCATCGCCGCGATGGAGACCGGCACCACATGGCTGCCGAGGTGGTGGTAGGCCCACAGCAGGGTGGAGCGCCAGGCGTTGTCGATGACGATGGGCAGGGTCCGCAGCCGGGGCGTCGGGGCGGCGGAGAACAGTCCGCGGCCGGCGTCGACCACGATCTCGCTCACCATCCGCCCGTCCTCGATGTCCCCGACGAACCCGATCCGCCGCACCTGGCGGAAGCGCGGGCCGAAGGTGATCTGCCGGGCGGCCCGCTCGTAGAACCGGTCGATGTCCAACTCGGTGGATTTCTCGACGAGTTCGGCGAGTTCCGGGTCGGGTGCGGGCGTGCTGCCCGGTTGCCGTGCTTGCTGTGCTTGCTGTGCGAAGACGTACGTGCCGCGCGAGTGCACCCGGTCAGCCTCCAGGACCCGGCCGTCGGCGGTGACCAGGTCGGAGCGGATCTCGGCGCGGACCCGGCGGGTCCCGTCCGCCCGCTGTCCGTCCGCCCGGTCCCCGTCTGCCTCGACCTCCGCCTCGGCCTCGAATCGCAGGTCGAGGGGGAAGTTCGGCAGGTGTTTGACGAACTTCAGGAACTCGATGTTCTCCGCCGCGACGACCGTGTGTCCGGGGACCAGGAGCCCGGACGCCTGCACCTGGCCCTCGATGTGCAGCACTCCGGGGAAGGTGCCCGCTCCCTTGACCCGGTGGTCGTCGAGGTAGCGGTCGGCTCGGGGATCGAGCCGTTTGACGGCCCGCACCCTCGTGTCGGTCACCTCCAACACCCGGTCGAGCAGGGGCAGTTCGAAGCGGTCCCGGACGCTGCCGTCGGGGCCGACGGGGACGGCGACCTGGGTGTGCGTGGCGTCCATCGAGGCGTCCTGGCCGCCGTAGCTGTTCTTGCCGATCTCGCCGAAGACCAGTACCTCGGGGTCGTCGCCGCCCTGGAAGACCTCCCGGGCGAAGTGCTGCACACCCTCCTCGACACCCAGGTAGCGCAGTCCGCGCACCTCCTCCTGGACCCGCCGTACCGCCTCGGTGGCGGCCATGCCGACGTCGGACCAGCCGGTCCAGCACAGGGTGAAGACCCGCATGGCGGGGTTGCGGCGGGCGAGCAGCGCGGACAGCTTGGACACGAGGTCGGCGCCGGCGGTGTAGTCGACCTGGCCGTCCATGCCGAACCGGCCGAGGAAGGAGCCGAAGAAGCCGAAGAACTTCAGCTGGTCCTGCTTGACGGCGTGCCACAGGTGGTGGGAGCCGTCGGCCTTGACGCGGACCACGTGCCGGGCGTGGTCCAGGGACTTCTTCGGCACGGTGGCGACCGAGTCCAGACCGGCGGCGTGCACGACCCCGTCGATCCGCCCGTACCGCTGCCGTACCGCGTCGATCGCCGCGGTGACCTGCTCGCCGTCCGAGACGTCACAGACCTCGTAGACCGACAGCGGGTTGATGGCGTGCAGTTCCTCGATGTTCCGGTACAGCTCACGGGCGTTGGCGAGGGCCGCGAACTGCTTCTTCGCCTCGACCGGGGTGATGGCCGGGTTCTTCTTCTTGGCCTGCGGGAACCAGCCCTTGCCCAGGCGGGCGAAGGCCTCGTCGTCCAGCGCCATCCAGTCCTCGGTGCCCTTGGCCGGGCGGGTGCGGCCGAGGATGACCACGCGCACGCCCTCCAGCCGGGCGAGTTCCTTCGCGCATTCGTACGTGATCCCGCGCGATCCCCCGGAGAAGACGACGACGCTGCCCGGGTCGAGTTGGAGGGGCTGTTGCCGCTCGTTGGTGGTGATCTCGTGCGGGACCACCTGGACGATCTTGCGCAGTCCCCGGAGGTGGCCCACCTCGACGGTGCGTTCCGCGTCGGTGGTGATCTCCGCGAGCAGGATGTCCGCCGCGCCGGCCGCGTCGCCCTCGGTGAAGTCGACGACCTTGACGCGGGTGTCCGGGAGTTCGAGGTCGAGGCTCTTGGCGAAGCCCGCGGTGAGGCCGCCCAGGGGGTCCATCGCGCCGTCGGACTCCAGGCCGAACACCCCGCCGACCGCGGTGGCCGCGAAGTAGGCGCCGTCACCGCCGGCCTGGGTGAGGTCGGCGAAGTAGGCCTTGGCGGCAAGGAGGTTGACGGTGAAGTGCTGGTCGGCAGCGGAGCTCCAGTCGGCCGCGGGCCGGTCGAAGGAGGTGGTCGCGGCGGCCGGGTCGGGACCGGTGCCGTAGGGGTGCAGATTGACGACGACCTGGACTCCGCTGTCCGTACGGGCGGTCGCGAGTGCCCGGGCCAGCGATTCGGGGTCGGTGAAGTCGGCGCGGGCCGTGGGCCATTCGTCCAGACCGGTGCTCGCGGAGCTTCTGATGGGCCCGGCGCCGTCCGGTGCGACGACGTACGGCCGTGCGCCGCGCTCGGTGAGGCGCGGGAGCACCTCACGGGCGAGGGCCGTGTCCTGTCCGGTGATCACCACGACCGCCTTGCCGTCCAGGGAGAACGGTGTGGCGTCGGGGTGATCGAGAGGGCTCTCGACCGCGAGGGGGACGTACCGTCCGGCGATGCGGTCGATCGTGCGCTCCAGGACAGGCGGCAGCACCGGCCGGGCGGGTGCCGCCTCGGGTATGTGGCTGTCGTCGGAGCCGTCGCCGCCCGTGCCGGAGGTGCCGCCGCCGCGCGGGCTGCGTCCGCTGGCGGCCTGGAGGCCGGCCACGAACTCGGCGATCCGGTTGAGGGTGTTCAGCGACGACGAGTCGATGTCCTCCACCACCGGAAGCCCCAACACCTCCCGCACCTCACCGAGGATCTCGGCCTGCTTCACCGAGTCGATCCCCAGATCCGCCTCCAGATCCAGATCCGCCTCCAACAGATCAGCCGGATAACCCGTCTTGGCCTCCGCCACCTCCCACACCACACGCTCCGCCTCAGCCAACTCCTCAGCCGTCGCCTCGGCGGGCTCTTCCGATGCGGAGGCTTCTTGTACGGGGGTTTCCTGAGCCGGTGCCGTTTGCGCGGGTGCCGCCGGTGCGGGTGCCGTCGGTGCGGGCCGGGTGGCGGCCTGGAGGCCGGCGACGAACTCGGCGATCCGGTTGAGGGTGTTCAGCGACGAGGAGTCGATGTCCTCCACCACCGGAAGCCCCAACACCTCCCGCACCTCACCGAGGATCTCGGCCTGCTTCACCGAGTCGATCCCCAGATCAGCCTCCAGATCCAGATCCGCCTCCAACAGATCAGCCGGATACCCCGTCTTGGCCTCCGCCACCTCCCACACCACACGCTCCGCCTCAGCCAGCTCCTGGGCCGTCGCCTCGGCGGGCTCGGTCGGCTGCGCGGCCTCCGGGGCCGTGCCGGGCTCGGGCCCCGCGGCGGTCTCCCGTGCCGTCGCGGCAGCGGTGCCGGTGCCGGTGTCGGTGTCGGTGCCACGGGAGGCGTCCACGAGCTGGTCGAGCAGGTGGCCGAGCGGGGCGTCCGACTCGGTGGAGACGGTCGTGTCCGTCAGGCCCAGGTGCGCGGCGAGCGCGGCCGCCAGCTCCTCGCGGACCCGGGTGCTCAGTCCGAGGCCCGCGCCCATCAGCTGGGCGGGGTCGAGGAGTCGTACCGGATAACCGGTGTAGCGGGCGGCGACCTTGAGGAGGTCCTCGCGCAGTTGTGCGGTGGTCGGGGCGCTTTCGGCGGCCGGCTCCTGCGCGGCGGCGGGCTGCTCCTCCGGCTCGACGCCGGTCAGTCCGTGCACCTCGGCGAAGGCGGTGAAGCGGCGCATGCTCTCCACCGCGCCCAGCGACTGGATGTTGGTCGGGGTGACCAGCGCTTCCTTGTCGGAGTCGGCGAGGATCCGCTCGGTCAGCCCGGACAGGATCGACTTGGGGCCGACCTCGACAAAGCTGTTGTGGCCGTCCGCGTGCAGCCGGCCGACCAGCTGCTGGAAGCTGAACGGTGTGACCAGCTGGCGGGCCAGCAGCAGCGGCAGGTCCTGGACGTCCTGCTCGGTGTAGTAGTCGCCGATCACCGTGGACAGGACGGGAACCTTCGGGGCGTGCCAGTCGAGCGCGGCGAGGGTGCGCTCCAGATGCGGTACGGCCTCCTCCAGGAGGTCGGAGTGGAATCCGTGCGAGACCCTGAGCCGGGTGGCCTTGATACCGCGTTCGAGGCACAGCGCGGCGGCCCTGTCGATGGCGTCGGAGTCACCCGAAAGCACCGTCTGGTCAGGCGAGTTGACCAGACTCTGGACGAGGTAGCCGCCCTGACCCCCGCGCAGCAACAGCAGCAGTCGGGAGAGCTGTTCACGGCTGCGGTCGCTGTCGGTCTGCAGGCTCAGCATGCCGCCGCGCCGGGCCTCGGGGATGACCTTGACGGCCATGCCCCGCCCGTACACCGCGCGGACACCGTCCTCCAGCGAGAGCGCCCCGGCCGCGACGAGGGCGCTGATCTCGCCCAGGCTGTGCCCGATGTGGGTCTCGGCGGTGATGCCCCGGCTCTCCAGCAGCCGGTGCGCGACCATGCTGCCGGCGAAGATCGCGGGCTGCATGACGACCGGGTCCTGGAGTTCCTTCGCCGGGTCGTTGCCGCCGGAGCTGAACATCCGGCTGGTCAGGGTGTGCCCGGCCAGCGAGCGGTAGGTCTCGTCGATCCGCTCGAACGTCTCCGCGGCGACCGGGTTCTCGGCGGCGAGGTCGGCGAACATGTCGGGGTACTGCGCCCCGTGGCCGGGGAACAGGAAGGCGGTGCGCAGGTCGACACCCGTGGTGCCCAGATAGACACCCTGGGCCTGAAGGGCCCGTCGGCTGGCGGCGGAGACCTTCTCCCCGTTGCGGGCTTCGGTCTGTGTGATGGTCACTTTTCTCTACGTCCCCTCAGGCCAGTACGTTGTGCCGCCGGGCGGCGTCAGCCAGCAGTTCGACGGCGCGGTCCACGTCCTCGGTGGTCATGGCGGCGGTGACGGTCGCCCGGAAGCGGGCCCGGCCCTTGGGCACGGCCGGGAAGATCGCGCCGGAGATGTAGAGACCCTCCGCCACCAGTTCCTTGGACATGCGCAGCGCGGCGATGTCGTCACCGACGAGGATCGGGATGACGGGCGTGACACTGCCCAGCACCTCGAAGCCGGCGCGGATGAGCCCGGAGCGGAAGCGCATGGTGTTCTCCCAGAGCTTCTCGGTGCGCCACGGCTCGCGGCGCATCAGCTCCAGGGCCTTGAGCACGCCGGCCACCGTCGGCGCGGGCAGGCTCGCGTTGAACATGTAGGCGTGCGACGAGTGGCGCAGGAACTCGACGATGTCGTGGCTGGCGGTGACGAATCCGCCCACCCCGCCGAGGGTCTTACTGAAGGTGCCCATGGTGATGTCGGGGATGATCCCGTAGTGCTCCCCGGCACCCCGGCCCCTCTCGCCGAGGAAGCCGGTGCCGTGCGCCTCGTCGACCATCAGCATCGCGCCGTACTGCTCGGTGAGCCGGTGGATGTCGTCCAGCGGCGCGATCTCGCCGTCCATGGAGTAGACGCCGTCGACGACGACGAACTTCTTCTTGGCGTCGGCGTTGCGCTTGAGGACGTACTCCAGTTTCTCCATGGAGTTGTGGGCGAAGATCTTCACGGCGCCCTCGGCCAGCCGGCAGCCGTCGAGGATGCTCATGTGGTTGATCTGGTCCGTGATGACGATCGTGTCGCTGTCGCACAGCGCGGAGATCGTGCCGAGGTTGGCCATGTATCCCGAGCTGTAGGTGATGGCCGCCTCGGTGCCCATCCACTCGGCGAGCTTCTCCTCCAGCTCCAGGTGGAGCACGGTGGTGCCGTTGTTGAGGCGGGCACCGCAGGCTCCGGAACCGTAGGTGTCCAGGGCGTCCTTGACCGCCTTGTTGATCTCCGGGTGTCCGGCCAGACCGAGGTAGTTGCCGCTGGTCAGCATGATGACCTCGCGGTGGTCTATCTCCGACCGGCCGCCGGGAGCGGCGGTGAAGGGCATTTCGAAGGTGTAGAAGCCGCTGTCCTTGAGGTCCCGGATCCGGTCGTTGACGGACGCGAGGGTCCGGGCGTACTCATCCGTGATCATTAGTGATTCCCCTCTCGGTGCGTCGCGCGCCACCTCCGGCCGAGCCGGACGGGCGGGGCGACCGTCACCCGACAGAGGGCCAAAAACGGCGTGCGGATACCGGCCATACGCGCCGGTTCACTCCCACCCGCCGGGCCGCTACCCCGGATGCAGAGCCCGGCGACCAGGGGTCCAGTGGCCTGCGACTCAGGTGTGGGACAAGAGAGTTCAACAGGTCCCTAGGCCCTGTCGTCACCTTCCCGTCGTCCGCCCGCAGGGCGGGCCGTGCGGCGTCTGGTGCGTGCGATCGCAAGGCGCCGGAGCGCTCTCGTGGCGGAGCCACGTGGGCGGTTCGGCAACGCGGCGAGCGTGCGTGCCAGGCGTCGCACGGCAGGCGGGAAGGTGACGACAGGGCCTGTGGGGGAGGACCGAAGGAGGTTTCGACGTGGCCGGTACGACCGTCCGGGCCCAAGTGCCCGAGTCCGCCGTTCAGTTGGTGGAAGCCTGCCGCGCGGGCGACCAGGCGGCCTGGGGGCGCCTCATCCAGAGGTACCGCCCGATCGTCTGGACGGTCGCCCGTTCGCACGGACTGCGCCCCGCCGACTGCGAGGACGTCTGCCAGGTCACCTGGCTGCGCGTCATCGAGAACATCGGCGCGCTCAACGACCCGGCCAGGCTCGGCGCCTGGATCGTCACCACGGCCCGCCGTGAGGCGCTCAAGGTGTCGGGCAACGGCGTCAAGTACCACCTGGTCGACGACCTCTCGGAGTTCACCCATGAGACCGGGCACCACCAGGCCACTCCGGAGGAGACCGTCCTCAGCAGGGCGGAGGGCGATCTCGCCCGGAAGGCCATCCGGCACCTGCCGGCGCAGCACCAGGCACTGCTGGGATTGCTGCTCCGCGATCCCCCCATGAGCTACGACGCGATCAGCGCGGCTCTCGCGATGCCGCGCGGCTCCATAGGCCCCACCCGCAACCGCATTCTCCGGCAAGCCAGGGATTTCCTGCGCGACATGTGAGAGGACGAACCATGAGTGCCCAGACACAGGGCCATCCCGTCCGTACGTTCGTCATCGCCGCCGTGGCGATGTTCATCACCTCCCTCGACAACCTCGTCGTCACCACCGCGCTGCCCGCGATCCGTGACGACCTGAACGCCGGGCTCGACGAACTGGAGTGGACGGTCAACGCGTTCACCCTGACGTTCGCCGTCTTCCTGATGACGGGCTCCGCACTGGGCGACCGCTTCGGCCGTCGCCGACTGTTCATGATCGGTACCGCGATCTTCACCCTGGCCTCGGCCGGGGCCGCCATGTCGGACACCGCGAACGAGCTGATCCTCGCCCGTGCCGTGCAGGGCATCGGCGGCGCGATCGTGGTTCCGCTGACCCTCACGCTGCTGTCCGCCGCCGTGCCGCCCGCCAAGCGCGGTGCGGCGCTGGGCGCCTGGGGCGCGGTCGCCGGTCTCGCGATCGCGCTCGGCCCGGTGGTCGGCGGTGCGATCGTGGAGGGCGCGTCCTGGCAGTGGATCTTCTGGGTCAACGTGCCGCTCGGCCTCGTCCTGCTCCCCCTGTCCAAGGTCTGGCTCGCCGAGAGCCGGGGTGCCAGCACCAAGCTCGACCTGGTCGGCACGGCCCTGCTCAGCGTCGGTCTGTTCGGTGTGGTGCTCGGCCTGGTCCGAGGTGGCGCCATCGGCTGGACCTCGGGCGAGGTGCTGGCCGGCTTCATCGCGGGCGGCGCGCTGATCCTGGCCTTCCTGGCCTGGGAGAACCGCGTCGAGCACCCGATGATGCCGCTGGGCCTGTTCCGCGGGCGGGCGTTCTCGATGACCAACCTGGCCTCGGTACTGATGTACTTCGGCATGTTCGGCGCGATCTTCCTGGTGGCCCAGTTCCTGCAGACCGCCCAGGGTTACTCGCCGCTGGAGGCGGGCCTGCGGACCCTGCCGTGGACCGCGATGCCGATGCTGGTGGCCCCGGTGGCGGGCGTGCTGTCGGACCGCCTCGGCGGCCGCAACATCCTCGCGATCGGCTTCGTCATCCAGTCCGTCGGCCTCGGCTGGTTCGCCCTGGTCGCCACCCCGACGGTCGGCTACGGGTCGCTTGTGGCCCCGTTCGCCATCCTCGGCGTAGGCATGTCGCTCTTCTACGCCCCGGTCGTCAACATGGTCTTCTCCTCGGTCCGCCGTGACCAGGAGGGCATCGCGTCCGGCGTGAACAACGCGGGCCGCGAACTGGGCGGCGTACTGGGCGTAGCGGTCCTGGCGGCGGTGTTCGCGGCGCAGGGCGGCTACGAGACCCCGCAGCACTTCGTGGACGGCATGATCCCGGCGGTGTGGGTCGGCGCGGCGGTGGTCCTGGCCGCGGCGGTCGCTTCGATGCTGATCCCGAGCGGGCTTCGGCCGGTGGGTGCGGCGGCGGAGGCGGAGGAAGCCGCGACGGCAGCGGCACCGACCGACACCCAGCCGACCGGCAAGGCGTCCCACGTCACGGTGGCGTCCTGAGCCACTCCTGACGGCGAGGTCGGCTTCTCCTGAGCCCCGCGCCCACCCGAGCCGGGCGGCCGGTCCACTTCCCCCGGGACCGGCCGCCCACGCACACCCCGTGTTCCAGCCCCAGCCCCGTCACTTTTTCGATCGGAGACTCCAGTGTCAGCAGACTCGATGTCCGTCGAAGAGAGCCTGTGGAAAGTCGTCTCGGGCTCACCGACCCCGGAGGAACTGGCGGCCGTGACCGTGGTCCTCTCCATGCTGTTCCGACAGTCCGAGACCGACTCGGCCCCCGCTCCCGTCATTCCGCTCGCCCACTGGAGGCACGCCACCTCCCCGCGCACGGCGGGTTCCTGGCGCGCGCCGGAGGGAATCGCTTCGTAGCGGGCGTAGTTGGAAACTGGCCGGTTCCGGCCCGGGTCGCTCCCCCGGGCCGGCCGGGACTTCAGCGAACTTCAGCTACGACGCGCTCGGGGTCGGGGTCCCCGGACCCAAGCCGCGCGTCGACTGAACTGTCCCGCCGATCTTGGCACGAAGCTTCTCCAGCACCTCCGTCTTGGCACCCACGGCCCACTGCGGGCCGACCAGGTACGTGCCCCCGTACACGGAGGCGGCCTCGAGCCAGGTCAGCTTGTACTTCTCGGCGGGGAAAGTGGTGATGCGATAGTTCCCCTGCTTCGTCTTGCACTGCCCCTCGCGCAGTTCGTCCGCCTCGATGCGGATCTCGGCCGTGCACCCGGTCAGAGCGGCGATCACCTCGACCTTCGCGGGCGCCACGACACCGGCCACGGGAGCGGAGGACGTTTCAGACGCCTTGGCATCCGCCGCCCCGCCCCCTTCGGCGCCCCCGCACGCCGCGAGCAGCGGCAGCAGAGCCAGACTCCCGACCAGCGCGGCACTCCGCGTCAGCAGACGGGCACGGGGCACCGCGAGGCCGACACACCCTCGCTGCGACTGCTGTGGCACGTCCCTCTCCGTATCCGGTCGACAACTGTCCCGACCCGCAAGGGCGGGCGGGCGTACGGCTACGGAGGGGTACGGGCGGACGGGGGCGAGTGTTCACTCGCCTCGTACGTCAGTGTGTTCACCTCACGACGTACGTCAGTGTCCGGCCGCGAAGGCCATGAAGACCACGAAGGCCACGAACGCGGTCCAGTTCGCCCGACGGGTGCCACACGCGTCGCGACAACGGCGAGTACGGCGAACGACGCGGCCACCGGCAACGGGTGTTCGACCAGCCATGTCTGGACCCCTTCGAACGGGTCGGAGGAGGTCAGGGTCGTGCGCTCCAGCATCCAGGACACCGAGAACAGCAGGCCGACGGAGGCCATGGTGAGCCGGAGAGCCGGGTAGAGGGCCGTGCGGGCCAGGGCGAGCAGGGACGGCATCATCAGGGCGACGACGAGCAACTGGGTCAGTTCGATGCCCAGGTTGAAGCCCAGCAGTGTGGTGACGAGGGATCCCCGGTCCAGGCCGAGGTCGCCGATCAGCGACGCGAACGCCAGCCCGTGGACGAGCCCGAAGCCACTGGCGATGAACACCTCGCCCCTGGCCACGAGAGGGCGTATCGCGTGGATCGCGGACACGGCGATGGAGAAGGCGATCAGCGTCTCCACCGGCCGGGACGGTACGTGGATCAGTCCGGCCGCCGCCAGCACCAGCGTGAGGGAGTGGCCCGCGGCGAACGCGGAGACCACATGGACGACACGGATGACGCTGCGCCGCCTCGACGGGCCGGCGGCGTGCCATCGGCCCCCGGCCGCCACGAGAGGGGCCGGGACGAGCAGCATGAGCAGGAACAGCAGGTGATCGGCTCCCTCGCCGACGTGTTCCGTGCCCAGGCCCACGGTCGTGACGAAGCCTCGCAGCCATGACCCTTCCCCGGCGGGGACGTCGATGCTCCCGGTGTCCCAGTCGAGGACTCCGAGTGTCTCGGCGTCGTCCGTCTTGAGGATGCCCCGGTCGAAGTCGTACCGGACGGTCACGATGACCCGGTGGGTGAGGAGTTCCTCGACGATGACGTCGTAGCGGAGGTCGAAGTCGGTGACACGGCCGTCCGGCGGACGGATCTCGAGGGGGTAGACGAGATGTGCCGTCGCGTCGATCGTGCGGACCTTCGGAGTGCCGAGCGCCACTGCCCAGGCGGTGCCGTCGGCGCCTACGGCGGTGATGTGTTCGGCGGTGTAGTCCCCGAGGAAGGTCCGGTCGGCGCCGAGGACGCTCGCGGGGGTGAGATCGCGGTGCACGGCGATGGCCAGGCGGTCGATGGGCAGCTGCACTTCGCCCTCGACGTCGTCGTCACCGACGTCGAGGAGTACGGCGGAGGTGCTCATCGGATGGGCGCCGGCCGGCGACGCGAGGCCGCCGACCAGCATCAGGGCCGCGAACACCAGTCCGCCGAGGATGCTGCGGATACGGCGGAGGCGGCGGATACGGCGGTCACGTCGCACGGTGGGCGTCCCTCACTCCCTCATTCCCAGCCGTAGTCGGCGGTCTCGTCCCGGAAGATCGTGTGCTGGTGGATCCCGTCGGTGGACGCGCCCGGCTGGTTGGAGAACTCCACCCATGCTGACGGACCGTCAAGTCGCACGTAGGTCTGGCTGTTGTCCAGCGTGGTGCCGCCGCTCCAGCCGATGTACGTCCGGTCGTACTCGGAGACGTACTTGGCCAGCAGACGCGCCGCCGCCTTCTCGTCCAGGTCGTCGACCCAGGCCCTGAGCATCGCGGTGACCTTCGCCTGCTGCTTCTTGGTGAGGCTGCCGACGAGGACGCCCTCCGGCTCGGTGGGGAAGGGGCCGTCGTGGCCGGGACCGAGGTACAGGTCGTCGAAGCTCCCGTCGATCTCGGCGGCCGTCAACTCGTCGGCGGTGAGGGACTGGATGGCGCCGATGCTGGAGGTGCGCTTGTCCGCCAGCGGGGTGTAGTACAGGTTCTCCCAGTCGAACTCCATCGGCTCCACGGCCGTGAGGGTGGGGGACATGCTGACGCTGCCGCCGGCGTAGGTGAGGTTGTAGGCGGCGTGGTGGCCGCCGTACTGCACGGTGAACTCGCCATTCTTGCTGGGGGCGCCGAAGAAGGAGATGTAGTACCACTCGGAGCCGAAGTTGGCGCCGCCGCCTCCGCCCGGGGGCCGGCTCCCGCCACCGGTCGGCGTCGCGGTCGGAGCCGTGGTGGGGGTGTCGGTCGGAGTCGCGGTCGGGGTGTCGGTCGGAGTCGTGGTGGGGGTGCCCGTCGGGGTGGGGCGGCCCGGTCCGCCGGTGTCCGGGAGCGCGGCGAGGTAGTCGTCGGCCTTGCGGATCTCGACGAGTTCCTCGTAGCCCTTCTTGCTGAGTGCGGCTTCCATGACCTTCAGGGCCGCGGCCTCCTGCGCGTCGGTGAGGTCGCCCAGCTTCAGGCCGTTGCGCTCGACGACGGGCGTCGGGAAGTTGGACCAGCCGGTCTTCTTCGCCGGGTCGTCGAAGTCGTAGAGGGCGGTGTCCTTCTGCTCGTCGGACAGCGTGGCGAGAAACGCGTTCGCGGCGGCCGCGACACGTGCGGAGTCCGCGCCGCCGGCGCCGGTGCGCAGGGCGGACGCCGGAACCTGCTTCGGTTTCGTCATGATCGCCGACGAGGACGCCGAGTCGATCCCGGCGCAGCCCGCGACACCGAGACCGAGGCACGCGACCAGGGCCACCACGGGCACGGGGCGTACGCGCGACCGCCGGCGATCCGGACTGAGCGACGGCGGCACGGGGGTGGACTTCGCGGCCATCGGGTGGGGAACGGACGACATGGGGGCTCCGGTGGGGGTGGGTGTGAGTGAAGGCGCGGGGGTGTGTGAAGGCGCGGGTGTGGGTGAAGGCGCCGGTGTGGGTGAAGGCGCCGTCCCATGCTCGGCGAGCGATCTCAGACCCGGTCGGGAGCCAGTCCGGAATTTCATGAGAACCGGGCTCACGACGGTGTGCCATCATGCCCGCGTGTCTGATCGTGTCCTCATAGCCGACGACGATCGCGCGGTCCGTGAATCTCTCGCGCGAGCCCTGGAGTTGGAGGGGTACGACGTCGTCACCGCCGCCGACGGGGTGGAGACGCTGACCCTGGCCCGCCGGGAATCCTTCGACGTGCTGGTCGTCGACATCACGATGCCCCATGTCGACGGCATGGCCGTGTGCCGTGTGCTGCGCGCCGACGGTGACCGCACACCGGTCCTGATGCTCACCGCCCGCTCCGGGACACCGGACCGGGCCGCCGGACTCGACGCCGGCGCCGACGACTACCTGCCCAAGCCCTTCGCGGTCTCCGAACTGCTGGCCCGCCTCAGGGCGTTGCTGCGCAGGTCCGCCCTGACACCGCCGTCCGTGCGGGAGACCGAGGAGACGGACAACCACGACGCCGTCCTGCGGATGGCGTTGCTGCGCATCGCTCCGTCCGCCCGCCGGGTGTGGTGGGGCGAGGAGGAAGTACGGCTCACCAGAACCGAGTTCGACCTTCTCGAACTCCTGGTACGCAACGAGGGGATCGTCCTGGACCACCGGACGATCTACGGCGAGGTCTGGGGTCCCGACGTCGGCGTGGACGCCAAGAACCTGGCGGGCTACGTCGGGTATCTGCGGCGCAAGCTCGGCACCGCCGGGGCGCCCGATCTGATCCACACCGTGCGTGGCGTGGGTTACGCGGCCCGGCCATGACGCTGACGCTGCGCACGCGCTTCGCGCTCGCCTTCGCCGTCGTCGGTGCCACGGTCGCGGTCCTGGTCGGAGCGCTGAGCTATCGCGCCGCCTCCGACCGTGTCCTCGCCGAGATCGACCGGACCCTGCGATCGGCCACGGTGGCCCTGGCCCAGGCCGAGGAGCGGGGACAGGAACCGGCGCCCTCCGAGGTGATCGCTCAGGCGCCGGACCTCTTTCCCGGGCCCGACCTCCCCGGTCCCGGAGACGAGGAGGAGCGGCGGCTGATCCTCCAGGCCGTGGCCGGTGACGGAACATCCGCCCACATCGGCGGCCCGGACGTGCCCCTGCCGGTGTCCGGCACCACACGGGCCCTGGCCGCCTCCGGAAAGGCCGGCGAGTCGGACGTCACCGAGGTCGTCGTGGCGGGCCGTACCTACCGTCGGCTGACCACCGCCCTCGGCGGCGACCGAGGCGCCTTGCAGGTGGCGGCCCAGGTCGACCAGACGCACTATGTGCTGGGCGGCATGGCCAGGGAGATCGCCATGGTCAGCTTCGTGGTCATGCTGGTCGCGGCCGGCGCGGGCCGACTGGTCGCGGGGCGCATCACCCGTCGCCTGGTACGGCTGATCGAGGTCGCCGAAAGGGTCAGCGCCGACGGCCGTGTCGTGTCCGAAGACCCGGGCCTGGTGGGCGGCCGGGACGAAGTGGGCCGGCTGTCCACGTCGTTCAGCAGGATGCTCGGCCGTATCGCGACCGCCCGCGACGCCCAGGAACGACTTGTGCACGACGCCGCCCACGAGCTGCGGACCCCCCTCACCAGCCTGCGTACCAACGCCACCGTGCTGCGCCGGGTCGCCGAGCTCTCCCCGCAGGCCCGCGACCGGCTCCTCGACGACGTCGAGGGCGAGACGGCCGAACTCGCCGCTCTCGTGGACGAGTTGGTCGAGCTGGCGCTGGCCGGCGGCCACGACGAGACCGAGGAGGCCGTGCAACTGGCCGCCGTGGCCCGCCGCGTCGCCCGACGCGGGTACCGGCGAACCGGCCGTCTGGTCCACATCGACGCCGACGACTCCGTCGTCCACGGCCGCCCGCAGGGCCTCGAACGCGCGCTGGCCAACCTGCTGGAGAACGCCGCCAAGTTCGACCCCTCCGGCGACAGCCCCATCGAGGTCCGCATCCACCGCGGAACGGTCACCGTCTCCGACCGCGGACCGGGCATCGCCCCCGACGACCTCCCCCACGTCTTCGACCGTTTCTACCGGTCCGACACCGCCCGCGCCCTACCCGGCTCCGGACTCGGCCTCGCCATCGTCCGCGACATCGCCGAATCCCACGGAGGCACCGTGACCGCGGGACCCCGTCCCGGGGGCGGGGCGCGGATCGGCTTCACTGTGGACGAGTCACGCCTCCTGTCCGGGGGCGCAGGCTGATGACGCGGAGATTCACCTGGGCACCCCCGCCCTGTCCGGTCACCCGGAACACGGGGGTCTCCGGTGTTCCGGGTACACGGTCCCGAACGGCCCGGCCGCCGCCCTCACTCCGCGTCCGCGACGACCGACCCCACCCGTTCGGCAAGGCCCGGGTCGCGTCGGACCAGGAGGGTCGCGTAGCAGACGGCGGCGAGGAGGGTGGCCAGTGCCGCGTACGGGAACCAGCTGTACGGGGCCGGCTGGCCGGGCTTGGCGAGGTAGTAGAGGGGGATCAGGACGGCGAGGGCGCCGACCGCGGGCAGCACCAGGTGCCGCGTGATCCGGAACTCCTGCGGACGGTATCTGCGGTAGTACAGCGGCAGCGCGATGTTGGACGCGAGGTAGACCAGCAGGATCAGGATGGCGCCCAGGCTGGAGGACTCGGCGAAGAAGACCACCGGGTTCATCTGACCGCCGTCCCCGAGCAGATGCCCGAGGCCCCAACCGGCGATGATCAGCAGCGCGGTGGCGGTGAAGGTGACGATCGCGTTGTTCGGCGTACGGCGCGTGGGGTGGACGTATCCGAAGAAGGACGGGAGCAGCCCCTCGCGTCCGGCGTTGAACACCAGCCTCGCCTGGGAGTTGATGCCCGCGATCAGCACGCCGAGGGTGGAGGTCAGGCCGCCGACGTAGGCGAGGATCGCCAGCGCCCCGAGGGTGTGCTGGGCGACGTCGACGAAGGGGATCCGGGAGTCGCCGAGCCGCTGTACGTCGTAGCCGAAGCCGGTGACCGTGGCGTAAGAGAAGAGGATGTAGCTCACGGTCATGATCGCGACGGAGGAGAACACGGCACGGCCGACGTTGCGCCGCGGGTTCTCCGTCTCCTCGGCCAGGGCCGCCGAGTTCTCCCAGCCGATGAACAGGTACACCGCCAGCGGGAAGCCCGCCGCGAGGCCCTTGATGCCGTGGGTGAGGTGGGAGGGCAGGAACGGAGCCACGGAGAGGTCGCCCCGGTGCTCGACGATCGCCGCGACCGAGACCACGACCAGCACGAGCATCTCCACGCCGAAGAAGTAGCCGGCCCACTTGGTGGACACCACGATCCCGCGCAGCATCAGCACCACCGCCAGCCCGGTCAGCAGCAGCGTCCAGATGATCCACGGCAGGTCGACGCCGGTGTAGCGGTGCAGGGTGATCTGCATGAACCCGCCCGAGATCGCGATGACGGAGGCCATCGCGATGATGTAGCCGAGTCCGGCGAGCAGAGCCGTGGTCACCGCGCTGACCGGCCCGAAGGTCTTGCCCACGAAGGTGGTGAAGCTGCCCGCCGAGGGGTGCGCCCGGGAGAACTCGGCCAGCGTGTTGCCGAACAGCGCGACCGCCACCCCCGCCGCCACGATGGTCAGCGGGGACGCGACGCCCGCGGTGGTGGCCAGGAAGGCGAAGCCGAAGAAGAAGCTCATGGCCGGGCCGACGTTGGCCATCGTGGCGGCGGCGATGTCCGCCATGCCGAGAACGCCGCCGCGCAGCCGCTGGGGCGTGCCACCGACGGGGCCCGACGTCGACGACGACGGCGACGGTCGTCCGACAGGTCCGGGGTCAGGCATGGCGACAGCTCCTTCTGATCCGTCTGAGAGGTGGCGACCTTGAGGGGAAGGGGAGGGGGGACGGAAGGGGGCGGGGACGGAAGGGGGCGGGGGCGGGGACGGGAGGGGGCGTCAGTCCGGCGTCCCGGCGTGCCGGTGTGCCTTCACCGCTCGTACCGCCGGGTCCATCGCGCCACGGGTGAGTTCGTCGAGCAGCTCGGCGTGGCAGCGGTTGCGGGCCCGTACGACCGCGGGGTCCGGCGCGGGCCGCAGCAGGCACTGCTTGCCGAGCACGTCGGCGGCGAACTCCCGGATTCCGGCGCCGCCGAGCGCCTGAGCGAGGTCGAGGTGGAAGCGGGTCTCCAGTTCGAGCAGCCGTGCCGGGTCGTCGGCCAAATCCATCTCCTCGACCAGTGCCCGCAGCCCGTCGAGCCGGCCCTCCGGGAGCTCACCCGCGGTGTGCGCCACGAGCCCGCACTCAAGAAGCAGATGGAAGGCGTCCAGTGAGGCCGCCTCGTCGGTGTCGTGCAGCACGGCGACGACCGCGTCCCAGTCCGCCGCGACGAAGGTCCCGCCCGCCCGGCCCCGACGGCGGTCGAGCAGGCCGTCCTGGCACATGGCCTCCAGCGCGCGGCGTACGGTGATCTCGCTGATCCCGAGCTCCTCGGCGAGGACACCCGCGTCCGGCAGCCGGTCCCCCGGCGACACGGACCTCAGACGCACCCGCAGGGCGATCCGGGACCGGACGAGCTCCGCTCCCGTGGGACCCCGGCCGGCCAGGACCCGCGTGTCCCAGGGCCCGCCGACCGGCGCGGGCCGCGCGGGAACGGGCTGGCTGTAGGGACCGAACTTGCCCGCTGCATTCACCACGACGCCACCCTAACGGCCTGCGAAAAGAGGGCAGGGTCCACGGCGACGGCGTCCGCACGGAGGGTTTTCGCGACCGTGGGGCGGGGGTGTGGCGCATGGGGCTCCCCAGGGAACTGGGACCGGAACACGGGGGACGACGTGGTGACCGGACCCCGCTCGGCGACCGTCAGCGGCCACGGAACGTCCGGCTCCGCGCTGCACGAAAAATAGAGCAAGATGAACAATTAAACAAGACTTGTTCTTTTAGATCGTACTGAACTAATTTCCAGGCGTCCCTGGTCCGCCCTCCCGCTACTCCCGCTATGGATGTCGAGATGACCACACGTCCCCCTGCTCCCGCTCCCTCCGAAACGGATCCGCAGACCACCCCCGCGGCCGACTCCGGCCTCCAGGCCGGACTGAAGAACCGCCACCTGTCGATGATCGCGATCGGCGGTGTCATCGGCGCCGGCCTGTTCGTCGGCTCCGGCTCCGGCATCGCCGCCGCCGGCCCCGGCATCCTCGTCTCGTACGGACTCGTCGGCGTCCTCGTCGTCCTCGTGATGCGGATGCTCGGCGAGATGGCCGCGGCCAACCCCACCTCCGGTTCGTTCTCCGCCTACGCGGACCGCGCGCTCGGCAGCTGGGCCGGCTTCACCATCGGCTGGCTGTACTGGTTCTTCTGGGTCGTGGTGCTCGCCGTAGAGGCGACCGCCGGCGCCAAGATCCTCGAGGGCTGGATCCCTGCCGTCCCCCAATGGGGCTGGGCGCTGATCGTCATGATCGTCCTCACCGCCACCAACCTGGTCTCGGTCAGCTCCTACGGCGAGTTCGAGTTCTGGTTCGCCGGCATCAAGGTCGTCGCCATCGCCGCGTTCATCGTGATCGGCGGTCTCGCGATCTTCGGGCTGCTCCCGGGCTCCGACCACCCGGCGAGCGGCTTCACCAACCTCACCGCACACGGCGGCTTCCTGCCGAACGGGCCCGGCGCCATCCTCACCGGCGTCCTGATGGTCGTCTTCTCCTTCATGGGCAGCGAGATCGTCACCCTGGCGGCGGGCGAGACCGCCAACCCGCGGGCCGCCGTCACCAAGGCCACCAACAGCGTGATCTGGCGGATCGCGGTGTTCTACCTGGGCTCGATCCTGATCGTGGTGTCACTGGTGCGCTGGGACGACCCGGCGATCCTCAAGGACGGCTCGTACGTCGCCGCCCTCAGCTCCATCGGCATCCCGCACGCCGCGCAGATCATGAACACCATCGTGCTGACCTCGGTGCTGTCCTGTCTCAACTCCGGCCTGTACACGGCCTCGCGCATGGCCTTCTCCCTCGGCCGCCGCAGCGACGCCCCCGCCGCCTTCGGCAAGACCACGGACCGCGGCGTGCCCCTCGCGGCCATCCTCGCCTCGGTGGTCTTCGGCTTCGTCGCCGTCGCCTTCAACTACCTGTGGCCGGACACCGTCTTCCAGTTCCTCCTCAACGCCTCCGGCGCGATCGCCCTGTTCGTCTGGCTGGTGATCTGCTTCTCCCAACTGCGGATGCGCAAGATCATCGAGCGGGAGTCACCGGACAAGCTGGTCGTGAGGATGTGGCTCTACCCCTACCTCACCTGGGCGACCATCGCCCTGATCACCTTCGTCCTGGGCTACATGCTGACGGACACGGCGGACGGGGGCGGGCGCGATCAGGTGGTGCTGTCCACGTTGGCGGCGGCGGGTGTGGTGGTCTTCGCGCTGGTTCGCGAACGGGTGTCGGGCAGGAAGGGGACGCGGGACTCGGCCTCCTTGTCCTGACGATTCCGAGGGGTGCAGGGCGGTCCGGGCCGGCGTCGGCTCGGACCGCCCTGCGGGAACTCCCGTGGCACTACTCCCCCTCGCAGCCGGGGTCGAACTCGTCGCCTACCGCACGGCGGCCCACGACACGGCCGGCTCCTTCGCAGCCGACGGCCACTGGTACGAACCCCAGGCGGCCACCGAGGCGAACACCGCGCTGACCAAGTGGTTCCACGCGGATGTTCGCTCACGATGTGGCGAGGAGAAGAGTCCTGAGCTCGACGGCGTGGCGGGACATCGCCACCTTCCAAGGCACGGGATCCTCCTTGGCGATCTCCCGCCACAGCCGGGCCACGGCGACAGCGAACGCTCCGAGCGCCTTCGGATCGGCCTGACGCCACGACGGAACACGCCGCACCAACGAGACCGCACGCACGGCAGGTGCCCCAGCCTCCATGATCCGCAGCGTGAGCATGAACGGGTCGATCCAGGCCGCACCCCGTGTCGGCCACGCCCAGTCGATCAAGCGTGCCCTTCCCCTGTCGATAAGGACGTTGTCCGGGGCGAAGTCCGTGTGCAACAGCGCGTCCTCGGCGAACAGCCCCGCCTGCCCCTCCTCCGCGTACTTCCCCCACCGCTCCTCCGCCGTCTTCAGGTCGACGTCGTCAGGCGCGGTGACCTCCTGCAACTCGGCGAGCGCGGCCAGGACCAACGTGAGGTCGTCCATGGTGGTGTAGTCGGCATGGCGGCCGTCGACTGCCTCATAGCCGAGAAGCACCCAGCCGCCTGCGTTCACGTGCCACAACAGCCCCGGGCAGGCGGCAGGCAAGTAAGGACTGATCGCGATCTCCCGCTTCTGTGAGGCGACCTGCGGGTTGTCAGCGCGGATGCCCTTGACGAAGACGGGACCGGTCTCGGTGTCCAGGAGGGCGGCGATGGCACTGTTGATGCCGCCGCCGGTGGTGTGGGCCGCAGCGATCTGGCCGGTCTGGACGGTGACCGCCTGGCGGGCAGCGGCGGGCAGCTCGTCGAAGGCGACACGAGGCATGGACACGGGGCGCGGTTCCTCAGGGAGTGAGCGGGCGAACAGGACGCTGCCCCGGCCAGCGTAGGCCGGGACAGCGCTGGGCGGAGACCCGGCCTAGTACGGGTTGTCGTCACCGGCCGAGCAGTTGCATCCGGCTACCTGGGCGACATCACCGTCCACGTCACCGATGATCCGGATCTCGCCCTCGCTGATCTCGGGGACCTTTACGGGTACGGGCAGGGTGTCGCTCGCGGCGACGGCCGGGCGGCGACCGATGGTGACCGTCACCGGCTCAGGCCGGGTCAGCGTCGTGGCGGGTGGAGTCATGATCCATAACCTCCGTGTTGGCAGTAGAGCGATCGGTTGTCCCCCGCCTCCTGGTAGAGCTTCGCCAGCGGTCGGCACGTCCTGCATGTGACGGCCTTCGTGCAGCCGGAGCATCCACCGGTGCGGAGCTGTAGGGACTCGGCGATGGCGCCGAGCCGGGGAAGGCCATCGAGGCCTTCCGTCATGAGGTTCACGCTCGGGTCGCGGCCGACTTTGCAAATGGACGCGATGCCATGGGGATTGACGTGGAAGAAGGTGTGGCCGGCGTTGCAGCCCTTGAAGACGCTGCGCGGCCGCAGGTGATCGGAGGCCTGCGCGGCGAGCGGGTTCGCTTCGCCGTCGATCGTCGGCGACATGCTCGAATACACCTGGTGCGGGAAGCCCCATCGGCCCTCTGCGAGCCGCACCATGCCGTCCAATTCGTGCGCGTTGGAGTCGGACACGATCACGTTGAGCCTTACGGGCAGGCCGGCCTCGCGCGCCGCGTCGAGACCACGGGTAAACCGGGTCCACGCGCCGCGATTACGGGTCACGGCCTCGTATGTCCCCTCGGTCGCGCCGTACAGGCTGACCGTGAGCCGGTACGGCCGGTAGCGGGAGAACAGGTCGCGGATGGCCGTCTTGTGGAGCTGGGACCCGTTCGTCGACACCTGCACCATCAGGCCCAGCTCGTGCGCGTACTCGTACGCGGTGGCGAACTGCGGGTCGATCAGCGCCTCGCCACCAGTGATCTGGAGCCACAGCACCCCGGCATCACGCAGCATCTCCAGCAGTCGCTGCTTGTCTTCCCATGACAGCCCGGCGAACCGCTTCTCGCCGAGGTAGCAGAAGCCACAGTCGTAGTCACAGCCGAGGTTGATCTCCCATGACGCCTTCACGAAGCCGTACGGCGACGGCTCGCGAACGAGCACCACGGCGGACAGGTTGCCTTCCGGGAGAGTCATCCCCCACGCCCAGGAGGCCGCGTCGTGCAACCAGGCCGGTGCCGCCCGACCTTCGCGGGCCGCGTTACGCAACTCCTCGTAGCTCGACGGGTGGATCTGGACGCCCTGGGCGTGACCAGGGCGCAGGACGAGGTACTGCCCGAGGAACGGGCTGGCGAGCAGGCTGTGCATCGAGTTCCTTCATGGGTCGGGCGGGTGGGAGCCGAGGGTGGCGGCCCCGGTGCCTGCAAGGCTCGGGGAGCTAACCGTTCAGGACAGGCGCGGAGAGCTGCTGACGGCACAGCGTGGCCAGGGCCCGGCAAGTCAGGGCGAGGTCTTCGACGTGGACAGCGGCCGTGCGGTGGTCCGGGCCCGGCCCGTCGTCGAGAGCCTTGCGGGTGCGGACGAGGAGCCAGCGCGCGGTCTCGCGGTCGGTGGTGTCCTCCGACTGTCCTTGGATCGCCGCTTCCAGTGCTGCGGCCAGCAACTCCACGTGCTGGCGCAAATGGCCGGTCAGTCGGTCTACCTCGGACCGGTCTGGGACCTTGGCGGGCAGCCCGTCGGTCAGCTCCAGGGCTTCCGTCCAGGCCTGACGGAACATGCCGAAGTCGAGTGGCCGACCGTCAGTCACTGTCGGTCTCCTTCGCCGCGGCCAGGAGAAAACGGCCCACGTTCACCAACTGCGCAACCGCGTCGGCCTGACAGACGGCTTCGGGTCGCTCCGGCGGCACACACCAGGAGGAGCGGACCAGGCACCGGCTTGAGTCGATGCTCGGGTGCGGCACGCCGAGGAAGCTGTTCGCGATGAGGCAGACAGTGTCGGGCACGCGCCAGGTTGCGCATGTGCTGGCCGGGACCAGGAGGTAGTACCGGTCTGAGTACCGGTCGACGAACACCGGTCCGCCGTGCAGCGCATTGGCCAGGTACTCGTCGACCTGTACGCGATCCTCGCTACGAGCAGCGGCGTACACGACGTCGGCCGAGACCCGGATGGCGGAGAAGGAAACACCGCAGCGCAGGAGGGCGACGTCCATGGCCTGCCACTCGGCGCGCGCCCGGGCCGGGTTGTCGGCAGCCCGCAAGAGCCACTCGGCGACATCCAGTTCGTCGTCGACGCGCGTGTGCACCAACGTCCCGGCCTCCGGGTCCTGCGTTGTGGTGCAGCCGGCTACCTCCGGCGGGACGACCGTGATGGCCGTGGTGTCGATGGTGGTCACCGTGTCTCCGTCTCTGATCGGCCGGGTCTGGGCACAGCAATGCCCGAACCCGGTGTGGGGGTACGGAACTTCAGGAGCCGCCCGACCAAAGGGGAGCCTGGTCACGGTGTCGGACCGGGGGCCGGGCGGCTTGATGATTAGTGAACACTCCGTCACGCACAGTGGGTACGGTGAGAGGCAGTTGTAGAGGTATACGCGGTTTACAGCCCCGGACAGGAGGCGGTCTTGGCGGCGTCGAGAGATCCCAACTCCCGCCTACGCGACACCATTGACGCAGTCGGCTGCACGTACGAGGCCCTGGCGAGGGACGTGCGGCGTATAGCCGCTGAGAACGGCGAGATTCTCCAGACCAACAAGTCGGCCGTTTCCCACTGGGTGAACGGCACGCGCCAGCCCACCGGACGGACCGGCCAGTACCTCGCCGAAGCCCTGTCCCGCAGGGCGAGTCGGACCATCACCCAGAGCGAGATCGGCCTACGTGCACCAGACGCCGACGGGCCGGACGAGGGAGATCCAGTCCTGGCCGCCACCGACCTGGGCCGTGCCGATGTCGAACGCCGCCGCTTCCTCGCGGTGGCCGCCTTCACCACGGCCGGCGTCGCCATGCCGCTCGCCCACGACCACGAGGCCACCGCCCGCATGCTCCGAGCTCGCACCGGCACGTCCGCGGTCGGGACAGAGGACGTGGATGTCGTACGCCAGATCACCGCGGCCTTCAGCGCGGCCGACGAACGCCTCGGCGGCGGCCACGGTCTGACCACGGTCCGCCTACCTGGCCGACACCGCCGCCCCGATACTCCGGGGCCGCTACCCGAGCGAAGCCTTACGACGGACAGCCTTCGGCGCCGTGGCCGAACTCGCCTACCTGGCCGGCTGGAAGCACCACGACCTCGGCCAGGAAGGCGCCGCCCAGCGCTACTACCAGGTCGGCTACCAACTCGCGTGCGAAGCCGACCCGCACGGCCACGCCGCCTGGATGATGAGAGCCCTCGCCCACCAAGCCCTCAGCCTCAAACAACCCCACCACTGCGTCGACCTCGTCGAAGGCGCTCTGACTCGCGGCCTCGGCCACATCGACAGTCAGACCGAAGCCCTGCTCCACATCACCCACGCCCGCGCCTATGCCGCCACAGGCGGGAAGCCAGCAGCAGCCCGCGCCCTGCTCGCCGCGGAAGATGCCCTCCAACGCGATGACGGCCCCCAGCCCAGCTACTCCCGCGTCAGCGGCCCCGCCGCCGGCACCGTCGCCAGCCACACCGCCCGCACCCTCACCGACCTCGCGACCACATCGGCACCGAGCAACAGCACCGCGACGCCCTGATCCGTTGGAACCCCGAAAAGTACAAGCGCGTCCACGCCCTCACCTACGCCGACCTCGGCGACAGCCTCGCCGCCCAGGCCCGCGCCGACGAGGCCGTATCCGCATGGTCCCAGGCCCTGAATCTCACGGAGGGCATGACGTCCGACCGCACCCGCAAGGCGATCACCTCACTCCGCTCGACCCTCTCCGTCTACCAGCGCCGCAAAGTTCCCGGAGCCGCCGAACTCGCCCGCCGCGCAAGCGAAGCACTCGCCTAAGCTGCCCACCAACCGGCCGACGAAGGGACGCAACCGTGGCTCAGCCGCAGACCGACGACCAGCCCAAAGCCCTGCCGCCCGCCCTCGAATCCATGACCTTGTTGGTCGCCGCCGTCATCGTCCACGACAAGACCACCAACCGAGTCGTCCTCCTCCAGCGCAGCCAGAACGCCAAGTTCGCCCAGGGCATGTTTGACCTCCCCGTCGGCAAGAGCGAGCCCGGCGAGCCCATCACCGAAACGGCCGTACGCGAGCTGTACGAAGAGACCGGCCTGACCGTGAAGCCGGAGTCCTTGAAGGTCGCCCACATCATCCACGGCGCCTGGGGCGTCGAAGCCCCCAACGGCTTCCTCACCGTCGTATTCACCGCACACGAATGGTCCGGTGAACCGGAAAACCGGGAACCACGCAAGCACGCCCAGGTCTGCTGGGTCGATGCCGACTCCATCCCCGAGGAGTTCGTGGATACCACCGCCAGCGCCCTCCATCGCTACCTCAGCGACGGGCCCCAGGTATCGCTCGACGGCTGGTAAGAGGGGCGACCAATACATCATGCAGCGCATCGGTGCACTGCTACGTCGCCAACCACCGGATTCCAGCCCGGGTGGCAGCAGACGGAGTGGAGGCGATGCCGACGACCTCGACCTGAACACCCCACGCTTTCCGCCTTGGTGGTGTGCCGCCTTATGCTATTTGGCCGCTGGGGGCCGAAGGGGCCACGCGCTCTAAAGCGGATGTCGCAGGTTCCAATCCTGCCAAGCCACAGAGAAACACCAGGCCAAAGTCCCTTTCGCCCAGACTGCGGAGGGGCCTGTGCGCTTATACAACCCGTGCACCGCACGCAGAGGCGTAGGAGCTGTCACAGGCCGTGGGCGCACGCACCCTAAGGCCCTCTCGACGGTGGGTGACGTTGCGCTTACCGTGTGTCGAGTTGGATACCGGGACAGTGCTGGCCTCTGGGGGCGGGATGCAGCGCAGGGACGGGTTTCGGCGGATCGTCAGCGAGTTTGGTGCGACGTGCAAGCAGGCATTGCTGCATGGGCAGAAGGAAGCCGCGATACGTCGCGCCGTGGAGACGCTTCTCGTCGACGCGGCGAGCGCGTTGGGGCTGCAGGCCGTCCTGCATGCCGAGGTAGCGATCGCCACGCACCGAATCCGCCCTGACCTGGCAGTGCGGATCGGAAAGTCACCGCGCAACATCGTCGGCTACGTCGAGCTGAAGAGCCCGGATAAAAACGTGATCCATCCCGGCGGGCTGAACCAACGCGACCGCCGACAGTGGGAGGGCATGGCGAAGCTCCCCAACTTGATCTACACCAATGGACAAACCTGGATCATGTACCGCTCAGGTCGACAACACGGCGACACCATTCATTTTGAAGGCGATCTGCGTACCGCCGGCTCTCGCTTGCGACTACCGACAGGCAGCGAGGCCGCTTTCGAAGCGATGCTGACCGCGTTCTTCAGCTGGCAACCGTATCCGCTGACGTCGATGCGGGAGGTGGTCGCCCATGTGGCCCCCCTGTGCACTCTCCTGCGTGATGCCGTCCATGACCGGCTCGACGCCGAGGCCAGTCTCCCACGCCACCGGCGTCCATTCACCGACCTAGCCTCCACCCTTGAAGTCGATCTGTTTCCCACGACCGATGACCGTGACAAACGTGCGGCCTTCGCCGACCGCTACGCCCAATCCGTCACCTTCGCCCTCCTGCTCGCCAGTTCAGACACCGCCGATGGCCACGACAGCGCGCTGGCCAAGCTGAGCCTGCATGAGGTCGGTCGGCGTCTGGGGGCGGAGCACTCCGTCATGGGGCGCGCGCTGCAGATCCTCACCGACCAGGTCGAGGGAGATTTTCGCGACAGCCTCGACATGCTCGTTCGCGTCATAGATGCCATCGACTGGCGGAATGCCCTGGCCGACGAACCCGGGTTCCACATCCACCTTTACGAACACTTCCTGCAGGAGTACGACGCCGACCTCCGCAAGGACTCCGGCACCTACTACACCCCAGCACCGCTGATGGAGGAGATGATCCGCCTTGTTGACGAGGTGTTGATCACCACGCTGGGTTGCACGGACGGCTTCGCCGACCCCGGTGTGTCCATTATCGACCCGGCCATGGGCACCGGCACCTTCCTCACGGGCATCATCGACCTCGTCGCCCGCAAGCAATCAGAGGGCGGCAACGATGGATTCCGCGCCGAATCCGTGCAAGAACTCGCAGGCCGGCTGATCGGCTTCGAAAAGCAGATGGGCGCCTTCGCCGTAGCTCAAATGCGCGTCGGGCAGATGCTGCGTTCCCTCAATGCACGGGTCCGGCTGCGCGACATGCGCCTACATCTAGCCGACACTCTCGCCGACCCTTGGCGGCCAAGTGAGCTCTTCACCCGCTACGGCGCCCTGTGGGGTCCCTTACGTGACGACGCAGAAGCCGCCAGCACCATTCAGCGCGACGAACGCATCACCGTCGTCATCGGCAACCCTCCCCACCGCGAACAGGCAGAGGGCCAGGGTGGATGGATCGAGAACGGCTCACCAGACCGAGGCGCCCCGCCCCTGGACGCCTTCCGGTTACGCGGTGCGGCAGGCGTGTACGAGAACAAGCTGAAGAGCCTGTGCACCTACTTCTGGCGCTGGGCCACCCACAAAGTCTTCGACCAGCACGACGGCCACCGTCACGGCGTCGTGTGCTTCGTCAGCACCGGCGGCTTCATCCGCGGCGCAGGCTTCCAGGGTATGCGCTCCTACTTGCGGCGCACCTGCACCGAGGGCTGGGTCATCGACCTCACACCCGAGACCAAAAGGCCCCCACTCAACAGCCGCTTCTTCCCTGGAGTCCAGCAGGAGTTAGCCATCGCCATCTTCGTCCGCCAGCAAGGTGAGCGACAAGACGAACTGGCCCCCGTCCACTACGCGGCCGTCCACGGCACCCGCCAGAACAAAGAAGAGCAACTGCACGACCTGCACATCAACGGTCCCGGCTGGCGCACTTCACGGCCTGTCGAGGCTGTCCCTTTCACGCCCGCCTCCCATAGTGGTTGGGACACCTTCCCCGCCCTCACCGACCTCATGCCCTGGTGCAAACCTGGCATCAAGCCCAACCGGAACTGGGTCATCAGCCCCTCAAAAACTATCCTGCGCCGACGTTGGAACCGCCTCATCCAAGAACGCGACCCTGCTACGAAGCGGGAATTGTTCAAAGAAACCCGCGACCGCGCCCTGGACAAACAAGCCCTCCAGATCCCCGGTCACCCCCACCCGCCGACTCTCCTCCGCGTCGAGCAAGGCTGCTGTCCTGCCCCGATACGCATCGCCCGTCGAGCACTGGATCGCCAGTGGCTCATACCCGACGGCCGTGTCATCGACTTCTCCCGACCCGAGCTGTGGCATGCCGTCATCGACGGCCAGGTCTTCGTCGTCGAACAGCACACTCAGCGTCTGCAGACCGGCCCAGCACTGCTTTTCACCGCCCTGGTTCCTGACAACGACTACTTCAAGGGAAACGGCGGCCGTGTCCTGCCACTCATGCACGCCGATCGCACCCCCAACATCACCCCAGGGCTGTTACACCATCTCGCCAACTCCTACGGACTCCAAGAAGTCCTCCCCGAGGACCTGATCGCCTACATCGCCGCCGTCACCGCCCACCCCGCCTTCACCGAGCGCTACGCGGAAGACCTCAACTCCCTTGGTGTACGCATACCCTTGACCGCAGATGGTGCCTTTTGGCAGGAGGCCATCGGCCTGGGGCGCCACATCCTGTGGGCCTCCACCTTCGGCACACACTGCATCAACCCTGACGACGGTCGCCCGGCAGGGACAACAAACTGGTTCAGACGTATACACCCCGAAATCATGTACGCCCGTGAAGTCGCGCCTGACACGCTCCCTTCCACCATCACCTACGACAGCCCCAACGAGCACCTAGTCATTGAGGGCGGCATTTTCACCGGTGTCACGCCACGGATGCGCAGCTACACGACCGGCGGCCGCAACGTACTCGACAGCTGGCTCGCCTACCGCAGCAACCGCGCCGCCGGCAAAATCACCAGCGAACTGGACCGCGAGCGTCCTGAGCACTGGGAGCACGACTGGAGCCGGGAACTCGTCGAAATCCTCGCCGTACTCAGCCACCTCACTGCCCTGGAACCGCAGCAGGCGGAGCTACTCAACCGCATCGTCGTCGCCCCCCTGATCGATGTCGCTGAACTCACCCGCCGCCGCATCCTCCCCGTACCCGAGCACGCCAAGGGCGCTCACATCGGCCCGGACAACGCATTCCTCCCCGGCATGGAAACTATCGATGGCCAACCGCCAGGGCCTGTCGACCCCCTGACGCTCCCCAGCGACTCCCCAGGCGCCGCACTACCAGAGCCGCACTCATCCGTGCGTCCTAGACCACGTGCTCGACGGCGCCGCGGCCCGGCCTGATCAGCGCCTGATGCTGTTCGGCAGGATGCCGATGGCCGGGACGTCGAGCTTCACGGCTCGACGGTGGCGCTGGAAGTGGAGCTGCAGCGCCGAGTCGAGGAACTGCCGGCGCAGGATCAGAATCCGGAGAGTCAGCGATGTGGTGTGGCTGGATGCCCGCACAGTTCATGCCGGGCGGCCGGACTGACGCAGGGCTCGATCGGCCTGGTCGCCTCGCCCTGAACCACGACGGCGATGACAGCCGCGGGTGCGCCGCCCCGAGCGGGCAGCGCGTCCGTGCGGCCGGTCCAGGTGTCCGGGCCCTGGCCGCGGATGCCGCGCAGGGCGACCTCACCAGTGGGTTCGAAGAGAAGGTCGACATCTCGGGCGCCGCGGGACAGGCCGCGGCCCGTCGCCTTGACCGCCGCCTCCAGGAGCGTCCACGCGGGGAGGAACGACTTGGGGTCGGCGGCGGTCGGAAGATGGGGATAGACGGTGGCGAGAACGTCCAGGGGACTCGGCACCGGACGCTGCCTCTCGATGTCCACGCCGAGGGGCCCGCTGTCGGACGCTCCGAGCAGCAGCAGGCCCTCCGAACGCGACCAGCTGATGTGCAGCCCCGCGTGGTCCGGCAGATACGGCTTGCCGCCCGGCAGATACGCGATGCGCAGCCCAGCCGGCGGAACGCGCAGCCGCTCCCCCAGAAGATGGCGCACGGCCAGCCGGGAACGCAGGAAACGGCGTGCCGGGAGCGGGTGCGCGAACTGGGCGCCGCGCCGCCGCTCCGCCTCCGTGAGGGCACCCTCATCTGCCCAGTCCGGTTCGTTCGCGTCCAGGTCCACCAGCCACGTCCGCACGCGACCGCTCCCTCCCTACAGGCTGAAGACCTGTGTCCGTGACAGCGCCGGATCCCCGGGGCGTACGTGCAGCTCACCGCGATCGGGCAGCAGAACGACGGCGGCGACGGTGCGTTCGGCGCGGATGTCTCCCCGGTCCGGTACGCGGATCGGGGACTGTGACAACAGGGCGAAGTGCTCCTCCGGGCCTGCGCCGGGGGGCAGTTCGCCGAGTCCGGCCGTGGCCGCCTTCAGCCTGCGGACCGACGAATTGCGGGCGAAGACGTTGATCTCGTCACCCGGTACGAAATCGGGGTGCAGGAAGTGGTTCGTGTGGGCCACCTCCGTGTCCTCGATGGTCCTGAGCTCGTCCCCGAGGACCTCCACGCAGACGGCGCGGTCCCGGTCGCACAGCACGAGCGTGCGGGAGCTGGCGAGCGGCAGGGTGCGCAGGATCTCCAGGGCCTCGGTGACGTCCCGTGCCGTGTCCAGGAGATGACGGATCGCGAGGTAGGGCGGCACCCCTGGGCGCCACTCGCCGCCCAGGACCAGGTTGAGGCCGACCGCGAGGCCGTCGCTGTTGAGGCCCAGATAGCCGAGCAGGCCACCGAAGCTGAGGACGAGCGAGCGGCGTGCCGAGTCACCGCGGGCGATCTCCAGGACGCCGATGTAGTCGTCGAGGTCGCCGTTGAGGTCGATGGTCTGCGCGAGCACCGGAGAGCTGCGGGCAGTACGGGCGTACGTCGTGCAGTCGCCCGCGGTCGGCACCTTGCGATAGCCCATGATCTCCCGGCGCAACTGGAGCAGCCACGCCTCGTCCTCGGTGATCCGGGCGCCGGACGCGAGGCCCGCGATCTCCTCCGCCTGGTCCGGCAGGGCCGCCGCGACCGCCGCCCGGTAGGCGGCGATCGACGGCAGCAGTGCGTCCTGGGTGACCGGCTCCGGCATGACCTTGTTCAGGCGGCACAGCGAGTCGTCGAGGAACGTACGCAGCGGACCGGCGAGGGCCTCGCCATGAGCGCGTCCGACAGCGAAGGGGTCACCGGACGCGCGGATGAAGGGTATGCCCCCGCCGGCGGTCATCCGACGGTGTCCAGCTGGGAGACCTTCGGCTTGGTGGCGAGCTCCTGCTGCACGCGCGGCCATTCGGCGCGCAGCACGCTGTAGAAGATCGCGTCGCGGCGGCGGCCGCCGGGCATGTAGTTGAAGCTGCGCAGGGTGCCTTCCTCGACAGCCCCGATGTTGCGCAGGCCGCGACGGGCCTGGGTGTTGAGGATGTCGGTCTTGAACTCGACCCGCTCGGCACCGAGCGTGTCGAAGGCGTGTTCCAGCAGCAGGTATTTGGCCCAGCGGTTGATGCCGCGGCCTCGGAAGTCACGGCCCAGCCAGGACCAGCCGATCTCCAGGCGGGCGTCGGCCTCGGCCATGTTGCCGTAGCTCATGCTGCCCGCGACGCGGCCGCTCGCCTTGTCGGTGATGACGTAGACGACGCGGCGGCCGGCCGCCTGGTCGGCGAGGCAGGTGTCGAAGAACGTCTCGAAGTCGGCGTCGGTCTCCACGGCGGAGACGAAGTAGCGCCAGATGTCGGGGTCCATGGCCACGGCCCGTACGTTCTCACGGTCCGCCTCGGTGACCGGTCGCAGCAGGACGTGTTCGTTCTCCAGGACCGCTGCCGCGTTCTGTGCCCAGGTCATGGTCAGGCCACCTTGTTCGTGTGTCGGGTCAGCGCCTCGGCGACGCTGCGCAGGGTGTTCATCTCGGCGAGATCGTGTTCGGTGAAGTTGGCGAGGTCGACGTCGGTCGCCTCGCACACCTCGGTCAGGAAGAGGACCTTGTTGAGGGAGGTGAGGCCGTAGGTGCCGGCCATGTCCGCGTCGAGGTCGAGGTCGTCGGCGCCGACGGGCGGGTTGAGCACCGCGGAGAGATTGTCCCTGGCCGCGCTTTCGATGTCAGACCGCATGGATGCCTTCCTTGCTGTTGTGGATCTCGGCCCGGTAGGCCTCAAGGATCTGCTTGCGTTTCGGCTTGTACTGGGAGGTGAGCAGGCCGCCTTCGATGCTGAACGGAGTCTCGGTGACGACCACCCTGCTGATCTGTTCGTCCTTGGTCAACGAGGCGTTGGTCAGGGCGAGTTGGGCCGTGATGGCGTCGCGGTCGGCGGGTACGTCGGCCGGGGAGACGACGGCGACCAGGTCGGTCTGCGTGGGGCAGAACAGGACGCACTCGGTGATGGCCGGGCTGGTGCGCATGCTCTCCTCGATCGGCCGGACGACGACCTTCTTGCCGTTGTCCAGGACGATGACGTCGTCGGCCCGGCCACGGATGAAGAGGAAGCCGTCGTCGTCGACGTACCCGAGGTCACCGGTGCGTACGGTGCCGTCGGGGCCGAAGACCCGCTCGGAGTCGCCGGGGGCGGCGTACGTGTAGCCGTAGCCCACGGGGTGATCGCTGCGGACGCTGATGACGCCGTCCTCTCCGACCAGCACCTCCTTGCCCCGCAGAACCTGGCCGACGCTGCCCGCACGGCTGGCGCCCGGGTGGTTCTTGGTGACGATGCAGGTTTCGTTGAGCCCGTAGCCCTCGTAGATGGGCAGCCCGGCCTCGGTGAAGAAGTTCAGCGTCGTCGCGGCGGCGGGCGCGGAGCCGGTCCACAGGTAGCGGATGCGGTCGCCGAACATGCGGGCGGCGGCCTGTTCGAGGGTCTGGGTGCCGTCCGAGCGGCGCAGCCGTGCCTCGATCTGGCGCTTGGCCGTCTCGTAGAAGGCGGGTACGCCCATGACGACGGTGGGCCGGGTGCGGCGCAGCGCCGCGAAGGCCGCCTCGTAGGTGCTGATGGTGACGTCGTGGCCGTGGACGAGCGCGGAGTAGATCCAGTAGCGCTGCTGGAGCAGTGACAGCGGCAGGAAGACGAACAGGTCGTCCCCCGGCTTGTGTTCGAAGAGCTCCTGCACCGCGGACAGTGAGCTGTCGATGCTGCCGACGGTCGCGGCCAGGCCCTTGGGGGCACCGGTGCTGCCCGAGGTGAACTTGATGGTCGTCACGTCGCGCGGTGCCCAGGTGACCGCGGGCAGCGGCTCGGTGTCCGCGTCGTCCGGTTCCTCGGCGAGAGCGCGGACCTCGCTGATCGGCACGGTTTTGGGGGCGTGCGTCTCCCGGTCGGTGAACAGCAGCGTGACGCCGTAGCGCTCGGTGAGCCGGTCGTCGGGGTCGAACTTTCCGGGTTCAAAACCTGCCGTCTCGGCCTTCAGGAGCAGTGCGGCGAGGTCGAGCAGCACCCACTCCAGGCTGTTGGCGGCCAGGATGCCGATCCGGTCGCCCGGTCCGATACCGCGGGCCCGCAGCCGTCGGGCCAGCCGGCCGGCCATCGCGTACAGCTCCGGCAGGTCGACGCTGTGCGTGCCGTCGAGCCGGGCGAAGGCGATGCGGCCGCCGACCGGTGCGTGGGTGACGACGTGTTGGATCGTCGAGTGGTCGGTCACTGGTCCTCCTGTCGGGGGGTGAGGGCGGTGGCCATCGCCCTGACGGTGTCCATGTCGGCGAACATGTCGAGCGGGATGGTGACGCCGAACCGCTTGCGGACGGCGGTGAGGATGCGGGCGGCCGCGATGGAGTCGCCGCCGAGAGCGCCCAGGCTGTCGTGGACGCCGACCTGTGCGCCGCGCAGCACCTGGGACCAGATCTCGACGAGGGCCTTCTCGGTGTCCGTCGCGGGTTCGCCGCCGCCCGGCGCGTCGGCGGCACGCGCCGTGTCCTCGACCGGGACGTCGGCGAGCTTGCCCCTGTCGACCTTGCCGTTCTTGGTCAGCGGCAGTTCCTCGTGCCAGATCACGGCTGTGGGGACCATGTAGTCGGGCAGGTCGCGGCGCAGGGCGTCGCGCAGTTCGGCGACGCCGGGCCGCCGCTCGCCGGCCGGCACCAGGTGGGCCACCAGGCGGTCGCCCTGGGCGCCGGGGCGACCGGCGACGACGGCCTTGGCCACGGCGTCGACGGCGACCAGCCGGGTCTCGACCTCGCCGGCCTCGATGCGGTAGCCGTTGACCTTGATCTGGAAGTCACTGCGGCCCAGGATCGCGATACTGCCGTCGGGCAGATAGCGGCCCAGGTCTCCGGTGCGGTAGAGGCGTTCGCCGCGGCGGCCGTCGTGGCGGAACCGCTCGGAGGTGCGCGCCTCGTCGCCCCAGTAGCCGCGGGCCAGGCCGGCACCAGCCGCGCAGATCTCGCCGGTCACCCAGTCGGGACAGTCCAGCCCGTCCCGGTCGACCACATAGGCGCGGTTGTTGGCGTTCGGGCGGCCGTAGGGAATGGACTCGCTGCCGTCCTCGTCCTTGCCGACGGGGTGCAGGATGTTCCAGATCGTCGTCTCGGTGGGCCCGCCGAGCGAGATCACATCCACGTCGGGCTTGAGCCGGCGCAGCGCGGCCGGCAGGGCCGGCGGGACGCGGTCGCCGCTCATCATCACCAGGCGCAGCGCGGGCGGGACGGTGCCGTCGGCGACCGCCTGGTCGTGCAGCAGGGAGACGATGGCGGGCACCGAGTTCCAGACGGTGACCCCGGCGCTCTCGCACAGTTCCAGCCAGTGGGCGGGGTCGACGGCTCGGTCCCGGTCGGGCATCACCAGGGCCGCGCCGGCCGACAGCGCGCCGAAGACGTCCCACACCGACAGGTCGAAGTTGAACGCGCTGATGGCGAAGAACCGGTCTTCGGGCGCGATACCGAATCGCTGGTGGCAGTCGGCCACGACGTTGGTGACATTGCGGTGGCTGACCATGACGCCCTTGGGCTCACCCGTGGTGCCGGAGGTGTAGAGCACATAGGCGAGGTCGTCGGGGCCGGCCCCCGGCAGCGGGCCCGGCAGGTCCGCCGTCCCGTCGGTGACCTCGGCGGCGTCGGTGATGTCGAGGTGCAGTACCCGCCGTTCGCCCTCGGTGTCCTGCCAGCCGGTGTTGGTGAGCACGTGGCGTACCCGGCCGTCGCGCAGCATGTAGTTCTGCCGCTCGGCGGGCAGCGCCGCGTCGACGGGCAGATAGGCGGCGCCTGCCAGCGCGGTGGCGAGGATGCCGACGATCTGCTCGGGCCCCCGGCTCATCACCAGGCCGACCAGCTCGTTGCGGCCGACGTTCCCCGCGCGCAGCCGGGCTGCCGCCGCGGTGGCGCGACGCAGCAGTTCGCCGTAGCTGACCTGCCGTCCTGAGGTGATGACGGCGGGCGCGTCCGGGGTGCGTTCGGCCTGGGCTCGGATCGCGTCGCCCAGCATGGTCTCGGGCAGGGGCGCGGCGGTGTCGTTGGCCTCGCGGCGCCGCTCACGCTGGGCCTCGGGCAGCAGGTCGAAGGTGTTGCGCTGCCAGGCGGCCTCGTCGATGAGCGTGTCGAGGAGCGTGCGGTAGCCCTGGGCGAGGTCGTCGAGCAGGCCCTCGGGGAACAGCTCGTCGACGCCGTCGAGTTGGACGACGAGCCCGCCGTGCTGTTCCATCGCGAACGCGTTGAGCCACACCTGGGGGGTCTGGCTGACGGTGAACACCTCCGGCCCGAACAGCTCCAGCGCGGAGCCGTCGATGTCGCCGCCCACATGACCGATCGCGCTGTTGAACGTGAACGGCATCCGGGCGCCGGCCACGCCGCCGCGCCGCCGCGCCAGTTCCTGCATGACGTCGCTGCCGGAGAAGTGCCGGTGGTCGAGGTCGCGCCGCAGCCGGGTCTGCAGGGCGCGGGCCCGCTCCTCGAAGGTGCGGGCCCGGTCGACCTCGATCTCGACGAGCATGGTGTCGGAGAAACTGCCGATGGCCTGGAAGACCCGGGGGTGTATGGGCGGGCGGTTGGCCACCGTGGTGTTGATGGTGAACCGCGGGCCGCCGCCCCAGGTGGCCAGCGTCTCGGCGTAGGCGGCGAGCAGCAGCGCCGAGGGGGTGAGTCCCGCGTGGGAGGCCCGCTCCTTCAGCGCGGTCCACGCCCGTTCGTCCAGGCGTACCTGTCGCTGGGAGAAGCGGGTGTGGGTCAGCGCGGACGGGCTGGTGCGCAGCGGCAGGTCCGGGTGCGGGGCGAGGTCGTCGACCCGCCCGAGCCAGTACTGGCGCGAGCGGTGGGCGGGGGCCCGGTCGCGGGCGGACTCCAGCGCCGCGACGTACTCCGCGTACGGCAGCTCGTTGGGCGCGCCCTCGTCGGTGCCGTCGCGGTAGCGCTGCCACCATGCGTGGAAGAACAGGAACATGCTGATGCCATCCATGATCAGCCCGTCGTGGCTGACGTGGAGGACCATGCGGTCGTCGGCGAGGATGGTCACCTCGGCGGCGATCAGCGGCACCTGGTCGGCGGCGAGCACCCGGTGAGAGCGTTGCTCGCGCAGTTCGCGGCGGATCCGGCGCTGTTCCTCGGGGCTCTCCCGGCGCAGGTCGAGACGGGGGATCCGGGGTCGGTACTGGCGGAACTCGGTGATCTGACGGTCGTCGCCGACGAAGCGGGAGCGCAGGCCGCTGTGCGCGTCCACGACCGCTTCCAGCGCTGACTCCAGGCGATCGACGTCCCACACGCCTTCGATCTCGTGATAGACGTGGCTGGCCACGTCGCCGATCTCGAAGATGCCGCTGCGGCCCAGCAGATAGGCGCGCTGGAGATTGGTGAGCGGGAAGCCCGGCCCGTGTCGCTCCTCCTCGGCGAGGTGGGCGATCAGTTCGTCCTTCACGCTCTTGATCCGGGCGATGAACGCGGGGTCCATGCGCTCGCGGCCGCCCTGGAGCCGCAGGTCGTTGCCGGACAGGGCGACGGACAGGCCGCGGGTTTCGATCTCGTGCAACACCTCGCGGTAGCTCATCGGACGTTCGCCTCCGCGAGCGGTTCCACGGCTGCGGGCTCGGCGCGCTCCTCGATGATCGTGGCGAGGGTGTCGATGTCGTGGCTGCCGAGGAGTTCCTCGACGCTGACGTCCACGTCGAGGGCTTCGAGGACCTGGTACTGGAGGGTGACTGCCTGCAGGGAGCTGGTGTTCAGCTGGCTGAGGCTGCGGTCGCGGACCACCTCGTCGTCAGGGAGCTGGAGCACGGCCCGCACGAGGCCGCTCAGCCACGGCGCCAGCCGCGGGCCGGTCGGGCTGGCGGCCGCCGGGATCGGCGTCGGGCGGAAGAAGACGGCGTCCGCGAGGCTGATCCCGCTGCCGGGGGCGACGAGTTCGACGGTGCGCGGCCAGGTGCCCGGCTCGGGCATGCCGAGCGTGTCGGCAAGGTGCGCGGCGAAGCGCGGCATGACGGGGGCCGCGGCGTGGGCGAGGAGGCGGGCGGCGGCCAGTTCCAGGGCTATGGCGGTACGGGCCTCGTTCTCCCAGCCCGCGGTGTCGGCGAGGAGCGACTCCTGGCGGGTGAAGCGCAGGGTGTCTCTCACGATGCCGTCGAGTTCGGCGGCGGCCTGGTTGAGGGAGAAGCCGTCGGAGCTCAGGGCGCCGGTGACCGCGGCGAGGCGGGCGCCGAGCCGCCCGAGGAAGGCGGAGTGCTCGGGTGTCCAGTTGCCGGCGTCCGGGGCCGTGCCTCCGTAGTGCTTGGCGATCCGCGAGCCGAGGTCGTTCAGCCAGGTCTGCCAGGTGCCGATGAGGGTGTCGGTCAGGGCCGACTCGTAGGCCGCGCGCTGGAAGTTGGTGCGCGTCCCCTCGGGACGGGTGGCGGCGAGGAAGTACCGGACGGAGTCGACGGATTCGGGGCTGAGGATGTCCTTGCCCCAGACGGCGTGCCGCCGGCTGGTGGAGAACTTGCTGCCTTCCAGCAGGTAGAACTCGTTGACGTGGTAGTCGATGTCCGGTGTCCAGCCCGGGAACGCGAGCCGGTACAGGGCCGGGTAGAGCACCGAGTGGTAGAAGCTGTTGTCGTAGCCGAAGAAGTGGACGATCTTCCAGTCCTGACGGGGCTCGGCCGCATGCCAGTTCTCGCCCAGGCGGGAGCCGAGAGCCTGGATGCCGTGCAGGAAGCCGTACGACATCTCCGGCCACACCCAGATGACCTGGCCGTCCACGTCCTTCTCAGCCGGGGGGACGCCCCAGGAGGAGGGGTGGGTGAGGGGGATGTTCAAACTCGGGCGGCTGAAGAGCCGGTCGGCGAGTTCCCGCAGTCGCGCCGGGACCCGGCCGAGGTGGTGGTGGGCGGCGATGTCGCCCTGAAAGGTGTGCAGGGGCAGCATCCACCGGGCCATCGGGCCGCGACGGGGGGCCGCGGCCGAAGCGGTGGAGGCGGGCTCGGCGAGATCCGTGACGGTGTTGGGCTCGCCGCACTCCTCGCAGATATTGCCGCTGGTGCCCGAACCGCAGCCGGGGCAGCGGCCCTTGACGTCGACCTCGTAGAGGTACTGGCCGCTCTCCGCGTCGAAGAGCGCGTCGGCCTCGGTGACCTCGACCGTGCCGGAGGAGACGACACGGGAGAAGAAGTCCTTCAGCCCGCCCCGGTAGTCGGGGTCGTCGTTGGTGACGGTGTACTGGTCGGGCGTGATGTCCATCAGCGCGAGGGTCGCGGCTATCTCGGCGCTGTAGTGAGCCGCGGTCTCGGCGGGTTCGCGGCCCTCGGCGCGGGCGGCGGCCGGCACATAGCTCTGGTAGTCGTCGCTGCCGGTCAGGTGCCAGGCGTTGGTGCCGTTCATCCGCTGGTGCCGGACGAAGACGTCGGCACCGAGGTAGGGGCCGGAGAGGTGGCCGAGGTGGAGATCGCCGTTGGGGGTGGGCGGGGTGGAGAAGACGAAGACCGGCCGCTCGCCGAAGGACTTGCGCTCGGTGTTGTGCGCGGAGGCCAGGGCGCGTCCGGCGTCGCGCCAGTACTGGGTGAGGAAGACGAGATCCTCGTCGCCGGTGTTCTCCAGGACGTGGGACTCGAAGGGCTCGAAGAGCGCCACCGTGCCGGGGGCGGCCGGGTGGCGCCGCCCGTCGACGATGAACTCGCCACGGCCCGCGACGATCACGAAGAACTCGGTCTCGTCGTGCTGATGGCTGTCGGAGGCCCGGCCGGGGGCGACACGTCCCCAGCCGGCGCCCGTGCCGAGGCCCTCGATGCTGCTCATGTCGATGCCGAAGGCCTCGGAGAGTGCGGTGTCGTCGTACGTGTTGATGATCACGCCGCGTCCTTTCGCTGGGACGGAAGCTTCAGTGGGACTTCAGGGGACTTCAGGGGACTTCAGGAGGACTTCACTGGGACGGAAGAGGGAGCAGCTCGGCGGTCTCCGCCGCGATGGCGGGGCCCAGTCGGTAGCCGGAGCCGTTGGCGGCGCCCGCGAAGACCACACGCCCGTCATCGGTGAGCGCGCGGACCAGCGGCTCGAAGTCGGGCCCGTACGCGTCGCAGAAGACGCGGCCGGAGGCGCAGTGCTCCACCAGGTGGGGGGCGTACCGGCGCAGTGTGGCGAGGGCCTCGCCACGATCGGCGGGCGACAGGCTGGCCGGCAGCGTGTCGGGGTCGACGTCCCACTCCTGGCAGGTGTAGCTGAACAGCCAGTGGCCGCGCTCGTGGTACGGCAGCAGGAAGGCGTCCTCGTCCTGGAAGACGATGGCCTCGTCGTCGGCGGTCGGCGGAGTCTCGATGTGCAGGGCCACGACCTTCTTCACCCGGGCTCCGAGCGGGGATACGAGTTCCTTCCAGGCGGGGGCCGCCAGCCAGGGGCCGGGGGCGAGGACGACGTGCCCGGCGGTGAGCGCGTCACCGGTGCCGAGGTCCAGGCGTACCCCGTCCGCCACCGGGGTCACGCCGGTGACCTGAGTGCCTTCACGGAACTTGGCGTTCGGGCGCAGCTCGCGGGCCAGGATCTGGCTGAGGGCGTGGACGTCCGCGTACTGGCAGCCGTCGCCCTCCCAGGCGCTCATGCCGTCGGGCAGCGCGGCGACGGCCGCAGGGAGTGCGGCCGCGGGCCGGAGGTTCGCCTCGGGCAGGTAGGTGCCGCGCAGCCGGGTCTCGTCCGTGGTGGGGGCGACGACCGTCATCCGCAGACTGTGCACGGGCAGTTCCGGGCGGGCGCCCTTGAGTGCCGCGTACCACTGCTGGCTGTACGAGGCCATGCGGCGGACGCGTGGTGTGGAGCCGCGCGGGAAGTGCAGGCCGGCCGAGCGGCGGGTGGCGCCGCTGCCGATGGCGTCCCGCTCCAGCAGGGCCACGGAGGCGTGCGGGTCGCGGGCGAGGATCTCCCGGGTGATCAGGCAGCCGAGCACTCCGCCGCCGACCACCGCGTAGTCATGGTCGGACTGCCGCGCCGTCATCATGCCCCCCACGGGGTCTTGGCGCCGGTCTTGGTCGACCATTCGATGAAGGACGCCAGCTGCTCGTCGCTGCGCACGCCGGACAGCCGGTCGGCGATGCGCTGGCTGCGCCAGGCGTTGAGGCTGAGGTTGGGGTCGGCGAGGCCGCGCTGGCCCCGGGCGGCGTTCTGCACGAAGACGCTGCGGTCGGCCGGGCCGTCCCAGCGCACCGCGTAGTCCTCGTCGATGCGCAGTTCGTCGCCGTCGCGTTCGAGGCGGTCGGCGATCGGAGCGAGGAAGTCCATGGCGGCCGGCCGGAATCCGGTGGCCCATACGACGACGTCCGCCTCGAAGTGCTCCCGGGCTCCGGGCTCGTCGTTGTGCCGGACGGTGATGTCCCAGCCGCCCGCCGCATCGGCCTCGACGCCGACGACCTCGCGGTTGGGATGCAGCCCGACCAGGTCGGGGTTGCCCTCCACGAAGCGGTGGACGTAGATGCGCTGGTAGATGTCGCGCAGGGTGGACTCGGAGATGCCGTCGCTGGTGAGGATGTGCTGGGCGTTGAACGCGGCGCGGACGTCGGTACCCAGGTTGTAGAAGTAGTCGGAGTGGTCGGGCATGTAGTAGTCGTTGGTGAACGGCGAGTCGTCGATGGGGAAGTAGTTGCGGCGTCGCGATATCCAGGAGACCCGGCGCGGCAGTTCGGCGCCGGAGCGGGCGATCAGGTCCGAGAACGCCTCGGCGCCGGACTGGCCGCCGCCGACCACCACGACCCGCTTGCCGCCCAGGTTCTGTGCCGAGGTCATGAAGTCGTTGACGTGGAACTGGGTGGCGCCGAGGTGGCCGCGTCCCTGCTCCGGCACCCAGGGCTGGTTTCCCACACCGACCACGACGTTGTCGGCGGTGACGGTGCGGCGGTCGGTGCGGACGGTGAAGACACCGTCGAAGCCGACCTCCTTGACCGTCTCGCCGAAGACGATGTTCTCGTTGCGCTGGCTCGCCCAGGCGAGGTAGTTGCGGAACTCCAGGCGCGGCACGTCGTCGAACTGGGCGTTGAGGAAGTGGTAGACCCGGCCCTGCTCGTGCAGATAGGACAGGAAGGAGAACGGGGACTTGGGGTCGGAGAGCGAGACCAGGTCCTTGAACATGGAGACCTGCAGGGTCGTGCCGGGTATCTGCTGGCCGTCGTGCCAGCCGAAGGACGGCTTGCGGTCGATGAAGAGGTTGCGCACCTCTGTACGGCTGTGCAGCAGTGACGCGAGGCTCAGGTTGGCGGGTCCTACGCCGATTCCCAAGCAGCGGTAGTGCGTGGAGTCAGGCGTGGTTTTCTCGTACCCCATGGTCGGATCTCTCCTTCGGACAGGTGCCGGCGGCATGCCGACTCAGGACGTACTGAATATTGGGCGTAAAACATGACGAATCGATCGGCAAAGGGCATGCCTGACTGCTGTTGAGGGTGTGGGCCAAGACCCCTGACGGGCGGGGTGTCGAAGGTGAGCCGGGCGATTCAGGCCCTTGTCGTCTCGGTCAGGACCGAGGGCCGCCGCGGTCCTGACCGGCACCAGCGGTGGCTACGACCACGGACTGGAAGCCGGCGACGCGGCGGGATCTCAGGTTTTCCGCGCCCACGCCCGCCCGGCGGTCGAACACCGCCGGGCCGCCGGGTTTCCCGCGGTCACTCCTCCTCTCCGCCGGGGGCGACGGCGCCGTCGGTGAATGCGCAGTGCAGCCCGGCTCCGTCCAGGAACTCCAGCCAGTGGGCGGCCTCGTCTGCGGACTCCGCGGCGCGGTTCAGGCCGGCGGGCAACGCCCCGGCCAGCATCCGCGTGACACCGAAGGCGAGCGGCAGGGACACGCAGCGCGCCATGGCGCTCTCGGCCTCGTCGCCGGTCAGGTCCAGCAGGCAGGAACCCTGCCAGCGCACGCCGCCGGTGGCACGGACGTCGAGCGCGACGGACAGCACGACGCGGTCGCGGTCGGCGTCGGTGGTGGGATAGCGGGCGGCCAGCTCCTTCGCCAGGGAGCGGATCTGCTCCTGGTCGCCGGTGCTCACGGTGGTGAAGACGTCGCTCCAGGCCTTGCGCCAGCCCGCGTTGCGCAGGGTGCCGCGGACGAAGGTGCGCAGTCGCCAGCCTTCCGGCACGCCGTACTGGGCCACGAACGGCAGGCTGTCGCGGTTGGGGTAGACCTCGAAGTCCTCGCCACCGAGGCGGTGATTGCGAGAGGCCTCCCAGGGGCGGGCCACGGTGCGCTCCACGCCCTCGTCGATATTGCGGGCCGGGGAGCCGAGGGCGGCCAGGACACCGTAGGGCGCCCAACTGAAGCGGTAGCGGAAGTCGTTGGGAACGGCGGGAATGCCACCGCAGTAGGAGGTGAAGTCGACCGACTCGGCCGTGTCGCCGACCGCCGCGCGAGCGCGTTCGACGAGCTGGTGGGCCATCAGGTGGTCGATGCCCGGGTCGAGTCCGGCCTCGGTGAGCACCACGACGCCGGCGTCCGCCGCGGCCGCGGCCTGTTCGGTGAGGGCGTCGGAGACGTAGCTGGTGCAGGCGAAGTGGGCCCTGCGGTCGAGGGCCAGGCGCAACAGGCGGGGGTGTTCGGCGGCGGGCAGCATGGAGACGATCACGTCGCCGGCGCCGACCGCGTCCTGGAGGGCGTCGTCCGTGAGCGCGCGGGCCTCGGCGCGGCCGGCCAGGCCCAGTGCGGTCAGGCGGTCGGCGGCGCGTTCGGCGGTACGGTCCCACAGCACCACGCGCTCAGCCCGGTCGCACAACAGGCCGAGGCCGGACGAGCCGGTGGACAGGCCGGTGCCGATCCAGTGGACGGTGCCGCTCGCGGGGGCCGGCGCGGGCGCCTCGGTGGTGTTTCGGCTAACGGGCACGGGTGCTCCCCTTGAGGTTGGTGGCGGCCGCGGTCTCGAAGGCCAGCAGCGCGCGCTCCCAGGCCGTGCCGGCGTCGTTCAGTCGCAGCAGCTGGGGGTACAGCTCGGCCGAAAAGGCACGGCTGGCTTCCACGGGCAGCAGCGAGGGCAGGTTGTCGATGGCGATGAGGTCGGCCGGCCGTGCGCCTTCGCGCAGCCGCCGGACCGGGTGCTCCCAGTCGGTGATCTCGTCGTAGACCGGCAGGACGTTGCACTCGGAGGTGACGTCGCAGGTGACATCCGCGATGGTCGACAGGCGCCGCCCGGGGTCGTCGAGGTCCGCGGAGGTGAGGAAGGGCGGTATGGGCCGTGTGGTGAGCACGGTGTTGACAAGGATGTCGTGGTCGAGCAGCGCCGTCCGGTCCAGGGCGCGCGTCTCCGCCACGTCCCAGCGGGTGGGAGTGACGCCCGCCGTCTCCAGGGCGTCGCAGGCGCCGCGGCCGCAGCGGCCGAGCGCACCGATCACCAGGGCCCTCTCGCCCGCCGGTGATCGGGTGGCGGCGAGCCGGGCGTCCAGTGCGGCGCGGTCCGACGGGTGCAGTGGGGCCTGGAGCAGCCCGCGGTGGTGGAGCACGGCCAGTGCCGCGCCGACGTAGCCGGCCCAGTACCCGAACGCGGCCACCCGCCGGCCGTCGTCGTCCGTCAGGTATTCCAGGTCCAGCAGCGCTCCGCCGTCGGGCGTGAACCGGCCGAGCAGCTCCTGGGCACCGCTCTGGCCCTTGTAGGCATGGCCGAAATAGATGTGGCGGTGAACCAGGCGCCCGGGTTCGGCGGGCAGTTCCTTCAGGCCCAGGATGTAGTGGTCTCGCGGGGCATCGGTCCAGCTGCCGGCCGGCGCGGTGCGGCAGCCGGCCGCGACGTAGTCCGCGAGGGGGAAGGCGCGCTGCGGCGCCTCCTCTACGGTGATCTCGACGCCCTGCGCGACGAGCCGCGCGGCGTCCTCGGGGACGAGCGGTGCCCGGCGCTCACCGGCACGGGACTCGTGCCGCATCCACAAGCGTGGCCTGTCCGACATCGGCTTCGTACTCTCTCTTCGAGGAATCTCTTCGAGCAATCTCTTCGGGGGGATCTCTTCGAGGGATTGCTGTGCGTGGGTCGTGCGAGGGCTAGAGCACGGGAATACGGGCGTTGGCCAACGGCCGGTACGTCACCTCGCCCGGCAGCTGAGCCGGGTCGAAACCTGCCGCGAGCAGCTCGCGGACGACCGCGACCGCCACGGTGACGGCCAGGGTCTGCCCGGGGCAGCGGTGGGCCGCGGCGCCGAAGGTGAAGACCGCCGGGTCCGGACGGCCGGGCGAAAAGGCGTGCGGATCGGGGTTGACAGCCGGGTCGCGGTTGGCGGCGGCGAGGACCACCAGCACCTGCTCGCCCGGGGAGATCTCGGCCTCGCCGTGGCGGAACGGCTCGGCGGCGAAGCGGCGGGTGTTCTGGATCGGCGCGTCGTGGCGTACCACCTCGCGGACGAACGCCTCGGCGTCGGCGAGGCCGGACGGCAGCCGCGCACCGCGAGCCAGCGCCACCAGGGTGTTGCCGATCAGGCCGGCCGTGGCGTCGTAGGTCTGGGACAGGAAGCCGACCGCGTTGGACAGCAGCGGCGCGGTACGTGACCAGGAGGCATGGCGCGCGGCCCGTACGAGGTCGGCGAGCAGGCCAGTGCCGTCCTCCCCCCGCTCGATGCCGGGACCCAGCAGCTCCTGGATCCGGCCGGCCGCGAGCGCCGCGGCCTTCTGCTGCTCGGGGGTGGCGGAGGCGGGGATGCACTGGACGAAGTCGCCGATGAGCCTGGCGGCTTCGGCGTCCGCCCCCTGGTCGAGCCCGCAGAGCGCCGCCACGACCCGGGCGGGCACACCGAACATCAGCTCCTCGAACGGCGGCCGGCCGCCTGCCGCAAGGGCGTCGCGAGTCCGTTCGGCGGCCAGCTGGGCCGCGCGCACCGTGTCGACATGCCCGAGGGCGTCGACGACCACGGCCTTCAGGCGGTGCTGCGGTTCACCGTCGGTCATCCGCACCAGGTCGCCGAAGACCTCGCCGGCGGAGGTCCCGGCGATTCCGGCGGGCACCGGCTCGGCGGGCGGGCGCACCCGCAGGGCGGTGGCGCTCAGCACGGCTCGTACCGCCGCCGCGTCGCACGCCACCCAGGCGCCCACGGCCTCGTCGAACGCCAGCGGACGCTCGGCCACCAGCGTCGCGTAGTAGGGGTACGGGTCCGGCTGCCGGACCGCTTCGATCGGGGTGGTCACCCGGGGGACTCCTTGTGGGCTCAACGGCGGGGCTGGAGTGGTCAGAGGTCGCGGGCGGCACGGTCGGCACGACGTGTGTCGAGGGTGCCCGCGATGGTCAACCGCATGATTTCCGAGGTGCCCTCGTAGATCCGCAGCGATCGGATCTGCCGGTACAGGCGCTCGGTGACACTGTCCTTGACGACACCCGAGGCGCCGAGCAGTTGCACGGCGGTGTCGACGATGCGCTGGGCCTCCTCGGTGGCGTGGAGCTTGGCGATGCTGGAGTGGCGGGCGAAGCGGGGGCTGCCCCGGTCGGCCTCCCAGGCGGCCCGGGCCACCAGCAGGGCGGCCGCGTTGAGCTGGACGTCCATGTCGGCCAGGGACGCCTTCGTCAGTTGGTGGTCGATGAGCAGGGACCCGCCGACCTGTCGGGTGCGGGCGCGCGCCAGGGCGGTGTCGGCGGCCCGGCGGGCGAAGCCGAGTGCCGCCGCGCCCACGGTCATCCGGAAGCGTTCGAGCAGGTCCATGGCGATGACGAAGCCCCTCCCGGGCTTGCCAAGCACGGCCTCTGCCGGCACCCGGCAGTCCTCGAAGGCGAGGTGGGCGAACGAGCGGGGGGCGAGGGGGACCGGCCGGCCGCTGACCCGTACACCGGGGGTGTCGGCGGGCACCAGGAAGGCCGTCAGTCCCAGCGGGCCGGGGCCTTCGCCGGTGCGGGCTATGACGATGTACACGTCGGCGATGGTGCCGTTGGCGATCCAGGCCTTGTGCCCGTTGAGGACGTAGCCGCCGTCGTCGGTGCGTTCGGCGGCGAGACCGACGGCGGCGACGTCGGAGCCCGCCTGTTCCTCGGAGACCGCGAAGGCGCCCACGAGCGAGCCCTGCGCCATGCGCGGCAGGTAGCGGAGCTTCTGGTCCTGGTTGCCGAAGCGGATCAGGGGCGTCGCGGCCAGTGCCTGGATGGAGAAGGCGAAATCGGCGAGGTCCTCGGCGTAGGCGAGCGCCTCGCGCATGAGGCAGATGGTGCGGTAGTCGCCCGGCTGTGCCTCAGGATCGGCGCCGGGATCCAGGAAGGCGAGCCAGCCGTCCTCCCCCAGTTGTCGTACGAGGCGCAGGCCGGCCTTGTCCGGTTCCTCCGCTCGGACCTCGTCCCACAGGGCGGTGCGGTCGTCGCACCAGGTGCCGACGGCGTCGGCGAGGCGACGGTGCCGGTCGTCGTAGAAGGGGAGGCCGAGGATTTCCGGGTCGAAGCTCGTGCTCGGGTCCAAGGTGGTTCTCCGTGCTGGAAAGAGGGGTGGAAAAGAGGGGTGGAGGGGCGGTGGTCGTGCACGGAAAGTCAGATGAGCAGGTCGATGTCGCCGGGCGGGGCTGTGGGCGCCGAAGCCGCCGGTGTGCGCTCCTGTGCCCGGATCTGCTTGACCAGTTGATGCTCGACGAAGTAGGCGAAGGAGGCGTAGCCGCGCCAGATTCGGCGCCATTCCTGCTGGACGGCCGCCTCGCCGGAGCCTCGCCGCACGTCGTCGAGGTAGGAGACGATGATGTCGGCCGACTGCCGGGCGTGTCCGGCGGAGAAGTTGTCGATCGACAGATGGGCCTCCTCGTAGGAGACGTCGAGGTTGTGCCGGCGCAGCTTCTGTATCTCGTGGAGCCGCATCTCCCCCAGTCCGAACATCTCGATGCCCAGGTTGTAGCCGAGGATCTCGTTGTAGAGCGTGTCGGGGAAGAGCGACAGGCAGACCTGGTGGATGGAGAACCCGTAGAGGTGGTCGGGGAGGTCGCCCTGATCGAGGAATTCCGTCTGCCGGATGTGCGGCAGGTGGATGTCCATGCTGGCGAGGACCTGGTGGATGAGCGTGATGTGGTTCTTGGTGACGTCGCCGCGGCCCATTTCGTCGGCGTAGATCCCGAACAGCATGGCGTCGCTCTGCCGGTGGTTGCGGCCGAGGTTGCCGATGCGGTGGGCCCAGCTGCCGTCGATGAGGCTGCCGAGTGCGAAGGTGGTCTGCTCGAAGATGACCTCGTCGCGGTGCGGGATCTCGGTGAGCGGCTGGTAGGGGTCGACCAGCTTGTCCCAGTAGACGCGCTCGACACGCTCCATCAGCGCCTCGGGCGTGTAGTCGAAGTACTCGGCGTTGGTGAGCCGTCCGCCGGCGCCGTGGGTGAAGAGGACTTCCGCGTCGGTGAGGCCCGCCTCGGCCCGGTCCCGGGCGGCGGCCAGGATGTGGGGATACTGCTCGACGTTGACGACGCGGTGGAACAACTGCCGGTCGTCCAGACCGCTTTCGGCGTCTTCGAGGACGATGTCATCGAGGTCCTCGGATGCGGTGTCGCGCAGGGCCCGGGCCCAGCCGTCGGCCCGGTCGTCTCCCGCGGTGTTGGGGGCGAAGTCGAGATCGGCGGGTTCGCCGGCTTCCACGGCGTGCGCCCATGCCGTGAAGGTGGCCGCCTCGCGCTCGTCGAAGATGCCGAACATCGGGCCGCCGAACTTGATGGACTTCAGGAACCGGCAGGTTCCGTCGCGGCCGGGCCTCAGCTGCCGCGAGGCGCGGAATTCGGCGACGAACGCGGCCAGGTCGACGGGTTCGTCGCCGAGCCAGTCGGACAGCCGCCGGTCGCCCATGCGGACGCTGCGGTGCTGGCGTCCGGCGAACGGCGCGTGGCGGGCCACGATCTGCGCGACCCTGGCGTCCAGGGAGAGCCCCTCGTGCCAGGCGGCCAGTTCGGTGAGCAGGGCGGTGTGCTCCCGCTCCAGCCTGAGGACGAGGGCGATCGCGGTGAGCGTGCGGCGGCGGTCCTCGTCCCCGGTCGGCGACTGGTCGGCGAGCGAGAGGTAGTCGGCGAGGACGGTACGGGCCTCGGCCTCCGGCAGGTGCGGCTCGGTGCCCAGGAGCAGATCGTCGATGCCCAGCGCGGCCATGGCGTAGTGCACGCCGATCACTTCCGGCAGGAAGGAGGCCGGCAGCCGGGAGAGCGCGAGGTGGAAGGAGGCGTGCAGGACGGTCAGGGGGCGGGCCGAGGCCTGCCGCAGGAAGTCCGCGGCCTCGATCTCCGGCAGGTGGACGCCCAGTTCGGTCAGGGCCCGTCGGCGCCGGGCCAGCTGCCCACGCTGCGGGATGCCCTCACCCTGCATGAGGAAGTACTGGCCGAAGAGGCGGTTCACGATGACGGACGGCTGGGTGGCGGCCTGCGAGACGGTGTCGAGCCAGCAGCCGCCGAGCAGTGCGAGGGGGGCGCGCTGACGCAGCACGAGTTCGCGCGTCTCGGGGGCGGCCTCGCGCAGCGCGATGAGGTCCGGCGCGAGCTCGGTGCGGGTCTGCTCCACCCACGCGGCGATGGCGTCGGCGTCCGTGCCCGGCTGCGACGGGGGCTGCGACTCCGACCGCGCGGCGGTGAGGAACGTGTCCAGGGTGCGGCGGGAGACGAGCAGGGTGGTCTCGCTCTCCTGGTCGCCGAGTAACTGCCGGAAGACACCGGCGGGTTCCCCGGCGATGACCGCCGCGGCCTCCTCGGCGGCTTTCGGGCTGAAGTGGAAGGGGGCGCGGGGCAGCGACGTGGTCAGGTCGGGAAGGGGGAATCCGGTGTGTGCGTTCATCGAAGCTCCCGGGTCTCGGTTGCCGCCGCCTCGGTTGTCGGTGCGGTCGGCAGCTTGCGCAGCAGCACGCCGACCCGGACGCCGGGCACGCTTGCCGCCAGCAGGTAGTGGCCGTCGTCCCGCAGCTGCCCGGCCGTGGCCCGGTCCGCGAGGTTGATGAGCGGATCGGCGGCGAAGCAGTGGCCGATGCGGGGGATGTTGTCGAGGAACAACTGCTCTTTCGTGAATCCGGCCTGACGTTCCTTCAGCACGACTATGGGCTTGTATAGGTTGAGGTGCAGGACACCGTCGATGTCGCCGATCTTCATGTCGGCGGCGTCGAGGATGCGTTCGTTGACCACGCGGGCGAGGTCCGAGCTGATCTCGTTGGTCCACTCCAGCGCCCGGGGGTTTTGCGCGGACGCCCCGGCCACGATCTCGTATGCGTCCGGGCCCTGGGGAACGTCGCTCACCAGGACGGCGGCGGCGCCGTCGCTGAACAGGGCGAAGTTCTCCATCCGCGCCGCTTCGTCGGAGATCCGGTCGGTGGTGACGACCAGCACCCTGCGGTGGTGTCCGGCGGCCACGAGCGCCTGTGCGGTGCGCAGGCCCACCAGGAGGTTGGTGCAGCGGTTGAGGGTGATGCCGGTGAACGCGGCGTTGTCCAGGCCGAGTCCGGACATCACGGTCTCCATGAACTTTCCATGGGTACGCGGGCCGCCGGGGAAACGGGTGGAACACAGCACGAGGCAGTCGACGGACGCGGGGTCGGTCCCGGCGGCCTCCAGCGCCGCCAGACCGCTGCGCACGGCCAGGGCCTCAAGGCTTTCCTTCGTGATCCTGACGCTGCCCCAGCCCCACAGCGATGCCTTGGGAGGCATGCCGAACTCCCGGGCCTTGCGGGGCAGGTCCTTGACCGAGGTGTGGTCGGCCTCGGTTTCGCCGATGACGTAGCGGGGGGCGGACAGATGTACCTGTGCGACATTCACGGTGCGGGATCACTCTCCGGGCCGGCCGGTCGGGCAGGCGCCATCATCGCGTTGGCATCGGGGTACGGGACGGCTTCGGCCCCGAACCCGAAGGTGCCGAGGTCACGGATCTCTGTCGCCGCGCGGACGACCGCGCCGAGCGCGGCCCGGGACAGCGCCGAGCCGACGCTGATCCGTCGCACCCCCAGAGCGCCCAGTTCGGCCACGGTCAGCGGCAGTGCGGGCGACCCCATCAGGACGTTGACCGGGCGTTGGACGGAGGAGCACACCGCGCGGATCGCGTCGGCGTCCGGCAGCGCGGGCGCGTAGAGCACATCGGCGCCGGCTTCCTCGTACGCCTTCAGCCTGCGGATGGTGTCGGGCAGATCGGGCCTGCCCTGGAAGAAGTTCTCGGCCCGCGCGGTCACCGTGAAGGGGAAGTCGAGCTCCCTGGCGGCGGCTACGGCGGCGGCCACCCGCTCGACGGCCTCCTCCAGAGGACGTACGGGGTCGTCTGCGCGGCCGGTGGAGTCCTCGATCGAGCCGCCGACCAGGCCCGCGGCGGCGGCGCGCCGGATGGTCTCGGCGACCTCCTCGGGCGTGTCACCGAATCCGCTCTCCAGGTCCGCGGTCACCGGCAGGGTGGTCGCGGCGACGATCGACCTGGCGTTGTCGAGGACGTGTCCGCGGGTGAGAGAGCCGTCGGGCAGGCCGCAGCCGTGGGCCAGGCCCGCGCCGGTGGTGGCGAGCGCGGAGAACCCGAGCCCGGTCAGGACGCGCGCGGTGCCCGCGTCCCACGGGTTGGGGACGACGAAGGGGTCGGGGCCCTCATGGAGGCTGTGGAAGGTGACGGCCCGTCGGTACTGGTCGGTGGCGGACTGGCTCATGGTCGTATCCCCTATGCGGTGCTCGTGAGGCAGGTGTGAGGCACTGCTCAGATAACCTCAACATGCGTGCCGCCAGGTGGATTCGCGCCACGATCGGTGCTCAGGAGCGACCGGAGGACATCAGTGACGGCGCTGGGCCGGCCGTCGAAGTAGAAGTGGCCGCCGTCGGCCCGGTGCTGGGCCGGCTCGTCGGCGCATTCGCGCGCCCACGCTTCGAGTCCGGCCTCTTTCACGTGCGGGTCGTCGACTCCGTTGATGAGGGTGACGGGCACGGACAGCGGGGCGCCGGGCCGGTAGGTGTACTGGGCGACCATGCGGAAGTCGGCCTTCAGATGCGGCAGCAACAGCTCCTGCAAGGCCTCGTCGGCGACCACTTCGGGCGGCAGCCCGCCGAAGAAGCCCACAGCCTCGGTGAACGCACGGCCCTCCAGGCGCGCGGTCTCCACCACGCGTCTGCTGGGCAGCAGCGAGGGCGCCGAGCAGCCGGAGGCGACCAGATGGCGGCAGTCGGGCAGGCCGCCGACACGGCGTGCGACCTCGAAGGCCAGGACCGCGCCGAAGCTGTGTCCGAAGAGGGCGAAGGGCCGGTCGGCGGTGGCGACGATGGCGGCGGCCGCACCGTCGGCGAGCTCCATCACGTCAGTGGCGGAGGGTTCTTGGTATCTGGGGCCACGGCCCGGGGGGCAGACTGCGACGATCTCGGCGTCGTCTCCCAGATCCCGCTGCCAGGCGAGGAACGAGCGCGGGTTTCCGCCCGCGTGGGGGAAGCAGTAGATGCGGGCAGCCGACTCGGACGCTGCCGGGTCACGCAGAAACCACGGAGAAGAACTCACAGGATTTTACCGATCTCTTGCGCCTTGGAGCGGTCAGACAGCCAGCCGAGAACCGACCGCATTCCAGCCGACATCGCCGAGCGTGACAGCTTCGGCCGGATGCCGGGAGTCCGAGTGCGGGAGTTCACAGACTCCCAGTGTTCCCGTCAGTGCAACGGTAGCGACAGCGAATCCGACGCTGACCGCGCACAATGCCCTTTGGGGCATACGGGAGGGCAAAGAATTCGGCAACATGTACCCAAACCTCTCTTGCCAAACGCGCAGCAGGAATCGAGGGGAATTTCTAGGGGATGGCAAGGCGGCTCGCCCGACACCAACCACTGAGGCGATCTGCGGCTCAAACCGACCACCTGGCTTCAGACTTCCTTGCTTCGAGCCCGGACTGAAGTTTTAAGATGGCTCAGGTTTCCGCACCGCCGAAAGCCGAGGGATGCATTCCGGGGGAAAGTTGTCGATAACGGACACCAGGGGGTAAGATCATGATGTCAATCGAGCACCCAAATGACGACATAGCAGAGCAATTTGGGAGCGAAACGGCTACACCGCAGGAAGGGCCGGAGGGTGCACTGCGAGCCATTGCTGAACAGTTGGACACGCTGTCCCGGCTAACGACTGGCCGCCTCATTGACATCAGCAGAACGAAGAAGTCGATGAGTGTGTCGATCTCCGAAGCATCCCGCATCACATACCTTCGTGGGCTGGACGCGATCAACTCAGCCATCGACGACGCACTCAACAGCGCGCAGCACGAAATACTGACCGCGCAGCCCGATGGCCCCCGCCCGGGCCAGGTCCTGGACAACGCCCTGGAATCCGTACGTCGCCACATCGAGGCCGGGGTTGCCATGCGTACGCTCTATCAGCACACCACGCGTTTCGATGAGGCGACGAAGAGCTACGTGCGGTCGGTCACCGATTACGGAGTCCGAGTACGGACCTTGGCAGAATTCTTCGACCGCCTCATCATCATCGACGACTCAGTAGCGTTCATTTCCGCCAACGAGAGCCGGACCGTGGGACTGGCCATCAGGGAACCAGCGATCGTGCGCTTCCTCAAGGACATCTTCGAACGCTCCTGGGACCGCGCGAAGTCCTTCCCGTTCGTGCCCCTGCACGCCGCGAAGGCGGCCGACGACGTCATCCCGTCGCTGCGCGAGTCGATCAGCGGGCTCCTCATCGGCGGCTACTCCGACAAGCGGATCGCGCGCCGCCTCGGTATCAGCGAACGGTCGTTACAGGGTCATATCGCGGCGATGAAGCAGCAGTTGGGGGCGAACACGCGGCTGCAGCTCGGCTATCTGCTGGGCAGGGACGAGACCACGCTGGTGCTGTGAGCGCCATGCTGTGAACGCCATGCTGTGAACGCCACAAGACGAGCGCCCCCGGAGGACAGGGGAACCCCTGGGGGCGCTCGTGTGTACGCGGGGAAGGCGGGGGCGAGGACCCCCGATGTCCTGCGCTTCGCCGCGCCCAGGTCAGCGCGTCGGCTCCACCGCGGAAGCCGGAGTGCCGTCCTGTACCGGCGGGGCAGCCGGCGGGGGCGTCTGAGAGGGGCGGGGGCGCAGCCGGGAAACGGCCACGCCGCCCAGGCAGATGGCGCCGCCCAGGAGCGTGACCCAGCCGGGCACTTCCTCCAGGGCGATCCAGGAAATGAGGATGACGATCGCCGGCACCGCGTAGGTGGTCGCACCCAGCCGACCCGCGGTGGTCCGCGACAGCGCGTAGGCCCAGGTGCTGAACGCCAGAGCGGTCGGGAACAAGCCCAGATAGACGACGTTGAGGACCGCCGAGAGCGGAGCCGCGGACAGATCCGAGACAAGTTGCCCACTGAACGGCAGGCATGCGACGGTGCCGATGAGGCATCCGAACGTCGTCACCTGTATCGGTGTGGCATACCGCAGCGCAGGCTTCTGCGACACCACTCCGGCCCCGTAGGCAAGGGCCGCCAGCAGGCACAGCGCCACGCCCAGCACCGATGACGAACCGCCGCCGGACGTGGAGAAGCCCACCACGACCGCGCCCACGAACGACACTCCCATGCCGGCGAGCAGCAGCGGCGGGAACCCCTCCTTGAGCAGCCAACCACCCAACAGCGCGATCACCATGGGTCCGACGTTGACAACCATGGCGGCGGTGCCGGCGTCCACCTTCGTCTCGCCCCAGTTCAACACCACCATGTAGCACCCGAACCAGAGCACTCCGGAGCAGACGATCCCGGGCCATGCCTTACGCGGCGGTATACCGCCCCGCTTGACCAGGAGAACGCACACCAACGCGAGGGAGCCCGTCGCAAGCCGCCCGAGGGCCAGAGCACCAGGTCCGAAATAGTCCGCTGATGCACGAATGGACACAAAAGCCGAAGCCCATAAGAAGACCGTGACCGAGACCGCAAGCAGGGCTCCACGGTCCATTTCGGAACGCTTACTCAGTGGATTCATGCGAGCGATCTAACCATGTGTAGGTGTCACCAAACGGATCGTCGCCGGATCCCGCTCCCGCACGCCGGGGGAACCTCACGACGGCATTCACGATGCGCTGACCAGTTGCGCCGACCAGTACGGAGTGTCGGCGGTGATCCGGCCGATCGGCAGCAGGATGCCGTCCAGGGATCAGGAATGCCTTCGCCGAAGCCGCCGTCATGGCCTCGGCCAAGGCCCGCGCGAGGGCGGCCAGCACGCAGTCAGGTCGAGGGACCTTTCTCCGCCTGACACGGCAAGCCCCCGAAAGGTCGGAAAGGGCCTCCGACGCGGGTCAGAGGTCCTTTCAAAGCAAAGCCGCAGGTGGCGGCAGACGAGTCGGGCTATACGCCGGGTTCTGTCACCCAACCGCCTCGCGGCGGCCGGGGAGACGGCCATCCATCTAGGGCCGGCGTTGCCACCGGCCTCGTGCGGTCTACCCAAGGACTCGGGCGGGCAGCCCTCGAACGTCCTCGCAGAAACACCGGGGTGTTTCCTTTTGACCTTGCTCCGGGTGGGGTTTACCTAGCTGCCCAGGTCGCCCTGGGCACTGGTGGTCTCTTACACCACCGTTTCACCCTTACCGGGGGCCGAAGTCCCCGGCGGTCTGTTTTCTGTGGCACTGTCCCGCGGGTCACCCCGGGTGGCCGTTAGCCATCACCCTGCCCTGTGGAGCCCGGACGTTCCTCGGGAAGCCCCCTAGGGGGACTCCACGCGGCCGTCCGCCCGGCTCGTCTGCCGTGTCGACCATGCTACCCGGCGTGTGCCCTTGTCCGGACCGGCAGGAGGACCGTCAGGCGCGGCGGCCGTAGCCAGTACCGAGCCCGCCAGGATGAGGGTGAAGGCGATCGCGATGCCCGTCGTGAACGGCTCGTCCAGGAGCACCGCTCCCGCCGCCACCGCCACCGCCGGGTTGACGTAGGTGAAGACCGTCGCCCGGGTCGGGCCGACCTCCTTGATCAGTTCCAGGAAGGCGACGAAGGCAAGTGCTGTGCAGATCACGCCCAGTCCGATGAGGGCCGTCAGGACCGACGTCGAGGGCAGCTCGCTCGGCCAGGTCATGGCCGCCGCCGGCGCGTAGACCAAGGCCGCCAGGGTCAGGCAGGGGGCAATCAGCTGGAGCGTCGGGACGTCCCTCAGCCACCGCGCGGCGATCAAGGGCGCCGTCGAGTAGCCCAGCACCGTCAGGAACACCTCCGCCAGGGAACGGGCGTCGCCCCCGGTCAAGTGCGGCACCGTGAGGACGCCGACGCCCGCCAGGCCCAGGGCGAGGCCCGTCACCCGCCGCGTGCCCAGGCGTTCCGTGTCGCCGAAGAAGCGGGCCAGGACGACGCCGACGATCGGGACGCCCGCGATCAGCAGACCGGCGGTCGAGCTGGACAGGTGGCGTTCGGCGTCGGTGAGGGTGAACCACGGGCCGATGATCTCGATGCACGCGAAGCCCAGCATGGGCAGCCAGTGGGTGCGGACGGTCCGGATCAGGCCGCCGCCGCGTAGCGCGAAGGGGAGCAGCAGCGCCGCGCCCAGGGCACAGCGCGTGAACACCACCACGGACGGGGAGAGCGGGGCGTCCACCGCCACCTTGATCATCAGGTAGGGGATGCCCCAGACCACTCCCATCAGGGAGAACAGGAACCAGCCGCGTGCAGTCATGCGGCCATGCTCACCGCATCAGCGGCGCCCGTCTTGAACGCTGTTGCGGTACGCCGCCGGGGTGACCCCGAGGACCCGCCGGAACCAGCGGGTGAGGTGCGCCTGGTCGGCGAAGCCCACAAGCCCCGCGACCTCGGCCGGCTTGAGTCCGGACTCCAGTAGGCCGCGGGCCCGGTGCACCCGGTACTGCGCCAGCCAGGCGTACGGGGGTATCCCCATCGTCGTACGGAAAGCCCGGAGGAGTTGGTAGCGGGACAAACCCTGCTCGGCGGCGAGCAGAGCGAGGGAGGGCGGTGCCAAGAGGTCGTCGGCGAGACGGTCGCGTACCGCGTGGGCGATGTGGGCGGCGCCGGGCACGGTGTCGTTCGTGGCGCGGGCGGTGGAGTGGCGGCGGGCCAGGGCGGTGAGCAGCCAGGGGAGGCGGGACTCCGTCTCCAACGGGTCGGGGCAGACGCTGAGTTCGGTGTGCGTGGCGCGGAGGGCGGCGGCCAGTTCCGGGTCGTCGAGGAGGGGCTCGCGGAAGTGCGGGATGCCCTCGGTGAGGGTGCCGTCGGTCAGCAGCGAGGGGCCTGCGTACAGGGCGCGGTACGCGTAGCCGTCGGTGGCGTTGCCGGGGCCGCCGGTGTGCATCTCTCCCGGCGCCAGGACGACGATGGAGCCCGGGCCGGTGCGGATGTGGCCGCCGCGGTAGTCGATGATCTCGGATCCGCCGACACACACGCCGATGGTGAACTCGTCGTGCGCGTGCGGGGCGTAGACGTGCTGGTCGAAGCGGGCGGTCAGCAGGTCGAGGGGCGGACCGTCGCGGCCGAGCCGCGCCCTCGTCCACAGGGCCTGTTCCCGTGCGCTCATCGTCGTCCCCCTCACGTCCTTGGGGGTGCAACGCCTTCAGGCCCTGATTTCATGCCGTGCGGCTCAGAGAAGGTCGGCTCAGAGGAAGTCGCTCGTGTCCAGGTCGAAGGCGAAGGGCTCGGGGAGGGTGAGCGGTTTGCCGAAGGGGAGGGTGCTGTGCTGGCGGTAGTCGTCCTTCTGCGGGTCGCTGAACAGCGTGACCTGGGAGGTGTCACGGTCGACGAGCAGGTAGAGAGGGACGCCTCCTCGGGCGTAGCAGCGGCGTTTGGCCTCGCGGTCGGCCACCGGCTTGGTGGATGTGACCTCGACGACCATGGCGACGCCCTCGCACGGCATCCAGGCGTCGGCGCCCCGGAAGAGCAGCAGGTGCGCGGGCGCGAGGGTGACGTCCGGAATCGCATGGTTCTTCGGGTAGGCGCCCTCGCCCTTCAGCTTCAGGCCCTTGTTCCCGGAGAAGTCCATGTCGGTGTCGGACCGCCGGATCACCTGCTTCGCGATCCGGCTGATGTAGTGCTCGTGATCCCCGTCCGGCGGCGGCGTCACAACGATCTCCCCCTCGATCAGCTCCGCCCGGAAACCCTCCGGGGTGTCCAGGGCGAGGAAGCCCTCCAGCAGGACCTCCGCCGGCGTGAGCGGCTCATGGGCCATGGCAGTCATGTCACGCCCCTCCTTCGGTCGCTCGCCATGCTGGGACATCGGCTGATCACCTGGCCGTGAGATCGGGAACCGTTCCCTCGATCGTGGCACAGGACCGGCTCCCACGTCAGGCACCGCCCCGCGTCCTTGACCCTGCCGCAGCGTCAGCGTTTGTACTGGTCCCATGCGAATCGGAGAACTCGCCCGGGCCGTCGGCGTCACCACGCGGACCGTCCGGCATTACCACCATCTGGGGCTGCTGCCCGAGCCCGAGCGGCGTGCCAACGGCTATCGGGACTACACGCTCCGGCATGCCGTCGTGCTGGCCCGGATCCGGCGGCTGACCGAGCTGGGGCTGGGGCTCTCGGAGGTGCGGGACGTGCTCGCGGAGGACGCCGGCAAGGATCTCGTCGAGGTCCTCACCGAACTCGACGAGGATCTGGCGCGCCAGGAGGCGGCGATCCGGGAGCAGCGGGCGCGGCTGCGGGACCTGCTGGAGGGCGGGGTGCTGCCGGCCGAGGGGCCGGTGTCGCCGGAGCTCGCGGCGCTGTTCAGCGAGGTGGGGCAGGTCTCCGACTCCCCCATGGCGGCCAAGGACCGAGAGGTCCTCGCGCTGTTCGACACCGCGGCGACCCCCGAGGGCCGCCAGGAGCTGATCGGGCTGGTGGGCAGCGCCTTCGGTACGCCGGACGGGGTGGAGCGGGCCCGTGCCGCGTACGCGCTGCTCGACGCCCTCGTCGACGCCGATCCGGCGGACCCGCGTGTGGACGAGGCCGCGCGGGCCCTCGCCGACTGTCTGCCCGGTGAGCTGCTCCCGAAGGCCGGCATCGACGACGACCACAGTTTCCTGCGCGCCTTCTACGCCGACTTCGCGCCCGCGCAGGCGGAGGCCATCCGGCGGACGCTGAGGATCATCACGGAGGGAGGGCCATGAGGACTGCCCGTGTTCTGCTCCGGCATGAGCTGCGGATGCTGGTGAGTCTCGCGCTGTGGGTGGCGAGGCGGAGTCACGGCACGAGCGGCGGGCGCGGCTTCGGGTACGCGCGCGGGCAGGGCGCCGTGTTGGTCGGCTTCGGCTTCGTGTGCCTGGTCGAGACGGTGATGATGTCCGTGCTGCTGCGGAACTTCCCGGTCGTGCACGGGGTGGTGTTCGTCCTGGACGTCTACACCGTTCTATTCATCGTCTCGTTGCACGCGGCGAACGTGGTCCGGCCGCATGTGCTGGAGCCCGACGCGCTCCGCGTCCGCCGGGCCGTCCACGTCGATCTGCGCATACCGCTGGAGCGGATCGCCTCCGTGCGCCGCGAGACGAGGTGGGTGCACACGCGGACCGACGGCGAACTCGACGTCGCCATGGGGGCGCAGACCTCCGTCACTCTCGAACTCACCGAGCCCGTCGGCCACTTGACCTTCTTTGGTCGAAGCCGGGAGGTCAGTCTGGTGCGCTGCCACGCCGACGACGCCGACGCACTCGTACAGGCCGTCAGGCAGGCGCGAAGCGCACGGTCGCCGCTGCCGGATCGGCCCGCGTGAGCCGTGCGGTGAGGGCGGCCCGGAGCGGGGCCTCGGGTGCGCCGGTCACGCCGATGTGGCGTCGGGGCATACGGCGAGCGTGGGGCCGGGGCGGCCAGGTGGCACGCCGTACGCTGTCTCGGAGCTCAACCGAAGGAGATCGATCCCGTGCTTGTCCTGCTGCCGCCCTCCGAAGGCAAGGCGTCCTCCGGTCGTGGCGCCCCGCTGAAGCTGGAGTCGCTGTCGCTGCCGCGGCTCACCGAGGCCCGTGCGGCGGTGCTCGACGAGCTGGTCGAGCTGTGCGCCGCCGACGAGGACAAGGCGCGCGAGGTGCTCGGGCTGAGCGAGGGCCTGCGCGGTGAGATCGCGAAGAACACGGAGCTGCGGACGGCGGGCGCGCGGCCGGCCGGGGAGGTCTACACGGGGGTGTTGTACGACGCCCTCGACCTGGCGTCCCTGGATACGGCGGCGAAGCGGCGCGCGGGCCGGTCCCTGCTGGTCTTCTCAGGGTTGTGGGGCGCCGTCCGGGTCACCGACCGGATCCCCTCCTACCGCTGCTCGATGGGCGTGCGGCTGCCCGGGCTCGGCGCGCTGGGCGGGCACTGGCGTACGCCGATGGCGGCGGCGCTGCCCGAGGCGGCCGGGGCCGGGCTGGTGCTGGACCTGCGGTCGTCGGCGTACGCGTCGGCGTGGAAGCCGAAGGGCGAGGTCGCCGGGCGGACGGCGACGGTACGGGTGCTGCACGCGCCGACCCGGAAGGTCGTCAGCCACTTCAACAAGGCGACCAAGGGGAAGATCGTCCGGAGTCTGCTGTCGGCCGGGGCCGTGCCGAAGGGCCCGGCCGAACTGGTGGAGGCGCTGCGGGACCTGGGTTACGTCGTCGAGGTGGAGCCGCCGGCGAAGGCGGGGACGGCCTGGGCGCTGGACGTGCTGGTGACCGAGGTCCACTGAGCGCGACGAAACCGAACGCGTTGCACGGTACGCAACGACCATTGCGCAGAGTGGCGCGCCGGGGCACGATGAGGCCATGTCCGCCTCCGTGCCCTCCTCGCCGTTGCCCGTGTCCGTACTGGACCTCGCTCCCGTCATCCCCGTGGTGGTCGTACACGACGTCGCCGACGCCGTACCGCTCGCCCGGGCGCTGGTCGCCGGCGGGCTGCCCGCGATCGAGGTGACCCTGCGGACGCCCGTCGGCCTCGACGCGGTCCGGGCGATCGCCGCGCAGGTGCCGGACGCCGTGGTCGGCGTCGGCACCGTGATCACTCCGGCGCAGGTGCGGGAGTCGGTGGCGGCCGGGGCGCGCTTCCTGGTCAGCCCGGGCTGGACGGACGTACTCCTTGAGGCCATGCGGGAGTCGGGGGTGCCGTTCCTGCCGGGGGTGTCTACGACGTCCGAGGTGGTCGCGCTGCTGGAGCGCGGGGTGCGGGAGATGAAGTTCTTCCCGGCCGAGGCGGCGGGCGGCACGGCGTATCTGAGGTCGCTGGCCGGGCCGTTGCCGCAGGCGCGGTTCTGTCCGACGGGCGGGGTCGGTCCGGGGAACGCGCCGGAGTACCTGGCGTTGCCCAACGTCGGTTGCGTGGGCGGCACTTGGATGCTTCCCCAGGACGCGATCGAGGCGCGGGACTGGGAGCGGGTCGAGGCGCTGGCGCGGGCCGCGGCCGGACTCAGGGACGGTTCAGGGGCGCAGGTGTAGGGACGCAGGCGTAGGGACGGTTCAGGGGCGCAGGTGTAGGGACGCAGGCGTAGGGACGGCTCAGGGGCGCAGGTGTGACGTGTCGTTGAGGAGCCGGACGCTCGCGTTGCCGTCGGCGTAGTACGCCACCACCGACAGGGAGGCCGCCGACAGTTCCATGCGGAACAGGGACTCCGGCGGGGCACCGAGGGCGAGCCGTACGAACGTCTTGATCGGGGTGACGTGGGTGACCAGCAGGACCGTGCGGCCGGCATGGGCGGTGACCAGCTTGTCCCGGGTGGCGGCGATCCGGGTGGCGGTCGCCACGAAGCTCTCGCCGCCGCCGGTCGGTTCGGCGTCCGGGTCGGCCAGCCAGGTGTTCAGGTCGTCCGGGTAGCGCTCGCGCACCTCACCGAAGGTGAGCCCTTCCCAGGCGCCGAAGTCGGTCTCCCGCAGTCCGTCGTCGATCGTGACGCCGAGACCTAGGCGGGCGGCGACGGTCGCGGCGGTCTCACGGGTACGGGTCAGGGGCGAGGAGACGATCTCCTGGATCGTGCCGCGCCGGGCCAGCGATTCGGCGGCCCGCTCGGCCTGCCCGCGCCCCACGTCGGAGAGCGAGGGATCGCTGCCGCCGCTGCCGGAGAACCGCTTCTGCGGAGTCAGCGGGGTCTCCCCGTGCCGCAGCAGCACGAAGGTCGCGGGCGTCCCCATGTCGGCGGGGGCCCAGCCGGGGGAGGCCACCGCGCGGGCGGCGCGGACGTCGGTGCCGGCCTTGTCGCCCGCGTCGGCTCCCGACCGAACGGACGACTCAGGAGCTGCTACGGCCCCCTGCGGGCCGGACGGCTCGGGAGCCGCCGCCCGGGTGGCCGCACGTGCGGCCGCCGCATCCAGCTCGGCCGTCGACGCCGAAGCCGACCACCGCTCGCCCCGCTTGCCCGCGTCCATGGCCTCGTTGGCCAGCCGGTCCGCGTGTTTGTTCCGCTCCCGGGGGATCCACTCGTACGTCACCTGGGACGACGGGAAGACACCGGCCGCCTCGGTCGCCAGGGGCTTGATGTCGGGGTGCTTGATCTTCCAGCGGCCGGACATCTGCTCGACGACGAGCTTGGAGTCCATACGGACGTGGACGCGCGCCGTCGGGTCCAGGGCGTGCGCGGCGCGCAGGCCGGCCAGCAGACCCCGGTACTCGGCCACGTTGTTCGTGGCGGTCCCGATGAACTCGGCCGCCTCGGCGAGCGTCTCGCCCGTCGCCGCGTCGAGCACCACTGCTCCGTAGCCCGCGGGCCCCGGGTTGCCCCGTGACCCGCCGTCGGCCTCGACGATGAACTCCCGCACGCCGTCAGCCCCTTACCGAAGTCTCTTGCCGCTCACCGAAGTCTGTCGCCGCCTACCGACGCCTCTTGCCGCGGTCGCCTACAGGCCGGACTCGGACGTGCGCACCAGGATGCGATGGCAGTTCTCGCAGCGCACCACCGTGTCCGGCGCCGCCGCGCGGATCTCGTTGATGTCCGTGATCGCCAGCTCCTGCCGGCAGCCCTGGCAGGAGCGCTGGTACAGCTTGGCCGCGCCGACGCCGCCCTGCTGGCCGCGCAGCTTGTCGTAGAGCTTGAGCAGGTCCGCGGGGATCGTGCCCGCGATGACCTCGCGCTCCTTCGTCGCCTTGGCGGCCTCGCCGTCCAGCGACTCGGTGGCCGCGTCCCGGCGGGCGGTCGTGTCGTCGATCTTCGACTGGACGGAGGAGACCCGCTCGGTCAGTTCGGCGGCCCGCTCCTGCGCGGACTCGCGGCGCTCCATGACCTCCAGGACCACATCCTCCAGATCGCCCTGTCGCTTGGCGAGGGAGGTGATCTCGCGCTGGAGGTTCTCCAGGTCCTTCGGGGAGGTGACCGCGCCGGAGTCCAGACGCTGCTGGTCGCGGACGGCACGCTGGTGCACCTGGTCCACGTCCTGCTCGGCCTTGGTCTGCTCGCGGGCGGTGTCGCTCTCCTCGGTCTGCGCGGCCACGAGCAGGTCGCGCAGCTGCGTGAGGTCCTTGGAGAGCGACTCGATCTCGGCGTGCTCGGGCAGCGACCTGCGCTTGTGCGCGAGCTGCTGGAGGCGTACGTCGAGGTCCTGGACGTCGAGGAGTCGGATCTGGTCGGCAGGCGCGGCGTTCAGTTGGGGGCTCCCAGGGGGTCAGAAGAAGACGGGCGCGAAGCGCTCGTCGGAAGTGCGGCGGACGCCGCGTGGGCGGTCCAGGGGTCGGTGACCGTCCTGGAGACGTGGACCCTCAGGTCCCATCCCTCGCGGTCGGAGATCTCGTCGAGCTGTGCGGCGGCCAGCTCGCACCAGGGCCATTCGGTGGCCCAGTGTGCCGCGTCGAGCAGCGCGAGGGGGCTGTGGGCGCGGGCCGCCATGAACTCGGACGCCGGGTGGTGGCGCAGGTCCGCGGTGAGGAAGGCGTCGACACCGGACGCGCGGACCTGGTCGAACAGGCTGTCGCCGGAGCCGCCGCTGACGGCGACCTTGCGCACCAGCGCCTCCGGGTCGCCGGCCACCCGGATGCCCTGCGCGGTGGCGGGCAGCCGTTCGGCGGCGCGGGCGGCAAGCTCGCGGACGGTCACCGGGTGGTCGAGTTCGCAGATCCGGCCCAGGCCCCGGCGGCCCTCCGGGTCGGTCGGGTCCGGCACCAACGGGCGGACGACCCGCAGGTCGAGCGCGCCGGCGAGGGCGTCGGAGACACCCGGGTCGGCCGTGTCCGCGTTGGTGTGGGCGACGTGCAGCGCGATGTCGTTCTTGATCAGTGTGTGCACCACGCGGCCCTTGAAGGTGGAGGCCGCGACCGTCGTCGTACCGCGCAGATAGAGGGGATGGTGGGTGACCAGCAGATCGGCGCCCAGCTTCACCGCCTCGTCCACGATCTCCCGGACCGGGTCGACGGCGAAGAGGACCCGCGCGACCTCCTGGTCGGGGTCGCCCACGACGGTTCCGACCGCGTCCCAGGACTCGGCCCGCTCGGCGGGCCACAGGTTCTCCAGGGCGGTGATGACTTCAGACAGACGGGGCACGGGCAAAGGCTACCTGGCTGTCCTCCCCAGCTGAACCGGTGCCGCCGCCTGCCGCCCAGCGCCCTCCCAGCCAGCACAGTCGCCCCGCGGTCCTCAGGCGAATCGTTCCTGGGCCACCCCTTTGTGTGAAGTGACCGTCTGTCGGTCTCACGTCCGTGCGTACGAAAACTACCTTCGTCGCCGGAGGTGACCGAGCGATGACAGCCTGTGCGATTGAGCCCACCGCGGCGGACGAGGACGGCTGGACCCCGCTGGCAGGGTGCGCGATCACGGTCGACGGCTGCTACGCCGCCCGGCTCGCGCGGGACGGCGACTCCCTGTTCCCGGAGCGCTGGACCCTGGACGGCCCCGAGCCCTACGCGGTGCCGCTGCCCGGCAACCAGCCGGAGGAGCCCGGCACCGAGGTCCAGCCGATGGGTGACGGGCGGGTGCTCATCCGGCGGCTGGTGGCCGGACGGCACGCCTTCTCGCTGCTCTACCCGACCGGGCCGGACACCGGTGAACTGCCGCTGGGCGCGGTCGAGTGCACCGACGAGGGCACCCGGCTGCGGCTGCTGCCGCCCGCGCCGGGCGGCCGGAAGGCGTACGCCCTCGCCGTGGGCCGGCACTCGAGCGCGGTGTGGCTGGTGGCGGGGGGCGGCTTCGGGCCGAGGCACCTCGCGGAGATCCCCGGGCGGTGCTCGGGCGGGGTGTGGCTGGACGGGACGGCACGGATGCTGGCGCTGGACCGGGAGGCCGGCGGGCGGACCAAGACGGTCGTGGTGGACCTGGAGCGCGCCGGCGAGGTCTCGCCGCTGCTGCAGATCGCGGCGGACAGCGACGACCGGCTGCTGCTCGCCGACCCGGACAGCGGGCTGCTGCTGATCCGCTCGGACGCGCCCTCGCCGGGGCGGGAACGGTTGGGCTGGGGTGTGCTGGGCAGCATGCTGCCGGTGCGCTTCCCGGCCTGTCTGCGGGCGGACGGCTGCACGGTCACGCCGTTCGCGATCCAGCCGGGGCAGGTCCTGATGCCGGAGGGCTGCGCGGTGGCGCTGCGGATCGACGGCCCGCTCGGCAGCTGGGTCGGCGTGTGGCGGCCCGCGACCCGGCGGGTCCTCCATCTCCCGGCGCCCGAGGGGTGGTTGGCGGGTGCCGGGCACTGGACCGAGGACGGGGTGCTCCACCTGCCGTACGCCACGGCCCAGGCGCCGTGCGGCGTGGCTCGGGTGGCGGCGCCCTCGGGGGAGACGGCGGCGGCGACGGGGGACGGGGGTCCGGGGGGTCCGGGCCCGGTCGAAGGCGACGGCGACGGTACGGCCGTACGCGCGATGTCGGGGAGTGTGCCCCCGGGGTCGGGCGAGCCGTCGGAACCGGATCCTCCGGCCCCGGTCGCGACGCGTCCGGTGCCGTTGCAGCAGGCGCCGTTGGGGTCGTTCCGGCGGATCAGGCCGGAGGAAGGCCACGGTGCCTGATCAGTACGGGTGAGCGGGGGGGGCTGGGTGCGCGCGGTCACATGGCGCATGGCGCATGAGGGAGTCGATGCGGGGCATCGGAAAGTGAGGACACCGCGGCAGATGTGGGCGCCGGGCCCACGTCTCCGGCACGGTCCGCCGGGCAGTCCCGTCGGCTTGTAACGAACTCGTGCCGGTTGGCGTGGCCGCCTGGATTCGGCCCGTGGGATGCCGGTTAAACTCGCCCGGCTGTAAGAAAGATCATGTTGACGGGGAGAGTTACTTCCGATGAACGACGCCAACACGACCCAGCGGACGCCCGACGTCCAGGAGCCCTCCGGCCACGGCCGGCACAGGGGTCCGGTCGCGGCCCACGACGGCGAGGCGGCCCCCCAGGGCCGTCACCGCAAGCCGGTCGAACAGACCGAGTGGGCGGCCTGAACGACACACTGCCCCGCCCCTTCACGTAGGGGGCGGGGCCGTGGTGTGTCGTCTCCCCTGATGCCCTACTCCCGCTTGAGGCCGAGCACTTCGGCCGCCGCGAACGTCTCCCCGTCCGGCCGTCCCGCGTAGTGCGGGGTGAGCAGCGCGTCCAACTCGTCGTACGTGAACGTGTCCTGCTTGCTGTCGAACTTCGCGGCCACTCGCGGCCGTTCGACGACCGCCACCATGCCTCCGTGGACGACGAGCAGCTGGCCGTTGACCCGCGCGGCGGCGGGTGAGGCCAAGTAGCCGACGAGCGGGGCGACATGCTCGGGAGCGAGCGGGTCGAGACCGTCCGCGGGGCGTTCGAGGCCGGCGAAGACGTCCTCGGTCATGCGGGTGCGGGCCCGGGGGCAGATCGCGTTGGCCCGCACGCCGTACTTGGCGAGCGCGAGGGCCGTGGAGGTGGTGAGCCCGACGATTCCGCCCTTCGCCGCCGCGTAGTTGGGCTGCCCGGCCGACCCCGCGAGGAACGCCTCCGAGGAGGTGTTCACGATCCGCCCGTACACCGGCCCGTCCGCCGCCTTGGAGCGGGCGCGCCAGTGCGCGGCGGCGAAGTGGGTGGTGTTGAAGTGGCCCTTGAGGTGGACCCGGATCACCGCGTCCCACTCGTCCTCGGTCATGGAGAAGACCATGCGGTCCCGCAGGATGCCCGCGTTGTTGACCAGGATGTCCAGCTTCCCGAACTCGGCGATCGTCAACTCCACGAGTCGCGCCGCCTGTTGGAAGTCGGCGACGTCCCCGGTGTGGGCGAGAGCCGTGCCGCCCGCGGCCCGGATCTCGTCGGCGACCTGTTCGGCGGGCGCGGCGGAGGCCTCGCCCGAGCCGTCCCGGCCGGGCTGCCCGTAGTCGTTGACGACGACGGCCGCGCCGAGCCGGGCCAGCTCCAGCGCCTCGGCCCGGCCGAGCCCGCGGCCTGCACCGGTGACGATCGCGGCGAGCCCTTCGAGTGGCAGCGACATCCCGCGCCCTCAGATCTCGATGCAGGTACGCAGGGACGCTCCCGTGCGCATCTGGTCGAGCGCCTCGTTGATCTCGGCCAACGGCACCCGGTGCGTGATCAGGCCGTCCAGGTCGACCCGGCCGGCCCGCCACAGGTCGATGGTCCGCTCGTAGGAACGCAGGACGTCCCCGCCGCCGTACAGGGACGGCAGGATCCGCTTCTCGTCGAAGAACAGCTCGAACATGTTGAGCTGGAGGAAGTCGTCCATGGCGCCCGCTCCGACGACGACGAGCGTGCCGCCGCGCCGGGTGTAGTCGTACGCCGTCCGGGCGGTGGCCGCCTTGCCGACGACCTCGAAGACGTAGTCGAACCCCTCGCCGGCGGTGACCTGTTGCTTGGCGTCGGGCAGCTCGTCCGGCGAAACGGCCCGTGTGGCACCGAACTTGAGGGCGGCCTCGCGGCGGGAGAGGACCGGGTCGACGGCGACTATCTCGGCGGCGCCCTTGAGTCGCGCCCCCTGGATGGCGGAGATGCCGACCCCGCCGCAGCCGATCACGGCGACCGACGAACCGGCCTCCACGTCGGCGGTGTTGAGGGCGGCGCCCAGCCCGGTCGTCACCCCGCAGCCGATGAGGGCGGCGATGTCGAAGGGCACGTCGTCGGGGATCGGCACCGCGCAGGCGGCGTCGACGACGACCTCCTCGGTGAACGTGCCGGTGCCCGCGAAACCGAAGACGTCCCCGCCGGGGCGCTTGAAGTTGGGGGTGCCCGCGTTCATGAACCCGGCGAGACAGAGTTCGGTCTGGCCGCGCTTGCAGGCGGGGCAGGCGCCGCAGGCGGGCAGCCAGCACACGACCACCCGGTCGCCGGGCTTCAAGTGAGCGACTCCCTCGCCGACTTCGAGGATCTCGCCCGCGCCCTCGTGGCCGGGCACGAACGGCGCCGGCTGCGGCAGGACACCGTTCATCGCGGACAGGTCCGAGTGGCACAGCCCCGTGGCCCGCACCCGGATCCGTGCCTTGCCCGGGCCGAAACCCACCGCCTCGACGTCGTCGAGGACCTCCAGCTTGTCCTGGCCGATCTCGTGCAGTACGGCTGCGCGCATGGTGCGGCTCCCCTCAACGGTGGGCAGACGAACGGGCGTTCTCAGTACGTTCTCAGTACGTGCTCGGTGCGGCTCAATGCGGCTCAGTGCGTGCTCAGTGCGTGCTCAGTGCGTTCTCAGGAGTGTTCGACGACCGTGTCGGCGAGGGCGGGCGCGTCGTCCCGCTCGGCGACGGTCACGGCCACCCGGACCGCCGCCGGGGAGTCCTGCCGCCACATGCGGACGCGCAGGGTCTCCCCCGGGTACACGACCCCGGCGAACCGGGTGGCGTACGCACGCACCCGGGACACGTCCCCGCCGAGCAGGGTGTCGACGACCGCCTTGAGCGTGATGCCGTAGGTGCACAGCCCGTGCAGGATGGGCTGCTCGAAACCGGCGAGCTTGGCGAACTCGGGGTCGGCGTGCAGCGGGTTCCAGTCGCCGGAGAGACGGTAGAGGAGCGCCTGGTCCGCGCGGAGCGGCCGCTCGACGGTCCGGTCGGGCTCCCCGGTGGGTGGTTCGCGGCGCACGGACGGGCCGCGGTCGCCACCCCAGCCGCCTTCTCCCCGTACGAAGATCTGGGCGTCGTTGGTCCACAGCGGGCCGTCGGCGTCGGCGACCTCGGTGCGCATCACGAGGACGGCGGCCCTGCCCTTGTCGTACACGGCGGCGATCCGGGAGGTGGCGGTGGCGGTGCCCTGCGCCGGGATCGGGCGGTGGACTGCGAGCGCCTGGCCGGCGTGCAGGACCTTGGCGAGATCCACGTCCACGCCCGGCATGGACAGGCCGCTGATCACGCCCGGCGAGCCGGCGCCGGCGACGGTGGCGAAGCTCGGCAGCACGTGCAGCCGGGACTCCAGGGTGTAGCGCAGCTCGTCGGTGTCGGTGGCGGGGCTGTCCTTGTCGGGGTTCGCGCCCGCTCCGACACCGAGGTGGTAGAGCTGGACGTCCTTGGTCGTCCAGGAGAGCTCACCCGAGCGGGGCTCGGCGGCCAGGGCCTTGGCTGCGTCGATGGGCATGAGGCTCCTGATCACAGGGTCACGGGATCGCGGGTCACGGATCGCGGGTCACGGGCACGGGTCACGGATCACGGGTCGCAGGTCACGGCGGTCGCTGACAGGAGAGACCTCGGTACGGCCGTCCGCACCGTCGGCCGCACCGAGGCGTCATCGGCCGATCTAGAACGCGTTCCAGTCCGGCGCCCTCTGTATAGCCGAGCGCTCCGCACTTGTGAAGGCTCCTGACGAGTCGTCAGCTCAGGGTGTCGCGGCAGTCGGCCGGCATGCCGTGACATTTGTCCTGCCGGAGTCCGTACATGCGCCTCTGCCGCGCTGGACCTTCGACTCATACGCTGAGCTTTCGTACCGGCCCGACGCCGGGAGGGTCTGATCGGGGGGCGGAACATGTCGTGGTTGCGTAAGTGCTCCTGGCGCCGGCACGCCGCGTGTAAGGCCGGGAAGGCCGGGAAGGCCTCGGAGAACCCGGGCCCGCCCCCGACCGGCTTCACTCTGCTGCCGTGGCTGCTGCTGGGCATGGGCGCGTTCTCCAACCTCTTCCAGGGCGAGACCCCGAACCCGTGGATCGGCGGGCTGGGGCTGCTCATCTTCAACTCGCTCTACATCCACGTGGTGTTCCGCGCGTTCGTGAGGGAGGCGCGGGAGTCGACCTCGACGCGGGTGGCGCTGGTGCTGCTGGGCCTGGTGACCTGCGGGCTGGCCCTCGGGTACGGCGGCAACTGGCTGCTGTTCTTCCCGCTGTTCGGGCTCGCTACGGGTGCGGTCGTGCGGATGCCGCATCTGCGGTGGGCCGGTGCCGGGGTGGCACTGCTGTCCGGCGTCGCCTCCGTCACCCGCGACGGCTGGGGCGGGCTCGACATCGCGTACGCCACCTGGATCTCGACGATGGTGACGGCGGCGATCCTGTCCCTGTCCGACGCGGTACGGGAACTGCGGGCGGCCCGTGAGGAGTTGGCGCGGCGGGCGGTGGAGCAGGAGCGGCTGCGGTTCTCCCGGGATCTGCACGATCTGCTCGGTCACACGATGTCGGTGATCGTGGTGAAGGCGGAGGCGGCCCGGCGGCTGGCCGCCCGTGACCTCACGGCGGCGCTGGACCAGATCACCGACATCGAGTCCGTCGGCCGCCAGGCCCTGACCGAGATCCGCGAGGCGGTGACCGGCTACCGCGACGGCAGCCTGATCACCGAGCTGGACCGGGCCCGCTCGGCGCTGTCCGCGGCCGGCGTCGAACTGGTGTTGAGCCAGTTGGGCCCGCCGCTGCCGCCACAGACGGAGGTCCTGTTGGGGTGGGTGGTGCGGGAGGCCGTCACCAACGTCGTCCGGCACAGCGGGGCGGACCGGTGCGAGATCACGGTGGCGGGTGCGGCGGAGCGCGTACGGCTGACGGTGACGGACGACGGCACCGGGGCGGATGCTTCGGCATCCACAGCGGCCTGGGATTCGGATCCGGGTGCGGCTGCCGGTCCGGCTTCGGGGGGCGCGTGGGTCGGCGCCGGGTTCCGGGAAGGTCTCGGCGGCACAGGGCTCAAGGGGCTGACGGAACGCCTGGCCGCGGCCGGCGGGTCACTGACGGCCGGGCCGGGGACACGGGGCGGGTTCGCGGTGACGGCGGAGCTGCCGGTGGAGCCGACGGAGTCGGTCGAGGCGGCGGAGCCACTGGGAGCGCCGACAACGGTGGGGGCCTCGGAGTCGGTGGGACATCGGAGTTGACGGGTGCCGCGCGGGGTACGGATCCGTCGGCCCCGCTGAGAACGCCGATGTACCGCCGAGGCCGCGGATCCGCTGCCGAGGCCGCCGATGTACCGCTCCGGCTCCCGTACCGCTCTACGCTTGGGCTGTGAACGAGATGCCCCGGGAGCGTCGGCCCGCCAAGTCCATCAGGGTTCTGCTCGCCGAAGACCAGGGGATGATGCGCGGGGCGCTCGCGCTGTTGCTCGGGATGGAGGCGGACATCGAGGTCGTCGCCCAGGTCGCGGCCGGGGACGCGATCGTGGACGCGGCCCTGCTCCACCGCCCGGACGTCGCGCTCCTCGACATCGAACTGCCCGGAAAGAGCGGCCTGGACGCGGCCGCCGAACTGCGCGACCAGGCGCCGGACTGCCGGGTCCTGATCCTGACCACCTTCGGCCGGCCCGGCTATCTGCGGCGGGCCATGGAGGCGGGAGCCGCCGGTTTCCTCGTCAAGGACGGTCCCGTGGAGGAACTGGCCGTCGCCATCCGCCGTGTGCTGACCGGCGAGACCGTGATCGACCCGGCGCTCGCGGCGGCGGCCCTCAGCGCCGGGCCCAACCCGCTCACCACCCGCGAGTGCGACGCCCTCAAGGCATCGACGGACGGCGCGACCGTCGCCGACATCGCCGTCCGCCTCCACCTCTCGGAGTCCACGGTCCGCAACTACCTCTCCGCCGCCATCGGCAAGACGGGCACCCGCAACCGTATGGAGGCGATGCGGGAGGCCCGCCGCCAGGGATGGCTGTAGAGCGGACCACCAGAGCCCTTCCCCGGCGACGCGGACCGCCCGGACGTCGCCTCAGTTCGCCGAAGTCCTCCGCGGCAGCGCCACCAGCATCAGCGCCACCCCGCCGAGCAGCACCCCCGTCCCGACCCGGAACACCAGCGCGTATCCGTCCGTCAGGGCCCGCGGGGTGTCGTCGCCCGCGGTTCGGGCCGCGGCGATCGTCGACATGACCGCGAGGCCCAGGGAACCGCCCATCGTGCGGGAGGTGTTGACCAGCCCGGACACCAGGCCCGCCTCCCCCGGTGCCGCCCCGGACGTGGCCAGCGCGGCCAGCGGGGTCGTCGCGAGGCCCGCGCCGAGCATCATCAGGATCCCGGGGACCATGATCGCGGTGACGTAGGCGCCGTCCACCCTCAGCGTCGACTGCCAGCCGAACCCGACCACCGCCACCGCCGTCCCCAGGACCGCGACGGTACGCGGGCCGAGTGTCCGCATGAACCGCGGTGCGAGCTTCGAGCCGAGGACCACCGCGAGCGAGCTCGGCACCAGCGCGAGTCCGGCGTCCAGCGGGGAGTAGCCGAGCACGTTCTGGGCGTACAGCGTCATGAAGAACCACATGCAGAACATCGCGGAGCCGCTGAGGAACATCGCCGCGTTCGCCGACCACACCGCCCGCGCCCTGAGCAGTCCGAGCGGCATCAGCGGGGCCGTCGTACGGGACTCGACGACGAGGAAGAGGGCGATCAGCGCGAGACCGGCCGACAGCGGCACGAGGGTGGCCGCCGCCGTCCACCCGGCGGCCTCGGTCTGTGAGATGCCGTACGCCAGCGTCGCGAGGCCCCCGGTCGCCAGCAGCGCGCCCGGCAGGTCGAGGCGGCGCCCGTCGCCCGCGCGGCTCTCGGGCAGCCGGATCACCGACCCGAGCAGCACCACCGCACCGATCGGCACGTTGATCAGCAGCACCCAGCGCCAGGACAGGACCTCCACCAGCGCCCCGCCGACGAGCGCGCCGACCGCGCCACCGCCCGCACCAACGGCCGTCCAGGTGGCGATCGCCCGGGCGCGGGCGGCGCCCTCCGGGACGGCGGAGGTGACGATCGTCAGGGTGGCGGGCGCCAGGACCGCCGCGCCAAGACCCTGCACGGCCCGCGCCACCAGCAACTGCCGGCCCTCCTGGGCGAGTCCGCCGCCGAGCGAGGCCAGCGTGAACAGGCCGAGGCCCACCAGGAACATCCGCTTGCGGCCGAAGAGGTCCCCGGCCCGCCCGCCCAGCAGCATGAACCCCGCGAAGGCGATCGCGTACGCGTTGACGACCCATTGCAGGCCCTGCTCGCTCAGCCCCAGGTCGGCGCGCATGGACGGCAGCGCCACATTGACGACGGACACATCGAGCACGACCAAGAACTGTCCGACACAGGCGAGCGCCACCACCAGCCAGGGGGGAGGCGTGACGTGGCGGCGGGTACGGGCGATGTCCTCGGCTCCCAGCATGGATGTCATGCTCTCAATCGCCTTACGCCCCTTGCATCAGGTTTCAGCGCCGCCACCGATGACTGACGCAGGGTCACTTTCCCATGAGAAGGTCAAGAATTCGTTAGTACGCCGAAGCATCGGAATAGTTGCCCGGGCACACGGGGTTCAACCTGCACGTATCCCGTACGGCTCAGCCGGCCCACCCTCTCCCCTGGCCTGGAGGCCTCACTCCATGACGCACACGTCGACCGACCAGCCCGCACGCAGGGCCAGCGGGGCCGTAGTCCCGGTGCTCGCGTTCGCGGGCATCGTGGTCGCGGTGATGCAGACCCTGCTCGTCCCGGTCATCAAGGACCTGCCGCAGTTGCTGGGCACCGAACCCAGCAACGCCACCTGGGTCCTGACCTCCACCCTGCTGTCCGGCGCAGTCGCCACGCCGATCATGGGCCGCCTCGGCGACCTGTACGGCAAGCGGCGCCTGATGATCTTCAGCCTCGCGGTGATGGTGGTCGGCGCCCTGGTCAGCGCCCTCACCGACGATCTGCTCACCATGATCGCCGGCCGCGCCCTCCAGGGCTTCGCGATGGGCGCGATCCCGCTCGGCATCGGTCTGATGCGCGACATGCTGCCCCGCGAGAAGCTCGGCTCGGCGATGGCCCTGATGAGCTCCTCGATCGGCGTCGGCGGTGGCCTCGCGCTGCCCGCCGCGGCCCTGGTCGCCCAGCACGCCGACTGGCACGCCCTCTTCTACGGCGCCGCCGGCCTCGGTGTCTTCGCCATCGTCCTCACCCTGCTCGTCGTTCCCGAGTCCCCGGCGCGCGCCGAGGGCACCTTCGACTTCCTCGGCGCGATCGGCCTGTCCGCCGGTCTCGTGCTCTTCCTGCTGCCGATCACCAAGGGCAGCGACTGGGGCTGGACCTCCGGCACCACGCTCGGCCTGTTCGGCGCCGCGGCGGTCGTGCTCGTGCTGTGGGGCGTGATGGAGCTGCGCCTCAAGGCCCCCCTCGTGGACCTGCGCACCACGGCCCGCCCCGCCGTGCTCTTCACCAACCTGGCCTCGATCATGGTCGGCGTCTCGTTCTACGTCGTCTCGCTGGTCCTGCCCCAGCTGCTCCAGCTGCCGAAGGCCACCGGCTACGGCCTCGGCCAGTCGATGGTCACCGCGGGCCTGCTGGTGGCGCCGCTCGGCCTGACCATGATGCTCACGGCGCCCGTCTACGCCCGTCTGTCGGCGAAGTACGGCCCCAAGTTCACCCTCATCCTCGGCATGCTGATCATCGCCATCGGCTACGGCGCCGGCCTCGGCCTGATGACCGCCCCCTGGCAGAGCCTCGTCATCGCGGTGATCCTGGGCGCGGGCATCGGCCTCGCCTACTCCTCGCTGCCCGCGCTGATCATCGGCGCGGTCCCGGCCTCGGAGACGGGCGCGGCCAACGGCCTCAACACCCTGATGCGGTCCATCGGTACGTCGGTGTCCAGCGCCGTGATCGGGATGGTCCTCGCCAACACCGCGAACGACGTGAACGGCGTGGCGGTCCCGACCATGCACGGCTTCCGGGTCTCCTTCCTGATCGCGACCGCCGCGGTCGCCCTCGGCCTGGTCCTCGCCCTCTTCCTGCCCCGCACCCGCCCGGCCACCAAGCCGCAGCTGCGGGCCAGCAGCGAGGAGGAGGCCAACCTGGAGCGTGCCGAGGAGGCGCTGCGCGGCTTCCGCGGGCGGATCCTGGACGCCGCCGGAACCCCGGTTCCCCGCGCCAAGGTCACCCTGATCGACCTCCGCGGCCGGCAGGCGGGCGCGACCCTCTCCGCCGAGGACGGCAGCTACGCCCTCACCGTCCCGGCCCAGGGCGCCTACGTCCTGGCCGCCCGCGCCACCGGCCACGGCCCGCTCGCCTCGTCCGCCACCCACGCGGGCGACCACCGCGCGGTCGACCTGGACCTGTCGCTGCCGGGCGAGACGGTCTCCGTCTGACGTCCGACGTCCACGGCTCACGTCCACGGCCTCCGCACCCCCTGTCGCACGCGCGGCGGGGGGTGCGGCAGCATGGGCGCCGCACACCCACCCACCGGTTCGCCGATACGACCGAAAGGACCCCCATGCCCGCGGTCCCCAAGCCCGAGATCCTGGCCGCCTTCGAGGCCGCGAAGGGCTTCATGCCGGTGCACGAGGGGCTCGCCCTGTACGCGGCGGCCGTCGAGGCCGGGCGGCTCGGGCTGCCGTTGCTGGAGGTCGGCACGTACTGCGGGCGGTCCGCGATCCTGCTGGCCGACGCGGCGCGCGGGGCCGGGGTCGTGGCGCTCACCGTGGACCACCACCGCGGCAGCGAGGAGCAGCAGCCGGGCTGGGAGTACCACGACCCGGAGACGGTCGACCCCGAGCTCGGTCTGATGGACACTCTGCCCACCTTCCGCCGCACCCTGCACCGGGCCGGCCTGGAGGAGCACGTGGTCGCCCTCGTCGGCCGCTCGCCCCAGGTGGCGAAGGTGTGGGGCACTCCGCTCGGCCTGGTCTTCGTCGACGGCGGTCACACCGACGAGCACGCGGGCGCCGACTACGAGGGCTGGGCTCCCCATGTCGCCGAGGGCGGACTGCTCGTCATCCACGACGTGTTCCCGGACCCGGTCGACGAGTTCACCGGCCAGGCCCCCTACCGCGTCTACCTCCGGGCGCTGGAGTCCGGCGCCTTCACGGAGGTCTCGGCGACCGACTCGCTCCGGGTGCTGCGGCGAACGGGGACGGGCCGCCCCTGATCCGCACGCCGCGCACGCCGCCACGGCCCGGTGCGCCGACTCCGTAGGGGTGTCCACGGAGCTCGTGGTCGGCCCGTAAGGTGGCTGTCGTGTCGTATGTAGGCCCGGACTTCGATCCTCCCCAGCCCCGCCGTTCCCGGCGTCGTCCCCTGACTGTGGCGGTCGCCGCGCTGGTGCCGGGAGCACTGCTCGGCTGGCTGGTGTACGAGACGGTCGGCGGCACGGGCGGGGGCTCGAAGGAGACGGCCGGGGCGCCCGCGTCGTCGAGCGCGCCCGTCTCCCCGACGGTCTCCGAGCCGAGGACGGCCGGGGACGACAACGACAAGCAGCCCAGCCCGACGCCGCACACGACGACGTCCGCGCCCGCCGCGTCCGGCCCGCTCAGGGGCAAGGTGATCGTCATCGACCCGGGGCACAACCTGGGCAACTTCAAGAACGCGGCCGCGATCAACCGCAAGGTGGACATCGGGACCAACTCGAAGGAGTGCGACACCACGGGGACGGCCACCAACTCCGGTTACGAGGAAGCCCGGTTCACGCTGGACGTCGCCCACCGGATGCGCACGGTCCTCCAACGGCAGGGCGCCACGGTGAAGCTGACCCAGGACGGCGACCGGCCCTACGGCCCGTGCGTGGACGAGCGTGCCCGGATCGGCAACGAGGCGCACGCGGACGCCGTGGTGTCGATCCACGCGGACGGCTCGGCGGTCGGCAACCGCGGCTTCCACGTCATCCTGCCGGGCAGTGTGCACGCGGGCGCCGCCGACACCCGTGCGATCGTCGCCCCTTCGCGTGAGCTCGGCGAGCGCGTCGCGGGCACTTTCGTGCGCGTCACGGGCAGCGCGCCCTCCAACTACATCGGCGGCCGCACCGGACTTGTCACCCGCACGGACCTGGGCGGTCTCAATCTGTCAACGGTTCCCAAGGTGTTCATCGAGTGCGGCAACATGCGCGATAGCAAGGACGCGGCATTGCTGACCAGTGATGCCTGGCGACAGAAAGCGGCGCAGGGGATCTCTGAGGGAATCGTGAGTTTCCTGCGCGGGTAGGGATCAGCGCGCTGATCCGGGCGGACACCCCCTCAGGGCGGACGATAGTGTCGTCCCAACGATGAGGGGCTCACCCCCCGCGCTTCACACCAGGGCCTGAAGGCGACATGGTGACAGCGACGCCTCCACCGACGACGAGACGACTGAACCGAAGGACCTTGAAGTGAATATCCGCTCCCTCACTCGAGGCGACGGCGTGGTGATCGGAGCAGCGGTGTTGCTGTTCATCGCGTCGTTTCTCGACACGTACTCCAGCGACAGCGGCGGCGGCGACATCCCCAGCGCCTGGGACAACCTCGGCCTGGTGATGAGCCTGTACATCGGCGGCATCATCGGGGCGGCCCTGATCGTCGCCGCACGCGCGCTGCCGCAGCCCCTCAAAGTCGTCGGACTCGACCTGGGGCAGGTGGGCGTCGCACTGACGATTTTCGCCGCGTGGACCTCGTTCTGGACGATCATCGACCCGCTGGGCGCGTTCAGTGACAGTTTCAACGGAGCGGACATCGGTGCGGGCGCCGGCCTCATCCTCGGGCTGATCGGCGCCCTGGTGCTGGCCGCCGGTGCGATCGCCACCCCCCTGGTCCCCGCCCTCAAGGGCGCCCTCATCCCCGCCCCCAAGCCGGCCGCCCCGCAGCCCTACGGAGCCCAGCCCGCCGGCGGTTACGGCTACCCCGGTGCCCAGCAGGCCCCGTTCGGCGGTCAGCCGCAGCCGGGGCAGCCCTACGGCGCCCAGCCCCAGCCGCAGCAGGCGCAGCCTCCGGCCCCGGCGCCGGACTTCTCGCCGTTCTGGTTCGCCGTGCCGGTGGCGCGTCCGCTGTTCGCGGAGGACGGTTCGCCGACGCCGATCGCCGAACTCGCCCCGGGTACCTGGTACCTCGCCGTCGAGCAGCGCGGTCCGGCGCTGGTCGCGCAGACGCAGGACGGCCGTCGTGGCGTGCTGCAGGACACCACGGGGATCCAGCGCGGCTGAGTCCCGAGGTCCGCGTACGAACGGCCTCCCGCCCTTCCGGGTGGGGGGCCGTTGTCGTACAGTCGCTGCCCGGACCGGTAACTGACACATCGTCAGACACCTGGAGGGCGTATGCGGCTCGGGCTGGCACTCGGTTACTGGGGCCGTGGCCCCGGCGCGGACCATGTGGCGCTGGCCCAGGAGGCGGAGCGGCTCGGCTACGACTCCGTGTGGACCGCCGAGTCCTGGGGCTCGGACGCGTTCACCCCGCTCACCTGGATCGCCGCGCGGACCTCGACGATCAGGCTGGGTACGGCGGTTGCCCAGATGGCGGCCCGGTCCCCGACCACCACGGCGATGCACGCCCTCACCCTGGACCATCTCTCCGGCGGCCGGATGACGCTCGGGCTCGGTCTGTCCGGTCCGCAGGTGGTCGAGGGCTGGTACGGGCGGCCGTTCCCGAAGTCGCCGCTGACCGCGACCCGGGAGTACGTCGACGTCGTACGGCAGGTGCTGCGGCGTGAGGCGCCGGTGGAACTGGACGGACGCTTTCATCCCCTCCCCTACCGCGGCCCGGACGCCACCGGACTCGGCAAGCCCCTGAAGTCCATCACCCACCCGCTGCGCCCCCGTCTCCCCGTGCTGCTGGGCGCCGAGGGACCGCGGAACGTGGCCCAGACGATCCGGATCGCGGACGGCTGGCTGCCGCTGTACTGGTCGCCGAACCGGCCCGAGGCGTACGGGGACGCGGTGGGCGACCTGCCGGAAGGCTTCCGGGTCGCTCCCATGGCCCAGGTGCGGGTCTGCGAGGACGTCGCCGAAGGGCTGCTGCCCGTCAAGGCGATGCTCGGCTTCTACATCGGCGGGATGGGCCACGCGGCCCGTAACTTCCACGCCGACCTCATGGCCCGCATGGGGTACGAACAGGAGGCCCGGCGGATCCAGGAGTTGTTCCTGTCCGGCCGTCGGGAGGAGGCCGTGCTGGCCGTGCCGGACGCGTTCGCCGACGAGATCTCCCTGGTCGGGCCGCGTGAACGCATCGCCGAACGACTGGAGTCGTGGCGCAAGGGGCCGGTGACGGACCTGCTGGCCGTGGCACCGGACCGGACCACGCTGCGGGTGCTGGCGGAGCTGAACGGGTAGTCCCGGACGGGGTGTTCGGTGGCCCTCAGTGGAAGACGGACACCGGGTCCAGGGTCAGTTCCCCGGTCGCTCCGTTCCAGACGCGTACCCGGCCGAGGCAGGTGGCCGGGAACTCGCCCTCCGCGTAGTCCTCGACGCGGAACTCCTCGCGGACCCAGTTCTCCCGGCAGGTGATCCGCACCCGCGCGGCCGGCGTGCCCGGGCCGTAGCGGGCCCGCAGCACGATGCCGCCGCCGTCCGCGCGGTCGGCCGTGAACAGGCCGGTGACCAGCACGAAGTCCGACCGTACGGCGGTCAGTGGCGCCCCTGTCCGGTCCGGCGCGGCACGCAGCGTCCTGGCGAGGGTCCCGTTGGCGTCGAGGCGCCCGGCGGCGAGGTCGGCGTCCACCACCCAGTCCCTGGCCCGCAGTTTCTCCATGATCAGGCTCAGCGCCTTCATCGGGGTGTTCTGCTCCAGGTACTCGACCACGCGTTCCTTGGTCTCGTCGTGCTGTGCCTTTCCGCCGCCGGCGCCGAACCGGGCGAACACCCCCAGCCCACGGACGGTGGCGACCTTGGCGGCGACCGCCATCTCGTCGGTGTGGGGGATGCCGTGCATGTCGGCGATGTCCTTCACCCAGGTCTCGTTGACGTAGATGCACATGCCGGAGATCACCGGCCGGTCCGCCCGGCGCCCCCTGCGCGGCAGTCCCCAGCGCGCCACGGCGTACTGGAGCAGCACGCCCAGGCACACCACCGTCCCGAGCCAGACGGCCATCCAGGGCCACCACAGGCTCCACCACTGACTGTCAATGACACCCACGGATCTCCTTGAACGCGTCGGAGAGCGAGGACCTGTCGGCGTCGACCACGCGGCCGCCGGTCGCGTCGGCGGCCTTGCGCAGTGCGGCCGGGTCTGCCTCGCCGAAGTGGACGGGGAAGGTGGGCACTTCGCGTGCCGCGGCGCCGAGCCTGCCGTACCGGCGCAGGAACTCCTCGTAGCCGATGCCCGCGTTGTTCTCGCCGTCCGTCATCAGCACGATGGAGACGGGCCGCCCTGGCTCGTCGCGCACGGCGTCGGCGGCGATGCGGTAGCCGTGGTCGAGGGCCGACCAGAGGGCGGTGGAGTCGCCGATGCCGCCGTCGGCCACGGTCGCGTCGAGCGTACGGAGGTCCTTGTCGCCGCGGACGGTCACCGTGCGCTCCTCCAGCACCCGTCCGCCGAACCGCACCACCGTCAGCCGCTCCCCCCGGTAGAAGCGGGCGAACTTGCCGGTGGAGGTCGGGTCGGCGCCGCTGAGCCCGGCGAACGCGGCCCGTAGTGCGGCGATCCGCTCCCCGCGCATCGAGCCGGAGAAGTCCAGTACGAACACCACCTGGTCGGTGGTGTGCCGGGCCGGGTCCCCGTAGTCGGCGACCAGGCGTCGCACGGTGGACAGCCGGTCGGGGAAGGACAGCGCGTTGCCGATCGCCGCCCGCAGCTGTGGCGCGGGGGGCACGTCCTGGTTCACCGGGCGCCGCCAGGTGCGCTGGGTCAGTTCGCGTTGTGTGTCGGCCCCGAGCAGCCAGTCCACCACCTTCCCGTACGCGGACCGTTGCCGGGTGTCGAGCAGGAGCAGCGGGAAGTCGGACAGCACCATGCCGTCCTCGGGGTACACGAGCTCCAGGGGTTCCGGCAGCTTCTTCGTGGCGTTCAGGGACAGCAGTTCGGACTCGTGGGCGATCAGCGCGTCGGCCCGGTCCTGATGGCGTACGAAGGTGTCGACCAGGTCGCGGGAACTGGCGCCGGTGAGGGTCTGGCCGGAGCGGAAACCGCGTAACCGGTCGCAGGAGACGTCCTGTTCGCGCAGCGCGCTGCCGGTGCCGGCGGCCGCGGTGGCGACGCCGACCAGGGCCGCACGGCCGGTGTCGCTGGTGCGCGGGTCGGCCATCCCGAACCGTACGGTGCCGTCGGCGGCCGCGTCGGCGAGGTCCGCCCACGAGAGGTGTCCGCCGGGAGTCCGGGCGCGTAGGGTGCGCGCGGTCCCGGGGGTGAGGCCGACGACCACGGGTGAGCGCATGATCGCGGTCGACTCGGGCCGGCCCGCCTGGTCGCCGGAGTCCCGCAGTCCCAGCAGGAACGAACGGTCGGACACGGGCCAGGCCAGGTCGTAGCCGTCGCTCCGGGCGTCCGAGAGGTCGGCCGTCGCCTTGTAGTCGATGTCGAGCCGGACCCCGGTGTCGTCGTCGAGCTGGTCCAACAGCGGTTCCAGGTCGGCGAGTTCGGGGCTGGCCAGGACCCGCAGGGTGATGTCGTGCCGGCCCTGTGTGCAGGAGGGGGCGAGGGAGGCGAGCAGGGTCAGCGCGAGGCCGGCGGTGAGGGCGCGGGCGCGGCGCCCCCGGTGGCTCACGGGGTGTCCCGGACGGGCGGCGGGCAGTCACCCACATAGGTGATGATCTTCTCCAGGACGTCCAGGTCGGGTTCGTAGACCTTGGTCTGGTCGCGGTTCGGCTGCGGGACCTGTATGCCGTGGCCGTCCAGGTAGGCGTTGAGCTGCTCGCTGGTGCCGTCCTCGCCGGAGAAACGGACACGGAAGCCCAACTCGACGGCACGTCGGCGTAGTTCGGGGTCGGTCTCGATCAGGGTGACCAGCCTGTCGCCCTTGCCGCCGAGCGAGATGAGCTGCGGCTCGGTGAGCGCGTACGGGGTGGGATAGAGCAGTACCCGGTTGGTGTCCTGGCGGTGGTGTCCGCGCTCGTAGTCGATCTGGTGGGCCAGGTACTGGTGTTCGTAGATCAGGGAGATCGGCGCGATGCTCTCGCCGATCTCGGAGAGATAGCTCTCGGCCTGATCGTCGGCCCACATGCCCTGGGCGCCGATGAGGGGTTTGATCTGGCCGGCCAGGTCCAGGGCCTTTTGGGCGGCCTTCTTCTCGTCGGGCTCGCCCGCGCCCGGGGCGCTGTCCTCGTTCTTCACGAAGGCGAGCATGCTCAGGTAGGTGCCTGCCGCGTTGGACTCGCAGACGTTGGAGGTGCGTACGAGGACGCGTCCGCTGTTGCTGTGTGCTCCGCCCTTGTCGAAACCGATGCCGTTCCAGGTGTCGGCCCGTTCGGGTGTGCCGTCCCGGTCCTGGTCGGCGGTGTCGCGCTCGCCGTCGCGGCCGTCGCGGCCGTCGAGCAGGCCCATGAACTCGTTCATGTCGAGGTCGTAGTAGAGCGTTCGGCCGCCGCCCTGGACCGGTTGCGGGGTGGCCACGCCCGCTCGCACCAGTGTCTCGGCGTAGTCCCGGAACGTGCCGAGGACCAGCGGTGTGACGAAGGGCCGTACCGAACGTACGGAGCGGTCCTGCCGGTCGAGGATCAGCTTTGCCGCGGGCTGGCCGGACGGGAAGACGACGTCCATGCCCCGCAGGGACTGCGTGGCGATGCCCCGGGAGCCGAGCCGGTGGATGTCGACCCGTATGCCGTGCTCCAGCAACAGCCGCCGCACCTCGGGGTCCCTGAAGTAGTCCGACTTGGAGGCCATGCGGGCCTCGATGGTCACGATGGTCTCGAAGGGGCGCAGCGCGTTGCCGGAGAGGAGGAGCGAGATCAGCCCGGTGAGGGCCAGCGGGAGTGCGAGGACCACATGACGCGGTAATCGCCGGCGTTCCCGGTGCCGGGTGGCCAGTCGGGGCTCCGCGAGGGGACGCGGGGTCTCCGGGGCGGACGGGGCGTGCGGTCTGTCTGTGTCGGACACCGGCTCTCCTGCCTCTCCCGGAAGCAGGAGCATGAGCCATCATCTCGAACGCGGGGCGCCGTCAGGAAGTACCGCGACAGAACGGATGAGAACGCCCGGCCGCCGCGAACACTCCAGGTTTCAAACAGGGATTCGGGGCCATCCGGAAGACATGTCCTCTCGATATCGCAGCGGTTCCAACTCTGCGGGGACGGTCATCGCGGTGGTCGCGGACGTCATGGCCGTCATCCTCGGACTGTGGATCCTCATGTATCTGTTGGACGCGAACCGGGCCAACGACCTGGTGCAGTTCGTCCACGACGTGGCAGCCTGGCTCGCCGGCTGGTCGCGTGACCTGTTCACCTTCGACGAAGCCTGGGCACGGGTCGTGGCAGGCTACGGACTGGCCGCCGTGGTCTACCTGTTCATCGGCCACGCCATCGCCAACCGGATGCACCGGCACTGAGCGTCCCACCCTCACAGGCCCCCGGCAAACAACCGACCCACCAGCTGGTCGCGTGACCCGGGGGTCTGGGGGGCACCCCCAGAAAACACAGCACCGTCGACGAGGCCTGGGCACGGGTCGTGGCAGGCTACGGACTGGCCGCCGTGGTCTACCTGTTCATCGGCCACGCCATCGCCAACCGGATGCACCGGCACTGAGCTTGTGGGAGCCCCTGGTCGTACCGGTTGCACCGGCACTGCTCCTGCCTTGAGACCCCGGTCGTGCCGGGGGCTCAGGCGCAGCAGTCCGGGTCGAGGCCTCTTGGTAGTTGGTGGCCGCTGAAGACCGTGCAGGTCGCCTCGTCGCCGCCGAGGGCGGCGACGGCGAGGAGCAGGGAGCCGGCTGTCCAGGTGGTCAGTTCCCTCGGCCAGACGGCCTTGTCCTCGAAGACGTAGCCGGTCCAGTACAGGCCTGACTCGGCGTCACGCAGGTGCTGGATCGACTGAAGGATCTCCAGCGCCCGGTCGGACTCGCCCAACGCCCACAGGGCGAGGGCGAGTTCGGCCGACTCACCGCCCGTCACCCACGGGTTGGGATCGACGCAGCGCACCCCGAGGTCCGGGACCACGAAACGGTCCCAGCCCTCCTCCACACGGGACTTGGCCTCGGCGTCGGTCAGCGCGCCGCCCAGCACCGGGTAGTACCAGTCCATCGAGTAGCGGTCCTTGTCGAGGAACCGCTCCGGGTGCCGGCGTATCGCGTGCCGGAGCGCCCCGAGGGCCAACTCCCAGTCGGGCTGCGGCTCTTCACGCTGTTCGGCGATCGCGAGGGCGCAGCGCAGCGCGTGGTGGATGGAGGAGGAGCCGGTCAGCAGCGCGTCCGTGACGTCCGTACCGTCGTCCTCGCGCTTCCAGCCGATCTGCCCGCCGGGCTGCTGGAGCCGCAGCACGAACTCGATCGCCGCGTAGACGGTCGGCCACATGCGGTCGAGGAACAGGTCGTCGCCGGTGGCCAGGTGGTGGTGCCAGACCCCGACGGCCACATAGGCGACGAAGTTCGTCTCCCGGCCCCGGTCGGTGACGTCGTCGAAGTCCCCGTCCGCGTAGGCCGCGTACCAGGAGCCGTCCTCGTTCTGGTGCCGCGCCAGCCAGGTGTACGCCCGCTCGGCGGCCTCGTGCTCACCGGCAGCGTCCAGCGCCATGGCCGCCTCGGTGTGGTCCCACGGGTCGAGGTGGTGCCCGCGGAACCACGGGATCGCCCCGTCCTCCCGCTGCACGGCGAGCACACCGGCGACGGTCGCGGCGGCCTGCTCGGCGGTGAGGACCCCGGGCAGGACGAGGTGTTCTGTCCGGGGGGTGGTCACTGGGCGGCCGCCTCGGTTTCGGTCTCGGTCCCGGCTGCGGTGTCCGACAGCCCGGGCAGGTGTGGCTTCGTCGCGTACGCCACGAAACTCTTGCCGATCAGCGGGTTCAGGGCCTGTTCGGCGACTCGGGTCGCGAGGGGCTTCTTCATGATGTCCCAGACCAGCAGCTTGTGGTACGCCCGCACCGGCAGCGCCTTGTCGTTGTCGACGCCGAACGCGCACTTCAGCCACCAGTACGGGGAGTGCAGGGCGTGCGCGTGGTGGGTGCCGTACGGCTTGAGGCCGGCCTCGCGGATCCTGGCGAGGAGTTGGTCCGCCTTGTAGATACGGATGTGGCCGCCCTCGACCTCGTGGTACGCGTCGGAGAGGGTCCAGCAGACCTTCTCGGGGCCGTAGCGCGGGACGGTGATCGCTATTCGGCCGCCGGGCCGGAGCACCCGCACCATCTCGGCGAGTACGCCCTTGTCGTCCGGGATGTGCTCCATCACCTCGGAGATGATGACGACGTCGAAGGACTCGTCCGGGAAGGGCAGTGCGAGGGCGTCGCCCTCCATGGCGGTCGCGGTGGCGCCCTCGGGGGCCTCCCCGGCTTCCTTCATCGCCGCGAACCACTTCGCGACCTCGCGGATCTCCTCACGGTTCTGGTCCAGCGCCACGACCTGGGCGCCGCGCCGGTAGCACTCGAACGCGTGCCGGCCGGCACCGCAGCCGAGGTCCAGGACCCGGTCGCCCGGGGCGAGCGGGAACCGGGAGAAGTCGACGGTCAGCACGTGGCCCTGCTTTCGCGATCGGATACAACGTCAACAACCTCTGCGACCGCGGGGCGGCCGGGAGGCGCGGGCTCGGAACGGTCGACGCCCTCTCCCGCGGCGGCGGCCATGGCCGCGCGGTACCGGGCCACCGTGCCCTCCGCGGCCTTCGCCCAGGTGAACCGCTCCAGCACCCGCTCGCGCCCCGCGCGGCCGAGCCGGGCGCGCAGTTCGGGGTCGCCCAGGAGTCGGCTCAGACCGGCGGCCAGCGCTCCCGCGTCGCCCGGCGGTACCGCCAGGCAGGTCTCCCCGTCGGCTCCGGCGACCTCGGGGATCGCGCCGCCGGTGGTGGCCAGCAGCGGGGTGCCTGTCGCCATGGCCTCCGCGGCCGGCAGCGAGAAGCCCTCGTACAGCGACGGCACGCACGCGACCTGGGCCGAACGCACCAGGTCGACCAGTTCGGCGTCCGAGATGCCCTTCACGAAGTCGACGGCGCCTTCGAGGCCGTAGCGCTCGACCGCCTGGGCGACCGGTCCCTCCGTGGGCCGCTTGCCGACGACGACGAGGTGGGCGTCGGGGCGCTCGGTGCGGACCTTGGCGAGTGCCTCGACGAGGAAGACCAGGCCCTTGAGGGGTACGTCCGCGCTGGATGTCGTCACGATCCGGCCCGGCACGACGGGTACCGAGGGGTCGGGCGAGAACAGGTCGGTGTCGGCGCCGATGTGGACGACGTGGATACGGTCCTGACGTACTCCCAGGTGGTCGACTATCTCCGCACGGGACGTGCCGGAGACCGTGAGCACCGAGGGCAGCCGGCGGGCGACCCGCTTCTGCATCCGGGTGAAGGCGTACCAGCGGCGCACCGAGCAGCGGCGCGTGAAGCCCTCGGCGGCGTCCAGCTCCAACTGCCGGTCGACGGTGATGGGGTGGTGGATGGTGGTGACGAGCGGGGCACCGATGTCGCCCAACAGCCCGTATCCCAGCGTCTGGTTGTCGTGCACGACGTCGAACTCACCGCGTCGGGAGCGCAGTTGGCGGCCGACGCGGAGGGAGAACGTCAGCGGTTCCGGAAACCCGCCGGTCCACATCGTCGCCACTTCCAGCGCGTCTATCCAGTCGCGGTACTCGGCGCGTTTGGGGGTGCGGAACGGGTCCGGCTGGCGGTAGAGGTCGAGGCTCGGCAGCTCGGTGAGGGAGAGTCGGTCGTCGTGGCCCTCGTCGAGGACGGGGTAGGGCTGGGAGCCGATGACCTCGACGCGGTGGCCCAGCCGGGCGAGTTCACGCGAGAGGTGTCGTACGTAGACGCCCTGGCCGCCGCAGAACGGGTTTCCCTTATAGGTGAGGAGCGCGATCTTGAGCGGTCGCCCGCCGTCGGCAGCGAGGTCATGCTGGGACCCCACCTGACTGGCCTCAGCGGTCACTCCGAGCCCCCTTCTGCCTGCCATGTCCCGCGAGACTACGACGGGACGCTAATCTAGAACAAGTTTCAGACTTGATCGTTAAGTCGGCTTTGAATCTACCGGCTGGTAGGGGTGCTGGGAGCAGTGGATCAGGTGATTCACGCCACGACCGGCCCGCCCTGTCATCCTGTGCGATCACCGACCCTCACCGACTGTCACGGAACGGGACCCATGCCTGCGGAAGCCAAGGCGAACAAGGCGCAGTCCTCGCCTCTCACCGAGCGGCAGGAGGCGCGCCGTCGCCGCATCCTGCACGCGAGCGCCCAACTGGCGAGCCGGGGCGGCTTCGACGCGGTGCAGATGCGCGAGGTCGCCGAGTCCTCCCAGGTGGCGCTCGGCACGCTGTACCGCTACTTCCCGTCCAAGGTGCATCTGCTGGTCGCCACGATGCAGGACCAGTTGGAGCACATGCACGGCACGCTGCGGAAGAAGCCGCCGACGGGCGAGACGGCGGCACAGCGGGTGGCGGAGACCCTGATGCGGGCCTTCCGCGCGCTGCAGCGCGAGCCGCATCTCGCCGACGCGATGGTCCGCGCCCTCACGTTCGCGGACCGCGGTGTCAGCTCCGAGGTCGACCAGGTCTCCCGTCAGACCACGGCGATCATCCTGGACGCGATGGGCCTGGAGAATCCCACCCCGGAGCAGCTCTCCGCCGTCCGCGTCATCGAGCACACCTGGCACTCGGCCCTGACCACCTGGCTGTCGGGGCGTGCCTCCATCGCGCAGGTGAGGATCGACATCGAGACGGTGTGCCGGCTGATCGATCTGACGTCCACCGACGACTGACAGCTGACTGACGGTTGAGTGCGCTCCCGGGGAGAGGGCCGGGTCAGATCACGCGGAAGAGGTCGGCGGCGGCGTGGACGTCGGAGAGGTCCTCGATGCAGCGGAGGTTGTCGCACAGGGCCTCCAGGACCGAGCCGGCTTCGGCGGCGCGCGGGGCGCCGATGGCCACGCCGAAGACCCGGAAGCCCAGCAGGTGCTTGGCGTCGTTCCAGCCGCGCATCCATTCCTCGGTGACGTCGCATTCGTCGTCGGTGAGCATCACGATGTCGCCGCGCCCGCGGGCGGCGTCGTCGAACTCCTCCGCCAGCAGTTCGCGAGCCACTGTCAGCGGCCTCTGGTAGCTGGTGCCGCCGCCGAGGAAGGTCTCCGCGAAGTCGAGGACCTGGGCGGTGCCGGCGGGCTGGTCGGCCGGGAAGCGGAAGACCTGGATCTTGTCTGCGGCGGCGAACAGGATGCCCACGAAGTCACGCCCCGCGTGGCGGGCCTGATCCAGCAGCGCCAGGGCGCACGCCTTGGCCCACGCCTCCCGGGTGACTCCGCCGGGCCCTGCCTCGTACATGGAGTGCGAGGTGTCCACACACGCGATGACGGCGCCCTGACCGGTGGTCTGCTCTCCCTGGCTGTCGTAGAGCATCAGCTCCCCGGCGGCGTAGCGCGCGGCGAACACAGCGCGCAGTTCGGGCAGGCCGAGATTGGCCAGCTCGGAGGGGATGACGCGGGAGAGATCGTTGCCCAGCGTGACGCCGACCAGTTCCCCGACGGTGTTCTCCACCTTGCGGGCGCGCTCACCGTCGGCCATCTGCCGGAAACGGCCGATCAGCTCGGCCCACTGTGCGAGACGGCCGGTGCGCAGCCGCTCCGCGAGCCGGGCGCGCTGGTCGAACGGCATCCGCTCCAGCTCGCCGGGACCAACGCCCCATGCCCGCATCAGCGCGGCCTCCCCCCTCGCGGCCTCGGCGGCCTTCGCCGCCGCGTTCCGCGCGGCGACACGGATGCCGGGGACCGCCGCCGTGAGGGCCTGCGCGGCGTCCTGGGCGGCCTGTCGCGCGGCGGTCCCGGCGGCCTCGGCGGCTTTGATCGCCTGGTGTACGGCGTCGGCGGCCGGAGTCGGCACGGTGCCGGGCTCGTCGGTTTCGTCGGTTTCGTCGCCCCTGGTGGCCTCGGCCGCGGCCTGCTGGAGCGCCTCGCTCACGGCGGTCGCCGCGTCCTCGGTGTCCTGGCGGGCCTCCTTCGCCTGCTCGGCCAGTTCCTGGGCATACCGGGAGCGCTCCAGCATCCGGCGCAGCGCGGCGGCATGGGCGAGCACGGCCATGGCGGCGGCGTAGGGGTCACCGGCCGTCTCCCGGCGCAGCTCGGCGAACTCTGGTGACTCCTCCAGTGAGGTGATGACCTGGTGGTTGACCAGCCGGGAGGGATCCATCTCCGCGCGCTCGCGCAACCGCGGGCGGATCTTGTAGGCGGCCAGGAACACGTCGGTCAGGAGGTCGGTGGTGTGGTCGTGGCGCTCGTTCAGTTCCTCGGCCAGGTCGCGCAGTCCGGCCGACTGCTCGTAGGTGTCGCGCCAGGTGATCCGGTCGAACCGGTCCGCGACCACGGCTGCGGTGTGCCGCTCGGGAGCCGCGGCGGACAGGCCCAGCCACTTCCCGGCCGGGCTCGCCAGCTCGTCGAGCCTGCTCGGTGTCCCGCCCATGGTCCCGGTCCCTTCCTGATCCCCTCCTGGTCCGCCGGTGTTCAGAGTTGAGCCTGCACCGTGCTCGCGTCCACGCCGAGGGCCTCGGTGAGGACGCGGGCGCGGACGGCGCGCTGGCGGCCGGTGACCCGGTCGATGGCGGCGGTGGAGCGGCCGGCGCCCGCCGCCTCCGCGCGCAGCTTCTCCAGGCGCTTGCCCGCCATGGCGAGCCTGTTGTGGGCCTTCTTGATGACCCACTCGCTCAGCGCCTCGCGGGACTGCCCGGCCATGGCGTCGAGTTGGGCCTCCAGCTCCTCGATGGTGTCGGCCAGGTCGAGCGCCTCCTTGGCGTCGGGGTTGACCAGGTGCAGCACCTCGCGCTCGACGGTCGGGCGCTGGGCGGGGGAGTCCCACAGCACATGGGTCAGCACCGACAGGTCGCTCTCGGCGACCGCCGGACGGCCGTCGAGGTACGCGGACGCCTGGAGCAGGCCCACCGCCTGCCGCCAGCGGCGGTCGGAGGCGACGAGTTCCTTGCGGCGCAGAGCGGCCCGCAGTGTGCACATCGCGTCCACGATCGCGTCGGGGACGTCCACGGCCGGCACGGCTTCGGTCACCGCGTGCTGTAACGCGGCCAGTTCGATGGTGGTCCGGGTCGGCGCCGCCGGGCGACTGACGGCGGAGCGGACCAGCGCGGCGAAGTTCGAGGGGTCCGCGAGGTACCCGACCTCTATGCGCACCAGCAGCCGGTCGTAGATCGCGGCCGAATCCTCACCGCCTGGCAGTTCGTTGCTCGCGGTGATGGCCCCGATCAGGGGGCAGTGGATCGGCTCGCCGCCGCTCTCGGGGTGGTAGATCCGCTCGTTGAGGTAGCCCAACGTCTCGTTCAGCGCCGCCGTGGAGCACTTGAAGATCTCGTCGATGAACGCGACATGCGCGGTCGTGGCACGGCCGTCGTAGACCTGGCGGTACTCGCCCCGGGCCAGCGCGGCGACGTCGATGGGACCGAACATCCTCGTCGGCGCGGTGAACTTCGACAGGAGGATCTCCCAGTACGACGCCCCCTCGACCCTGCCCGTGAGCTCCCGGGCCAGCTCGGACTTCGCCGTTCCGGGCGGGCCGAGCACCAACGAGTGCCGTCCGGCCAGCAGCGTCACCACCAGCGTCCGCACCACGTCGGCCCGCTCGTAGAAACGGTCCGACAGCTCGTCGCCGATCGCCCGCATCCTCCTGGCCGTGTCCTGCGCGTCCATGCTCAACTCCTTGCCCGTGGCGCCCTGTTGGGCTGACGAGACGACCCCCTTGCCCGAGCAAGATAGCGGTCGACCCCGACACCGGAGCGCGGACATCCATCGCCCCCGGCGACAGACACAGGCACAGGCACAAGCACAGGCACAGGCACAAGCGAGCAGCGGGCAACGTCACGAGCGGCGGCCCCGCCGGAAGAGAACCTCACTCCTCCGGCGGAAAAACCGGCTCCCCGCTCCCCAGCAGCGTGATCATGATCGCTTCCACCGGGCAGCCCTCCGCCGCCGCGAGGATCTTCTCGTTGGCGTCGGCTTCCGCTCGGACGGGGCGGGACTGGCGGCCCGCGTCGAGGCGGAAGCCGTCGGGGGCGTGGTGGAGGCAGCTCGCGGAGCCGATGCACAGGGAGCGGTCGACCTCGATCTGCCAGCGGTCGCCCGCCCCCACGCTCGACTTCGCTCGCGCGGGAGGTGCCCCCATCGGTCAGCCCTCCCAGCCCGCCGGGAGGTGGATCATCTTGTGCTCCAGGTACTCCCCGTAGCCCTCCGGCCCGAACTCCCGTCCCAGCCCGGAGTTCTTGTAGCCGCCGAACGGGCCGAGCATGTCGAGGCTGAAGGTGTTCACCGAGTACGTTCCGGTACGGACCTGTCGGGCGATCTCGATGCCGTGCTCGACGTCCGCCGTCCACACGCTGCCGCTGAGGCCGTAGTCGGAGTCGTTCGCGATCTTCAGCGCCTCGGACTCGTCGCCATAGGGCAGCAGACAGATCACCGGGCCGAAGATCTCCTCGCGGGCGATCCGCATCGAGTTGTCGACGTCGCCGAAGAGGGTCGGTTCGACGTACCAGCCCCTGTCCTGGCCCGGCGGACGCCCGCCGCCGATGAGGATCTTCGCGCCCTCCTCCTGGCCGATACGGATGTAGTCGAGGTTGCGTCGCTGCTGGCGCTCGGCCACCAGCGGGCCCACCTGTGTCGTCGGGTCCAGCGGGTCGCCGACCACCAGCGCGCCGGCCGCCGCCGCGAGGGCCTCGGCGAACTCGTCGTAGCGCGACCGGGGCAGCAGGATGCGGGTCTGCGCCACGCACGCCTGCCCGTTGTTCATCCAGGCCGCCGGGACGATCCCCGCCACGGCCGTCTCCACGTCCGCGTCCGGCAGCACCACCGCCGCCGACTTGCCGCCCAACTCCAGTGTCACGCGGGTGAGATGGCGGGAGGCGACCTCCATGACCCGTCGGCCGGCGGCCACCGAGCCGGTGAAGGAGACCTTGTCCACGCCCGGGTGCCCGACCAGGTACTCGCTGACCTCGCGGTCCGCCGGGAGAACGGAGAGCACACCCTCCGGCAGCCCGGCCTCACGGGTGATCTCGGCGAGCAGATAGGCGTCCAGCGGCGACTCGGGCGACGGCTTGAGCACCACCGTGCAGCCGGTGAGCAGCGCGGGCGCGAGCTTGGCGGCGGCCACGAACTGCGGGACGTTCCAAGGGGCCACGGCGGCCACCACTCCCACCGGCTCGCGCCGGACGAGGATGCGGCCGAGCACGCCGTCGCGTGTCTCCTCGTAGGTGAAGTTCCGCGCGACCGTGATCGCCGAGTCCCACACCATCATCGCGCCGAGCGCCTGGGCGAGGACGCTCCAGGAGTACGGCGACCCGTTCTCGGAGGAGATCACCCGGGCGATCTCCTCGTGCCGCACGGCGATGGCGTCCTTGATCCGGGTGACCACCTCGATCCGCTCGTCCAGCGACATCCTCGGCCAGGGACCCTCGTCGAAGGCCGCGCGCGCGACGGCCACCGCCCGGTCCACGTCCGCCGTCGAGGCGTGCGGCACGCGTCCGATGACCTCTTCCGTGTGCGGGGAGATCACCTCGATGACGTCCGCGCCCAGGGGGTCGGTCAACTCCCCGCCGATGAACAGCTGTCCGTGTTCCACGAGCTCGGTCATGGCGACTGCCTCCCCGGAGCGGCTTTCTCTGACGGTTCATCAGATAGGGAACTGATACCAGTTCCACTCGGAGGAGTCCACGGGCGGGACACGGGCGGGACACGGGCGGGACAGGCACGAGAAGGTCGTCCCGGGCTCCCATCGAAACGCGTTCTAGTTATACTCGGCCTCCCATGGCCGGAACACGGCGATCACGCGGCGATTGGGGAGCCCATGGCGCAGGTGAACGACCACGGCGGCGGCGTCCGGTCCCTCAGGGTCCCCATCCCGGACAACCCCCTCGGCCACACCCTGGTGTACGTCGTCGACACCGACCGCGGCCCGGTACTGATCGACACCGGCTGGGACGACCCGGCCTCCTGGGACGCCCTCGCGGACGGGCTGACCGCCTGCGGCACCTCCCCCGACGAGATCCACGGCGTGGTGATCACCCACCACCACCCCGACCACCACGGCCTGTCCGGCCGGGTGCGCGAGGCGTCCGGCGCGTGGATCGCGATGCACGCGGCGGACGGCGCGATCGTACGGCGGACCCGATCGACCCGCCCCGAACGCTGGTTCACCTACATGACGACGAAGCTCGAAGCCGCCGGCGCCCCCGAGAACCACGTGGCGCCCCTGCGCACCGCACGCCACCGCCCGTTGCCCGGGCTGGCCCCCGCGCTGCCCGACCGGGAGATCGTCCCCGGCGAACTCCTCGACCTCCCGGGCCGCAGGCTGCGCGCGATCTGGACCCCGGGCCACACCCCGGGCCATGTCTGCCTGCACCTGGAGGAGGAGCATCCCGCCCGACTCCCGGGCCACGGCCGCCTGTTCTCCGGCGACCACCTGCTCCCCGAGATCACCCCGCACATCGGCCTGTACGAGGATCCCGACGACGCCACTGTCACCGACCCCCTCGGCGACTACCTCGACTCCCTGGAGCGCGTCGGCCGCCTCGCCCCCGCCGAGGTGCTCCCGGCCCACCAGCACGTCTTCACCGACGCGGCGTCCCGCGTACGGGAGTTGCTCACCCACCACGAGGACCGCCTCACCGGCCTGCTGACCCTCCTGGCCGAGCCCCTCACCCCCTGGCAGCTCGCCGAGCACATGGAGTGGAACCGCCCCTGGGAGCAGATCCCCTACGGCTCCAGGAACATCGCCGTCTCGGAGGCCGAGGCACATCTGCGCCGACTGGTGAAGCTGGGCCGGGCGGAGGCGGTCCCGGGGACCGAGCCGGTGACGTACGTGGCCGTGTGAGTACGTGCCCTGAGGTGCGACACCTCGCGTCCGTAGTGCTTCGTCACCCCCGGGCGGCCCCCGTAGGGCGTTTCCTACGGGCCGGTAGAGTAGCCAGGTCGTCATCACGCCCGTACGGGGGGAAGCCGGTGTAAATCCGGCGCTGGCCCGCAACCGTGAGCCGCCGTCGAAAGCGGCGAGCCGGATTGCCCCGTACGGACGTGACCGGCTCACGTGCACCGGCGACCGGCCGGTGTGCGGCACCGTCGAGGTATACGGAGCCGAGCCGCCGGGGTGTCCCGTGCTGTTTGACTCCCCTCAGGGAGAGGCACCCGCCGATCATGAACGTCCGCCGCAACGCCTCGGTTCTGGCCGCCGCCACCGCCGTGATCGGCGCCGTCACCGCGCCCGCCGTCGCAGCCGGCCCGTCCCCGTCCGCGAAACCCGCGCTCCCCTCCGGGCTCTACGGCAGCACCGACCCGACGTACGACGGCGTCTGGCGTCAGTCCCTCGCGCTGCTCGCCCAGCACACCGTGGGCGTGCGGCCCGCCGCTTCGGCGGTGGACTGGCTGACCGGGCAGCAGTGCGCGAACGGCGCCTTCGCGCCCTTCCGCGCGGACGTCTCCAAGGCGTGCGACGCCAAGGTCATGGTCGACACCAACAACACGGCCGCCGCTGTCCAGGCCCTCACCGCGCTCGGCGGCCACCAGGCCGCCACCGGCAAGGCCGTCGCCTGGCTGAAGTCGGCGCAGAACACGGACGGCGGCTGGGGCTACACACCCGGCGGCGCCAGCGACACGAACTCGACGTCCGTCGTCGTCGGCGCGCTGACCGCCGTAGGGGAGAAGCCCGCGCAGGTCAGGAAGGGCGGTCGGTCGCCGTACGACGCCCTGATGAAGCTGGCGTTGCCGTGCAAGGGCGCCGGTACCGGTGCCAGTGCCGGTGCCTTCGCCTTCCAGCCCGACAAGAAGGGCACGTTGGCGGCCAACGCGGACGCCACGGCGGCAGGTGTCGTGGGCGCGCTCGGAAAGGGACTGGTGGTCGAGCCCGCCGCGCGGGACGAGGCCGCCGCCTGCTCGGACTCCGGCTCGCTCGCCCCGCGGCAGGCCGCCGCCAACGGCGCCGCCTACCTCACCAAGGCGCTCGCGAAGGACGACCACCTCATGTCCGCCCTCCCCGGCGCCACCGACCAGCCCGACTTCGGCAACACCGCCGACGCCGTCGTCGCCCTCGCCGCGCAGGGCGGGGCCGGGCGGGCCGCCGGGCCCCTGAAGTGGCTGGAGCGGAACTCGTCGGCGTGGGCGAAGCAGAGCGGGCCGGCCGCCTACGCCCAACTGGTCTTCGCCGCGCACGCGACCGGCACGGATCCGCGTGACTTCGGCGGCACGGACCTGGTGAGGCAGCTCAACGCGACGGGGCCCGCCCCGCGGACGGCGACCGCGCGGTCCGGCGAGTCCGGCGAGAGCGCCGAGTCCGCCAAGGGCGACGACTCGGACAGCGGGAACATCTGGTGGATCGTCGGCGCGGGTCTCGCCGCCGGAGCGGGCATCGGCTTCCTCATCAGCGGCCGCAACAAGAGGAAGCGGCCGTGACCCGCCGCCGTGCCGGCACGTTGTTCGTGACCGTCCTGTTCCTCCTGGTGGGGGCCATGGGCCAGGCGCAGGCCGCCGGTTACCGTTACTGGTCCTTCTGGGACCGCGACGGCGACCAGTGGGCGTACGCGACCCAGGGCCCCTCCACCGCCCGCCCCTCCGACAAGGACGTCCAGGGCTTCCGCTTCGCGGTGAGCGAGGACTCCGGCGACGCGGCACAGCCGCGCGGCACGGCGGACTTCGGCACGATCTGCGCGGACTCGCCCGCGCGCGCCGGCAAGAAGAGGGTGGCCCTGGTCATCGACTTCGGCACGGGGACGGACGCCCCGTCCGGCGAGAGCCCGCCGACGCGACGAACGGCATGCGCCGTCGTCTCCCCCGACGCCACGACGGCCGAGGCCCTGGCCTCGGTCGCCAAACCCCTGCGCTACGACACCAACGCCCTGCTGTGCGCGATCTCGGGCTACCCGAGGACGGGATGCGGGGAGCAGGTGGCGACGGGAGGGACGCCGGGGGCCACGGCCGAGGAGCAGACCCCCAAGGACGAGAAGGGCTCGGCGGGCGGGGGGCCTTCCGTGGGCCTGTTCGCGGGGGTGGCCGTTGTCGCCGTACTGGGCGCGGCGGCGATGTGGCAGGCGAGGCGGCGCGGGGAGCGGCGCGGGGATGCGTCGTAGCCGCGAGTGGTCCGGCCGCCGGTACCAGCGCCGGGCGGTGCTGCACCCCGGTGCCTGGTGGCTGTGGGCCCTGGGCCTCGGCACCGCCGCCACCCGCACCACCAACCCGCTCCTGCTGGCCCTCCTCATCGCCACCTCCGCCTACGTCGTGGCCGCCCGCCGCCCCGACACCCCCACCGCGCACTCCTACTCCGCGTTCGCCAAGCTCGCCGTGGCCGTCCTGCTCATCCGCCTCCTCTTCGCCGTGGTCCTCGGCTCCCCCATCCCCGGCTCGCACGTGATCGTCACCCTCCCCGAAGTCCCCCTCCCCTACTGGGCGCAGGGCATCCGCCTCGGCGGCAGGGTCACCGCCGAGGGGCTCCTCTTCGCGCTCTACGACGGTCTGAAGCTGGCCGCGCTCCTCATCTGCGTCGGCGCGGCGAACACGCTGGCGAACCCGGCCCGGCTGCTCAAGTCCCTGCCGGGCGCCCTGTACGAGATGGGCGTGACCGTGGTCGTCGCCCTCACCTTCGCCCCGAACCTCATCGCCGACGTCCAGCGGCTGCGCGCCGCCCGCCGCCTGCGCGGCCGCCCGGACAAGGGCGTCCGCGGCCTCCTGCACGTGGGGCTTCCGGTGCTGGAGGGCGCCCTCGAACGCTCCGTCTCCCTCGCCGCCGCGATGGACTCCCGCGGTTACGGCCGTACCGCCGACGTCCCCGCCCCCGTCCGCCGTACGACCGCCGCCCTCACCCTCGGCGGCCTGCTCGGCGTCTGCGCGGGAACGTACGGTCTGCTGACCGCGGAAGGCGGCGCCTACGGTCTGCCGGTCCTGCTCGCCGGGCTCGCCGCCGCCCTGGCCGGTCTGCACCTCGGCGGCCGGCGTTCCCCGCGCACCCGTTACCGCCCCGACCGGTGGGACGTCCGCGCCTGGCTGGTCGCCGGGTCCGGTGTCGCCGTCGCCGTCCTGCTGACCCTCGCCTCCTCCCACGACCCCGAGGCGCTGCACCCCGGCGTGGTCCCCCTCGTCACCCCCGCCCTCCCCGTGTGGCCCGCGGCGGCCGTCCTCCTCGGCCTCCTCCCCGCCTTCGTCGCACCGGCCCCCGCTTCCGCTGTCGCTCCCGCGTCCTCGCCCGGTTTCCGGCCCAGGTCCTCGCCCGAGTCCTCACTCAAGTCCTCACTCAAGTCCTCACTCAAGGAACCGTCGTGATCCGCTTCGAGAACGTCTCCGTGACGTACGACGGCGCCACCGAACCCACCGTCCGGGACGTCGACTTCGAGGTGCCGGAAGGCGAACTCGTGCTCCTCGTCGGCCCGTCCGGCGTGGGCAAGTCCACCCTTCTGGGCGCGGTCAGTGGACTCGTCCCGCACTTCACCGGGGGCACCCTGCGCGGCCGGGTCACCGTCGCCGGCCGGGACACCCGCACGCACAAGCCGCGCGAACTCGCCGATGTGGTCGGGACCGTCGGCCAGGACCCGCTCTCGCACTTCGTCACGGACACCGTCGAGGACGAACTCGCGTACGGCATGGAGTCGTTGGGCCTCGCCCCGGACGTGATGCGCCGCCGCGTCGAGGAGACCCTCGACCTCCTGGGCCTCGCCGACCTGCGCGACCGACCCATCGCCACCCTCTCCGGGGGCCAGCAGCAGCGGGTCGCGATCGGCTCGGTCCTCACCCCGCACCCACGGGTCCTGGTCCTCGACGAGCCGACGTCCGCGCTCGACCCGGCGGCGGCCGAAGAGGTCCTCGCGGTGCTCCAGCGACTCGTGCACGACCTCGGCACGACGGTCCTCATGGCCGAGCACCGCCTGGAACGCGTCATCCAGTACGCCGACCAGGTCGCCCTCCTCCCGGCGCCCTCAGCCGCGCCGGTCCTCGGCACCCCGGCCGAGATCATGGCCGTATCGCCGGTGTACCCGCCAGTGGTGGGCCTCGGCCGCCTCGCGGACTGGTCCCCCCTGCCCCTGACGGTCCGGGACGCCCGGCGCCGGGCCGGTGACCTGCGGGAGCGGCTGACCGGACGGGAGGGAACCCACGACGAACCGGTCACCGGGCCCGGCCCCGACCCCGTCACGGGACCCGTCGCCGAACCGCTCCCGTCGCCCGCTCCCCACCCCGCCACCACAGCCACGACCACCGCCAACACCCCCGCCCCTGCCTCCCGCTGGCGCCTCCGCAAAAAGCCCCCGCCCATCCCTGCCACCACGGCCGGCAGGCCCACGGCCGACGTCCGCTCCCTCGCCGTCCGCCGCGACCGCGTCCAGGCCCTCCGTCACATCGACCTCACCGTCTCCCCCGGCGAGACCGTCGCCCTCATGGGCCGCAACGGCGCCGGGAAGTCCACGCTGCTCTCCGCGCTCGTCGGGCTGGTCGCGCCGGCCGCCGGATCCGTCCGGGTCGGCGGAGCCGTACCGCACCGGACACCCCCGCGTGACCTCGTACGCCGGGTGGGTCTCGTACCGCAGGAGCCCCGGGACCTGCTGTACGCCGACACGGTCGCCGCCGAGTGCGCGGCCGCCGACCGGGACGCGGGCGCCGCGGCGGGCACCTGCCGGGCGCTGGTGTCCGAGTTGCTGCCCGGCATCACCGACGACACCCACCCGCGTGACCTCTCCGAGGGGCAGCGACTCGCGCTCGCCCTGGCCGTGGTGCTGGCGGCCCGCCCTCCACTGCTGCTCCTCGACGAGCCGACCCGGGGCCTGGACTACGCGGCGAAGGCGCGCCTGGTCGCCGTTCTGCGGGGGCTGGCGGCCGAGGGGCACGCGATCGTGCTGGCCACGCACGATGTCGAGCTGGCCGCCGAACTGGCCCACCGGGTGGTCCTGTTGGCCGACGGCGAGGTGATCGCGGACGGGCCGACGGCGGACGTGGTGGTCGCGTCCCCGTCCTTCGCCCCGCAGGTCGCCAAGATCCTGGCGCCGCGGAAGTGGCTCACGGTGGCCCAGGTGCGAAAGGCCCTGTCATGACCGCCGCTCACGGCACCCGCCAGGCCCGCGCCGTCCGTCTCGGCCCCCGTTCCCTGCTCGCCCTCGCCCTGGTCAGCGCGGTCGGCGTGGTCGCTTTCTGCTGGCCGTTCCTCGCCCCGCCGACCTCCCAGGTCAGCGCGCACGCGCAGGACGCGCCCTGGCTCTTCGCGGGTCTGCTGGTCCTGCTGGTCGCCGTCGTCGCCGCGACGATCTCCGAGTCGGGGCTCGGCCCGAAGGCGGTGGCGATGCTCGGCGTGCTGGCGGCGACGGGGGCGGCGCTGCGGCCGATCGGGGCCGGGACGTCCGGTATCGAGCCGATGTTCTTCCTGATGGTGCTGAGCGGGCGGGTCCTCGGCCCCGGCTTCGGCTTCGTGCTCGGCTCCGTGACGATGTTCGCGTCGGCGCTGCTCACGGGCGGGGTGGGCCCGTGGATGCCGTTCCAGATGCTGGCGATGGGCTGGTTCACGATGGGTGCGGGCCTGCTGCCGGGTCCGGACCGTCTACGCGGCCGGCCGGAACTCGGTCTGCTGGCCGGGTACGGCTTCCTCGCCGCCTTCGCCTACGGCACGGTGATGAACCTGGCCGGCTGGCCGTTCATGCAGCAGAACGCGTCGAACATCGCCTTCGCCCCGGACGCGGCGGTGCCGGCCAACCTGGCCCGCTTCGTCGCCTACTGCCTGGCCACCTCGCTGGGCTGGGACCTGGGCCGGGCCCTGGTCACCGTCGTGCTGACCTTCCTGGTCGGCCCGGCGATCCTCCGCGCCCTGCGCCGCGCGACTCGCCGGGCGGCCTTCGAGACGCCGGTCACCTTCGACACGCCCGGTGCGTGAGCCGTCGTAGGTATGCCGCAGATCCGACCAGCCTCGTTGCAGAGCCTCCGCGCGAGTGTCCCGCGCCCGTGGTGGACTTGAGCGCACCCCGCCCGTCCAGCCGACCGGAGAGCGCATGAGCACAGTGGAGGAGCGCGGACTGCGTCTGGTACCCGTGCTGTTGGCGTTGACCGTGGTCAGCGGACTGATCGACGCGGTGAGTTATCTGGGGCTGGGGCACGTCTTCACCGCCAACATGACCGGCAACGTGGTGGTGCTGGGCTTCGCCGCCGCCGGAGCGCCGGGCTTCTCGGCGCCGCACACGCTGACGTCGTTGGGTTTCTTCGTGGTGGGCGCGGTGGTGGGCGGACGGATCGCCGTACGCCTCGGCGGTGGCTCCCGCCGCACCTGGGCGCGGCTCACCCTCGCCGCCGAGGCGGTCCTGCTGGGCGCGTCGGCCGCGGTCGCCTTCGCCGCCCCGGACGCCACGGCCACCGTCTACGCCCTGATCGCCGTCACCGCCTTCGCGATGGGCCTGCGCAACGCGACGGTCCGCAGGCTCGGCATCCCCGACCTCACGACAACGGTCCTGACGATGACCCTGACCGGCCTCGCCGCCGACTCCCGCGCGGGCGGCGGCCCCGGGACGCGCTCCCCCCGCCGTACGGCGTCGGTCGTCGCGATGCTCGCGGGCGCGGCACTCGGGGCGTGGCTGGTGGTCCACCACGGACTGGGGATTCCGCTGCTGGTGACGGCCGTGGTGGTGGGGGTGTTGGCGGTGGTGGCGTCCGGGCGGGAGTAGCCCCTGCCCGTCCTGCTCAGGGCACGAGGACGATCTTCCCGGCGGTCCGCGTCTCCTCCGACACCCGGGAACCGCCACGCCCGACTGGACGTTCCCGCGACATGCCCTCTGTGCTCATTCTCGGAGTCGACCCGCGCACCGTGCCCGGCATCGACGCGGACGCCATCCTCACCACCCTCGACCGGGAGTTGACCCGCTTCGCCGAACACGACATCGATGCGACCCTGACCATGATCACGCTGGACGGCTCGGCCGAGCCCACGATGATCACGGCCCTGTCCGAACGTCCCTGGGACGTGGTCGTCATCGGCGGCGGAATCCGCAAGCCGGAACCTCTCCTCCCGCTCTTCGAGCAGACCGTGAACCTGATCCGCCGCCATGCCCCGAAGGCGGCGATCGCGTTCAACACGAACGGGGGCGACAGCTTCGAGGCGGGGATGCGGTGGTTGTGAACCCCGGACGGACATTCGGTTCGCCGTCCACCATCGCCGTCCGCGACTCCGAACCCCGGCGGGGCCGGCTCTCACCCCCGGCCCCGCCGCGTTCAGCGCGTTCAGCGCGTTCAGCGCGTTCAGCGCGTTCAGCGCGTTCAGCGCGTTCAGCGCGTTCAGCGCGTTCAGCGCGTTCAGCGCGTTCGTGAAGTGGACGACTACAGCCGCTGGATGATCGTGCCGGTGGCCAGGCCGCCGCCCGCGCACATCGTGATCAGCGCGAACTCCTTGTCGGTGCGCTCCAGTTCGTGCAGGGCCGTCGTGATGAGGCGGGCTCCGGTGGCTCCCACCGGGTGGCCGAGCGCGATCGCGCCGCCGTTGACGTTGACCTTCGTGAGGCCCTGGTCGAAGACCTGGGCCCAGCTCAACACCACGGACGCGAAGGCCTCGTTGATCTCGACGAGGTCGATGTCCTTCAGGGACATGCCCGCCTTCCCCAGTACCGCGCGCGTGGCGTCGATGGGGCCGTCGAGGTGGAAGTGCGGGTCCGCTCCGACGAGGGCCTGGGCGACGATCCGGGCGCGGGGCCGCAGCTTCAGCGCCCGCGCCATCCGTTTCGACGCCCACAGGATCGCCGCCGCGCCGTCGCTGATCTGCGAGGAGTTGCCCGCCGTGTGGATGGCCTTCGGCATGATCGGCTTCAACCCCGCCAGCGCCTCCATCGACGTGTCACGCAGGCCCTCGTCGCGGTCGACGAGCCGCCACATGCCCTGGCCGGTGCGCTGTTCGTCCTCGGTGGTCGGCACCTGGACCGCGAACGTCTCCCGTTTGAAGCGTTCCTCGGACCAGGCGGCGGCCGCCCGCTCCTGGGACACGAGCCCGAGGGAGTCGACGTTCTCCCTCGTCAGTCCGCGGTGTCGCGCGATCCGTTCCGCCGCCTCGAACTGGTTGGGCAGGTCCACGTTCCACTCGTCGGGGAACGGCTTCCCCGGCCCGTGCTTCGATCCGGACCCCAGCGGCACCCGCGACATCGACTCGACGCCGCACGAGATGCCGACGTCGATGACCCCGGCCGCGACCATGTTGGCGACCATGTGCGAGGCCTGCTGCGAGGAGCCACACTGGCAGTCGACCGTCGTCGCGGCCGTCTCGTAGGGCAGGCCGACGGTCAGCCAGGCGGTGCGCGCGGGGTTCATGGACTGTTCGCCGGCGTGGGTGACCGTGCCGCCGACGACCTGTTCGACCGCGTCGGCGGGGATGCCGGTGCGGCCGAGGAGTTCACGGTAGGTCTCGCCCAGGAGATAGGCGGGGTGCAGATTGGCGAGCGCGCCGCCGCGCCTGCCGATGGGGGTGCGTACAGCCTCGACGATCACGGGTTCCGCGGCCATGGGGAGTTCCTCTCCTCCGGTACCCGCGCGGCGCGGGGGCGTCCCGGCCCGGCCCGCCACGCGGAACTAGTACGTGTTCTAGTTCCACCTGCAGTCTGCTGACCGGCCGCCCGCAACCGCAAGGGTCGTGCAGGCAATTCGGCGCGCCGCGCCTCTTGCTACTTATAGAACCCGTTACTACCTTCACGGCGACCTCATTCCTGATGGACCGTCAGAACTCACGCGGCCAAGAACCTCAGCCGGAGTCGCCCATGCCCTGTCCAGCTTTCCCCGACGGGTTCGACTTCACCGATCCCGACCTGCTGCAACACCGCGTCCCCCTCCCGGAGTTCGCCGAGCTGCGCCGGGCCGAACCGGTCCGCTGGATCCCCCAGGCGAGCAACCTCGCCGGGTTCCAGGACGAGGGATACTGGGCCGTGACGCGGCACGCGGACGTCAAGTACGTCTCCACGCACCCGGAGATCTTCTCCTCGTACCTCAACACGGCGATCATCCGCTTCAACGAACACATCGAGCGGGACTCGATCGACGTCCAGCGGCTGATCCTGCTCAACATGGACCCGCCGGAGCACACCCGGGTCCGGCAGATCGTGCAGCGGGTGTTCACACCGAGGGCCATCCGCGCGCTGGAGGACAACCTGCGCTCCCGTGCCGAAGCGATCGCGGCGAGCGCCCGTGCCCACTCCGGCTCCTTCGACTTCGTCACCCAGGTCGCCTGCGAACTGCCCCTCCAAGCCATCGCCGAGCTCATCGGCATCCCGCAGGACGACCGGGCCAAGATCTTCGACTGGTCCAACAAGATGATCTCGTACGACGATCCGGAGTACGCGATCACCGAGGAGGTCGGCGCGGAGTCGGCCACCGAGATCATCGCGTACGCCATGAACATGGCCGCCGATCGCAAGCAGTGCCCGGCGAAGGACATCGTGACGACGATGGTCGCGGCGGAGGACGAAGGCAACCTCAGCTCGGACGAGTTCGGGTTCTTCGTGCTGATGCTGGCCGTGGCGGGGAACGAGACCACCCGCAACGCCATCACCCACGGCATGCACGCCTTCCTCACCCATCCCGAGCAGTGGGAGCTGTACAAGAGGGAGCGGCCGGCGACGACGGCCGAGGAGATCGTGCGGTGGGCGACTCCCGTCAACTCCTTCCAGCGCACCGCCACCCAGGACACCGAACTGGGCGGCAAGCAGATCAAGAAGGGTGACCGGGTGGGGTTGTTCTACGCCTCCGCCAACCACGACCCCGACGTCTTCGAGAACCCGGACGCCTTCGACATCACCCGCGATCCCAATCCGCACCTCGGGTTCGGGGGCGGGGGCCCGCACTACTGCCTGGGCAAGTCCCTCGCCGTCCTGGAGATCGACCTCATCTTCAACGCGATCGCCGACGCCATGCCGACCCTGAAACCCACGGGCGATCCGCGTCGGCTGCGGTCGGCGTGGATCAACGGGGTGAAGGAGCTCCGGGTCAGCACGGGTTGACGTACACCCCGGGTACTCGGGCCGACGGCTTCCCGGCGCCGTCGGCCCGTCCGTGTCGGGCGGGCCCGGGGCCGGCGGTGCCCGGGGGCTAGCAGTGCCCGGGGCGGGCGTAGACGAGGGCCTGCGCGCCGAGTAGCGGGACGCGCTCGCAGAGCTCGAAGTCCTCCCTCAGGACCTGCCGTTTGACCTTCTCCCCGGGGAAGGGGTCGAGCGGTTGCCCCGGCGGGTCGGTGAGGGCGATGACACGGTCCGACTCCAGGATGCGGCGGCGGATCTCGGCGACGGGGAGTTCGGTGCCCTGGAGGGTGTGCGAGGACGCCGGTGACGCGGCGAGGGCGAGATCGTCGAGACGGTCGTAGACCCTGGGGTACGACAGCAGCCACTCGCGGCGACGGGCGGGCATGAACAGGACGCCGTCGCCCTGGCGCGCGGTCCGTTCCACGGCGCGGGCGACCGCGACGACGTCGTCCTTACGGCTCTCCGGCGCGCGCACCAGCGACGACCACGGCAGCAGGACGGCGACCGCCGCGCCCGCCAGCACACCCGCGGCCAGCGCGCGGGGTACGGGGGCGAGCCGGTGCCGCTGTCCGAGGGCCCATGACAGCGCGGCCCCGGCCGGCAACGCCAGCCCGGTCATGCCGTACAGCACGTACCGGTCGACGTACCAGGGCTTGACGAGCGAGATCAGCATCAGCAGGCCGGCCGGCGCGATCAGCAGCGGGAGGGCGAGGCGGGCGAGGGCCTCGCCGGAACCCGCGCGTACCAGGAGCAGGCACAGCAGCGTGCCCGCCGCCGAGAGTCCCAGGAACAGCAGCCACGCGCTCGGACTCGGGCGGCCGAGCCAGCCCAGCTGCCGCTCCGCCTGTCCGGCGCTCGCCACCGCCGGCGGCAGCACGCTCACCGCGACGCAGGCCGCCGCGATCCCCCATCTCCGCCACACCCGACGGGGCACCCGCGACCGCCACAGCGTCAGCGCGTGGGCCACCAGTGCCGCCACCGCGAACTCGTGCAGCCAGCAGGCGAGAGCGAGAGTGAGGGCGTACGCGGTCCACCAGCGGGCGCGGGAGTCGGCCACGGCCCGGACGAAGAAGTACGTCGCCCAGGTCACACCCGCCGTGACCAGCGCGTACGAGCGGCCCTCCTGGGCGTACTGCTGGGTGATCGGGAGCACCGCGAAGACCAGGCCCGCCAGGGTGCCGGAGCGGCGGCCCGCCAGCCGCGCGCCGATCGCGCCGACTCCCGCCGCCGCCAGCGCCGTCGCCAGGGCCGAGGGGAGCCTGAGGGCGAGCAGGCCGCCGCCGTCCCAGACGGCGAACACGGCGTGCATGAGGAGGTAGTACAGGCCGTGGACGGCGTCGATGTGGCCCAGCAGGCCCCACAGGTCGCCGAGCGAGCGGTGGGCCACCTGGTAGGTGACCGACTCGTCGCGCCACATGCTGTTCTGACGGTCGATGCCCCACAGGCCCAGGGCGAGGGAGACCAGCGCGGGGACCACGACCGGCACCGATCGCGTGACGCGGCGGCCGGCCCGCCGTGCCGTGCCGGAGGCCGCGGGCGGGGGGCCGCCGTCGCCCGCGAGGGATCCCGCGGTGTCCAGGTGCTGAGTGATGACGTCCTCCAGAGAAGTGGCGGGCTGGTCACCGGCCACCCGCACGGTCGGCGATCCAGGTCACCCTCCGGTGGGTGACCGCTCACCCACCGGTACGCCACGGTCGTCGGAGTCCAGCTTGGCCGCGGCGGCCGTCACGGTGGCCGCGCGCGGCCCCGTCAGCAGGTACGTCAGGCCGAAGCCCGCGCCGACCACGGCCGCGCCGCCGACCGCGTCGAGGATCCAGTGGTTGGCGGTCGCCACGATCGCGGACAGGGTGAACAGCGGATGCAGCAGACCCAGGGCCTTCATCCACCACTTGGGCGCCAGGACCGCGATCACGATGCCGCACCACAGGGACCAGCCGAAGTGCAGCGACGGCATCGCCGCGTACTGGTTGGCGACCTCGGTCATCACGCCGTAGTCCGGCTTGGAGAAGTCCTGGACGCCGTGCACCGTGTCGATGAAACCGGAGCCCGGCATCAGGCGCGGCGGGGCCAGCGGGTAGAGCCAGAAGCCGAGCAGACCGAACAGGGTGGCGAGGCCCAGCGTGGAGCGCGCCCAGCGGTAGTCCACGGGGCGGCGGACGTAGAGCAGGGCGAGGACCGCGAGCGGGACGAGGAAGTGGAAGGACACGTAGTAGTGGTCGAAGAAGTTCCGCAGCCAGTCCACCGTCGCCACGGTGTGGTTGGCCCAGCGTTCGATGTCGATGGACAGCCACTTCTCCAGCGAGTGGATCTGGCGGCCGTGCTGCTCGGCGGTGGCCCGGTCGGCGGTCACCACGGACCGGACCTGGCCGTAGGCGGCGTAGGTGACGCGGATGAGGAGCAGTTCCAGCAGGAGGTTCGGGCGGGTGAGGACCCGGCGCAGGAAGGGCGGCGGCGTGACGTGCCGGAAGCGCGCGGGCGCCGGGGGCGCGTACTCGGTCGGGACCGGTGACCGGTAGTGCGGGGAGGTGCGGGACAGGAACGGGACGACGGTGGCGGCGAGGAGCGCGGCCAGCAGCACCATGTTGTCCCGCAGGCCGTACAGCGAGGGCATGTCCGGCAGCATCATCCTCGCGGGCAGCGTCATCACCAGGACGACGGCGAGCGGCCACACGTACCGGTCGGAGGACCGCTTGCCGACCCGGCCGACGACCGCGAGCAGCACCCACAGCAGCTGGTGCTGCCAGGTGGTCGGTGAGACGGCGATCGCGGCGCAGCCGGTGATCGCGACGGCGAGCAGCAGCTGTCCGTCGCGGGCGTAGCGCACCGCACGGCGTACGCCCAGGGCGGCGACGCCCGCGCCCAGCAGGAGGAAGAGGCTGATTTCCAGCGGTCCGGACAGGCCCGTCCGCAGCAGGGAGCCGTGCAGGGACTGGTTGGCGAGGTCGTCGGCCTGGCCGCCCAGGCCGGTGCCGGCCATGTGGTGCACCCAGTAGGTGTACGAGTCGTGCGCCATCGCCGCCCAGGCGATGGCGGTGCATCCGACGAACGTCAGGCCGGTGGAGAGCGCTGCCTTGCGGCGGCCGGTGAACCACAGCAGCGGGGCGAAGAGCAGCACGGTGGGCTGCAGGGCCGCCGCGAAGCCGATGAGCAGGCCGCAGGCCCGCTGACCGCGTACGGCGAAACAGCCGAGCAGCACGAGCAGGACCGGGATGGCGCTGGTCTGGCCGAGGTGGAGGGCGTTGCGTATCGGCAGCGACAGCATCAGCAGGCTGATCGCGACCGGCGCGGCGAGCAGGGAGGTGCGTCTGCTGACCGGCTGGGGCAGGGCGCGCGCGGCGACCAGGCCGAGGGCGACGACCAGCAGCAGGGTGCCGAAGGTCCAGCCCCAGCCGAGGGCCTGCTCGGCGGTTCTGGTGAGCGGCTTCAGCACCAGTCCGGCGAAGGGTGTACCGGTGAAGCTCGTCGAGTCGTACAGCGAGCCGTTGACATGCAGGACGCCGTGGGGGCCGACCCACGTCTCCAGGTCCGTCAGCCGTTCGCCCCGGGGCGTTCTGAGGACGACGGCCACCTCGCGTGCGGCGAGGACGGCGGCGACGAGCCACAGGGCCAGCCGCGCGGCGCGCAGACGGGCCTGAACAGCCATGGCCGGGCCCGCGGCCGTCGCTCCGAAAGCTTCCGCCGCTCGCCCGCTGCGCTCCGCGTTCGCCACGCCTCGTCGGCCTCCCGATCCCCGTCCCACGGGTCGGCTCGCCCTGCGAACCCTGGGAGGGGCTCGCACCACCCCCTGGGAGAAGGGCGCGGGCAACCCCCGCTTCGTCTGACACCTGCCTCTTTTATCCCATTTTGTCCGAATGACGATAGCGCGCGGGCGGGCCGGTTGCCTCCACAGGGGGCGAGAAGGATCACAAATCAGCCGCGCCGGAACCGCTCCGGAACCGGGCTACGGGCCTGTTCACGGCGCATTTACATGCCCCATGCATCGACTTGTGTGCGGACCGTGATCGGGACATGTACCCCCTATGGTCACTCTTTCGGCCTGTCCGCCGGCGCCGTCGCCCAGGTCCGTCCCTGTCCCCGTCGAAAGGTGGCGAGCGAAGTCTTGCCGACTGCCACAGTCGCCCCTCCCCCGTCCCCCGCCGTCGACCCGAAGGACGTCTCCGTCACCGACCCCGCGCTCGTGAAGCGTGCCGTGCAGGCCGCCGCGCTGGGCAACGCGATGGAATGGTTCGACTTCGGTGTCTACAGCTACATCGCGGTCACCCTGGGCAAGGTCTTCTTCCCGTCCGGCAACCCGACCGCCCAGCTGCTCTCCACGTTCGGCGCCTTCGCCGCGGCCTTCCTGGTCCGTCCGGTCGGCGGCATGGTCTTCGGCCCCCTCGGCGACCGTGTCGGCCGCCAGAAGGTACTGGCAGTCACCATGATCATGATGGCGGCGGGCACGTTCGCCATCGGCCTGATTCCCTCGTACGCCTCGATCGGCGTCGGCGCGCCCCTGCTCCTGCTGGCCGCCCGCCTGGTCCAGGGCTTCTCCACCGGCGGCGAGTACGCCGGTGCCTCCACCTTCATCGCCGAGTACGCCCCCGACCGGCGCCGCGGCTTCCTCGGCAGCTGGCTGGAGTTCGGCACGCTCGCCGGGTACATCGGTGGCGCGGGCCTGGTCACGCTGTTGACGGCCCTGCTGTCCACCGACGATCTGCTGTCCTGGGGCTGGCGCATCCCGTTCCTGATCGCGGGCCCGATGGGCGTCATCGGCCTCTATCTGCGGCTGCGCCTGGAGGAGACCCCGGCGTTCGCGGCCGAGGTCGAGAAGGCCGAGTCCCATCGCCCGAAGGTGCCTCTGCGCGAGATGATCACCGGCCAGTGGAGGGCGCTGCTGCTGTGCGTGGGCCTGGTGCTGGTCTTCAACGTCACCGACTACATGCTGCTGTCGTACATGCCGAGCTATCTGACCAGTGAGCTCAAGTACGACGAGACGCACGGCCTGCTGGTCGTGCTCGGCGTGATGGCCCTGATGATGGCCGTCCAGCCCTTCGCGGGCGCCCTCACCGACCGCGTCGGCCGCCGCCCGGTCATCGCCGCGGGCTGCGTGGGCTTCCTGCTCCTGTCCGTCCCGGCCCTGCTCCTGATCCGCCAGGGCAGCCTGGCCGCCGTCGCGCTCGGCATGGGCGCGCTGGGCCTGCTGCTGGTGTGCTTCACGGCGGCCATGCCGTCGGCCCTGCCCGCCCTGTTCCCGACGCGGGTCCGCTACGGCTCCCTCTCGATCGGGTTCAACGTGTCGGTGTCCCTGTTCGGCGGCACGACGCCGCTGGTGGTGACGGCGCTGATCGGGGCGACGGGGAACATGATGATGCCCGCCTACTACATGATGGCGGCGGCCGTCGTCGGCGGAGTGGCGGTGTGGTTCATGACGGAGTCAGCGGGCAGGCCACTACCGGGCTCGGCACCTTCGGTGGAGCGGTAGCGCGTGCGCGGGGGGCGGTGGGTCTTTGCGCGGTCACCGGGCGGGGAGTCCCCCGCAGCCACCGGGCGGCCTCTCCCTAGAGTCGCCTGCCACGGTCGGCCACCTGCTGGCCACCTCGGCCTGCCCCCGACCCCGGGCACCGCGCCACCCATGCCGCCCGCATGGCCCGCGGCACCTGCGCCACCCGTCCCGCTCGCGCGGCCGCGCCCCCGCGCCTGGGCCGATCGGCTGAAACCCGCCGAGGTGTCCCGCTGACAGAGGAACGGCACGCGACTATATTCGTTAGCGCAGCTAGTTAGCAGATCTAACTAGATACATGAAGGGCACAGGTGTATGAGCGAGTCGCAGCTCTGGGACGACGTCGACGACTACTTCACCACCCACCTCTCGCCGGACGACGAAGTCCTGGAGGCGGCCGTCCGTGACAGCGAGGCCGCCGAGCTCCCGCAGGTCGCCGTCACCGCGCCCCAGGGCAAGCTGCTCCAGCTGCTCGCCCAGATCCAGGGTGCCCGCACCATCCTGGAGATCGGCACCCTCGGCGGCTACAGCACCATCTGGCTGGCCCGCGCGCTGCCCGCCGACGGCCGCCTGGTCACGCTGGAGTACAGCCCACGGCACGCCGAGGTGGCCTCCCGCAACATCGCCCGCGCGGGCGTCGACAAGCTGGTCGACGTACGGGTGGGCCCGGCGCTGGAGTCGCTGCCCAAGCTGGCCGACGAGAACCCGGCCCCCTTCGACCTGGTCTTCATCGACGCCGACAAGAACAACAACCCGCACTACCTGGAGTGGGCGCTCAGGCTCACCCGCGAGGGCAGCCTGATCGTCGTCGACAACGTGGTGCGCGGCGGCCGGGTGGCCGACGCGGACAGCACCGCGCCGGACGTCCAGGGCGCCCGGACCGCCCTCGAGCTGATCGGCAGGCACCCCCGGTTGAGCGGCACGGCGATCCAGACGGTCGGCAGCAAGGGCTACGACGGCTTCGCGCTGGCCCGGGTGCTCGCCTAGGACCTGCCCCCCTCAGACCTCGTGGTAGAAGCCGACGTTGACGCTGCGCGGGGCGGTGCGGTCCTGGATGATGATCTCGCCGCTGCCGCCCCGGGGCAGCGCGACCGTACCGCCGTAGGACAGGGGCTGCGCGTACTCGCCGACGGTCAGCCGGACCTCCGAGGACGGGTCGGGCTGGGAGCCCTGCAGCCAGGTGACCTGCCAGGTGCCCTCGGGGCCGCACAGGAACTCCAGGTGGACCCGGGAGATGAACAGCCAGTCGTCCGGCGTCGAGAGCCGGCACACCGACTTGTCCCGGCCCAGCCGCAGCACGGCGCCCGGGTCACTGGGCGAGTCGGCCATGAGCATGCCGGCCGTGGCGCCCGCGTCCGCCGCGGAGACGGCGGCCATGGTGAGTTCGAGCACGTGCGCTCCTTCTGAAGTGCCTGAAGTGTCTTTACACAGCCCCGAATGATAAATCGCCCGGCCATGGCACGTCCGGCACAATGGACTCATGACCGAGCGAAAGCCACCCGGTGTTCCGTTCGAGTCCTGGGTGGACAAGCAGATCCGGGAAGCCGAGAGACGCGGCGAGTTCGCCCAACTCGCAGGCGTGGGAAAGCCGTTGCCGGACGGCACCGACACGACCTACGACGAACTGTGGTGGATCAAGCGGAAGATGGTCCGCGAGGGCCTCTCCGTCCTGCCGCCCACTCTGGCCCTGCGCAAGGAGGCCGAGGACACCCTCGCGGCGGCCCTGCGGGCACCCACCGAGCGGCTCGTCCGCAAGCTCGTCGAGGACATCAACGTCAAGATCCGTGAACTCATGTTCAAGCCGCCGCCCGGGCCCCCGCTGGGACTGAAGCCGTACGACGTCGAAGAGGTCGTACGACGGTGGCGGGAGCTCCGGGAGACGGCAGAGTAGGTCCGCCGTACGCAGCCGTACGGCGGACCTACTCGGGATGTCGGGGCGGGATGGCGTCAGATACGCATCAGCCGGTCCGCCAGCTCGCGGTAGTCCCGCAGGGCCAGCCGGAGTTGCTCGGTGTCGGTGCTCGTCGCGGGCTTGCCCGCGCCGCCGCCGTCCGCGGACTGCCAGGCGCCGCGGAGCGCACGGCGCCGCTGGGTCACGGCCTCGGTGAAGCGGGCGGCCGCCTCCTCCAGTACGTGGTCGGCCTCCACCACGGAGTCCCGCGGCCCGTCCACGAACCCGGCGACGGCGTGCTGGAGCTGCTGGGAGAGCTTGTCGCACTCGTCCCGCGGGAGCAGCCGACTGCCGTGACCGTCCGCTCCGGCATCGGTGGCGCCGACGGCGCCGGACCCGTCGCGGGCCGCACGGCCGCGGGTACCGCCGGGCTCGCCGTATGTGTCGGCCCGGTCGCGGGTGGCCTCCGGGCCCGGGCTGCCTGCCCGGCCCGGAGCGCTGTCGCGGCCCGCGGCGGTGTCGCCGCCGAGCGCGCCGGGGCGACCGATCCCGCCGGTCTCGCGGGGCGCGGTGTCGGCACCGGACCCGATGCCGCCGCGTGTCGTGTCGCTGTCGGCCGTCGTGGCGCCGCGTACCGCGTCGCCGTCCCGCGTCCGGGTGCCCGGCTCGCCCGGGGCCGCCTCATGGGCCTTGTGACGGATCGTCGTCGTCGGGCCCTCGGGCCGCTCGGCGTGCGGGATCGCCGTGGGCGGGTCCGTCGCCGGGTCGTGGCCGGGGGGTGTCGCGGGGCGGGTCGCCCGGCCCCTCGGCTTTCCGTCGCGCGGGGCACCCTCTGCGCCCGGGCCGGTAGTTGCGTCCGTCATGTCGATCAACTCCCCTTCGCGTGGCGCCTGGTGAATCCGGGCAGGTGGGCGCGCCCGTGGTTGCGGGCGGGCGCCGTACCGCCGTCGGTCGGTTCGACGGACTCCCGGGCCTGGGCCCGGTGGTCCTTGTGGTCCCGCTGGTCGCTGTGATCGCGGTGGTTCTCGTGCCGGGCCGGGCTCACCAGGTCCTCGAACAGGGCCCGGGCCTCGACCATGGCCTCGCGCATCTCCTCGGTGCCGGCGTGGCCGTCACCGTCGTGCCCGGCGACCACGTCCGCACGGGCGACGCGGTGTACGCGCCGGTAGCCGTGCACATGGTGCGCGTGGTGCACCGACAGCGCGGCGACTTGTTCCTCGTACTGCGCGCCGTCGGGGAAGCCCCGGGCGCCGGCCAGCTCGGCCAGCAGCCGGTCCGCCTCGGCGACGGCCTCCCGCGGCGAGTCGACGAAGCGTTCCTGGGCTGCCGTCCAGCGAGCCTCGTACTGCTCGCGTCGGCCCGGCTCCAGCGGCCGCTCACGGAGCGACCCGTGCCGTTCCACGCGCTCGGTGAGTTCGTGCTCGGCGGCCCTGGTGTCCCCGTCGTGCCGGGCCACGGCCCGGTCGTACTCGGGGCCGAACCGCCGCTTCAGGTTCTGGCCGCCGGGACCGCGCCGGGCCCGCAGAGCCAGGACGGCCGCGACGATGACGACTGCCGCCACTATCACGATCAGAGCGATGATCACGCCTGTGGACATGAATGCCTTCCGGGTTCTCGGCCCAACCGGCTTTCCGTTCGGGCCGGTTCCTCCTCCGGGTTGCCCGGGCGACGCCTCTCAAACGGTCTCCGTATACGTGTCGACCGCGTGCCGATTCGGCAGAGGCCCGATCGACGCAAGGAAGAGGACACCAGGAAGGTGCCCCTGAAACGCCTTTGACTCCCGGGACGAGTCACCCATATTTCGGTTGCGGCCCCGGAAGAGCGTCGCCCCACAATGCCCGCCATGACGAATGACGGCGGCCTCGACAGCCTCGACGGCCTCGACCATCGCCCCGGAGCCCTTCGACTCCCCCGTCGCCGCCGAGCTGGAGCGGGAGATCGCCGCCCGCACCGGTGCCGAACTCACGCCGCCCAGCGGCCAGTTGCTGGTCGGTCGGTACGGCGGCGAAGTGGCCGGCAGTGCGGGCGTACGGCTGCTGGAGGGCGGCACCGCCGAGCTCACCCGGGTGTTCGTTCACGAGGGCCTGCGCGGCAAGGGCGGCGCCCGGGCTCGGCTACGAGGAGACCGAGGCGTACAACGACGACGTGTCGGCCGAGCACTGGTTCCGCAGGAACCTCAGCTGAACCGGGGCTCCGGGCGCCCGTCGTGCGGACGTTCCGCCTCCGACCCGCACAGCTCGGTGTTGAGCTCGTTCACCAGCTGCGTCAGGTCCGTCGGCCGGTCCGGGCCCCACCAGTCGCCGAGGAGTTCGGCCAGCGACTGCGCGCGGGCCTCGGAGAGCCGGTCGGCGACCTCGCTCCCCTGCTCGGTCAGTACGAGGTCGAGGCCCTGGCGTTCGGCCAGCCGCCGCTCCTCGATCTGGCGGGCGGCCTCTATGACGACGGTCAGCGGGACGGTGGTGCGTTCGGCGAGCAGGGCCGGCTCGACCCGGCCGTACCTCTTGATCCGCAGCAGCATCCAGCTCGCCGCGGGCAGCAGGTCGTACCCGGCGCGTGCGGTGATCTTCCGGTAGATCTCGCGCCGGCCCTCACGCGTGCCGAGCACGGACAGCGCGCGGCACACCTCGTCGTACGACGACCGCTCCACCGGGTTGCTGGCGAGGGTCTCCGTGACGTCCGGGGCCGTGACCGAGCCGCGCAGCCTGTCCTCCTTGAGGAACCAGGCCAGCACGAAGCCGAGGACGGCGACGGGAGCGGCGTACAGGAACACGTCGGTGATGGACGAGGCGTACGCGTGCAGGGCCGGCGTGCGCAGGTCGGCCGGCAGGGCGGCGATACCGCGCGGGTCGGACTCCAGCGCTCCCACCGAGACGCCGGGCGGGAGCTGGGTGCCTCTGAAGGCGTCGGCCAGTCTGTCGCCGAGCAGGTTCGCGAAGACGGTGCCGAAGACGGCGACGCCGAAGGAGGCGCCGATGGACCGGAAGAAGGTCGCGCCGGAGGTGGCGACGCCGAGATCCTCGTACGAGACGGCGTTCTGCACGATCAGGACGAGGACCTGCATGACCAGGCCGAGGCCCAGCCCGAACACGAAGAAGGTGCCGCTCATGGCGGCGGTGGAGCTGTGCTCGTCGAGCCGGTGGAGGAGGAGCAGGCCGAGGGTCGTCACGCCGGTGCCGACGACCGGGAACACCTTCCAGCGGCCGGTGCGGCTGACGACCTGTCCGGAGAACGTCGACGCCAGCAGCAGACCGAGCACCATCGGCAGCATGTGCACACCGGACAGGGTCGGGGTGACGCCCTGGACGACCTGGAGGAAGGTCGGCAGATAGGTCATCGCGCCGAACATCGCGAAGCCGACGACGAAGCTGATGACGGCGGACAGGGCGAAGGTGCGGATCCGGAACAGCTTGAGGGGCAGGACCGGTTCGGCGGCCCGCCGCTCGACGGCCACGAACGCGACGGCGAGTACGACGCCCAGCACCGCGAGGCCCACGATCTGCGGCGAGCCCCAGCCCCATGTCGTACCGCCCAGGGACGCCACCAGCACCAGGCAGGTGGCGACGGACGCGATCAGGAACGTGCCGAGGTAGTCGATGACGTGCCGCGTGGATGTGCGCGGGATACGCAGGACGGTGGCGATCACGGCGAGGGCGACGACGCCGACGGGCAGGTTGACGTAGAAGACCCAGCGCCAGCTCAGATGCTCGGTGAACAACCCGCCGAGAAGCGGACCGAGCACGCTGGTCGTCCCGAAGACGGCACCGAACATCCCCTGGTAGCGGCCGCGTTCGCGGGGCGGGACGAGGTCCCCCACGATCGCCATGGACAACACCATCAGCCCACCGCCGCCGAGCCCCTGCAGGGCCCGGAAGGCGATCAGCTGGGGCATGTTCTGCGCGGCGCCGCACAGCGCCGAGCCCACCAGGAAGATCACGATCGCGAGCTGGAACAGCCGCTTGCGCCCGTACTGGTCGCCGAGTTTGCCCCACAGCGGGGTCGCGGCGGTCGAGGCGAGCAGGTACGCGGTCACCACCCAGGACAGGTGGTCCAGGCCGCCGAGCTCACTGACGATGGTGGGCAGCGCCGTCGACACGATGGTCGAGTCAAGGGCGGCGAGCAGCATCCCGAGAAGCAGGGCGCCGATGGAGACGAGGACGTTGCCGGGCACGTGCCTTTCCCGCCCACCTCGCCCGTCGTACCCGTCTTGCCCGTCTTGCCCGTCTCCCGCCTTCCCGGTCACAGCGTGCGCGTCCCCGGCCATGAAGTCCTCCTGAGCGTCCCGTTTCGAGTTCCATCGTGATCGGTGTGGCCGGTTATGGCCTGTTGAGTCCCTTTGGAAGCCGGCATTCCGGGGGCTCGGGGCGACGATGTGGAGAAGATCTGCATAATCTCTGAAGTTCGCGAGGGGAGGGACGAACACGTGAACGAGCCGAAGGGGCACCTGTGCCCGGAGTGCGGAACGCCCAGGGCAGCCGACAACACCCCGTCATGCGGCTGCACCCGACGAGCGTCCGACGCCCTGCGCGACGCGCGCACGGCAGAGGCGGCAGCGGCGGAGGACTTCGATCCGCTGCGGATACGGCCATATGTGGAGCTGGAGCCGGAGAGGGAGCCGGATCCGGGTCCTGAGGGGGAGCTGGAACCGGGGCCGGAAGAGACGTTGGGGGCGGCGTCGGGGGGCAGGGCTGGAGTGATGGGTGGCACGGCGGCAGCGGCATCGGCCGGCGTGGCGCCTGGCGGCCTGCCTGACGGCTTGCCTACCGCCCCGCCCGCCGCCTCGACCGACCTGGACGCGACCACGGCGCTTCCCCGCGTAGACGCGGATTCCGAGAGACGCGACCCCTGGCCCACCGTCACAGGCCGTCACACGACGCCCACCACACCGAACCCCGCCCGGCCCGACCCGGACGCCACCGTCATGCTGCGCGCCGTGGACCCGAAGTCCGCTCGTCCCGGCGCCGACGCGGCCTCCGCGCAGTCCGCGGGCGACGCGACCGCTTTGTTGCCCACGGTGGACGCGGCCGACACGCCCCGCGCCGCAGACGCGCCGCCCGCCGGCGGGCCGACCGTTGCCCCGGGTGCGGCGCATCCCGCCGCCGTGCCCGGCGCGGCCGACACGACCGCCTTGCTCCCCACCGTCGACGCCGCAGCGGCGCTGCCCGCCACGGATCCGGCGAGGGCGCCGGGCACAGCCGCCGGGGACATGCCGGGCGCAGCCGATGCCACCGCCCTGCTGCCCGCCGCCAGCCCGGCCCCCGCCGCGCCGGCCGTCGACGTGACGTCCGTGCTGCCGACCCCCTTGGCGCCCCCGGCCACCACGCCCAGCGTCAACGACCTGCGGATATTCGAGGCAGGCAGTGCGGGGGGCGGTACGGGCGACGAGGACGTGACCGTCGGGTACCGGCCGGTCGAGGGCGAGCGGAGTGCGCGTCGGCGTCGCCGTACCGCTCTGTTCGCCGTCGGTGGGGCCGTCGTCGCCGTGGTGGCGGCCGCCGGGCTGGCCAGTGGGCTGTTCGCGTACGAGACACCCGCGCGGGAAGGCGCCCCGCCGGAGGAGGTCAGGGCGGCTGTCCCGGACGCCTCGACCAGCGCGGCGTCGGTGTCCCCGGACACGGAGAGCCCGTCGGCGCCACCGACGTCCGCCACTCCGCCCCCGACCAGCGCGAGCCCTTCGCTCTCCTCGTCACCCTCGGTGTCCGCGTCCAGCCCCTCGCCGAGCCCGACCGCCGCCTCCGCGACCGGGAGCCCGACGAGCACCGCCACCGACGGCGCGGGTGTAGGCGCGGGCTCCGCGGAAGAGGGCGAGAACGACGACCGGAGCGTTCCCGTCCTGCGCCGCGGTGACAGTGGTCCGGAGGTCACCGAGCTCCAGGAGCGCCTGCACCAGCGGTACCTGTACAACGGCGAGACCGACGGCGACTTCAGCACCCAGGTCGAGGACTCGCTGCGCACCTACCAGTTGTCCCGTGGCGTCGGCGGCGACAACCCCGGCGTCTACGACCATGAGACCCGCACCGCACTGGAGAAGGAGACCTCGGAGCCGTAGGCCCGGCCGGCCCCTCCGAGGAAGGAGAGCCGACCCCAGCCGACGTCCCTAGCCGACGTACAGCCGGATGACCCCGTCCCCCGCCGACTCCACCCGCACCCCCGTCAGGTCCCGCACCAGCGCGTCCGGCCGGTGGAAGCCCGCCCTCGGGCCGACCCCGACGACCCGCATCCCGGCGTCGCGGCCGGCCTGGATGCCGGCGGCGGAGTCCTCGAAGACGACGCAGTCGGCGGGGGCGACGCCGAGTCCCGCGGCGCCCTTGAGGAACCCCTCGGGGTCGGGCTTGCTCGCGCCGACGCACTCGGCGGTGACACGGACGTCGGGCAGGTCCAGCCCCGCCGCGGCCATGCGCGCGGTGGACAGCGGGACGTCGGCGGAGGTCACCAGGGCGTGCGGCAGGCCTCGCAGGGACGCGAGGAACTCCGGCGCGCCCGGGATCGCGACGACACCGTTCATGTCCGCCGTCTCCTCGGCGAGCATGCGCGCGTTGTCGGCGTGGTTCTGCTCCACGGGGCGGTTGGGCAGCAGCAGCGCCATCGAGGCGTGGCCCTGCCGGCCGTGGACGACCTTCAGGATCTCGCCCCCGTCCAGCCCGTGCCGTTCGGCCCAGCGACGCCAGATCCGTTCGACGACGGCGTCCGAGTTGACGAGCGTGCCGTCCATGTCCAGCAGGAGGGCGCGGGCGGTGAGCACGGTGGGCGCGACGGTGGCCGTCATCGGCAGCTCCAAGGCACGGTGGCGAGGGGGCGCTGGAATGTTTCCCACTGTCCCCCGAAGAGAGACAAGGTGGTCCCGCCCGCCGGTCAGGGAGAACAGGCGGGAGCCACTTTGTTTCTCTACGGTACAAACAAGTACGGCTTCCCGCTACCGTCTCCCGAATAAGGTTCACCCGAAGTTCAGCTCGACCGGCGGGCACATGGCGCTCGACCGGCGGACCCATGGCGCTCGACCGACGGACCCATGGCGCTCAGCCGACGGCCCCGGACGCCCCTCAGCCGGCCACCGCCTCCCACAGGCTCCACACCCCGAGCCCCAGCATCAGCACCGCCGCGATCTTGGTGATGAGCCGCAGCGGCACCCTCTTCATCAGCGCCTTTCCGCCGACGATGCCGAGTCCGGCCACCGCCCACAGCGCTAGCACCGCACCAAGACCGACGGAGATCGGGTCGTCGTAGCGGGCGGCGAGGTTGGCCGTCATGATCTGGGTCAGATCGCCGAACTCGGCGACCAGGATGAGCATGAATCCCGCGCCGGCGACCTTCCAGAAGGACTGGTTCTCCGGCTTGCGGATCTCCGCGTCGCCGTCACCCTCGTCCTTCGTCCTCAGAAGCACGGCCGCGCCGCCCAGGAACAGCACGCCCGTCACCGCGTGCACGACCTGCTGCGGCAGCAGGGTCAGCACACTGCCGGCCGCGACGGCGAGCACGACATGCAGCGCGAAGGCGGCGGCGACGCCCGCGAAGACGTAGGAGGCGCGGTAGCGGGTGCCGAGGACGAGGCCGGCGAGCGCGGTCTTGTCCGGCAGTTCGGCGAGGAAGACGACGCCGAAGACGACCGCCGTCACGGTGAAGCTGATCAAGGTTCCTCAATCGGTCGGGGCCGCCCCGCCGAGAGTGCTGAGCCTTTCGAAGACTTTCGGGACTTCGAAGCGACACCTCGGCACGGCAGCACACTCATCACCCGTACCGGAACGGCACGGGCGTGTACTGCTTGCCGAAGGTCTCGCTGGCCGACCCCACGATCCACAGGATCCGAGGTCCGCCTCCGGGCGCCGGCTCAGGCGAGCTGAGCAGTATGTCGACGGTCCGGCGAAGAGCTACTCCCCTTCTGCGCCGTCCATCGTACGCGAAGCCCTCACGTCACATGTCTTGTCGTGTCATGCTCACGTCACTAACTTCTCACCGTACGCACATCTCCCCGCAATGCGGAGCGGCGAGCATGTCCTGGCTCGCACTCCAACGCCCCCCCACCCCAAGGGAGTTCGCATGCCGAAGTTCTACGCGCGTCGACGGCTCAGCATACTCGCGGCGCTCACCGGAGTCATGACTTCCGTCGCGCTGTTCAACGGCCCGACCGCGTCCGCCGCCCTCCCCACCCCGGTCAGCGCCGCCACCGCCCGCACCTACCTCGCCTCGCTCACCGTGGCCACCGAGGACCGCACCGGCTACGACCGCGACCTGTTCCCGCACTGGATCACCCAGTCCGGCACCTGCAACACGCGCGAGGTCGTCCTCAAGCGCGACGGCACGAACGTCGTCCAGGACTCCGCCTGCGCCGCCACCAGCGGCAGTTGGTACTCCGAGTACGACGGCGCCACCTGGACCGCCGCCTCCGACCTCGACATCGACCACCTCATCCCGCTCGCCGAGGCCTGGGACTCCGGTGCGAGCGGCTGGACGACCGCCCGGCGCCAGTCCTTCGCCAACGACCTGACCCGCCCGCAGCTGATCGCCGTCACCGACAACGTCAACCAGTCCAAGAGCGACCAGGACCCGGCCGAATGGATGCCGTCGCGCACGGCCTACCGCTGCACCTACGTCCGCGCCTGGGTCCAGGTGAAGTACTACTACGGCCTCTCGGTCGACTCGGCCGAGAAGAGCGCGCTCACGAGCTACCTGGCGAGCTGCTGACAGCACTCGGCCGGTCGCCGGCTCCTGGTCTCCCGAGCCCTCGACGCCCGTTTCGTGCGCCGCTGACACAGGATCCGCACACCGGAATTCCCGAACCGTGATCCCCGGAACCTCGCCGACCACCTCCGTTGTTCCGTACCGTACGGGGCGACGGAGGAGGGCGATCACGTGGCGGGACTGCGCCTGGGACCACTGCTGAGGTATGTCGACGGCTCGTCCGCGACCGTGTGGGTCGAGACGAGTCGTCCCTGCGCCGCCGAGGTGCGCTGTGCGGACGGCACCGGCGGCGAGGCCCGCTCCTTCCAGATCGAGGGCCATCACTACGCCCTCGTCCCCGTGACCGGCCTCACCCCGGGCACCACGCGGTCCTACGAGGTGTTCCTGGACGGCAAGCGGGTGTGGCCGCTGCCGGACTCCGCCTTCCCGGACTCCGTCATCCACACCCCGAGCGAGGGCGCCGCCGTCAGCGTCGCCTTCGGCTCCTGCCGCTGGGCCGCGCCCCCGGCAGGCGAGAAGGACCCGGTAGGACCGGACGCCCTGGACACCCTCGCCGCCCGTATCGCGGGCGACCCGGAGGGCGAACGGCCCGACGTGCTGCTGCTGTTGGGCGACCAGGTGTACGCCGACGAGACCTCCCCGGCGACCCGTCGCTGGCTCGCCGCCCGCCGCGACCTGGGCGACCCGCCGGGCAGCGAGGTCGCGGACTACGAGGAGTACACCCACCTCTACTACGAGTCCTGGCTCGACCCCGAGGTCCGCTGGCTGCTGTCCACCGTGCCCAGCTGCATGATCTTCGACGACCACGACGTCATCGACGACTGGAACACCTCCGCCGCCTGGCTCCGGGACATGCGGGAGACCGGTTGGTGGCAGGAGCGGCTGATGAGCGGCCTGATGTCGTACTGGGTGCACCAGCACCTGGGGAACCTGTCGCTCGACGAACTGGCCACCGACCCGCTGTACGCGGCCGTGCTCGGGGCTCCCGACGGCACCGACGCGCTGCGTGCCTTCGCCGCCGAGGCCGACGCCGACGCGGCGGCGGTGCGCTGGAGCTACCGGCGCGACTTCGGCCGGGTCCGGCTGCTGATGGTGGACAGCAGGGCGGCCCGCGTCCTCGCCGAGGAGAACCGCTCGATGCTCGACGCCGGCTCGCAGCGGTGGCTGCGCGAGCAGGCGCTGGACACGCGGGAGTCGTACGACCATCTCCTCATCGGTACCTCGCTGCCCTGGCTGCTGCCCCACCTGGTGCACGACGCCGAGGCGTGGAACGCGTCACTGTGCCGGGGCGACAAGGGCGCCCGCTGGGCCCGCTTCGGCGAGGACCTGCGCCGCAAGGCCGACCTGGAGCACTGGGCGGCCTTCCCGGCGTCCTTCGACGCGCTGGCGGCGCTGATCGCCGAGGTCGGTTCGGGACCGGCCGCGCCGGCCACCGTGCTGGTGCTGTCCGGGGACGTGCACCACGCGTACGTGGCCGAGGCGAAGTGGCCTTCGGGGGAGTCTTCGGAGGCGCATTCGGGGGCGCCGGACGCCCGTGTCCTTCAACTGACCTGCTCCCCCGTCCACAACTCCATCCCGCTGTCGATAAGGCTCGGCTTCCGCTTCGGCTGGAGCGCGGTGGCCCGGGTTCTCGGCCGGCGCTTCGCCCGGCACGGCCGCTGTGGCCGGCCGGCGGTCAGCTGGCGGAAGACGGGCGGCCCCTGGTTCGGCAACCAGCTGATGACACTGACCCTGCGCGGCCGTTCGGCCCGGCTGCGGCTGGAGCAGGCGCAGGAGCCGCGCGGGGAGAAGCCCCGACTGGAGACGGTCGTGGAGTCCGATCTCGTCCCGTAATCGACGTGTTGGGGCCGTTTGTTGTGCCCGTGACCCGTGATGCTCGTGACGCGCCCCACAGTCCAGACCCCCGGGGGTCGGCTCCCGTGGCAGCCGACGGCATGATGAGGCGGACGCTCCGCTTCAGCCATCCCTCCGACCGCCTCCAGCCACCGCCCCGACCTCTCCAGCTTCCCGCCGCTGCCCCCGCCCGCCGCGACTCCGCCGCCTCTCCGTCGCGAACGAGCCCGTCACGCGCCCCACACGCCCGGGAGTACCGCCCTTGCCCGCACCGACCACGGACCACGTACCCGTCTCCGTCGCCCTGGTCGGCGCGGGGCCGCGCGGTACCAGTGTCCTGGAGCGCCTGTGCGCCTCCGCACCGGAACTCCTCCCGCCCGGCGCCCGGTTGACGGTCCACGTCGTCGACCCGGCGGCGCCCGGCGCCGGCCGCGTCTGGCGCACCGCGCAGTCGTCCGAGCTGCTGATGAACACCGTGGCCTCGCAGGTGACCCTGTTCACCGACGACAGCGTGGACTGCTCGGGACCGATCCGGCCGGGCCCCAGCCTGCACGAGTGGGCGGGCGGCACGCTCGGCCCGGACGAATACCCGACCCGCGCCCAGTACGGCCGGTACCTGGAGTGGGTGTTCGCGCGGGCGGCGCGGGAGGCGGCGCCGGGGCTGTGCGTCGAGACACACACGGCACGCGCGGTGCGGCTGGACGACACGCCCGACGGCCGTCAGTCCCTCACCCTCGACGACGGCCGCGTCCTGTCCGGTCTGTCCGCCGTCGTCCTCGCCCAGGGCCATCTGCCGGTCGTCGCGGACCCGGCGGTCCGGCGGCACACCGCGTACGCCGAACGCCACGGCCTGCGCCACATCCCGCCCGCCAACCCGGCCGACGTGGACCTGTCCCCCGTCGCCCCCGGCGAACCGGTGCTGTTGCGGGGCCTGGGCCTCAACTTCTTCGATCACATGAGCCTGTTGACGACCGGTCGCGGCGGCCGGTTCGTCCGCGACGGCAAGGAGCTGCGCTACACCCCCTCCGGCCGCGAGCCGCGGCTGTACGCGGGCTCGCGGCGCGGCATCCCGTACCAGGCGCGCGGCGACAACGCGAAGGGCCCCTACGGCCGTCACCTCCCGCGAATCCTCACCGACGAGACGATCACCCGCTTCCGCAAGCGCGCCGACTCCGGCGAGGCCCCGGACTTCCTCGCGGAGATATGGCCCCTGGTGGCGAAGGAGGTGGAGACGGTCTACTACGAAGGCCTCGTCGGGGACAGCGAGTTCGGCGCCACGGAACTCTGGGCCACCAAGTTCGGGCCCACGACCTTCCGGGACCGTTTCCTCGCCACCGCGTACGGCAGCCCCGAGGAGACCGCCGTACTCGACGAGTTCGGCGTGCCGGAGTCCGACCGCTGGTCCTGGGACCTGATCTCCCGCCCGTACGCGGGACGCGCCTTCCCCGATCCCGGCGCCTGGCGGGAATGGCTGCTGGACCACCTGCGCGAGGACGCCACCCAGGCCGCGCTCGGCAATGTCGCCGGTCCGCTGAAGGCGGCCCTGGACGTGCTGCGCGACCTGCGCAACGAACTGCGGCAGATCGTCGACCACGGCGGACTCGCGGGCACCTCCCGCCGGGACCACCTGGACCGCTGGTACACCCCGCTCAACGCCTTCCTGTCCATCGGGCCGCCCCGGCGGCGCGTCGAGGAACTGGCCGCACTGGTGACGGCGGGAGTGGTGGAGGTGCTCGGGCCGCGTCTGGAGGTCCGCGAGGAGGACGGGGCTTGGGTGGCGCACTCCCCCGAGGTGCCGGGCTCCGGCGTCCGCGTGAGCATCCTCATAGAGGCGCGGCTCCCGGAGCCGGATCTGCGGCGGACGGCCGACGACCTGCTCGCCCGGCTGCTGAAGACCGGGCAGTGCCGACCGCACATCGTGGACGGCTACGAGACCGGAGGGCTGGACGTGACACGGCGGCCCTACCGTCTGATCGACCGTCAGGGACGCGCCCACCCAAGGAGGTTCGCCTTCGGAGTCCCCACGGAGGGGGTGCACTGGGTGACCGCGGCGGGAGCCCGGCCAGGTGTGGATTCGGTCACGCTTTCGGACGCGGATGCGGTGGCCAGAGGCGTCCTACGTGCGGTGGTGGGCGAAACAGGAGGGGAAACAGAGTCGAACTCTTGGCCCAATGTTGAACTTGCAAGCATTGATTAGGCACACCTAACCTGGGTTCTCCGCTCGGTTCCGCCCCCAGACCGGTCCCTCCCCGGACCGGCCCACCGAAGGAGTCCCCCCACCATGACCGGACGCCTCAACAGCGCCCAGCCGTACGCCCTCGGTCTGTTCCGTATCGTCGTCGGCCTGCTCTTCGCCTGCCACGGCGCCGCCTCGCTCTTCGGCGTCCTGGGTGGCGCCGGCGGCAGCGGTGCCACGGTCGACGCCGGTACCTGGCCCAACTGGTACGCGGCCGTCATCGAACTGATCGGCGGCACCCTCGTGTTGATCGGCCTCGGCACACGGGCCGCCGCGTTCATCTCCTCGGGCTCGATGGCCTACGCGTACTTCAAGGTGCACCAGCCGGGCGCGCTGTGGCCGATCGAGAACAGCGGCGAGGGCGCGGCGATGTTCTGCTGGGCCTTCCTGCTGCTGGTGTTCACCGGCTCCGGCGCCTTCGGCCTGGACCGGCTGCTCGCCAAGCGCTCGGCGGCCGCGGAGGAGCCCGCCAGGCAGCAGACTCCGGTGGCTGCCTGACCCTGCCGGTCCGCCCGGCACCACGGCGTCCGTTCCCGCGCGGCTCACGCGGGACGGGCGCCGTTCCGCTGCCCGCTTCGGGACTCCTCCCGGACCACGACAGCCCAGGTGAACACGCTGTGCCGATCACCCGAGCCCCCGGCCAATGGGCCGTCACGCCCCAGGCGTACGCTGTATGGCTGTTATGGGCCGCCCCTGCCGCACCCCCGCGACACCCGCGGCGACGCCGCACGGCCGACCACGGGGGGATCACGGGGAGTCGCGGTGTTCGAGAGTGTGGGGGCGTTGATCGGCAGCCCCTGGATCTATGTCATGGTCGCGTTGTCGGTCCTCCTGGACGTGTTCCTGCCGGTCCTGCCGAGCGGCGTCCTGGTCATCACGGCCGCCACGGCGGCGGCCGCGGGCTCCGGTGCGGCGACCGGCCAGGTTCCGCACGAGGTGCCCGACATCCTGGGGCTGGTGCTCTGCGCGACCACCGCGTCCGTGCTGGGCGACCTGGTGGCGTACCGCCTGGCCTGGCGCGGCGGCGCACGCCTCGACCGCGCGATCGCCCGCTCCCGTCGGCTGAGCAGCGCGCAGGAACGTCTCGGCATGGCCCTGGCCCGTGGCGGCGGCGCCCTGGTCGTCCTCGCCCGCTTCGCCCCGGCCGGCCGCTCGGTCGTCTCCCTGGGCGCCGGCGCCGCCCACCGCCGCGCCCGCGACTTCCTCCCCTGGTCCGCGCTGGCCGGCTTCTCCTGGGCCGCCTACAGCGTCGCCCTCGGCTACTTCGGGGCCCACTGGCTGGGCGCGACCTGGCTGGCGACGGGAGTGTCGGTCCTCGCGCTGTTCGGCGCGGGCGCGGGGGCCGCGTACGTGATGCGACGGCAGCCGGAGGCGGTCGAGGTTCCGTAGCCCGCGGCGGGCTCTACCCGGCCCGCCGAGCGGGGGCTCCCCTTACCTCCAGCCCGGCCAGCAACTCGGCCGTGGCCTCGGCGATCACGTCGACAGCCCGGTCGAACACCTCCTGGTTGTGCGCGGCCGGCGCCCGGAAGCCGGACACCTTCCGCACGTACTGCAGGGCAGCGGCCCGAATGTCCTCCTCCGTCGCCTCCTCGGGCAGGACGGGCGGACGGAGTGTCTTGATGCTGCGGCACATACCCCCAGTCTCGCCCCTCGGACCGACATCTGTCCGCTCTGTCCGCGCAACCCCGCCCCTGCGATGATCACTCCAGGCGGCCACCACGAAGGGGCCGACCGATGAGAGGACCCCACCATGGCGCACGAAACGGCGAGCGACACCGCGAGTGATACGGCGAGCGACACCGCGAGCGACGCGGCACGGGAACTCACCGTCGCCGTCCTGGGCCCCGGCGGCACCGGCGGCCTGCTCGCCGCGCTCCTGGCCAGGTCCGGCCACCGCGTGATCTGCCTGGCCGGTGCGGAGACCGCCGCCACCCTGCGTACGGCCGGAATCCAGGTCCGCAGCGCACGGTACGGCGACTTCACGGCCCGGGTGGAGGCGGACACCACCCTCCGCGAACCGGTCGACGCGTGCGTGGTCGCGGTCAAGCACACCTCGCTGGACGCCGCCCTCGACCGCGTCCCGCCCACGGCACTCGGCGACGGCCTGCTCGTACCGCTCCTGAACGGCGTCGAACACCCGGCGACCCTGCGCGCCCGCTACCGCCCGGACCGGGTCGCCCCGACCGTCATCCGCGTCGAGTCGACCCGCGTGGCCCCGGGAGTGATCGAGCACGCCAGCCCGTTCGCCGAGGTGGACCTGGCGGGCGACGGGGTGCCCCGCGAACGTCTCGACGCCCTGGCGGAGGCGCTCACCGCCGCGGGTCCGACCACCAGGGTCCTGGCCGACGAGACGGCGGCCCTGTGGGCGAAGATGTCGTTCCTGGCGCCGCTCGCCCTGCTGACGACCCGTTACGGCCTCCCCCTCGGCGACATCCGTACCCGCCACCGCGAGGAACTGACCGCCCTGGTGGAGGAGACCGCCGCGATCAGTTCCGCGTGCGGCGGTCCGGCGGATCCGGCGCAGGCCCTGGCCCGCTACGACGCCTTCCCGCCCGCCACCAGGTCGTCGATGCAGCGGGACGCGGAGGCGGGCCGTCCGCTCGAACTCGACGCGATCGGCGGGTCGTTGCTGCGCGCGGCCGAGCGGCACGGGGTGCCGGCGCCGGTAACGGCCCGTGTGGTCGAGGAGTTGAGGTACGCCGGCCACTGAGCGGACTCCCCGCCCAGCCGATTTGCCGAAACGGCAAGAAGATTCGCGCCGGCTCCGGCTCCGGCGCAGGATCGTTCGTACGAGCAGACGTAGCGCCGCCGCGGTTCGGCCGCCGGTGCTCCAGACGTACGGAGGACGACACATGCCACAGCCGGGCCCCCCGCTCACGGACGCCACCCACCGCCTGGTTCACGGCCCGGCCGGCCGGATCCACCTGGTGGAGCAGGGGACGGGGCCGCTGGTCCTGCTGCTGCACGGATTCCCGGAGTCCTGGTACTCGTGGCGGCACCAGCTGCCGGCGCTGGCCGCCGCCGGATACCGCGCGGTCGCTGTGGACGTGCGCGGATACGGGCGTTCCGCGAAGCCGGACGCCGTGGACGGGTACCGGATGCTGGACCTGGTGGCGGACAACGTCGCCGTCGTCGAGGCACTGGGCGGGCGGCCCGCGGTGGTCATCGGGCACGACTGGGGCGCGACGATCGCCGCGCACTCCGCCCTGCTGCGACCCGACGTGTTCCGCGCGGTCGGCCTGCTGAGCGTCCCCTACACCCCGCCCGGCGGCCCGCGCCCGACCGAGATTTTCGCTCAACTGGGCGGCGGGAAGGAGGAGTTCTACGTCTCCTACTTCCAGGAGCCGGGCCGGGCCGAGGGGGAGATCGAGCCGGACGTACGCGGCTGGCTCGCCGGTTTCTACGCCGCCCTGTCCGCCGACACCATGCCCGCGCCCGACGCCCCCGACCCGCACTTCGTGAGCCCGGGCTGCACCTTGCGCGACCGCTTCCCCGACCGCGCGCCCGCCTGGCTCGGGGGGCACGAACTCGACGTCTACGCCGGGGAGTTCGAGCGTACGGGGCTGACCGGCGCCCTGAACCGGTACCGCGCGATGGACCTTGACTGGAAGGACCTCGCCGACCACACGGGCGCCCCGATCACCCAGCCGTCCCTGTTCCTCGGCGGCTCCCTGGACGCCTCGACGACCTGGCTGTCCGACGCGATCGACGCCTTCCCCGTCACCCTGCCCGCCCTGCACGCCGCCCACCTCCTCGCCGGCTGCGGCCACTGGATCCAGCAGGAACGCCCCGAGGAGGTCAACACCCACCTGCTCGACTGGCTGGCCGCGCTGCCCGCCTAGACCGTCGGACCGCCGCACCGTCGCACCGTCGGGAGCCCGCGACCAACTACCCGCCCTCCCCGGGCAGTTGGTCGCGGGCTCCCGCCATTGCCTCGATCACCGGGCCCGGATCCAGGTCGAACGCGTCACTCCAGGCGCCGACGGCGCCGGGACAGCCGCAGGGGCTGCCCCCTGCTCAGCAGTCCGTTTCCTCGGGGGCGAGCGACTCCCGCTGGGCGGTCTTCGCGACACGGGAGAGGAGGGTGCGCAGCGCCTCGGCGTCCTGGTCGCTCAGATCGGCGAGGAGGCGTGCCTCGGCGGCGGACAGGCCATGTCGTACCTGCTTGAGCCGGGTGCGTCCGGTGTCGGTGATGAGGACCTGGCGTGCACGTCGGTCGCGAGGGTCGGGCCTTCGGGTGATGAGTTCATGTGCTTCGAGGTCGTCGAGCAGGTAGGTCATCACTGTGCGGTCCAGGCTGACCTCTTTGGCGAGAGCGAGTTGCGAGGGTGGTTCGCCGCCGGCCAGGGCGACCAGTACGAGGTAGCCACGTGGCCCCCCGGGCAGTTCGGAGACGGATTCGGTGGCGACGCGGCTGAACGCGGTGGACACCATGCGGATCGCCCAGCCCAGATCGGTGTCCAGCGCCAGGTCTTCGGCCTCGCCGCGCCGCTTGTCGTTTTTCGAAGTCGGTGCGCTCACCCGCCCAATGTAGCACCCGAGTGCTGCTCCACAGATGTTCTTGCGAACAGAACATCTGCTGTGCATAGTTGACGGAGCAGGGGCGCCATGGGTGTGATCAGCACGCTGAAGCGCCATGACAACGGCAACAAGGACCGCGATGAACATCAGCACCGCATTACAGGGCAGCACCGCACTGGTGACCGGAGCGACGTCGGGTATCGGCAAGGCCGTCGCGCAATGCCTGGCCCGGCAGGGGGCCGAGGTCGTGCTGCACGGGCGTGACCGAGGCCGCGGCGAGGCCCTGGCGAAGGAGATCGCACACGAGGGCGGCACCGCCCGTTTCGTCGCCGCTGATCTCACCGACGCCGAGGACACACTGCGTCTGGCCTCGCGCGCCGGCGACGTGGACATTCTGGTGAGCAACGCGGGCCTGTACGAGTTCGCGCCGACCCCCGCGACCGACGCCGCGAGTTTCGACCGCCACATCGCGGTCAACACGCGGGCCCCGTTCCTGCTGGTCGGTGCGCTGGCGCCCGGCATGGTCCGGCGCGGGCAGGGGTCGATCGTGCTGGTCGGGTCGAGTGCGGCGCGTATGCCCGCTCCGGTCGGCGCGGCCTACGGCGCCTCCAAGGCCGGTGTGGAGATCCTCACCCGCTACTGGGCCACCGAGTTCGGCCCGTCCGGCGTGCGCGTCAACGCCGTGTCTCCGGGGCCCGTGCACACGGAGGGCACCGCGGCGATGCTCGGCGAGCACATCGCGGTCCTGGACAAGACCAACGCGCGCGGCAAGGCGGGCACTCCCGGCGAGATCGCCGACATCGCCTCGTTCCTGGCCGGCCCGGCCAGCAGCTACGTCAACGGCTCCATCCTGTTCGCCGACGGCGGCGAGCTCAGCGCCCTGCCCGGCTGAGGAAGGGCGCCGTGAAGTGGCCCGGGCGTCGTGCGAGGAAGACGAACTCCTTGCCTGGCCGGTCAGGCGCGTCGCGCACGTCTTGCACCAGGTAGCCGTGCGCGACCAGGTCCGTCCCGACCTCTTCGCGCTCCCGGAAGCGCAGTGTCGAATCCGAGGTCAGCACCTGCCCGTCCGCCGCGAAGACATAGGTCTGGCGGAAGGTCACCAGGGGCAGACTCACCTCCATCAGCTGGACCCAGCTTTCGACCGAGCCGACGCCCGGGATCTCCGTCACGCGGTAGGACTTCTCGCGGGTCCACTCTTCCCAAGCGCGCCTGGCAGGATCACGGGTCTCGAAGACCAGGTGCCCGCCGGGCCGTAGCGCCTCGTAGGCCCCCCGCAATGTCGTCTGCCAGGTGCGTGGATCAACGATGACCTGGGCGACGTTCGCTGTCATCGTCGCCAGGTCGACCCGCAGTGGCGCCTCGGCCGCCGGGAGGGCTGTCGCGTCACCGCAGATCCAGCGCACTCGCTCACTGCCCGGTTTGGTCCGGGCGACGTCGACGGATGCCTGGGCGGGATCGATGCCGACGACGTCGACCCCGCGGTCGGCCAGGAGAAGGGCGAACACCCCTGTGCCGCAGCCGATGTCCAGGACTTGACGCGCCCCGAACTCCTCCGCCATCCGGAGGTAGGCGTCGAGATCGCCGCGGTCGGGGTCGAGCGGATCGTAGATCGCGGCGAGTCGTGGATGAGCGAAGCAGTCGTCAGCCATGCGGCCGAACGTATGCGGAGCCGGTTCCGAAGAGCTACCGCGTTTCGCCGGACTCAGCCGGCGGAGCACGAAGGTGCCGGTGCGGGTGAGTCACATCCGTCCGTATGAACCACCCGAAGGGACTCGCAACCCAAAATCGAACAGGCGTACCATTGCGCTGTGGCTACGACCTATGACTTTCCGAGTGACCTCCTCGCCGGTCAGGAGGAACTGCATCAGGTCCGGGCCGAGTTGTCGGCCCTGCTGAAGCGGCTCCCCTGGTCGGTCGAACCGCTGGACGGCTTCAGTGACGCGGGCGGCTGGCGCAAGGTGGAGCGCCCCGCCTCCCCCGGCTGGACGGCCGACGAACAGGCCGAGGTGGAGAAGCTCCGGCAGCGCGAGCACGAACTCGCGGTCTTCGTCAGCTGCCACCGCTTCTGGGCGGAGGTCGCCGCGGCGGAGCGCGTGGACGCCCGCACGAAGCTGAAGTACGCGTACGGGACTCGGGGGACCCCCGAAGAGGAGAAGACCTGAACGAGAAGACCCCGGCCGTGATCGGCCGGGGTCTTCTCCTGGTGTGGGCGCGGACGGTTTCGAACCGCCGACATCCTGCTTGTAAGGCAGGCGCTCTACCCCTGAGCTACGCACCCGAGACGAGTCGACAGCCTACCCTGCCCGGGGCGCTGTCCCACAAACCCGTACCGGGGCCGGTCCGTGAGGCCGCGTGCGGGGGTTATCCCCACCTGGAATGCGGGAGTGCGCTGGATCCCGCGGCGGGCCCGGACTCCGTACGGTCGAAGGACGAAGAGCGGACAAGAGCGGGCGCGCGGAGCGCCGGCCGAGCCTTCGTCAGCCGTCCCAGGGGGAATTCGTCATGGCCCGTTCCATTGCCGCCCGAACCGTCGCCGCCGCCGGTGTCGTCACGCTCCTCGTCGCGGGGGCCGCCGCGTGCGGTGCCTCCGCGGGGGACGACAAGGACCCCGAGCACCGGTCCTTCGCGCTCCAGGGACGCACGCTCACCATCGACTCCGACGACTCGGCGCTGGAGATCGTCGCCGCGGACGACAACGCGGCGGGCAAGATCGAGGTGACCCGCTGGTTCAAGGGCACGGTCGCCGTCGGCAAGGATCCCAAGGTCACCTGGTCCATGCGGGACGACCGGCTGAAGCTGCGGATGAAGTGCACCGGCGTGATCGCCGACTGCGCCGCCCGGCACCGCATCGAGGTACCGCGCGGAATCGCCGTGAAGGTCGAGGACGGCGACGGCAGCGTCCGGGCCCGGGGCTTCGAGGACGCGCTGAGCATCCGTACCGGGGACGGCTCCGTACACGTCACCGACACCACCGGCCCGCTGGAGCTGCGCACCGGCGACGGGTCGATCCACGCCGAGGTCTCCTCGCGCAAGGTCAGCACCCGGACCGGCGACGGCTCGGTGCACCTCGAACTCGGCTCGGTGCCGGACCTGGTGGAATCCCGCTCCGGAGACGGCTCCGTCACGATGGAGCTGCCCCGCGCCACGTACCGCGTCACGACCCGGACCGGCGACGGCGGCGAGGACGTGTCCGTGCCGCGGAGCGACTCCAGCTCCCACCGGGTGTCCGCGCAGACCGGCGACGGCAAGGTCACGGTCCGAACCGCGAACTGATCGGCCCGTGTGTTCGTCCCCAACCGGTGGGAGAATGACACTGGGCAGGACGGATCACAGCACGGGAGAGGGATGTGACGGCGACACCACCGCAGTCGGACTCGCCGTTGACGCCGGGCGCACACCATCCCGCGCCGGATGCCGTGCGGCTCGCACACCCCGTGCGGCAAGCTCTCCGCGACGCCCTCACCCTGGTCGGTCTGCCGCTGATCGCCGCGCTCGCGCTGCCCGCCGCGTTCGCCGGCGGCGGCACCCGGCGCTGGTTCGGCGGGCGCGCGGAGAACCAGCGGGCCGACGCGCAGGCGGCGAAGGACGCCGCGGCGGCCGCGTTCTACGAGCTGGACACCGCCCAGCGCGACCTGCGGATCTCGATAGAGACGATCATGGCCGTCGACGACTCCCCTGCCGCCCGGCGCGCGATCTCCGACTTCGACGCGCTGGGCCGCCGCATCGACGAGGCCAGCCACCGCTACATCGAGGCCGTCGACGCCCACGACCTCGACCGGGACGACCTGGAGGCGTCGGTCGCGGCACACGCGCGTACCGAGCTCACCAAGGCCAAGGACGACCTGACCGGCGTCAAGCGGGAGCTGGATCGATTCGGTGACAGCCTCGGGCCGCTGCTCGGCAAGGCGGAGACACAGCTGGCCCGGCTGGCCCCGGCGGTCGAACGGGCCCGGCAGGGGCTGCTGGCCGCGTCGAACGCCCTTGACGCGGTACGGGAAACACAGCTCAAGGCGGACGATCTCGCCGCCCGTCTCGCCGCCCTCGCCCCCGAGCTGACGAAACTGAACCAGGGAGCCGGACAGCACGGCGTGCCGGAGACACTGGAGCGCGCCGAACGCGTGGCGCGGGAAGCCGAGGCGGTCCGGGTGGAGGCCGAGCGGCTGCCCGAGCGGGCCGCCGAGATCGACCACCGGCTGGTCTCCCTGCGCACCCGCGCCCAGGCCCTCACCACCCGCGCGGGCCAGGTCGAGCCGGTCATGAGCGAGCTGCGCCGGCGTTTCACCGCCGACTGCTGGCAGGACCTCCAGCACGTACCGGAGCAGGCCGCGGACCATGTGGCGCAGGCCGAGCAGAAGCTACGGGAGGCCCGCGCCGCCCGCGACGAACAGCGCTGGCCGGACGCCACCGCCCTGCTGTCGACCGTTCGCGCGCTGCTCAACACGACCGACGAGTCCGTCTCCGCCGCGCGCGACCGGCTGGAGCGGCTCAACGCCGTACAGAAGGACCCCCAGCGGGAGATCGACCGCACCCGCTTCGCCATCCGCGACGCCCAGCGCCTCGCGATGACGGGCCGGACAACACCCGAACCGCGACACGCCCGCCCCCTCGACGACTCCGTGGGCCGCCTGGACCGGGCGATCGCGGGCCTGGAGGGCAGGCACCCGGACTACTGGCACTTCCTCACGGAGACAGAGGTGGTGCGCCAGTCGGTGGCCCGGGTAGTCGCGCAGATCCGGGAAGAACGCGGTTCCGCCACCCCGTAGGGGCGCGGGGCTGTATCGATATGCGGCTCCGCCGCGTGGGCGCGACCAGCCCCAATGGCGCCGCAGACGAAAACGGCGCCACCCAGCGGAGCGCCTAGCTGCGGTAGCCGTAGTACGCCGAGTTCGGGTACGACGCGATCAGGCTCGACAGCGACCGCCGGTAAGTGTCGGTGTCGTGGTAGGTCAGGTACGGGACACCGCTGGAGCTGCGGTACGTGGTCATCATGGAGTGGTCCTTCGACCCGTCCTTGTCGAAGTCCACCTGCAGCACGTCACCGAGGTCCATCTGGTACGCGTTCGCCAGCGCGGTCGTCCGCTTGGCGGTCTGCGTGAACCAGGACCACTCGTTGACGCCGATCCAGGTGTCGGATTCGCTCGTCTTGGAGTACCAGGTGCTGTAGTCCTCGGTGGAGCTGGTGACCTGCTTCCAGCCGCCGGCGAAGAGGGACTGGCTGAGGAAGTTGGTGCAGTCGCCGCCGGCGCTGTTGTAGCGCCGGTAGGCGGAGTTGTAGTCCTTCCAGTACTTCTCGGCGTACGTCGCCATCGCCGCGTAGTTGTACGGGGTCGTGGTGGCGAGGTTCTTGGGCTTGGCCGGGGCGGGGTAGGTGGTGGCCGACTTGGGCGCGTCGATGACGGCGAACGGACGGACGGTGGCCGCCGTGGTGGCCGGGGCGGGCTGGTTGACGGGGCGGGGGCCGCGGTCGGTGAGCCGTTCGCCGGTGAGCTGCCAGGTGCCGTCCGTGCGGGCGGCGAAGGTGAGTTCGTGGTGCGCGGTGAAGCCCGTGGTGGCGGGTTCGTCGCCGCGTATCTTCGCGTACGTCAGCGTGGTGGCCTCGGTGACCTGGACCGTGGCCGTGGAGCCGCTCACGCGGGTGCTGTCGACGGTGACCTTGGTGTCGCCGTCGGTGTACGCCTCGCCGAGCGCGGCGAGCCGGGAGCGGGTGGACTGCAGGGAGGTCAGGGCGGTGTTCTCGGTCGTGGCCTGCGCGGCGGCGAGCTGGACGCCGCCGGTCGCCTTCAGGGCCGTACGAGCGGACGAGGGCCCGTCGAGGAGCGCTGCCGTGCGGTCGGTGAGCAGGGCGTCCGCGGCGCGGCCGAACGCGTCGGTGGTCGCCGCGGTCACGACGGGGGACGGGGTGCCGCCGGCCGCGTGGGCGGCGGTCACGGGGAGCAGGGCGGCGGAGAGGGCCGACGCGACCACGGTGGCGCGACGGGCTCTGCTCGCAGCGGACTTGCTGGATCTCACTGGGTTTTCTCCTTGAGGTGGGGGGTGGTTCAGCGCACGACCGTCGACCAGTTGGGGGACTGCGCGGGATCGAGTCCGCGCAGGCTCGCCAAGGTCTCCGGTTTCTGCACGTCCAGCCAGTCGGCCAGTTCCTTGAAGGACACGCACTTGACGTCCTCCTTCGTGCAGACTTTCTCGATGACCTGGTCGACTGCCTTCATGTAGATGCCGCCGTTCCAGTCCTCGAAGTGGTTGCCGATGAACAGCGGGGCCCGGCTGCCGTAGTACACGCGGTCGAAGCCGGACATGTAGGACTCGACGGTCTGTTGTTCCCACTGCGGGTAGTCGGCGGGGTTGCCGTCGGTCTCGCCGTCGGACTGGTTGTAGAGGAAGTTGAAGTCCATCGAGAGGCCCTGGTAGGTGCCGCCCTCGTAGGGGAGCATCTGGAGCGGGAAGTCCCAGACACCGCTCTTCTTGGCCGGCCATATCTGGAAGTCGCCCGCGGAGCTGGCGTCGTAGCGCCAGCCGTAGCTCTTGGCGGCCTTCAGCAGGTTCTTCTGCCCCTCCAGGCAGGGGGCGCGGCCGCCCGCGACCTCCTTCTTGAAGTCGAAGGGCAGCGGGTCGATGTCCTTGTAGCCGGTGTTGGTCTTCCAGTTCTCGACGAACGAGTAGAACTGGTCGATCTCGCTCTTCCACTCGGCGACGCTCCAGTCGCCGCCGCCCTTCTTTCCGCAGAAGTGACCGTTGAAGTGGGTGCCGATCTCGTTCCCGTCCTCGTAGGTCTCGCTGAGCTGTTCCAGCGTGGTGCGGATGTGGTCGCCGGTCGCGAAGTCGATGGACGCGGAGCCCGCCGGGTGCTGCGGCGGCTGGTAGAGCTTCGCCTTGTCCTTCGGGAGCAGGTAGATACCGGTGAGGAAGAACGTCATATGGGCGTCGTACTTCTTTGCGAACTCCCGGTAGTGCGAGAAGAGATGGTCGCTGCCCTCCAACGCACCGTCCCAGGAGAAGACGACGAACTGGGGCGGTTTCTCACCGGGTTTGAGCGGCTCGGCCTTCAACTGCCCTTTCTTCGGGCCGGTGTAGGAAGTGGAGCCGTCCCCGAGGATCTCGGTCTTCCCGTCCCACTTGGGTTTCGCGGTCTTCTTGGGGGCGGCCTCGGGGGTCTTGTTCGTTCCGGCGGAGGCGGTGGACGCGGTGTGGTCCTGGCGGGTCAGGACCAGGGAGCCCCCGACCAGGGTGGCCACGACGAGGAAGGCGGCGACGGTCAGGAACTCCGGGCTGGCCCGGCGGCGGGGGCGCTCTCTTCGGCGCCTGCCGGTGGTTTTCTTCGTGCGAGGCATGCGGTACTCATTCTGCGCGGGAGGGTGCGGGTGGCGCGGGCCTCGGAGGTCAGCCGAGGCCCATGGCGCCCGACCAGACGGCGTACGGGACGCTGTCGGCCGAGCTGCCGGCCAGGCCCTTGAGCGGCAGCGGCTCAAGGGACTTGGCCAAGTCCATGCGGTAGACGACGACCGCGGTCGACACGGACGCGGCGGTGCCGGCGTACCAGGCGGCGGTGTCGTCCTCGGTGGTGCCGGGCTTCCCGGCCGCGTCGAGGGCGGGGACGGTGGGATGGGCGGCGCGCAGGGAGTCGGTCAGCGCCTGGGAGACCTCCTCGGCCACCTGGGCGTCGATCGCCCGGCGCGCGGTGGGGGTGTCCAGCCGGACCGACGAGCCGTTGCGGGTGATACGGCGTACCGAGTACGGCTCGGTGTGCTTGCCCGCCGCGGCGAAGGTCGCGTAACCGCTCGCCATCCGGATGGCGCTCGGTGTGGAACTGCCCACGGACAGCGCGGGCACCTGTGGCCCCATGCTGGAGGCGAGCAGCCCGGCCGCCTCGGCGGTCTGGCGTACCTTGTCCAGGCCGGTGTCCATGCCGAGTTGCATGAACGGCGTGTTCACGGACTCGGCGAGCGCCTTGCCGAGGGTGATCTTCCCGTACGACCTGTCGCCGTCGTTGCGGGCGGCGACCGTCTTGCCGCCGCGGTCCCAGTACGGCCCCTCGGGCGTGGTGACGGGGATTTTGTCGTCGCCGTCGTAGAGCGTCTGCGGGGTGACCGCTGTGGCGGCACCGCCGCGCGTCTTGTGGACCCCGTGTTCGAGACCGGCCGCGTAGACGAACGGCAGGAACACCGAACCGGCCTGCACGGTACTGGTGTTGGACTCGTTGTAGCCCTGCGTACGGTGGTCGGGTCCGCCGTGGACGGCGAGGATCCGGCCGTCGGTGGCGACGGAGGCGGCACCGTAGTGCACGGCCTTGGCCGCTTTCGGGTCGTCCTTCGTCGCCTGCTTGCGGGCCTTGGCCACGGCGTCGGTGAGAGCGGCCTCCCGCTTGCGGTCGAAGGTCGTGTAGATCTGGTAGCCGCCGAGGTCGAACTGCTTGGCCGAGATGTGCGCGGACTTCTTGGCGTACTGCTGCGCCAACTCCACCAGGTAGTCGCTCTGTTTGCCGGTGTCGTAGACGCGGGCCGACTTGAGCGGCTCGGGAAACGTCTTGTACGTGGCCCGCTCGGCCGGCGACAGCTTGCCGACGTCGACCATCCGGTCGAGGACCCAGGACCAACGCTCCACGGCACGCTTGTGGTTGGCCTTGCTGAGAGTGGGGTCGTACAGTCCGGCGCCCTTCAACAGCGAGGCGAGGACGGCGGCCTGACTGGCGTTCAGACGGGTGACGTCCTTGCCGTAGTAGGCCTGGGATGCGCGTTGAATGCCGTAGGTGCCGCGGCCGAACCAGCTGGTGTTGAGGTAGCCCTCCAGGATCTGGTCCTTGCTCATCCCGTTGTCGAGCTTGAGGGCGATCATCGCCTCGTTGAACTTGCGGCCGACCGTCTGGTTCTGCGTCAGGTAGACGTTCTTGACGTACTGCTGGGTGATGGTCGAGCCGCCCTCGGTGTCCCCCTCGCCGACGGTTCGCCACAGCGCGCGGGTCAAACCCTTGAAGGAGATGCCGGGGTCGGAGTAGAAGCTCTCGTTCTCCGCCGCGAGCACCGCCCAGCGGACGTCCTCGGGTATGTCCTTGAGCGGCATCGCCTGCCGCCGCACCCAACCGGTGCGGGCCATGGGGGTGCCGTCGGACCAGAAGTAGACGTTGTCCTGCTGGGTGGCGTAGCTGTTCAGGTTCTCCGGTACGTCCGTGGTCGCGTAGGCGACGCCCAGGAACAGCCCGGTCATGCCGACCGAGGCCAGGAGGACCCCGAGCCACTGACGCGGGGAGGGGACCCAGCGGCGCAGGCCGGTGCGGCCCGGCCGTGGGTAGGCGGGGCGGAGACGGCGTAGCGCCGCCCACAGGGGCCGTTTCGATGCCGCCCGTCGACGGCGCGGGCGGCGGTGGTCAGTCGGCCGGCCCGTGCGCTGCGCTGTCCCGGTCACGACCGAAATCTACAACGATCTTCGCAGTTTCTTCATATAAGAAGTTGACCGAACGACGACATACCGATCAGTAAGGAACATGGCGATCTTGTGATGTTGGTCACGTCCGCCGTCCAAGGCGTCCCGATACCCTGCTCGCATGCCTCGCTACGAGTACCGCTGCCGGACCTGCGGCGACACCTTCGAACTCAGCCGCCCGATGGCCGAGTCCTCCGCGCCCGCCGCCTGCCCCGTCGGCCACGACGACACGGTGAAGCTCCTGTCCACGGTGGCGGTCGGCGGCTCGGCCTCCGCCCCGGCGGCGGCGCCCCGGGCGAGTGGCGGTGGAGGCGGCGGCTGCTGCGGCGGGGGCTGCTGCGGCTGACGGCCGTTCGCGCCGGGCTTCTTCAGGCTCCCTTCAGCCGCGGTTTCCTACGGTGCCCGCATGACAGCCATGACAGCCATGGCAGCGCGGCCGGCCGCGGACAGGGGTGCGGCCCCGCAGTGGGTCAACGACCTCATGGACACGCTGGGCGCCCCGGGTGCGGGCATCGCCATCGCCCTGGAGAACCTCTTCCCTCCGCTGCCCAGCGAGGTGATCCTGCCGCTCGCGGGTTTCGCGGCGAGCAGCGGGCGGATGGGCCTGCTCGCCGTCCTGCTGTGGACGACGGCGGGTTCGGTGGTCGGCGCGCTCGCGCTCTACGGGGTCGGCGCACTGCTCGGGCGTGACCGCACGGTCGCGATCGCGGGCCGACTGCCGCTGGTGAACGTCACGGACATCGAGAAGACCGAGGCGTGGTTCCTGCGGCACGGCGCCAAGGCGGTGTTCTTCGGCCGGATGATCCCGGTCCTCCGCAGCCTGATGTCGGTGCCGGCCGGCGTCGAGCGCATGCCCCTGCCGGTGTTCCTCGGCCTGACCACGCTGGGCAGCGCGATCTGGAACACCGCGTTCGTGCTCGCGGGGTACGCCCTGGGCGACAACTGGACGCAGGTCACGTCGATCGTCTCCGCGTACTCGAAGGTCGTCTTCGCCGTGGCCGTCGTGGCGGTCCTGGCGTTGGTCGGCGTACGCCTGCTGCGGCGACCGGGGTCGGGCCGGCGGGGACGGGAGCGGGGGCGAGGGAGCGCGGCCTGAAATGCCCCGGAAGCCCCCGCACCCGCCCCTGCTGAAAGCTGAAAGCGCCCCTGAAAGCCGGTCCTCAGACCGCCCCCTGCCGGGCCACCCGCAGGAACTCCCGCAGGATCCGCTCCCCCGCGAGTACCCCCCGCTCGGGCAGTGCGGTGATCGCCGGCGCGGTCCAGTCGGCGTCCGCCAGTTCGCCGTGCCCCGGGCGCCAGCCCTGGTCCGCGGCGAGCAGGAGGTCGGCGTCGAGGAGGGAGTCGCCGGCGGCCAGGGTGAGCGTGGCCCCGGTGCGGCGGGCGACCTCGTGCACGGCGGCGCTCTTGGTGAGCGGCTTCGGGACGGCGTAGAGCTTGCGGCCCTGGAGGGAGACGGTCCAGCCCCGGTTCTCCGCCCAGACCGCGAGTTCCTTCACCCACTCCTCGGGGAGGAGTTCGCGTTCGACGACCAGGTAGGCGAAGAGGTCCTCGGCGATCCGGTGCTTGCGCACCCACAGCGGGTCGGCGGTGTTCATCAGGTGCTCGCGCACCTCGTCCAGCGAGGCGCACTCGTCGGCGAGCCGGGCCGTGACGCGCGCGTGCCACTCGGGGTCGGAGACACCGTCCACGAGGAGGTGCCCGCCGTTGGCGCAGATCGCGTACGTGGGCGGCGGGCCCGGCAGATTGATGCGCTGGTACTGCTTACGCGTCCGTGTCGTCGTGGGGACAAAAACCGCCGCGTCACCGAGTTCGGTGAGCAGTTCGGCCGACGTCTCCGTCATGTACGACAGCGGCTGCCTCTCGTGCACCTCCACGCAGAGCAGCCGGGGTGCCCGCGGGTCCGGCATGGTCAGCGCGAGGGCCGCGGCGGAGTAGATGAGCGTACGGTCGAGGTCACTCGCCACCAGCACAGGCATCAGACCGTCACCGCCCTGCCGTCGGCGCCCGTCGCGCCCCGCGTGTACTTCGGGTGGATCAACCCCACACAGGTGTACGGGAGTTCGGCGACCTCTTCCACCGGGACACCTCTCTGTTCGGCGAGCAGGCGTACGTGGTCCAGGTCGGCCCCCGCTCCGGCTCGCGCAAGGATCTTCCAGGGCACCCGGCGCAGCAGCACCCGAGTGGTCTCGCCGACGCCGGGCTTGACGAGGTTCACGTCGTGGATGCCGTACTCCTCGCTGATCCGCTCGACGGCCGCCCAGCCCTCCCAGGTCGGGGCGCGGTCGCCGGACAGCAGCTCCTTGGCCTGTGCGTCCACCGCGTCCAGGAGCTCCGGGAAGCGGGCGGACACCGCGTCCAGGAAGGCGACGGACACATCGGTGCCGGCGAGTTCGCGGTAGAACTTCGCGCCGTGGAAGTCGTTCGGTCCGACCAGGTCGGCGCGCAGCACCGTACGGGAAATCAGGCCGGACACCGTGGAGTTGAGGCAGGCGGAGGGGATCAGGAAGTCCTCCCGGGTGCCGTACGTCCGTACGCACGAGCCGGGGTCGGCCAGCACCGCGATCTCCGGGTCGAAGCCGGTGATGCCGTCGGATGCCTCGAACTCCTTGACAGCGTCGGCGAGTTCGCGGGTGATGGCACCCTTGCCGGTCCAGCCGTCGACGAAGACGACGTCACGGGGGTCGTGGTGGGCGGCCAGCCAGCGCAGCGCGTTGGCGTCGATGCCGCGACCGCGCACGATGGAGACGGCGTAGTGCGGCAGGTCGAGCCCGTGCCGGAACTGGGCCCATCGGCGCATCAGCACGCCGACGGGTGTGCCCGCGCGGGCCAGCGACACCAGGACGGGCCGTGGCGACCGCTCCGCCAGCACGATCTCGGTGACCGCGCCGACCGCCCGCGCCAGCCGCCCCGCCGACTCCTCCAGGGCGGTGTGGAACAGCTCCTGGTACTGCTCGGTGGGCTGGTACTCCACCGGCAGCGACTCGGCGTAGTGTGCGCCGCCGCTCTGGATGGCCTCCTCGCGCTCCTCGGTCGGCGCTTCCAGCGTCACGTCCGAGAGGTCCTGGAGCAGCCAGCCGACCTCGTCGGGCGGGTACGAGGAGAAGGCTGGGCCACGGAGGGGCTCGGGCAGCATGGCGGGCCTTTCGGGGACGTACCGGGGTTCGGGGACGTACGAGGGGACCACCGCGAGCAGGACCTGCGGCGTGTGTGCCGCGAGCTGGGCCAACAGGCCGCCCGGCGCGTGCAGTTCAGGGGTGTCCGCGGCCGAGTCGACGACGGCGACGACGGTGTCGAAGCCGGCGCCCGCCACGTTGTAGGCGTAGCGCTCGCCGGGGCCGTCCGCCGGGTCGTCGTGCGCCGGGAACACCAGGCGGCTGCGTATCGCGTAGCCCGGGTCGTCGACGGCGAGGACGGGTGAGCGGGTGGTGGTCGAGTAACGCACCTCGGCGTCCGTGACCCGCTCCAGTTCGCGGGCCAGCCGCAGGGGTGCGTACATCAGCTCCTCGAACCCGAGGATGTGCACGCGGTGCGCGTCTTGCGGGAGCGCCTCGGCAAGGCGTGCCGCCATGGCCGGGAGGGCGGTCTCCAGTCGTATTCGGTGCGCGGGGGTGAAGCCGTGTCTTCCGCCGTCGGGGAGGCCGCGAGGCCAGCGCAGGTCGACTCGGGTGACCTGGTTGTGGGGCGTGTGCGGGTCGGTGGGGGCTGGTCGCGCAGTTCCCCGCGCCCCTGAGGGGTCGGCCTCTGCAGCGCCCTGCTTCAGGGGCGCGGGGAACTGCGCGACCGGCCCCGACGCTGCCGCAGACGACCGAATACCCTGCGCGGCACCCTCAGACTCGTACCGCGCCACCAGGGCCTGGCCCTTCTCCAACACCCCCTCCGGCAGCCGTACGGTCCCCGACGCCGCCGCCACCAGGTCCACCCTCGCTCCGATCTCCCGGGCGAAGTCGTCCAAGCGGCCCGCGTCCGCCTCCGAGCGCATGTCTACGAGGGCGACGACCACGTACCGCCGCCGCGGATACCGCTCATGAAGATCCCGGACGGTGTTCAACACCGTGTTGCCCGTGGAGAACTCGTCGTCGACCAGTACCAGCGGCCCGTCGCCCACCAGCAGGGCCGGGTCCTGGGGCAGCAGCAGATGGGAGGTGGCGTGCGAGTGGGACTCCTCGAAGCCGCCCGCCGTGGCGACACCCGGGACCGGGCGGCGGGTGGAGTGCAGATAGGGGGCCGAGCCCAGACCGTCCGCGACGCAGTGGCCGAGACCCGTGGCGGTCTCCGCGTACCCGAGGACGACCGCCCGGCCCGCCTCCTCGGCGCCCAGCAGGTCACGCACGCGTCGGCCGAGGTCGAACCCGTGGCCGTACACCACGGACGGCGACTGCGGTACGTGCTTGCCGAGCACATGGGAGACCAGCAGATGCGCCCGCTTGGGGTTGCGGCGCAGCGCGAGCCCCAGCAGGTCCGTCAGCCCGTCGTCGCCCACGAGCTCGACGCCGAGCCGCTCGGCGACCCAACTGCCGGACCACACCCCGTCGTTCACTGCTTTGTTCATGCGTCCCTTGAGTAGAGGCCGGTGGAGTAGAGGCCAGTTGAGTAGAGGCCGGTGGAGAGGAAGTCGGTGGAGAGGACGCCCGTTCAGGCCGGGATCCCGGCGGCGAGGAGTTCCACGAAACCGATGTCCTCGTTCGCCACGCCGAACACCTCGGCGCGCAGCAGGGTCCGCTCCGCCCAGGCGCGATGCGGCTTCACTTCGTTCATTTTGTTCGTGTACGCCGACCTCAGCACCCCGCCGCCGCCCCGCTCGGGCCGCAGGATGTCCTGGGCGTCGCTGTACTCCTCGTGACTGACCACCGACAGTGCGTGCACGGGCAGCACGTGGGAGGGGTGGATACAGGTCTTGCCGAGCAGTCCGTTGGCCTGGTCGAGGGTGATCTCGCGCAGCAGTCCGTCCATGGAGTGCTCGATGAGCGCCTCACGCAGTTCCTCGGCCTGGCCGTCCAGGAAGGGGCTGCGGCGCAGCTGCGGCTTGAACATGCGCTCCTGCACGCGGAAGTACTCCCACACCGGCCCGGTGACCGTGAACCCGGTGCCGTCGGCCCGCCCCAGCATGTTCACCACGTCGGAGATCACGGAGGCGACGATCTGCACGTCCCAAGCGGTCATGTCGGGGGCTCTGCGCAGACCGTACGAGGAGCAGAAGTCGGTCACGCCCAGGCGCAGCGCCAGGACCCGCTCGCGGTACTTGTCGACCGTGCGCGCGATGCCCTCCAGGGTCTGCACCCTCGACTCGCGGTAGAGCAGCTCCGGTGACTCCAGCACCGGCATGGCGAACAGCCGCCGTCCGCTCTCGGCCTCGGCGCTGTGCAGGGCCTCCAGGAAGGGGATGCCGCGTTCCTCGGTGAACTTCGGCATCACGAAACCGGACAGCAGCCGGGCGGCCGGGCCCAGGCGTCGTACGAGATCGGGGATCTGCTCGGGCGACCGCACCCGGACGAACAGCAGCGGAAGGTCCGCCGGGCCGCGTTCGGCGAGGTCGGTGAACTGGCGTACGAGGTTCCCCTCGGCGTCCGCGACGTCCTCGTCGCCGATGGAGTCCTCCAGGCACAGCACCATCGAGACCACGCCGCGGTCGGTCTGTTTGACGATGTCGTCGGCGAGCCGCGGCCGGGTGGCGGGACTGTAGAGGGTGGCGCCCAGGGCCGCGGAGAGCAGCCGGGACGGGGAGTCCGCGGTGAACGAGCAGGGCTCCCGGTGGAAGAGGCGCTGCCGCACCTCAGGGGCAATATGCCCGAAATGACGCATGGAACTCCCCCGTGGTGGTCAAGCGTCCCCTGTGAACGGTTCACAGGTGGCCGGTAATAGTACGTAGAGATCCATACCAAGGGTTCCCACCAGGCATGAATTTCTGGTAACGCGGGCGCACACAGCCGTTTCGACGGGGATCGGAATCTCCGGCGATCCGGCACCCCCGCGTTGTCGTGACCAGGACCGAGAGGGCAGGATGACCGCATGACGCACGCGATGCTGAAGGGGTCGAACGTCCCGCTCGCAACCACCACGGTACGCGCAGTACTGCGCTGGGCGCCTGGGCAGGGGGTTCCGGACGTCGACGCCTCGGCGCTGCTCGTCGGCGCCGACGGCCGGGTGCGATCCGACGAGGACTTCGTCTTCTACAACCAGCCCCGGCATCCCTCCGGCAAGGTCTGGCGGCTGGGCAAGAAACGCGACGCCGAAGGCCTCACCGACACGATCCAGACAGATCTCGCCGGTGTCGAGCCCGATGTCGCCCAGATCTACCTGGTCGCCTCGGCGGACGATGTCACCTTCGACCGCGTACAGAGCCTGCGCATCCTGCTGTACGACGCCACGGTCGCCGACGGTGAACCCCTGGCCTACTTCGACATCCGGCCGACGACGGGCGAGGAAACCGCCCTGATCTGCGGTGAGCTGTACCGGCGGGGCGATGGCTGGAAGTTCCGCGCGCTGGGCGAGGGCTACTCCAACGGCCTGCAGGGGCTGGCGACCGACTACGGCATCTCGGTGGACGAGTCGGAGGGCCTCGGGGCAGGACCCCAGGAGGCGCCGGAGATCGCGGCGACCACGATCGTCTCGGCTCCACCCGCCCCGACCCAGCATGCCTCCGAGCTCTCCTCCCAGCCCCTGCCCCCGGAACAGCCGACCGGCGTCCCCACCCAGCCGGCCTACGGTTACCCCCAGCAGCCCGCCGCCGCGGCCACGGTCCAGCCGGCCTACGGCTACCCGCAGCCGACCAGCCAGCCCGCCTACGGCTACCCGCAGCAGACGGCCACCGCACCGGACCCGGACTTCCGCCTGCCTCCGCAGGGGCCGCAGTTCATCGGGCGGTAGGCACCCCGTCCCGCGGGGGCGCGGGGAACACGTCTCGCGAAGGCGGCCGCGGAACTCACCGCTCCGCCTTCGCCTTGTAGCCCCTGCCCCACTGCAGTCCCCACCCGTACAACCGGTCCAGCTCCGCCTGGAAGCCGTACACGAACTTCACCTCGCGCCGGACCATCATCTCGCCCTTCACGTTCTCGATCGTCACCACGGCGCAGGACCGGGCCTGGGGATGCCGCTCGTCGAGATGTATCTCGATCCGCGGCCCGTTGCTCGGGTACAGCGTGACGATCGCGTGCGTACGGTCAAAGGCCGGCGTCTGGTCGTAGATGTATACGAAGACCAGCAGCCGCTTGATGGCGTCGCGATGGTCGAGATTGACGTACATGGTCTCGCCGGACGCCGACCCGAACCGGTCGTCGCCGCTGAGTTTCACGTACGGCGCCCCGTTGACGTCGCCCAGGTAGCCCCCCAGGGGCTGCACGACGCCCTTCGTGCCGTCCTGGAGTTCGTAGAGGCAGCCCAGGTCGAGGTCGACGTTGACCATGCTCTGGCTGTGCCCGAGGACCTCCTGCGGCTTGAGCGCCCTGAAGGGGTGCCGGAGCAGGCTCTCTCGCGGGGGGCCGCCCATGTCGGAGGTCCGCATCCGCCAGGCCAGGTTGACGCGCAGATGGCCGTTGGCCGCGCCCTGCTTGGTGAGAGAGACCTGGCTGTGCCGTTTGGTCAGTTCTATCGAGTTGGTGGCGGCGTTGCCCGAGTCGAAGTCGGCCTCGCGCCCGCGCCGGAGTCCCTCGAAGAAGCCCATTCCCGCCCCCACGTTCCACTTGTAGGAACCGCAGGCCGTCGCGCACCCGCCGTCCTTGACGACCGACGGGGCGGCACCGGGGAGTCGTCCCCGACACCGCCCCGCACAGAGCGTTCCTCACTCAGAAGGTGATCACACCCCGGACGAGACCTCAGTCTTCTCGTCCGAGTCCGTCGCTTTTCCCTCGGCCGCTGCCAGAGCGTTGTTGCGACGCACGGAGGACCAGAAGGACCAGCCGATCAGGACGACGCCGACCATGCCGGTGATGATCTCGTGGATCTGGTACTGGATGGTGACCAGGAGGATCACGGCGAGGGCGCCGATCGCGTAGTGCGCGCCGTGCTCCAGGTAGACGTAGTCGTCGAGGGTGCCCTGGCGGACCAGGTAGACCGTGAGCGACCGGACGTACATGGCACCGATACCGAGGCCGAGGGCCATCAGCACGATGTCGTTGGTGACGGCGAAGGCGCCGATCACACCGTCGAAGGAGAAGGACGCGTCCAGGACCTCCAGGTAGAGGAACATGAAGAACGCGGCCTTGCCGGCCAGGGTGACCGCCGAACGGGGCTTGCCGGTGCGCTCGGCCGCTTCCTCCTCCTCGTGCTCGCGTTCCTCCTCCTCTTCGAGCTTGTCCTCGAAGTAGCCGGAGAGACCGCCCACGATCATGTAGGTGATCAGACCCGCGATGCCGGAGATGAGGACCGTCTGCGCCTTGTCGGCATGCGCGCCGCCGTGCTGGTGGGCGTGGGCCGCGAAGGTCATCGAGGAGACGAGCAGCACGATCAGGGAGATGCAGACCGACAGCATGTCGACCTTGCCGAGCTTGGCCAGCGGTCGCTCCAGCCAGGCGAGCCACTTGATGTCACGGTCCTCGAAGATGAAGTCGAGGAAGATCATCAGCAGGAACATGCCGCCGAAGGCCGCGATCGACGGGTGGGCGTCGGTGACCAGCTGCTGGTACTGGTCCTTGTCGTTGAGCGCCAGGTCGACGGCGTCGATCGGGCCGATCTTGGCGCTGATGGCGACGATGACGACGGGAAACACCAGTCGCATGCCGAAGACGGCGATGAGAACGCCGACCGTGAGGAAGATCTTCTGCCAGAAGGCACTCATCTTCTTCAGGATCCCGGCGTTGACCACCGCGTTGTCGAAGGACAGGGAGATCTCGAGGACGGAGAGGATCGCCACGATTCCGAAGGCGGTCCACCCCCCGTAGAAGACCGCCGCGACCAGGCCGAGCGCGGTGACCGCGAACGACCAGCCGAAGGTTTTCAGAAGCACTGGCTACCCAATCGTGTATTGGGGGCGCCCCCAAGCGGAGCTTGGGGGAGGGTCTCCCCCGCGCCGTACTCGGCTTTACGAAACGTTGACTCCGAAGTCTAGAGCGATGCCTCGCAGCCCCGACGCGTACCCCTGTCCCACGGCCCGGAACTTCCATTCGCCCTGGTAGCGATAGACCTCACCGAAGATCATCGCGGTTTCCGTGGAGGCGTCCTCACTGAGGTCGTAGCGCGCGAGCTCCTGGCCGTCGGCCTGGTTGACCACGCGGATGAAGGCGTTCTGTACCTGCCCGAAGGTCTGGCCGCGTTCGTCGGCCTGGTGGATGGAGACCGGAAAGACGATCTTGTCGCACTGGGGCGGCACCTTGGAGAGGTCGATCAGGATCGACTCGTCGTCTCCCTCGCCCTCACCGGTGAGGTTGTCGCCGGTGTGCTCCACCGAGCCGTCCGGGCTCTTGAGCTGGTTGTAGAACACGAACCACTCGTCGCCGAGCACCCGGCCGTTGTCGCACATCAGGGCGCTGGCGTCGAGGTCGAAGTCGGCTCCGGTGGTGGAGCGCGCGTCCCAGCCGAGCCCGACCATCACCTGGGTGAGGTTGGGTGCGGCCTTGGACAGGGAGACATTGCCTCCCTTGGCGAGCGTGACGCCCATGTTTCTGTCCCTCCCCGAGACGGTGCTTCTCTGCTTGTCCTGCACGTCCGGCGCCGCACCCAAACAGGGCGGCGCCGGACAGTGAGACCTTCAGCAGGTCAGACGTTCACGCCGAAGTCCTGGGCGATGCCGCGCAGACCCGAGGCGTAGCCCTGGCCGATGGCGCGGAACTTCCACTCCGCACCGTGCCGGTACAGCTCGCCGAAGACCATGGCGGTCTCCGTCGAGGCGTCCTCGGAGAGGTCGTAGCGCGCGATCTCCGCCTCGCCGGCCTGGTTCACGACGCGGATGAACGCGTTGCGGACCTGACCGAAGGACTGCTGGCGGTTCTCGGCGTCGTAGATCGAGACCGGGAACACGATCTTGTCGACGTCGGCCGGGACCGTGGCGAGGTCGACCTTGATCTGCTCGTCGTCGCCCTCGCCCTCACCGGTGATGTTGTCGCCGGTGTGCTCGACCGAGCCGTCCGCGCTCTTGAGGTTGTTGAAGAAGACGAAGTTCGCGTCACTGGCGACCTTGCCGGTCGGGTTCACCAGCAGCGCGCTGGCGTCCAGGTCGAAGTCGGTGCCGGTGGTGGTACGGACGTCCCACCCCAGACCGACGATGACCGCGGTCAGGCCCGGGGCCTCCTTGGTCAGCGATACGTTGCCGCCCTTGCTGAGGCTGACTCCCACGAGTCCTCCATTGGTGTCCAGGGGCGGGGCGCCCCGTCGTTCGTCGGATGTCGGATGTCGGATCAACGATTCGATCCTAGTGACGGGTTCCCGCACCTCGCAGTCCCTGGACCCGAACAATCACAGGGTGTCGAGCGCCTTGACGTACTCGTTCAGGTCACGCGCGTCCGGCAGGGCGTTGACGACGGTCCAGCGGACGACGCCCTCCTTGTCGATGACGAAGGTGCCGCGCACCGCGCAGCCCTTGTCCTCGGCGAAGACGCCGTAGGCCCGGGAGACCTCGCCGTGCGGCCAGAAGTCGCTCAGCAGCGGGTATTCGAGGCCCTCCTGCTCGGCGAAGACCCGAAGGGTGTGGATGGAGTCGTTCGACACCGCGAGCAGCTGGGTCTCGCGGTCGGAGAACTGCGGAAGGTTGTCACGCAGCTCGCACAGCTCGCCGGTGCACACACCGGTGAAGGCGAAGGGATAGAACAGCAGTACTACGTTCTTGGCTCCGCGGAAGTCGGACAGTTTCACGGTGGCGCCGTGGTTGTCCTTGAGTTCGAAGTCGGGGGCCTTGTCGCCGACCTGGATCGCCATCTCCTGGATTTCCCTTCGATGGGGTGGGGCTGTTCGGGTGGCACCCACCCTAGGTCGTGCCCTTCGGACGCCCCGGGGCCGCGGGGCCGGACGTGCACCACGGCTCCGAGGCGGGCTGATCCGAAGCACGACCTACGCGGCGATCACCGCGCACAGACGGGCGGGCCCGGCGATGCCGGCCCGCCCGTCTGTTCAAGGGTTACTTCTTCGTCTTCGCGGCCTTCGGCGTCACCAGCCGGCTGCCGCTCCAGTCCTTGCCGACGCTGACGCTCTTCGACGCGGAGAGCCCGGCGGTCGTCGCGGCTTCGGAGATGTCGCTCGGCTCCACGTAGCCGTCCCGGCCGGTCTTCGGCGTCAACAGCAGGATCGAGCCACCTTCCTCGATGTACGTGATGGCGTCCACCAGCACATCGGTCAGGTCGCCGTCGTCGTCGCGGAACCACAGCACCACGGCATCGGCTACATCGTCGTAGTCCTCATCCACCAGGTCACTGCCGATGACTTCCTCAATGGCCTCGCGGAGTTCCTGGTCTACGTCGTCGTCGTAGCCGATCTCCTGGACCACCTGCTCGGGCTGGAACCCCAGCCTGACGGCAGGGTTCGTCCGCTCCTCCGCGTGGTCCGCGGTCGCGCTCACGGTTTGCCTCCTGATCATGTTTTGGTGAATGTCTCAGCCTCACGCGTGCGCGAAGCGTTGGCCGTAGTCCACACGGGCGGGGCGGATCGCGCAAGTACCCGGCCGCCGAGACCGCCGAAACGGTGACGTTCCGGGCGGTGTCGCCGCAACTTACGGCACACCTTCCCGACCCTGGGGTGACACGGCACACACCTTTCTGCCCTGTTTGCGCGTTTGGGAACCATCATGGGGACGGAGCCGGAGACAAAGCCCTGGACCGCTTGCTGGACCAAGGCCGGGTTACCCCACAGTAGAGGTGACGTTTCCCGCCCCGAGGTACACGATGGGGAACGATGCAGGCATACCGAAAACTGAGCGAACCCCAGGGAAATGCAGCCCTCTGACAGGTAAGGAACAGCGTGGCTTCCGGATCAGATCGCAACCCGATCATCATTGGCGGCCTTCCGAGTCAGGTTCCTGACTTCGACCCCGAGGAAACCCAGGAGTGGCTCGACTCCCTCGACGCCGCCGTCGACGAGCGCGGCCGGGAGCGGGCCCGTTATCTGATGTTGCGGCTGATCGAGCGGGCCCGTGAGAAGCGCGTGGCCGTGCCCGAGATGCGCAGCACGGACTACGTCAACACGATCCCGACCAAGAGCGAGCCGTTCTTCCCCGGCAACGAGGAGATCGAGCGCAAAATCCTCAACGCCACCCGCTGGAACGCCGCCGTGATGGTCTCGCGCGCCCAGCGGCCCGGCATCGGCGTCGGCGGCCACATCGCCACCTTCGCCTCCTCGGCCTCGCTCTACGACGTCGGCTTCAACCACTTCTTCCGCGGCAAGGACGAGGGCGACGGCGGCGACCAGGTCTTCTTCCAGGGCCACGCCTCGCCGGGCATCTACGCCCGCGCGTTCCTGCTGGACCGCCTCAGCGAGGGCAACCTCGACGCGTTCCGGCAGGAGAAGTCGAAGGCCCCGCACGGGCTGTCCAGCTATCCGCACCCGCGGCTGATGCCGGACTTCTGGGAGTTCCCCACGGTGTCGATGGGCCTCGGCCCGATCGGCGCGATCTTCCAGGCGCGGATGAACCGCTACATGCAGGCGCGCGAGATCGCCGACACCTCGAAGTCGCGCGTCTGGGCGTTCCTCGGGGACGGCGAGATGGACGAGCCGGAGTCGCTCGGCCAGCTGTCCATCGCCGCCCGTGAGGGCCTGGACAACCTCACCTTCGTGGTCAACTGCAACCTCCAGCGACTCGACGGCCCGGTGCGCGGCAACGGAAAGATCATCCAGGAGCTGGAGTCGATCTTCCGGGGTGCCGGCTGGAACGTGATCAAGCTGGTCTGGGACCGCACCTGGGACCCGCTGCTCGCTCAGGACCGCGACGGCGTGCTGGTCAACAGGATGAACACCACGCCGGACGGCCAGTTCCAGACGTACGCCACCGAGACCGGCTCGTACATCCGCGACCACTTCTTCGGCGACGACCAGCGGCTGCGCGCGATGGTCGAGAACATGACCGACGACCAGATCCTGCACCTGGGCCGCGGCGGCCACGATCACCGGAAGATCTTCGCGGCGTACAAGGCGGCCGCGGAGCACCGGGGCCAGCCCACGGTGATCCTCGCGAAGACCATCAAGGGCTGGACGCTGGGCCCGAACTTCGAGGGCCGCAACGCCACGCACCAGATGAAGAAGCTGACGGTCGACGACCTCAAGGGCTTCCGTGACCGGCTGCACCTGCCGATCTCCGACAAGGAGCTGGAGAGCGGCGCGCCGCCGTACTACCACCCGGGCCGGGACTCGGAAGAGCTCCAGTACATGCACGACCGCCGCAAGAGCCTCGGCGGTTACGTCCCGACGCGTGTGGTGCGCTCGAAGCCCCTCACGCTGCCGGAGGACAAGACATACGCGACCGTGAAGAAGGGGTCCGGGCAGCAGTCCATCGCCACGACCATGGCGTTCGTACGGCTGCTCAAGGACCTCATGCGGGACAAGGAGATCGGCAGGCGGTTCGTGCTGATCGCGCCGGACGAGTACCGCACGTTCGGCATGGACTCCTTCTTCCCGAGCGCGAAGATCTACAACCCGCTCGGCCAGCAGTACGAGGCCGTGGACCGGGACCTGCTGCTCGCCTACAAGGAGTCCCCGCAGGGGCAGATGCTGCACGACGGCATCTCGGAGGCGGGCTGCACAGCCTCGCTGATCGCGGCGGGTTCGGCGTACGCCACGCACGGCGAACCGCTCATCCCGGTGTACGTCTTCTACTCGATGTTCGGTTTCCAGCGCACCGGCGACCAGTTCTGGCAGATGTCGGACCAGCTGGCGCGCGGTTTCGTTCTGGGTGCGACCGCCGGCCGTACGACCCTGACCGGTGAGGGCCTCCAGCACGCGGACGGCCACTCGCAGCTGCTCGCCTCGACCAACCCGGGCTGTGTGGCGTACGACCCGGCCTACGGTTTCGAGATCGCGCACATCGTCCAGGACGGTCTGCGGCGGATGTACGGCAGCTCCGAGGAGCACCCGCACGGCGAGGACGTCTTCTACTACCTCACCGTCTACAACGAGCCGATCCGGCACCCGGCCGAGCCGGAGAACGTGGACGTCGAGGGCATCGTCAAGGGCATCCACCGCTTCAGCGAGGGCACCTCGGGATCGATTCCGGCGCAGATCATGGCATCGGGTGTGGCGGTTCCGTGGGCCGTCGAGGCGCAGAAGATCCTCGCCGAGGAGTGGAGCGTCAAGGCGGACGTCTGGTCGGCGACCTCCTGGAACGAACTGCGGCGCGAGGCCGTGGCGTGCGAGGAGCACAACCTGCTGCACCCCGAGGAGGAGCAGCGGGTGCCGTATGTGACGCGGAAGCTGACCGGCGCGGAGGGACCGTTCGTGGCCGTCTCCGACTGGATGCGGTCGGTTCCGGACCAGATCTCGCGGTGGGTGCCGGGGACGTACCAGTCGCTGGGCGCCGACGGTTTCGGCTTCGCGGACACCCGTGGTGCGGCCCGGCGGTTCTTCCACATCGACGCCCAGTCGATCGTGGTGGGCGTGCTGACCGAGCTGGCCAGGGAGGGCAAGGTCGACCGGTCGGTGCTGAAGCAGGCGATCGACCGGTACCAGCTGCTCGACGCGTCGGCTGCCGATCCGGGGGCCGCGGGCGGCGACGCGTAGCGTCACGCTCGGCTTGAGCGGGTGAAGGGGGCGGGGCCGGGCGGCTCCGCCCCTCTTTCTCATTCCTTACGATGCGGACATGAAGGAACTGTCGGCGCAGGCCCGGTGGGAGCACCTGACGCAGCGGCCGCTGCTGGCGCTCGCCGTGGTGTTCGCCGTGGCCTATGCGGTACCGATCGTGGACACCTCGGCCGGGCGGTCCCTGACCATGGCCTGCACGGTGGTCGAGTGGGTGGTGTGGGGGGCGTTCGCGGCGGACTACCTGGTGCGGCTGGCCCTCACGCCGCGCCGGCGCGAGTTCGTCCGTACGCACTGGCTGGACCTGTGCGCGGTCGTGCTGCCGTTGCTCCAGCCGCTGCGGCTGCTGCGACTCGTCTCGACGCTGATGCTGCTGGGGCGGCGGGCCCGGATGGCCTCGCAGATCCGGGTGACGACGTATGTCGCGGGGGCCGTCGTCGGGTTGCTGATGTTCGGGTCGCTGGCCGTGCTGTCGGTGGAACGGGAGTCACCGGACGGGAACATCCGGACGCTGGGTGACGCCGTGTGGTGGTCCTTCACGACGATGACGACCGTCGGGTACGGCGACCACGCGCCGACCACCGGACTGGGACGGATCATCGCCGTCGGGCTGATGCTGTCCGGGATCGCACTGCTCGGTGTGGTGACCGCGAACATCGCCGCGTGGTTCATCGAGCGGTTCGAGAAGGACGACGTGGAGGAACAGCGCCAGACGGAGGCGATCCGAGCCCTGACCGCCGAGGTACGGGCCCTGCGCGCCGAGATCGCGGAGCTACGGGAACCCTCACTCCGACCTGACACCACGTCGCCCCGGGGCCGGCAGAACGGCATCCCGATCCTTACGGAACGGCAGCCGGAGGGCGGCTGAGGGGCGGGCGGGGGGGCGGCGGGCGGCCGGGCGGCGGGTGGCCGGCGGCGGGCGGCCGGGGGACGCCGGGTGGTGGTCTCACGGTGCCGCAGCGGCTCGGCGGAGACTGAGGGACGCTCTGCCGACGGAACGTCAGCCCGCGGAGGCCGAGCGGTCGCCCGACGCTGGTTGAGCGGCGGTCGGCAACAGCAGGACGGCGGCCGGACGGCGGCTGAGCGGCGGGCGGCCGGGGGACGTCGGCGGTGGCCCCGCGGTACCGAGCAGCGGCTCGGCGGAAGCTGGGCGGCGGCCCCGCGACAACGGAACGGCGGCCCGAAGGACGCCGCGCGGCGACTCCGCGCCGGCTGAGTCCACGTATGGGCGGCGACGGAGCCCGGCAATAAAGGCGGGCCCCCGGTCGTCCCACCGGGGGCCCTGCCCTCACTGTCCCCGGGTCAGAACAGGCCTGTGCCCGGGGTGGTCGCTCCGGCGAGCCAGATGATCGCCAGGAGCGTATCGATGGCGCCCAGGACCACGGCTACCAAGGCCGGCAATGAGCGTGTGCCTGTCCAGGCACGGCCCATGGCCAGCCAGCCGCAGACCATCGCCACCGGGCCGAGGATGATCCCCAGCACGAAGAACCCGGCGACGGCGCAGATGACTCCGACGATTCCGAGCGTCGCGCGATCCGGCCCAGTCCGTGACCCTGTGCGGCCACGTGAGCGGGGGTACCTGCGCGTTCCTTGTCCGAAGCCCGCCATCGTCAACTCCCTGAACCTCTCGATTGATTCGGGTCGTTCCGGGTTCGATGACGCGAGTACCCACTCTGTGTTTCCCAATCCTCCGGTCTTGCGGCGCGCCGCCCCCCTCCGGCAGCGCGCCGCAGCACCGGTCACCCTCCTCGCGGTCCCAACTCCCCGAATTTGCCTGGGGAACTTGCCGTACCGGAGGGCTTGACCCACTGTGACGTGCGGTGTGTACCCGGCGGGAGGAATCTTTAGCGTTGTCACCCGGATAGGGGAACTCCGCCTGTTCTTCCCCCGGTTCGCCCCCCGGTCGGCCTCCTGGGTCGGCGGGGACGGCGCCCACCGTCAGATGTGACCGACGCCCGCGCCCGCCTCCGCGTTCGCGCCGCGCTTGGTGAGCAGCGCGACCAGGACGGCGACCAGGGCGACCCCGGCGGCGACCAGGGACGCCAGGCTCATGCCGGAGATGAAGGTGTCGTGCGCGACATCGCCGATCTTCGTGGCGACGGCCTCCGGCGTGTTCGGGGCGACCGGTGCCACACCGACCTGGACCGCCTCCGCGGCCTCGTCCAGCTGGGCCGGGGTGAGCGGCGGAAGGCCCGCGTCCTTCCAGTTGCCCGCGAGGTCGCTGTCGACCTTGGAGGCCATCACGGCACCGAGGACGGCCGTACCGAGGCTGCCGCCGATCTGCATCGCGGCCTGCTGGAGACCGCCGGCGACGCCGGAGAGCTCCATCGGGGCGTTGCCGACGATGACCTCGGTGGCGCCGACCATGACGGGCGCGAGGCCGAGGCCCAGCAGGGCGAACCAGAGGGACATCACGGCGCTGCCGGTGTCCGTCTCCAGCGTGGACATGCCGTACATGGCGATGGCGGTGGCCGCCATGCCGCCGGCCAGCGGGACGCGCGGGCCCAGCTTGGTGATCATCGCGCCGGCGAGCGGGGAGCCGACGATCATCATCCCGGTGAGCGGGAGCAGATGGAGTCCGGCGTCGATGGGGCTCATGCCGTGCACGTTCTGGAGGTAGAACGTCACGAAGAACAGGCCGCCCATGAAGGCGATCGCCATCAGCACCATCAGGACGACACCCGCCGACAGCGGCACCGAGCGGAACAGCGCAAGCGGGATCAACGGCTCCTTGACCTTCGTCTCCCAGAAGGCGAACAGGGCGAAGCCGACCACGGACACCACGACGAAGGTCCAGGTCTTGCCGTCGCCCCAGCCCCAGGCCGGTGCCTTGATGAGGGCCCAGACGAGACAGAACATCGCGCCGGAGAGCAGCCCGATGCCGAGGAGGTCGAAGGAGCGGGGCGCGTTCTCCGCGCGGTGGTCGAGCAGGATCAGCACGCCGAGGACGACGGCGAGGAGACCGACCGGCACGTTGATGAAGAACACCGACTGCCAGTTGACGTGCTCGACCAGCACACCGCCGAGGATCGGGCCGCCGGCGGTGGAGGCGCCGATGACCATGCCCCAGATGCCGATCGCCATGTTGAGCTTCTCGGCCGGGAAGGTCGCCCGCAGCAGGCCGAGCGCGGCCGGCATCAGCAGCGCGCCGAACAGGCCCTGCAGGACGCGGAAGGTGACGACCAGCGCGATGCTGCTGGAGAGCCCGATGGCGCCGGAGGCGGCCGCGAAGCCGACCACGCCGATCAGGAACGTCTACCGGTGGCCGAACCGGTCACCGAGCTTGCCCGCGGTGATCAGGGAGACCGCGAGGGCGAGGAAGTAGCCGTTGGTGATCCACTGGACGTCGGCGAAGCTCGCCTTGAGGTCGCTCTGGATGGCCGGGTTGGCGATGGCGACGATGGTGCCGTCGAGGGCCACCATCATGACCCCGACCGCGACGGTTATGAGGGTGAACCAGGGATGGCCACGCAGCCCGGTGGCGGGGGCCCCGCCAGACGGGGACGTCGCCTTGTCCCCCGGCCCCGTCTTGTCGATGGTGGTCTGACTAGTCATGCCATCGAGGTTAATGACAGCCGCTGACAATTGACAAACCAATTCACAAGTCGGTGGCTGTCAGGACCTTTGCCCATAACCTGAACCAGGTGGACGGTTCACCAGAACACTCAGCGGACGGTTGAAAGGAAGGCCCATGGAGACGGCGTCACGGCCGGGGTTGCGCGAGCGCAAGAAGCAGCGCACCCGGGACGCGCTGGTGCGGGCCGCCCTGGAGCTGTTCACGACCCGGGGGTACGACGGCACCACCGTCGACGACATCGCCGACGCCGTCGAGGTCTCGCAGCGCACCTTCTTCCGCTACTTCGCCGGCAAGGAGGAGGCCGCTCTCGCCCTGACCGAGATGACGGTGGCGCAGTTCGTCGAGTCGGTGCGCGCGCGCCCGCCGCACGAGGCCCCGGTGGAGGCGCTGCGCCAAGCCGTCCTGGAGGGGTGGGACACCCTCAACGACATCGTGGCGGAGGTCGTCCCCGTCGAGCTCTATCTGCGGATGTACCGGGTGATCGAGTCGACGCCCGTCCTGCTCGCCGCCTATCTGCGCCGCTCCGACGAGGCGGAGGAGGAGATCGCGCGGGTGCTCGCCGCACGGGAGGGCCTCGATGTCGAGGTGGATCCACGCCCGCGCCTCGCGGTGGCCGTGTTCAGCGGCGTGATGCGCGTCACGGGGCGACAGTGGAGCACCGGCGAGGACTTCAGCCTGGAAGCGATCCGGGAACTGACGGTGCGTTATCTCGAACACGTGGGACCGGCACTGACGGGAAACTGGCGAACGGGGTGAACTGTCCCGATAACACCCCTTTTATCCAAACGTGATTCGCGACACTTGGTTAACGCGATACCGTCTCGTTCTCCTAGTGTGTCCTTTCAGTGACTTCCTTCGACACCTCCCCGCAATTGAACGTCTGGCGCGCACTGCTCGCGTTGGCCGTGGTGTTCGTGATGCTGGCGACCACCGGCTGGACCGCACTGCGCACCCAGCGGGGCAGCTCCGCCCTCCAGTCCTCGCTCTCCGAGTGGGAGCACGGCAGCCTCCGCGGACACCAGTTGCCCGACCCGGACACGGCCCCCGGACGCCTCGCCCGTTTCTTCGCCTCGCTCACCGCCCAGGAGCACACCACCCTCGCCGGCCGCTATCCGCTCGCGGTCGGCAACATGAACGGCGCCCCGGTCGAGCTGCGCTACCGCGCCAACCGGATCGCGCTCGAGCAGGCCCGCAAGGTCGAGCGGAAACGGATGCACGACACCCGGCTCACCCCGAACGGGCAGCAGGACGCCGGCCGGCGCATGCACCGCTACGAGTCGTTGATGACCCGTGACCGCCACATCCTGGCCTTCGACCCCGGCGGCTCGGGCCGGGTCGCCGAGGTGTTCGGAAACCTGACCAAAGCCGAGCGGGTCTCCGTCGTCGTCCCCGGAGTCGACACCGACCTGCTGACCTTCCAGCGCACCAGCCGCCGGTACTCCGCGCCCGTCGGCATGGCCAAGGCCCTCTACAAGGCCGAGCGCACGGAGAGTCCGTCGACGCGTACGGCGGTCATCGCCTGGGCCGACTACACCGCGCCCGCCGGGCTCGGCATCGACTCCGCCACCGCGATGCGCGCGGCGGACGGCGCGGTCCGGCTGAACGCGCTGGTGCGGGGCCTGCCCGGCCGTTCCCCCGTCTCCCTGTTCTGCCACAGCTACGGCTCCGTGGTGTGCGGCCTGGCCGCGCGCAGCCTGCCGGGCCGGGTGGCCGACATCGCGGTGGCGGGCAGCCCCGGGATGCGCGTCGCGAACGCCTCACACCTGCGCACCTCCGCACAGGTATGGGCGATGCGGGACGCCGACGACTGGGTCCAGGACGTGCCGTACATGGAGGTCGGCGGGTTCGGCCACGGGGCCGACCCGATGTCCTCCGCGTTCGGTGCGCGGGTGTTGTCGGCGCGGGGCGCCGACGGGCACAGCGGTTATTTCGTGCCCGGTACGGAGAGCCTGCTGAACTTCGCCGAGATCGGCGTTGGCGCATACCCCGCGGTGCACTGCGCGGGCGATACGGAAGCCTGCCGGACGGGTTTGTCCGGTACGACGTCGGCCGGACGCGCGTAGAGGCGCAGGAATCGCGGTCTGCGCGGGGAGGGGACGGAGGAGCTCGTGCCGCATACGATGAGCCGCATGGGTGACGTACTGGCCGGATTTCATGCCGCCTGGGAGTTCGACTCCGACTCCGTGCTCATCCGCTACGAACGGGGGATTCGAACACCCAAGCTGTTTCAGGCACTCGGGGAACGACGTGTCCCTCTGGCGGCGCTCGCCGGGGTGACACTCACCCCCGGCAGACGCGGCACAGTCGTCCTTCGGGCCGAACCACGCCCCGGCGCCGACCCGTTGATGGAGGCGGCCGCGGGGCAGCTCAAGGAGAGCGGCGACCCGTACCGGCTGGTGCTGCCGGTCGAGCGCGAGACGCTCGCCGAGTACTACGCCGACGAGTTGCGGGCGCGGCTGACCAGCGCGGACGACGGGCCGGCCGAGCGGTTCCTGGTGCCCGCGCCCGAGACGCCGTTGCGGTTCAAGGCGTACGACGGGAAGGCGTCCTTCGACGGCCGGACCGTGCGCTTCCGCTGGTTCTGGACGGGAGCGTCGTCGGCCAAGTGGAAGGCCGGGGACCAGAGTTTCCCGGTCGCCGAGCTGAGTGACGTCGAGTGGCGCTCCCCCGAGGTGTTCGAGGGGCATCTTCGGCTGCTGCGCGGTCAGGCTCCGCCGACGCAGGCCGACCAGGATCCGGCGGCCGTCGTCTTCGGGCTCGGATACGGGCCGGTGCACGAGTCGTTGCCGTTCGCCGCGGCGGTGTTGGCGGCCGTGCGAAACCGCTCCGCGGGGGAAGTGGTCCCGGCCGCGGCAGCGCCGCGCCGGGACCCCGCGGACATCGCCGAGCGGATTCGCCACCTCGGGGAACTGCATCAGGCGGGGCTGGTGACGGACGAGGAGTTCTCCGTGAAGAAGGCGGAGTTGTTGGCGGAGCTTTGAGGTTCGCCGTCGGGTGCGGGGCGGTGGGGGCTGTTCCCCAGTTCCCCGCGCCGCCCCTGGGTGGGTCTACTCCCGTCCGGCAGAGGCGAACCGCATGTCGGCGTACCTGTCTCCTGCCACCTGCGCCGCGATCGGCTCCAGCAGTTCCAGCTGCTCCCTGGTGAGTTCGATGTGCGTTGCCGCGATGTTCTCCTCCACCCGGCCGGGCTTGCGGGTGCCCGGGATCGGGATCACCGGCAGGTCGTGCACCGCCGCCTGCTGCTGGACCCAGGCCAGGGCGATCTGGCCGAGGGAGGCGCCGCGGGCCTCGGCCACGGTGCGGACCGGCTCCAGCAGGGCCTGGTTGGCGGCCGCGTTCTCGCCGGTGAAGCGGGGCTGCTGGCGGCGGAAGTCGCCGGTGGTGAGGTCCTGGTCGGCGTTGGCGAAGGACCCCGTGAGGAAGCCGCGTCCCAGCGGGGAGTACGGCACCAGGGCGACACCCAGTTCCCGGGCCGTCGGCACGACCTGCGCCTCGATGTCCCGGCTGAACAGCGACCACTCCGACTGCACCGCGGCGATCGGGTGGACGGCCTGCGCGGTCCGCAGCTCCGCGCCCGTGACCTCGCTCAGGCCCAGGTGCTTGACCTTGCCCTCGCGCACCAGCTCGGCCATGACACCGACGGTCTCCTCGATCGGCACGTTCACATCGCGCCGGTGCATGTAGTAGAGGTCGATGACATCGACGTCCAGGCGCCTGAGGCTCGCCTCGACGGCCTGACGGATGTAGGGCGCGTCGTTGCGGATGACCCGCCGGGTCGGTTCGTCCGGGGGGATCGACAGGGCGAACTTGGTGGCTATCAGGAGCTCGTCGCGGTGCGCCTTGAAGAACGGGGAGAGGAATCGTTCGTTCTCGCCCGCGCCGTAGGCGTCCGCCGTGTCGTACAGGGTCACGCCGAGTTCCAGGGCCCGCTCCAGGGTGGCCCGGGCCTCCCCCGCGTCCGTGGGGCCGTACCCGAAACTCATGCCCATGCAGCCGAGGCCCTGCGCGCCCACCTCGGGGCCGTCGTCGCCGAGCCGGGCCGCGGGAATCTTGCCGTTGGTCATCAGGACCTCTCCGACGCCAGGGCTCGCCCGGCGTCCGCGTAGAAACCGATCTTCCGGTCGAGGACCGCGAGCGTGTCCTGGAGTTCGGCGATCCGGGCGAGGACGTCCTCGCGGGTCGCCTTCAGCAGCTCGAAGCGGTCCCCATAGGTGTGGTCGCCCGCGCGCACCAGCTCGGCGTAGCGCACCATGTCCGCCACCGGCATGCCGGTCAGCCGCAGCTTGCCGACGAGGTCGAGCCAGTCCAGGTCGCGGTTGCTGTAGCGGCGCTGACCGGTGTGCGAACGGTCGATGTGCGGCATCAGGCCGATCCGCTCGTACCAGCGCAGGGTGTGCGCGGTCAGGCCGGTGATCGCGACGACCTCGCTGATCGTGTAGCTGTCCTGGCCCTCCGGACGCCTGCGGGAGTGTGGTGGGGTGGCACAGCTGTCGGTCGTGGTACCCGTGGTCTCCATCACCGTCATGGCCTCAACGCTATGGCCTTGGAGTGCACTCCAAGCAAGCGGATCCGGTAAGAAATCGGCAGGACGCGGCTGGGGTGCGGTGACTAGGTTGCGGGGCATGAGTCTCGTACGTCGTGCCACGGTCGAGGACGCGGAGGAAGTGCTCCGGCTGCGTCAGGTGATGATCGATTCAATGTCCGGCTCGGACCCCGGCACCGAGTGGCATGTGCCGGCGCTGCCGGCGCTGCGGGACCGTCTGGCCCGGGACGAGGACTTCGCGGCCTTCGCCGTCGACCATCCCGAGCGGCCGGGAGCGCTCGCCGCCCTGGTGGTCGGGACGGTCGACTACCGGATCGGGAAGGCCGCGAATCCGAACGGGAAGGCCGGGTACGTCTTCAGTGTCGCCACCGACCCGGACGCCCGCCGTCGCGGGTACGCGCGCGCGTGCATGGACGAACTGCTGGAGTGGTTCCGCGAGCGGGGCGCCGGGCAGGTCCTGCTCACCGCGTCCGCCGAAGCCGAGCCGCTGTACGCCTCTCTGGGCTTCGTCCGCAAGCCTGACCCCGCGATGAGTCTGCAGCTCTGAGCCGCTTACGCTCGTCCGTATGTCCTTGCAGAGCCTCGCGTTGATCGAGAACTGGCCGGTTCCCACCGCCGCGGCGGCCGTCGTACGGGCGGACGGGACCCTGTCGGGCGCCCACGGCCCGGTCGGACAGCGCTTCCCGCTGGCGTCGGTCACCAAGCCGCTCGCGGCCTACGCCGCCCTCGTCGCGTACGAGGAGGGGGCCGTCGACCTCGACGAGCCGGCCGGGCCGCCCGGGGCCACCGTGCGGCATCTGCTCGCGCACACCTCGGGGCTGGCCTTCGACGAGCACCGGGTGACGGCCCCGCCCGGGGAGCGGCGGCTGTACTCCAACGCCGGGTTCGAGCAGCTCGGGGACCACATCGCGAAGGCCACGGACATCCCGTTCGCCGAGTATCTGCGCCAGGCGGTGCTGGAGCCGCTGGGGATGACGTCCACGACCCTTCAGGGCTCTCCGGCGAAGGACGGCGTGTCCACGGTCGACGACCTCGTACGGTTCGCGGCCGAGGTCCAGGCGCCCCGGCTGCTCGACCCGCGCACGGTCGCCGAGGCGATGACGGTCCAGTATCCGGGGACGAAGGGCGTGGTTCCGGGGTACGGGCACCAGAACCCGAACGACTGGGGGCTCGGCTTCGAGATCCGCGACGGCAAGTCGCCGCACTGGACGGGGTCCTCGTCCTCGCCGCGCACCTTCGGGCACTTCGGCCAGTCGGGGACGTTCCTGTGGATCGACCCGGACGCCCGAGCGGCCTGCGTGGCGCTGACCGACCGGGCCTTCGGCCCGTGGGCGACCGAGGCGTGGCCGGCGTTCACGGACGCGGTGCTCGCCGAGATCCAGGACGTATCCCGGAACTAGGGGCTACGTATAACCCGGACAAGACCGTTTCATGAGGGTGTTTCAGACGCCGGTTCGGCCGAGCCGGTGGTCGAGTGCGGCACCGACATCGGGGCAGTTCGTGCGGATGACGTCGAGGAAGGCGTTCACTGCCGGGGAACGGTGCGGCGGTGCACTACCGGGCCGCGTCGGCTGCCTTCGTCGCGGCTGCGACGGCGTCCGCGCCGTGCGGGTTGTGCTGGAACCAGCGCCGCCCCTGCTCGGTCGTGTACGCCGGCTTCGCCTCGGCTTCGGCCTCCTCCGTCCGACCCACTCGCCGAGCTCTGGCGCCCCCGGGCGCTAGGACATCTCCCATACCAGCAGCTCCGCGCCGCTCATCCCCACCGCTTCCAGATCCTTCGCGTCCGTGATCCGTGCCGCGTCGCCAGGGCCCAACTCCGCGCCGTCCAGGCTCACTTCGCCGTGCACGACATGCACGTACACATACGCCCCGTCCGGCACCGCCGTCCGCTCCCCCGCGCCCAGACGCCGTACGTGCAGCATCGCGCCCGCCTCCGGGACGGCGTAGGGCGTGGAGTCCGCGATGCCGTGGACGATCTCGTACGCCGGGTCGCCGCCGGGCTCCAGCGGGGCCAGCCACATCTGGACGAAGGCCAGGGGAGCCGGGCCGTCGTTGCGTTCGACGTGCCGGACGCCGCCGGCCGAGCTCAGCCGCTGGACGTCGCCGGGACGCACGACCGTCTCGTGGCCGGTCGAGTCGCGGTGGGTCAGCTCGCCCCCGGCCACCCACGTGACGATCTCGGTGTGGCTGTGCGGATGCTCGTCGAAGCCGGCGCCGGGGGCCAGGCGCTCCTCGTTGCAGGCGATCAGCGCGCCGAAGCGGAGGTTGTCGGGCTCGTAGTGCGGGCCGAAGGAGAAGGCGTGCAGCGACTCGATACCGGCCTCCGGGTCGCCGCCTCGATAACGCTCCGTCGCCCGCCGTACGTCCATCACGACACCACCGTAGACCTCACCCTGCACCCGGCGACGCACACTCCCGTCCCGATAAGGCAGTCTTGTCCACGTGCCCGAACCAGAGACCCGCCGCCCCGACGCCCCCGCACCGGCCCACTCGCACCCCGCGACCCTGAAGCGGCTGGAGAGGTCGTCCGGCAGTCTCGCCGCGCAGGCGATCGCGCGCATGGACGAGACGCTGCCGTGGTACCGGGCGATGCCCCCGGAGAACCGTTCCTGGATCGGGCTGGTGGCCCAGGCCGGTATCGCCGCGTTCACCGAGTGGTTCCGGCACCCGGACGCGCCACAGGCCATCTCCACCGATGTCTTCGGGACCGCGCCGCGCGAGCTGACCAGGGCCATCACCCTGCGCCAGACCGTCGAGATGGTGCGCACCACGATCGAGGTCATGGAGTCCGCGATCGACGAGGTCGCCGCCCCCGGCGACGAGTCCGTACTGCGTGAGGCGCTGCTGGTGTACGCCCGCGAGATCGCCTTCGCGACCGCCCAGGTGTACGCCCAGGCCGCCGAGGCACGCGGCGCCTGGGACGCCCGGCTGGAGTCGCTCGTGGTGAACGCCGTGCTGAGCGGCGAGGCCGACGAGGGGGCGGTGTCCCGGGCCGCCGCACTGGGCTGGAACTCGCCCGAGCACGTGTGCGTGGTGTTGGGGCAGGCGCCCGACGGTGACAGCGAACTGACCGTCGAGGCCATCCGGCGGGCCGCCCGGCACGCCAAGCTCCAGGTCCTCACCGGTGTGCTCGGCGCCCGGCTCGTGGTGATCGCGGGTGGCAGCGACAACCCCCTCGCCGTGGCCAAGTCGCTGATCGGGCCGTATGCGGCGGGGCCGGTCGTGGCGGGGCCCGTGGTGGCCGATCTGCTCGCCGCGACCCGGTCCGCGCAGGCCGCCGCCGCCGGGCTCAAGGCGTGTTCCGCCTGGCAGGACGCCCCGCGGCCGGTTCTGGCGGACGATCTGCTCCCCGAACGCGCGATGGCGGGTGACCCAGGCGCGCGCGAGCAGTTGGTGGAGGAGATCTACAGACCACTGGAGGAGGCGGGGTCGGCGCTCCTGGAGACACTCTCCGTCTATCTCGAACAGGCGAGCAGTCTCGAAGGTGCCGCTCGTATGCTCTTCGTCCATCCCAACACCGTCCGCTACCGGCTTCGACGTGTGACTGACGTCACCGGATGGTCGCCCTCCGATGTACGTTCAGCATTCACGTTGCGCATCGCGCTCATCCTTGGGCGTCTCGCCGACGGTGATCTCCAGCTCTAGTCTTTTGTCGGGGGCCCACAAAACCCCCTCGTGTTCTTCGTCCCTGTCCCCACGGGCGGTTGTGGCCGTCCACAAGAGAGAGTGTGAGAGTGTTCGTACTCGTCGCTCCCGGCCAAGGCGCCCAGACGCCCGGCTTCCTGACTCCCTGGCTCGAACTCCCCGGTGCCGCGGACCGCGTCGCCGCGTGGTCGGACGCCATCGGACTGGACCTCGCCCACTACGGCACCCAGGCCGACGCGGACGAGATCCGCGACACCTCCGTGGCCCAGCCGCTGCTGGTGGCGGCCGGACTCCTGTCGGCCGCGGCACTGGGTGACATCGCGCCGGGCGCCGTCGCGGGTCACAGCGTCGGCGAGATCACCGCCGCCAGCTTCGCGGGCGTCCTGGACGACAGCGCCGCGCTGACCCTCGTACGCACCCGTGGCCTGGCCATGGCCGAAGCCGCCGCCGTGACCGACACCGGTATGTCGGCGCTGCTCGGCGGCGACCCCGAGGTGAGCGTCGCGCACCTGGAGAAGCTGGGCCTGACCCCGGCGAACGTCAACGGCGCCGGCCAGATCGTGGCCGCGGGCACGCTGGAGCAGCTCGCCGCGCTGAACGAGGACAAGCCCGAGGGCGTCCGCAAGGTCGTCCCGCTCAAGGTGGCCGGCGCCTTCCACACGCACCACATGGCTCCCGCGGTCGACGCGCTGGCGAAGGCCGCCGAGGCCCTGACGCCCGCCGACCCGAAGATCACGTACGTCTCGAACAAGGACGGGCGGACCGTCAGCACCGGCGCCGAGATCGTGTCGCGGCTCGTCGGCCAGGTCGCCAACCCGGTCCGCTGGGACCTGTGCATGGAGACCTTCAAGGAGCTCGGTGTGACCGCGCTGATCGAGGTGTGCCCCGGCGGCACGCTGACCGGTCTCGCCAAGCGGGCGCTGCCCGGTGTGCGGACGCTGGCGCTCAAGACCCCCGACGACCTCGACGCCGCTCGCGAGCTCATCGCGGCCACTGCTACACCTGCCGCTGACGCGGCGGGCGCCTGACAAGGAGCCTGGAGAGCATGTCGAAGATCAAGCCCAGCAAGGGCGCCCCGTACGCGCGCATCCTCGGAGTGGGCGGCTACCGCCCCACCCGGGTCGTGCCGAACGAGGTGATCCTCGAGACGATCGACTCCTCCGACGAGTGGATCCGCTCGCGCTCCGGCATCGAGACGCGGCACTGGGCGAACGACGAGGAGACCGTCGCCGCGATGTCGATCGAGGCGTCCGGCAAGGCGATCGCCGACGCCGGGATCTCCGCCGAGCAGATCGGCGGCGTGATCGTCTCGACCGTCTCGCACTTCAAGCAGACCCCGGCCGTCGCCACCGAGATCGCCGACCGGCTCGGCACGAACAAGGCCGCCGCCTTCGACATCTCGGCCGGCTGCGCGGGCTTCGGCTACGGCCTGACCCTCGCCAAGGGCATGGTCGTCGAGGGTTCCGCGGAGTACGTCCTGGTCATCGGCGTCGAGCGGCTCAGCGACCTCACCGACCTGGAGGACCGTGCCACGGCCTTCCTGTTCGGCGACGGCGCGGGCGCGGTCGTCGTGGGCCCGTCGAAGGAGCCCGCGATCGGCCCCACGGTCTGGGGTTCCGAGGGCGACAAGTCGGAGACCATCAAGCAGACCGTGCCGTGGACGGACTACCGCGAGGGCCAGGTCGCCAAGTTCCCCGCGATCACGCAGGAGGGCCAGGCGGTCTTCCGCTGGGCCGTCTTCGAGATGGCGAAGGTCGCCCAGCAGGCGCTGGACGTGGCCGGGATCAGCTCGAGCGAGCTGGACGTCTTCATTCCGCACCAGGCCAATGAGCGCATCATCGACTCGATGGTGAAGACTCTCAAGCTGCCGGAGCATGTCACGGTCGCCCGTGACGTGCGCACCACCGGCAACACTTCGGCCGCCTCGATTCCGCTCGCGATGGAGCGGCTTCTGGCGACCGGCGAGGCGAAGAGCGGCGACACCGCGCTCGTCATCGGATTCGGGGCGGGTCTCGTCTACGCCGCCACTGTCGTTACCCTCCCCTAGGCACTGCGTGCCGGATCATCAGGTCCGGTGCGGAGTCAAACTGCCAACACCCTCTGGAAAACAACGAAGGAGCGCCCGACATGGCCGCCACTCAGGAAGAGATCGTCGCCGGTCTCGCCGACATCGTGAACGAGATCGCCGGCATCCCGGTTGAGGACGTCCAGCTGGACAAGTCCTTCACCGACGACCTGGACGTCGACTCGCTGTCCATGGTCGAGGTCGTCGTCGCCGCCGAAGAGCGCTTCGACGTCAAGATCCCCGACGAGGACGTCAAGAACCTCAAGACCGTCGGTGACGCGACCAGCTACATCCTCAAGCACCAGGCCTGATCCTCAGGCCGGTTGCCTGCCCCGCCACCCGGCGGTGGCGCCGTATGTCCCCGCCTCGTCGGGGGTAGTCCTCCCGATCCGTTGGAGAAAGAATTCCCGTGAGCCCGACCAATCGCACCGTGGTCGTCACCGGTATCGGCGCAACCACACCGCTGGGTGGCGACGTAGCTTCCACTTGGGAGGGGCTGGTCGCCGGCAAGTCCGGCGTCAAGCCCCTGGAGCAGGAGTGGGCCGCCGACCAGGCGGTCCGTATCGCCGCGCAGATCGCGGTGGAGCCGACCGAGGTCATCCCTCGGCCGCAGGCCCGCCGTCTGGACCGTTCGGCGCAGTTCGCGCTGATCGCGGCCCAGGAGGCGTGGGCCGACGCCGGCTTCACCGGCAAGGCAGGTGAGGACGGTTCCGACGGGGCGGTCGACGCCGACCGGCTCGGTGCTGTCATCGCCTCCGGCATCGGTGGCGTGACGACTCTGCTCAACCAGTACGACGTGCTGAAGGAGAAGGGCGTTCGCCGCGTCTCCCCGCACACCGTTCCCATGCTGATGCCGAACAGCCCCTCGGCGAACGTGGGCCTGCTCGTGGGCGCCCGGGCGGGCGTGCACACGCCGGTCTCCGCCTGCGCGTCGGGCGCCGAGGCCATCGGCTACGCCATCGAGATGATCCGCACCGGTCGCGCCGACGTCGTCGTCGCGGGCGGCACGGAGGCGGCGATCCACCCGCTGCCGATCGCCGCGTTCGGCAACATGATGGCGATGTCCAAGAACAACGACGACCCCGAGGGCGCCTCGCGTCCCTACGACACCGGCCGTGACGGCTTCGTCATGGGCGAGGGTGCCGGCGTGATCGTCCTGGAGTCCGCCGAGCACGCCGCGAAGCGCGGTGCCCGGGTGTACGCCGAGGCGGTCGGGCAGGGCATCTCCGCCGACAGCCACGACATCGTGCAGCCGGAGCCGAATGGGCGGGGCATCTCGCACGCCCTGCGGAACCTGCTGGAGCGCACCGACCTCGACCCGGCGGAGATCGTGCACGTCAACGCGCACGCGACCTCGACGCCGGCCGGTGACGTGGCCGAGCTGAAGGCGCTGCGCAAGGTGTTCGGCGACGACGCGGACCACATGGCTGTGTCCGCGACCAAGTCGATGACCGGTCATCTGCTGGGTGGCGCGGGCGGTGTGGAGTCGGTGGCGACGATCCTCGCCCTGTACCACCGGGTGGCTCCGCCGACCATCAACGTGGAGAACCTCGACCCGGAGGCGGAGGCCAGCGCGGACATCGTGCGCGGCGAGGCTCGCAAGCTGCCGGTGGAGGGCCGTATCGCCGCCCTGAACGACTCGTTCGGGTTCGGCGGGCACAACGTGGTACTGGCGTTCCGTTCGGTGTGACAGTGCCGTGAACGGCGAATGGCCCGGTCTCCCATGGGGAGGCCGGGCCATTCGCCGTTCTGGCGGCTGTGGATGCCGGGTGCCGGATGCCGGGTGCGGGCCGTGGGGGTTGCTCGCGCAGTTCCCCGCGCCCCTGGGTGGGTTACCTGGGCGTCGCTCTAGACGACCTGGTGGAGCCACCGCACGGGGGCGCCCTCGCCGGCGTACCGGAACGGCTCCAACTCGTCGTCCCAGGGCTTGCCCAGCAGCTTGGCGATCTCCGCCTCCAGGTCCGTCTCGCCGCGCTGGGACCGCGTCAGCGCGGCGCGCAGGCGGTCCTCCGGGATCAGGATGTCGCCGTGGATGCCGGTGACGGCGTGGAAGATGCCGAGTTCGGGGGTGCAGCTGTAGCGCTCGCCCTCGGCGGTGGCGCAGGGCTCGGCGGTGACCTCGAAGCGCAGCAGCTGCCAGCCTCTCAGCGCGGACGCCAGTTTGGAGGCGGTGCCGACCTCGCCCTGCCAGGAGAACTCCGAGCGCCAGGTGCCGGGCGCGGCGGGCTGCCGGATCCAGTCGAGGTTGACGCGTGTGCCGAGCACCCCGGCGACGGCCCACTCGACGTGCGGGCACAGCGCGCGCGGCGCGGAGTGCATGTACAGAACTCCACGTGTCGTCACCGGGACCTCCGGGAAGAGCGGGACATCTTGCGACTGGCGGACGGCAGTCAGTGGCCGGGCAGCCACGTTGAGGGCGAGGCTACCGTGCGGGGGCGCAAGGAGTGTGACGTACCGTCCGTCCCGATGCCCCGAAACGCCCGCCATTCACCCGGCAGGACGCTAGTACGGGTGCGAACCGTTGCGCGCCGCCCCTCGGGAACTCCCGCGCGTTGTTATGGACGGACGACCTTTTCCACGTTTCATGCCATCACCGGACGGCACAGCGACTCACGACCCGGCACCCGACCGCACAGCACCCGACCACACGCAGCACCCGACGACCGAGGGGACCTCCACCGGATGCGAATGCAGGGCCATCGCGCGCGTGCCGTTCTCGCCGTCCTGGCGGCGGCCGTTCTGGGCGTCACCGGTTGTGACGCCGTCGGCGGCGACTCGCCGGGGCCGAGCGGCGCCGGCGCCCAGAAGGCGAAGCCGTCTCCGAAGCCGACCTGGGACAGCAGCCCCGCCTCGGTCGCGGCCGTGGGCGACTCCATCACCCGCGGCTTCGACGCGTGCGCGGTGCTGACGGACTGTCCCGAGGTGTCGTGGGCGACGGGCGGCAGCGCCCAGGTCGACAGTCTCGCCGTACGGCTGCTGGGCAGGGCGAAGGCGGCCGAGCGGAGCTGGAACTACGCGGTGACGGGGGCGCGGATGGCGGACCTGCCCGGTCAGATGGGCCAGGCGGCGGCCAGGAAGCCGGGGCTGGTGGCGGTGATGGCGGGGGCGAACGACGCCTGCCGGGCCAGCACCTCGGCGATGACCCCGGTCGCGGACTTCCGGGCCGACTTCGAGGACGCGATCAGCATCCTGCGCCGGGCGGCCCCCAAGGCGCAGGTGTACGTGGCGAGTGTGCCGAACCTGAAGCGGCTGTGGTCCCAGGGGCGGACCAACCCGGTGGGCAAGCAGGTCTGGAAGCTGGGCATCTGCCCGTCGATGCTGGGCGACGCGGACGCGCTGGACGCGGCGGCGACCGAGCGGCGGGACACCGTCGAACAGCGGGTCGAGGACTACAACAAGGTGCTGAAGGAGGTCTGCGCCACATACCGCCGCTGCCGTTTCGACGGGGGCGCGGTGCACGACTACCGTTTCGGCACCGACCAGCTGAGCCACTGGGACTGGTTCCACCCCAGTGTGAACGGGCAGGCGCGGCTGGCGGAGATCGCCTATCGGGCGGTCACGGGGAAGAAGGCGTGACCGGCGCGGCCTCGGCAGGTGACCTAAAATTCCGCACATGAACGAACTCTTCGCCACACTTTCCGACGGCACCCCGGTTCATCGCTGGGCCCTGGAGCGGGCGGGGGTTCGGGTACGCGTTCTGTCGTACGGCGGGATCGTGCAGTCGGCGGAGGTCCCGGACCGGGACGGACGTGCGGTGAACGTGGTGCTGGGATTCGCGGACCTGGACGGCTATCTGACCCACACCGGGCCGTACTTCGGCGCGCTGGTCGGGCGGTACGCGAACCGGATCGCGGGCGGCCTGTTCACGCTGGACGGCCGGACGTACCCGCTCGCGCCCAACAACCCGCCCAACTCCCTGCACGGCGGCGAGAAGGGCTTCGACAAGCGGGTGTGGGACGTACGGCCCGTCGAGCACGGTGTGCGTCTGAGCCGGGTCGCCGCTTCCGGCGAGGAGGGTTTCCCGGGGCGCCTGGAGGTCTCGGCGACGTACACGCTGACGGAGTCCGGGGCGCTGCGGATCGTCTACGAGGCGGTCACCGACGCGCCGACCGTCGTGAACCTCACCAACCACAGCTACTTCAACCTGGGCGGCTCCGGGAGCGCGGGCGGGCACGAGCTGCGGATCGCCGCGTCCCGGTTCACCCCGGTCGACGCGGACCTGATCCCGACCGGTGTCCTGGCGGAGGTGGCGGGCACCCGCTTCGACTTCCGGGAGACACGGAAGACCGGCGCCGGGTACGACCACAACTTCGTGCTCGACAAGGGCGTGACGCCGGCCCCCGTGGAGGTGGCCGAGTTGTACGACCCCGCGTCCGGGCGGGTCCTGTCCGTCGCGACCACCGAGCCGGGTCTCCAGCTGTACACGGCCGACCACCTGGGCGAGCCCTTCGCGCCCGGCGACGGCATCGCGCTGGAGACCCAGCACTTCCCCGACTCCCCCAACCGGCCTCAGTTCCCGAGCACGGTGCTGCGGCCGGGCGAGGTGTTCCGGTCGGAGACGGTGTACGGGTTCTCGGTGCGCTAGGGCTCCGCTTCCCGGTGGCCGCCGCGGGCCGCCGGGCCCCGCCGAACGTCATGAGCCCCGGCCCAGGTGTCAGGTCCCGGGCCGGGGCTGCTCTTGGGGAGAGTTGTCCCTGATCAGACGTTAATCGTCGCGGTGAGCCGACGGTCCGTGATCGAGCGTCCCACCTGGATCTCGTACGAACCCTTCACAAACGACCACGCGCCCTCCTTCTCGTCCCAGATCTCGAAGGCGCGGCGCGGGAGTTGGACGGTGGCCTCCGCGGTCTCGCCGGGGGTGGCCGTGACGCCCGCGAAGCCGGCCAGTCGGCGGGCGGGGCGGTCCGGGCCGGGCTCGGTGGGCGCCAGGTAGATCTGGACGACCTCGCGCCCCGCACGCTCGCCGGAGTTGCGGACGCGGACCTTCACGCCGGTGCCGTGGACCTCGACGGACTCGTAGGTCCAGTCGGTGTAGCCGAGGCCGTGCCCGAAGGGGTACGCCGGTATTCTGCCCGCCTTCTCCCAGGCGGTGTAGCCGATGAACACGCCCTCGCTGTAAGGGAGTTCGCCGTCCTCCGGGACGACCTGGGTGACCGGGGCGTCGGCCAGGGCGCCCCAGGTGGTCGGCAGCCGGCCGCCGGGCTCGTGCGCGCCCGTGAGCACGTCGGCGAGGGCGGCGCCGCCCTCCTGGCCGGGGAACCAGCTCAGCAGGACCGCGGCGACCTCGTTCCGCCAGGGCATCTCGACCGGGGAGCCGGAGTTGACGACCACGACGGTGCGGGGGTTGGCGGCGGCGACGGCGTGCACGAGTTCGTCCTGGCGGCCGGGCAGGCGCAGGTTCTTGCGGTCGAAGCCCTCGGACTCGACGCGCTCGGTGGTGGCGACCACGACGACGGCCGTGTCGGCGGCCCGGGCGGCGGCCACCGCCTCGGCGATCAGTTCGTCGGGGTCGCGCTGGGGGCCCTGGTGGGCGAGGGCGAAGACGATGGCCTTGAAGCCGGGGCCCTGGGGGAGGGCGACGACGTAGGTGAGGGAGACCTCGACCGGCTGTCCCGCGGTGAGTTCGGCCTGGGCCCGGGGCCGCGGGGCGCCGAAGAAGGTCTCGAAGGGGTCGGCGTCCTCGGCGGGGCGCTGGACGTCGTCGAAGTAGGTCGTGCCGTCCACGGTGAGGGTGAAGGCGCCGGTGCCCTTGATGCCGAAGGTGTGCGGGCCGCTCTCCCGCGGGGTGAAGGTGCCGGTCAGTTGCACGGTGTGGAGCGTGTCGTGGGTGACGCCCTCGGGGAGGTCCGAACCCATCCAGGTGAGCCCGCCGTTGGGGGCGGCGCCGGTCCCGATGACGGTGCCCGCGCCGTCACGGCAGACGGCACGCAGCTCGAATCCCTTGTCGGCGACGGCGAGTTCGGTGTTCGGGTCGGCGCCGACGGCGTATTTGAGGCTGCCGTCGGGGAGGGCGGCGGTGAGGCCGTCGAGCGGGGAGACGATCCGGGCCGGGAAGACGGTCGCGGAGCCGCCGCCGAGGACCCGGGCGTCGCGGGCGGCGGCGCCGATCAGCGCGACCGTGGCCTCGGGCCGCAGGGGCAGGACCCGGTCCTCGTTGCGGGCGAGGACGAAGGCGCGGCGGGCGATCTCGCGGACGAGTTCCTCGCCGTCGACGGTCTCGGGGAGGTCGGTTACGGCCGGGGCGGCGCCCTCCAGGATGCCGACGCGGGCGGCCAGACGCAGCACGTTGCGGACGGCCTTGTCGACCGTGGGCTCCTCGACCCTGCCGTCCCGTACGGCCTGGGCGAGAGCCTCGCCGTAGACGGTGTGGGGGCCGGGCATGGCGAGGTCGAGGCCGCCCTCGATGCCGCCGACGGTGGCACGGGCGGCGGTCCAGTCGGAGACGTTGACGCCGTCGAAGCCCCATTCGCCGCGCAGGACCTCGTTGACGAGGTGGTGGTGCTCGGTCATCGACGTGCCGTTGACCGTGTTGTAGGCGGTCATGACGCCCCAGGGGTGGGCGTTCTCGACGATCGCCTCGAAGGGCGCGAGGTACAGCTCGCGCAGGGCGCGTTCGCCGACCAGGTTGTTCACGGTGAAGCGGTCGGTCTCGGCGTCGTTGGCGACGAAGTGCTTGACGGTGGTGCCGACACCGCCGGACTGGACGCCCCGCACATAACCGGTGCCGATCTCCCCGGTCAGGAAGGGGTCCTCGCTGTAGGTCTCGAAGTGGCGGCCGCCGAGCGGGGAGCGGTGGAGGTTGACCGTCGGGGCGAGGAGCATGTGGACGCCCTTGCGGCGGGCCTCCTGGGCGAGGAGGGTGCCCGCGCGGTGGGCGAGGGCGGGGTCCCAGGTGGCGGCGAGGGCGGTCGGGGAGGGCAGCGCGACGGACGGGTCGCCGGCGGTCCAGCGGACACCCCGGACGCCGATGGGGCCGTCCGACATGACGAGGGACTCCAGGCCGATCTCCGGCACGGCGGGCAGGGACCACATGTCCTGGCCCGCCAGGAGCCGGGTCTTGGCGTCCAGGTCGAGCTTGCCGAGGGCCGCCTCCACGGCTTCCTCGATGTCCGGGGATGTCGGGGTTCCCGTCATGGCGGCGCCTCCTGGTCGAAGTCCGTGCGGTTCCTCTCATCCTGCATCGGCTACCTGTAGATCGGTAGGTTTCGTTATCCATGCGTTACATTTGGTGGGAGCCGGTGTCGTACCGTGACGGCATGAGCGGGAGAGTCAGGAGCGAGGAGCGGCGGGCCGCGATCGTCACGGCCGCGCTGGAGGTGATCGCCGAGCGCGGTTACCGGGGCGCGAGCCTCGCGGCGGTGGCGCAGCGGGTGGGGCTGACCCAGCAGGGGCTGCTGCACTACTTCCCGACGAAGGACGCGCTGCTGGTCGCCGTACTGGAGGAGCGGGACCGCTGGGACGCCATGCCGCCCACGCCGCTGCGGCTGGATCTGCTGGCCTCGCTCGTCGAGTACAACGCGATGCGGCCCGGCATCGTCCAGACCTTCTCGGCGCTGCTCGGCGAGAGCGTGACGGAGGATCATCCGACGCGCGGTTACTTCACCGAGCGGTACGCGCAGGTGCGGGCGAACATGGCGCAGGTGCTGCGCGCCGAGTACGGCGACCGGCTGCCGAACGGGCTCACGCCGGAGCGCACGGCCCCGCTGCTCGTCGCGGTGATGGACGGTCTGCAGTACCAGTGGCTGCTGGACCCCGACTCGGTGGACATGCCGGGGGCGTTCCGGGACTTCCTCACGCTGCTGGGCGAGGGCTGACCGCTGGGCGAGGGCTGACCGTCACACCCGCCTCGCCTGCGGCGGCGGCACGGCTGTCCCGTACGTCACGCGCCATGGCGTAGACCACTTCTGTCACGCGATACTGCGGCCGTCGGCAGCAATGCTTCCGTTGCTTCGAGTCTCAGCGACTCTCAGCGTTCCGGGCGTTTCCGCCCGGAAGGTTCGTGACGGTGTCACCAGAGGGCGAGTTGCTCGCGCCCGGTCTCCTGTCGACGATCTCTCGTTTCCGTCCCCTGGTGGGGTGTTGCGCCAGCCGCCCGCGTGCCCGTCCCCTTGCGGGTTCGGGCGGTGCGGGTCTTCTGCTTGGCTCCACGAGGCTTCGGCACCACCAGGGCGGGGCCCGGGTCTCCGGCCACTCCGGTACCCGTTTTACGGTTGGCCGCCGCGAGGGCGGCCAGGTTGTGGCCTGCGTTCGCGTCCCGGTCCAGGACGAGTCCGCAGGCGTCGCACTCGAAGACACGCACGCCGAGGGGCAGCTTGGCTTTCACCACACCGCAGCGGGAGCAGGTCTTCGAGGAGGGCATCCAGCGGTCGGCGACGATCAGGCGTCCACCGTGGCGCTGGGTTTTGTAGGTGAGCTGGCGCCGCAGTTGCCCGAACGCCGCGTCGGAGATACGGCGGGACAGACGCCGGTTGCGGACCATGCCTTTCACGTTGAGGTCCTCGACCACGACGGTGCCGTACTCGGCGGGGATACGCGCGGTGGCCTGGTGGAGATGGTTCTCCCGCAGGTTCGCCACCCGGTGGTGCACCCGGTTACGGACCGCGTTGGCCTTCTCCCAGCGACGGGACGGGGCCTGCCCGGTGCGCCGGTTGGGGCCGCGTCGGCGGGAGACCGTCCGGGAGGTCTTCCGGAGCTGCGTGAGTGCCTGGTCGTAGTGCTTGGGGTTCGCGACTTCACGGACCTCGCCGGCCGAGTCCGCCATGACGAGGAGAGTCTTCACGCCGAGGTCGATCCCGACCGCCATGCCGGGCCGGTTGGCAGGGATGATGGTTTGATGTTCCTCCATCTGTAGGACCGCGAACCAGCGGCCCCGCTCGAACCGCACCGTCACCGACAGAATCCGCGTCCCGCCTTCGGCGATCGCGTCCACGAGGGGCTGGACGTCCTCATGGAGGCGGATCCGGCCGAGGCGGGGCAGGACGATATGCCGCCGGTCATCGAGACGGATGGTGCCGGTGGTGAACTTGCACGCCGGACGGGCCTTTCGCTTCGACTTCAATCGGGGCCTGCCCATCCGGGCGCCCTTGCGCTCGCCGCGCCGGGACTTGGCGTAGTTGTCGAACGCGGAGGCAGCGTTCGCGAGGCCGGTGTTGTAGGCCTCCTTCGAGTTCTCCGCCCACCACTGGCGCAGGAACGGGTCCGTGTGTTTGGCCTCGTTGAACGCCTTCCGCAACGACGGCAACGACCACGACCGCCACGGAACGCGCTCTGTCCCGGGGACGCCGTAGGTCTCCTCCGCTGCGCGCTGCGACCAACTCGCCAGCACATGCCGCACCGCCCAGTTGTAGGCGACCCGCGCCGCCCCGCAATGCGAGGCCAGAGCCTGCAGGGCCAACGCATTGGGGTCGAGGGCGAGTCTGCGGCCCACGACGTGAAAGCCGGGCCGCGCCTCGAACCCCCGGCGCTTCTTCCCGCTCCCGGCAGGCTCCGCCCCGCTCACCCGGTCGTCTCCGCCGCCGGGGCGGTGGCCTCGGCGATAGCGCGTGCAGCCCGGTTCTTCGCCGCTCCCTGCCCGTACAGTCGGGCACACATCGACGTGAGGACTTCCGTGATGTCTAGGACCAGGTCGCTGGTCGTCTCCTGCGGATCGAGCACCACCAGGCGTCGGCCGGAAGCCGACAATGCCGATTCCAGATGCTCGACACCGAAACGGGCCAGCCGGTCGCGATGCTCCACGACGATGACGGCAACGGCCGGGTCCGACAGGACACGGTGCAGCTTCCGCCGCTTCCCGTTCAGTCCCGACCCGACCTCGGTCACCACCTCGGCAACGGCGAGACCCAGCCCGGTGGCACCCCGGACGACACGGGAGACCTGCCGGTCAAGATCCGCCTTCTGGTCACCGGACGAAACACGGCAGTACGCCACCGTCCGCCCAGAGATCTCGGGAATGGACTCTTCGACCAGCCACATACCGGACGGCGTCTGCACGACAGGGACCGGCATACGGCCCTCCTTCGCCCAGGCCCACGCGGTCTGGTAATGCACGCCGTTACGCGCCGCCCACTCGGAAAGCTTCACACCATCAGGATAAAGACGGATGAAGACAGATAACTACCGATGAAAAATGCGACTGTTGTTCATCCCCCACGGCGACAGAAGGGCCCAACTGCCTTGACGACTTCTCTGCGGGTTCGGATCGGTGTCCTCGGACTGACTCTCCTGGCGGGCCTGGCGGCCCCCACGACCACCGCGGCGGCAAAGGCCGCGCCCTCGCCCACCGCCGAGGAGCAGCGGCTCGACCGGGCGGTGCCGCGGGAGATTCTCAGGCGGTCCGGATTCGACTCCCTCACTGGGGAGTTCACGCGGGCGCTCGGCTCGGCGGGGTCGTACGCGCAGGCCCGCCGGGTGGTCGTACGCGAAGGGTCGGGGCTGTGGCAGCGGGCCGTGTCCCGGGCCCAGGGGCGGGGGCCGGCGGGCGGGGATCTCAGCCGGGACGACGACCGGCCGTTGTACTGGGCACGGCTGGCGATGACCCGCGAAGTGCGCACCTGGGAGCCCGGGTTCGGTGTGTCCGAAGCTCAACGGGCCGCGCTGATCGATGAGTTGGAGCGGACTTCGCGCGGGCAGACCACCGTGCGCCTTCCGCAGGGCGTTCCGCAGGGCAGCGCGCAAGGCAGGAAGAAGACCAAGCGGATCCTGGTCACCGGGTTCGATCCGTTCACGCTGGACCGGGACATCCGGATCTCCAACCCCTCGGGGGCCACCGCGCTCGCGCTCGACGGCACGGTGATCGAGACGGCGGACGGGCCGGCGCGGATCGAGACCGTGGTGTTCCCGGTGCGCTGGCGGGACTTCACGGAGGGGACGGTGGAGCGGACGCTGCGGCCGTATCTGAGGAAGGTGGACCTCTTCACCACCGTGAGCCAGGGACGCGTGGGCCGTTTCGACGTCGAGCGGACCAACGGGGCCTGGCGGGGCGGCTTCGCGGACAACGACAGCATCGGCGTGACCGGGACGGTGCCGGTCAGCGACCCGGCCTCGCAGCCGCAGTGGACGACGACGACGCTGCCGTACGCGAAGATCGTGGCCGCCGACACCGGACGGTTCCCCGTGTACGACAACACGAAGGTCACCGAGATCCCGGCGGGCGGCGCCGATCCCGTCGTACGGCCGGACGGGCCGACGCCGGGATCTACCGCCCGGCAGGGCGGCGGCGGGGACTACCTCTCCAACGAGATCGCCTACCGGGCCACGCTGTTGCGGGACCGGCTGGGGCGCCACGACGTGCTGCCGGGCGGGCATGTGCACACGCCTGTGCTGGAGTTCGGGGCCGGGAACACCGAACCGGCGACGGGGACGGTCACCGATCCGGGGTTCGTGCGCAACCGGCTGGACATCATCGCCCAGGTGCGGTCGATCCTGAAGGTGGCGGCGGCAGCGGGCTGACGTCCTCGGCGGCGTCCGCCTGACCGTCGCCGTTCTCCTCGCCGAGCAGGTCGCGGGCCATCAGCGTGGCGCCCGCGACCGCGCCCGGCATCAGGAAGACCGCGACGAACGGCACCAGGAAGGCCACGGCCAGCGGGGTGCCGAAGCCCCACACCAGGGTCTTGCGGGCGCGCAGGAGGGCGAGGCGGTCGCGGAGGTCGACGCGGCGGCGCTGCAGGGCGACCGCGGTGAGCTCCTCGGTGAGGAAGAACCCGGTGACGAAGAAGCCGATCACCGGGACGGCGGTCTGGCCGACGAACGGCACGAAGCCGCACGCGAAGAGCAGGACGCCCCAGACGGCGGCGCGCAGCACGATACGGAGGCTGTCGCGGGCCGAGATCCACAGCTCGCGCCAGAGCGGCAGGCCGGACTCGGGTGCGATGCCGTCCGGGGAGACGTCCCGGTCGACCTTCTCGGAGAGGTTCTCGTAGAAGGGCTGGCCGACGAGGAGCGTGACCGCGGTGAAGGTGACGACGGACAGCAGCAGGCCGAGCGCGAACAGGACGACGGTGAGGAAGCCGCGGAAGAGCCCGAGCCAGGGGCTCGACCAGTCGTCGGCGAACGGTGTCGCCCAGGCGACGAAGTCCTCGCCCCACAGGGCCAGCGCGACGAGTGCCGCCGCGTAGAGGACGAGGGTGATCAGTCCCGGGAGCAGACCGAAGCCGTACTGCCTGCCGTGTCCGGCCACCCAGCGTTGGCCCTGCAGAAGGTACTTGAATCCCGCCCCGAGATCGCGCATGGGAAAACTCTATCGGGGCGGGTTCGAGGGGCCGCACCCGCGCTGGGGCAGGCCGTGGCGGGGCCGCACCGCCGCCGGGGCACGCCGTGCCGGGGTGCGGTGAGGTGCCGGTCACTTGCCGAGGTTGGTGGTGAAGTAGTCGGTGAGCTTGTCGACGGCGGGGTCGATGTACTCGCGCTTGTCGTAGAGGTCGACGTGGCTGGCGCCCTTGATCCAGTGGATCTCCGCGGGGCCGGTGGCACGCCGGTGGGCTTCGAGGCCCATCCAGGCGGTGACGGCGTGCTCGCCGAGGATCTGCAGAATCGGGCGGGGACCGATCAGCGGGACGGAGTAGAAGACGTCGCTGGAGGCCATTTTGTCGATGCTCTCCCAGGCGAGGGACTTCGCGGAGCGCTCGTGGTAGCCGCGGGGGCCGCAGTAGTACTCCCAGCCCTCGATGCCGTGTTCGCCGCCAAGGGCGCCGGCCTGTTCGGCGGTGTCGGGGAACATGGTCATCACGCCGGGGTCCTCGCCGCGGGCGGCGGCTGTGCGGGCGGCGGCGGAGGCGTCGAGCAGAGACTGGAAGACGGCCGGGTTTTGGGTGCCGTCGGCGCCGTAGCGGAACTGGCGGGCGGGCTCGGCGGTGCATACGGTCGCCACCGCCTTGACCCGGTGGTCGCCGCTGGTCGCGGCGAGCGAGTAGCCGCCGGAAGCGCAGATGCCCAGCAGGCCGATCCGGTCGGCGTCGACCTCCTCACGGGTGGTGAGGTGGGACACGGCGGCCTTGAAGTCCTCGATCCGCTGGGCCGGGTCCTCAAGGCCCCGGGGCAGACCGCCGGACTCGCCCTGGTAGGCGGCGTCGAAAGCGAGAGTGACGAAACCGCGCTCGGCCATGAGCTGCGCGTACGTACCGGACGTCTGCTCCTTCACCCCTGTGCCGGGGTGACCGACCACCAGCGCCGGCAGCGGCCCGTCGGTGGGGGCGTCCGGGGTATAGAGGTGCGCGGCGACCTCGATACCGGCATTGTGGAACGTGACGCTGGCCCTGGTCATGAGAACTCTCCTTGCCGATCAGTTGCAATGCACCTGCCGCCTTTTGCGGCGAGTGCATTTCTGTTCCCTTTCCGCAGACCACTCACCGACGAATCCAGCCCGGAATCAGTCGGACGACCGGATGCTTCGCCGGGCGCTCGGAGTGCGTTCGTCCAGCTCACTGGGTCTGCGGTGCCTCCACCATCAACCCGCATCGGCACTGGCGCAAAGAGGTCAGTTTGTGCCTGGGAAGAAACCTGCCCCCTTACACGTGTGCCGTGCTCGCGGCGAAGGTCTCACACTGGAGACCATGAATTCGGCATCCCATTCCCACCTCGGCGCCTTTCTCAAGGCTCGCCGGGCGCAGCTGGCGCCGCAGGAATGCGGCCTGCCCGAGGCGGACTCCGTGCGCAGGGTCGCGGGGCTGCGCCGCGAGGAGGTCGCCCAGCTCGCGGCGATCAGCGTCGACTACTACACCCGTCTGGAACAAGGCCGTGTCAGGGCCTCCGCTACCGTGCTCGCCACCCTGGCCTGCGCTCTGCGCCTGGACGACGACCAGAAGAGCTATCTGTACGAGCTCGCAGGCAGGAGCGATGATCGCCCGCGCCGCCGCCGGCCGGCCCAGGGCACACGGCCCGCGATGCGCCGCCTCCTGGACCAGCTCACCCAGGCACCCGCGCTGGTCCTCGGTAAACGCTTGGACGTGCTGGACTGGAACCCGGCTGCCGCGGCTCTCTACATCGACTTCTCGTCGCTGCCTCCGGCCCGCCGTAATTACGTGAGCCTGCTGTTCACGAACCCGGTGATCCGCGATCTTCACCAGGACTGGGAACACGATGCCCGCAACGCGGTCGCCGCGCTGCGCATGGAGGCCGCCGCCGACTCCGACGACCCGGACCTCGCCCGCCTCGTCGGCGAGCTGTCCGTCCAGGACACGGACTTTCGCACCTGGTGGGCCGAACACCGCGTGAGCAGCGCCGGTTACGGCACGAAGCGCTACCGGCACCGCATCGTCGGCGACCTCACTCTCGACTGCGACACCTGGGCCAGCCCCGACGGTTCCGGACAGCGCCTGATGGTCCTGACCGCGGAGGCCGGCAGCCCTTCCCACGACGCTCTTCGCATTCTCACCACATGGACCGCGGGGGAACCGAGCACCGAACGGACAGAAGACCTGAGCCGATGAACACCTGGACACCCCGGAGAGCAAGCCATGCTCTCCGAGACCTACTCCCTTGTCTTGACTGGCCGGGGACGACGATCGCCCGGGCGTGGAGATCGGCATGGTGGTCGTCAACGGTGAGTTGTACGTCCGCACATACCGGGGAGTCCGCTCCCGCTGGTACCGGACGGCAGGGGAACACGGCCACGGAACCATCCGGGTGGGCGCCGTCACGTGGGACGTCCGCCTGGAGACCCGCGACCTCGAGCCTTCCACCGAGATCGAAGCGGCCTTCCGCGGAAAGTATGGCCAGCGGGCCGACGCCCTCGTGGCGAGCCCCGAGGCGCGGGCGGCCACGATCCGTATCGACCCGTTGCTCCTGCCTGCTACCGACACCTCACCCGTCCTGTGAGGGCCCTGGTTCCCGGACATCTTCCACGCGCGCCGAGATCTCGGCTCCCGGCAGGCCGCATGTCCACGCGCACGCTGGAGGCAAGTAACTCGCCGGTAGGTTCCAGCGCTACCGCTCACCTGGGACGACTCCACGCAGTGTCTCGCGTTGCGTGACGTCGACACGTCGTACCCATCGGTACCGGGTCAGCGCCCCGTTGAGTGACCACCACGCCGTTTGCGGCTGGTGACGATCCTGCTGGCTTATTCGGTCAGAACCCGTCTTTGCACCGCCGAGCCGTCCTCGTCCGTCACGGCCTTACGGCCAGCGGGGCTGCTTCCTGATGTGTCTTGGAAAAAAGTTGCGGGCCGCTGTCGATCCGGCCACGTCCCGTTCGACGTCATGATGTGCGGCGCCTCGCCACACGATGACGCGACAGGACCTGACGAGGAAACACGTGGATCAACTGCTGAGAGTCATGAACTTCAACGTCTCGAGCGACGGAATCGGTGCCGGTGAGCACCAGAGTCTCGAGAGTCCGTTCGGCCACGACCATCCCGAGAGGCTGTTCGCCTGGGCCGGAGCAACGGCGAGCTGGCCCATGCGCACCGACCCCGGCGGGAGCCGGGGCCTCGACGACTACTTCACGCGAGACTTCGCACGCAACATCGGTGCCGAGATCATGGGCCGCAACAAGTTCGGGCCCCAGCGCGGGCCCTGGCAGGACCATGAGTGGCGCGGCTGGTGGGGGGAGGAACCCCCGTTCCGCACGCCGGTGTTCGTCATGACCCACCACACGCGTCCGTCGTTCACGCTCTCCGACACCACCTTCCACTTCGTCGACGGCGACCCGGCCACGGTCCTCGAACAGGCGCGGGAAGCGGCACAGGGCAAGGACGTCCGACTCGGCGGCGGGGTCACCACCATCCGACAGTTCCTCGATGCCGACCTCGTCGACACCATGCACGTGGCGGTCTCACCGGTAGAGCTCGGATCCGGGCTACGGCTCTGGGCGTCCCCCGATGAGCTGCTCGACCGGTTCCACCTGGAGGTCGTGCCCAGCCCGAGCGGGGTGACGCACCACCTGTTCTGGCGAAGGTGACGCCAGGGCCCACTCGGGGCGCCTGAAAAGGCTGGCCGGCACTCAACGAGGACCAGCCGTTCAGCTGATTCGCCCTGATCAGCAGCAGGTCGAGCGCTTTCTCTTCCATCCCGTGCTCGACCAGTCGTGTGCGGAACTCGGACAGCACCGAGGCGTCGAACCCGGGATCGTCCAGCTCCAGGCCGAGCGCGTATTTCAGGTCCATGCCGTACCGCACCCGATGCGCTGCCGCCCGGTCGGTGAGGTTCTCGGCGAACTGCAACACCGTCACCAGCGCCAGCTGGCCCGGTGACCAGCCCGGCCGCCCTCTGGATCCGAACGCCTCGCCCAGCTCGTCACGGACCCGCATCGCCAACGGATACGGGCCCCGTGCCGCCACCGCCCGCGCCACCTGCGCGGTCAGCTCAGGCACCTTCGGCCACGGCTTCGGCCTCGGCCGCATCGACATTCCACACCCCACCCGCGACCGGGAACGCCAAGACGGCCGCTGCTGTCCCGACCAACGAGCCGCCAGCCCCGCTGGGCACGGAACAAGCCAGCAGGATCGGTGACTGAGTTCTCACCAGCACGTCGGCCGTGGGTTCAGCGTGACTGAGGTGCTTTCGCTGGGAGCCCACGGCGTTTCCGGCAGGCAGGCGTGAAGGTGCGGTGGGTCCGTTGCCGCTGAATCGGCAGGTCCTTCACCACTGGGCTCACTGGGCGCGCTGTCCGACACGGAGGACGCTCAGGTAACGGCGTGATGCTCGGTCGCGCATCCGCGTGCGGATGCGCGACGCGACGGCGTCGAGCAGGGGCTCACGGACGTCGCGGTCGAGCCTCCGGTACAGCGACAACGAGCGAAGGTGATCGGCAAAGCCGTCTCCGTTGAACCACTGAACGGTCGGGTACCAGCGCACGATCGTTGGGCCGAACAGTCCTCCGGGGTCTTCGACCAGGCCCCAGCCCTCGTCGGTGGTGCGCACGTCGTCCTCCAGGGGAGGATGACCCCAGTCGGGGTTCCCAGGGCAGAACTGCTCGAGGAGATCGGCGGTCTCGGCGTACACCTCCGGCTCTCCCGGCCGGCGGACAACGACGTGGCCGAGCAGCGCCATCCAGCCTCCGGGATTGAGCACGTCGTGGGCCCGCTGCCAGCCGATCGACGGGTCGACCCAGTGCCACGACTGCGCGGCCACGAGAGCATCGAAGCGTCGACCGCGGTTGTCCCACTCCTCGAACGTCGACGTCTCGACTGCGACGTTACGGAAGGAGGCCATCCGTTTGCGAGCGAGTGCGGCCATGCCTGCGCCCGGCTCGATGGCGGTCACTGAGCATCCGAGTGCTGCCAGCGAGCGCGTCGCCTGACCGGTGCCGCAGCCCACCTCCAGCACCGCCGACCTGTCGTCCGTGCCGGTGACGGCGACAAGGTCCGCGAACAGCTCGTCGGGGTATCCCGGCCGGACCCGGTCGTAGAGCTCCGGCACCTCGTTGAACACCCGGCCGAGGTCGTGTGGATTCGGGCGCATCTTCGGAGCATCAGTCACGAGCGCACAAGCTATGAGGTTCGTCGACGGGGACGCCACTGGTTTAACGGCAGCTCCTCGACAGCAGCCGTGTCGTCGAGCAGGTTCTGGGCGATGGCCGCGTAGCTGCTCGCGGTGGTGTGGGACAGGTTGAAGACCAGGGCGAGGTGCAGCGGGTCGGCGCCGACGGTCAGTGCTTCGTGCAGGACCCGGTCGCCGCGGATGCGTTCGAGGTAGACGCCCTGGTGCAGTAGGTGCCGCTTGAGGTATTCGGGGCTGACGGGCCCGGTTCCCAGGGCGGTCTTCGCGTTGATCAGGACGTGCCGGTTGAGGGTCTTCGGCCAGGTGGCCCGGCGCTGGTCGAGCCAGGTCAGCAGGGTCTGGTGGGGCAGTTCGCCGAGTCGTTGGCCGTGTCCGGCGATGGTGATCCTACGGTTGGGCAGGTCGAGGTCGTCCAGTGTGAGGCGGCGGATGGCGGTGGCGCGGGCGGCGTGGACGGCGGCCAGGGCGACGATCAGCCGTTGCGCCGAGGGGACGGCGATCCGTTGGACGGCGAGCACTTCGGCGTCGGTCATCGGCAGCAGACTGCGTGGGATGTCTTCCATCCTGAGGCGGGTGGTGGGGTTGGCGAAGATCAGGCCGCGCTTCTTGGCGAAGCGGAACAGTGAGCGCAGTGCGGCGATGGCGTTGCGCCGCTGCCATCCGCGCAGGGGTGACAGCGCGGCCGTGACGTCGGTGACGGTGATCTCGCGCAGGTGCCCACGGGTCGTCGCCCAGTTCTCCAGCAGGGGGCGGACGCCGCCGAAGTAGACGTAGACGCAAGCGTGGGACCGGGGCTTGGCACGGCTGTCGCCGTCGAGCAGGACCAGCAGCCAGGCGCGGACGTCGCTGGCGAACCCGGCGGTCGACACCATCCCGCCGCCACACCGCCGCCGGGCGACACCATCCCCGGGCCACTCCGTCCCGGGGCCACTCCGCCACCAGGCGACGCCCTCCCGGGGACCACACCACCCCACGGGCTCACGGCCCGTAGCCCACGCGGGGGATCGTCACCGCGGCCACGACCCCCCGGTCCGCCGCGAGCGGCACCGCCGTTGGGGCCCCTCGCCACGGGCGGTCACCCCGCCTCGCCCGGCCCGGTGTCCACCCCGCCTCGCCCGGCCCGGTGTCCACCCCGCCTCGCCCGGCCCGGTGTCCGCCCCGGCGTGCCCGGTCCGCGCACCCCGGGATGCGCCATCCGGGGTATCCGCGACACCAACTCCCTCTTGTTGCGGTTGAGTCGAACAGGTACACCTCGCCGTACCGATCTCAGGAAGCTCCGGAGGAGGTACGCGTGCGCACCAAGAGACCCGTTCCTGCGAGACCCGTTCCTGCGCGACCCGTTCTGTTCGCCGTCCTAGCCGTCACCACGGCGGGATCACTCCTGCTCACCCCGCACACCGCCGCCGCCGAGCCCGCGCCCCCCGTCACCCGTGAGGGCCCCGCCGTCGACGAGAGCGCCGCCCGCGCCCCCGAGAGCGCCGCCGAGCGGGCCCTCACCGGCCCGGCCGGCCCCACGGCCGACACCGGGCGCACCGGGCGCGGCTATCCGCGTGAGCAGGTCCTGACCCCCGACCCGGTGAACCCCGCCGACAAGTCCATCAAGCTGGGGCTCACCCCGTACCACGCCATCGCCCCCGAGTTGAACGCGCTGCAGCGGCTCGGCGAGAGGGTGAGCGTCGAGGTCACGGGCCGCTCGGCCGGCGGGCACCGGCTCTATCTCGTCACCGTGACCGCCCCGGAGACCGCCGGCCAGACCCGCGCCCAGGAGCGGATGCGGGAGCTGATCGAGAACGCGCCCGCCCGGGCCGCCGCGGATCCGGCGATCAAGAGGGGTTACAAGGCTCCCGTCTTCTTCAACAACAACATCCACGGCAACGAGTGGGAGGGCACCGACGCCTCCCTGAAGCTCATCGAGCGGCTCGCGACCGCCGACGACGCGCGCACCGAGGACCTGCTCGCTCACTCCCGTCTCTACTTCAACATCACCGCCAATCCGGACGGCCGGATCGCCGGCACCCGCGCGAACGCCAACGGCTTCGACCTGAACCGGGACTTCGTCACCGCCTCGCAGTCCGAGACGCGCGCGATGCGGCAGATCGAGATCGACAAGCAGCCGGCCGTCATGCTCGACCTGCACGGCTACGTCAACGGCACGCTCATCGAGCCCACCACTCCCCCGCACGGCGAGAACTACGAGTACGACCTCTTCCTGAAGAACACCTACGCCAACGCGCTCGGCATGGAGACCGCCGTCAACGGCCTCGGCTACACGCCCGCGAAGGACGGCGTCGAGCCCGCGCAGATCCCGTTCCGGGACCAGGAGGAGGGCTGGGACGACTGGCCGCCGATCTTCACCCCGCAGTACGCGGCCTTCCACGGCACGGTCGCCGCGCACACGGTGGAGATCCCGATGGAGGTGAACAACTCGGCCTACGACAGCCTGCCGGCGGCCGAGTTGCGCCGCCGGTCCGCGATCAACGTGGACGTGGCCGGTGCCGCCCTCCGGGCCACTCTCGACTTCGTACAGAAGAAGCGCGCTTCGCTGGTCGCCGACCAGATCGAGGTCTTCCGGCGAGGGGCGGCGGGCGCGGCGCAGGTGCCGGTGTCGGAGGAGACCGTGCCGGGCGTTCCGGGCATCGGCCCCGAGGACGTGTACACCACGAACTTCCCCCGCGCGTACGTCATTCCGGCCGGCGGCGCCTCCCAGCGCTCCGCCACCGCCGCCGCCCGCCTGGTCGACCATCTGGTCGCCAACGACGTCCGGGTCACCCGGGCCACCCGCGACCTGCGGCTCGGCGGGCGGTCGTACGCGAAGGGCTCGTACGTCGTCGACATGCGCCAGCCGAAGCGGGGGCTGGCGAACGTGCTGCTCGCCGACGGGCGGGACATCAGCGACAAGGTCTCGGTGATGTACGACATCTCGGGCTGGAGCCTGGGCCGCCTCTGGGGCGCGACGGTCCGGCCGGTGACGTCCGGGAGCCTGGCGGGCGCGCCGCTGCGGGCCGTCCACGAGGCCGCCGGGGTCGGCCATGTCGCCCAGGTCGCCCCGCGCGGCGCACTGCGGCTGCGGCTCGACGACCCGCGGGAGGTCGCGGCGCTCAACGCCCTTCTCCGGCAGGGGGTTTCGGTACGGCAGGCCGTCGACGGCAGTGCGATCGTGCCGGCGTCGGCACGGTCCCGCGCGGTCGCGGCGGCCCGGACGTACGGCGTCGTCTTCGACGCGACGAAGCTGACCGGAACCGCCGAGCTGCGCCGTCTCCGGGTGGCCGCCGCCGTCACCCCGGGTGAGCTGTTCGCGCTGCGGGAGATGAACTTCGAGGTCACGCCGGTGTCGACGGCCGTATTGAACGCGGGCTTCGACTGGTCGGCGGCGGACGTGCTGTTCGTGTCGGCGGGGCTGGACCGCGGGGACCTGAACGCCGGGGCCCGCGCGGCCCTCGACGCGTTCCTCGGCGCCGGGCACGGTCTCGTCGGGCGCGGGGCCACGGGAGCGGCCCTGAACGCCGCCGCCGGACTCCTCGCCGTCAAGCCCGTGGAGGGCAACGGGGACGCCAACGGCGTGGTGCGCGTGGTGAATTCGGGCCCGGTCACGGCCGGGGCGCCGGAGCACGGGTTCGTGTACGCGCCCGTCTGGTTCACCGATCTCGGGCCGGGGGTCCGGGTGGAGCAGTCGTACGCCAGCGGCGACCCGCTGGTCTCCGGGCACTGGCGGGCGCTGGAGGACGGCTCGGGCGGCCGGGCCGACGCGGCCGGGCGGGCCTCGGTGGTCAGCGGCCCCGGGGCCGTACTGTTCGGCACCGAACCCCTCTTCCGGGATCATCCCAAGGGGGAGTTCGCGCAGGTCGCACGCGCGTTGTTCACTGTGGGACACGTGGGTGGCGGTTCAGGTGAGGAGAGCGAATGACTCAGGAGATCCACGGCACTGTCGCCGACGGCTTCGAGGCGGTACGTGAGGAGTTCGCGGCCTTCGTCGGGGGGGAACTCGCGGATTACGAGGGCCAGTTGTGTGCGTATGTGCACGGGCGCAAGGTCGTCGACCTGTGGGCCGGTGACGGCGTCGACGCAGGCTCGCTGTACGGGGTGTTGTCGTCGACGAAGGGGGCGGCCCACCTGGTGGCCGCGCTCCTGGTGCAGGACGGCACGCTCGAACTGGACCGCAAAGTCACCTACTACTGGCCGGAGTTCGCGGCGGAGGGCAAGGGTGCGCTGACTCTGCGGGACCTGCTCACACACCGGGCGGGCCTGGTCGGGCTCGACGCCGGGTTCACCGCGCAGGAGTTGGCCGACGACCGGGTGGTGGCCGAACGCCTCGCGGACCAGCGGCCGTTCTGGCGCCCGGGTACCGCCTTCGGCTATCACGCCCTGGTCATCGGCGCGCTCAGCGGTGAGGTGGTGCGCCGGGCCACCGGACGCACCCTCCAGGAGGTGTACGAGGAACGGATCCGCGCTCCGCACGCCCTGGACTTCTTCCTGGGGCTGCCTCAGGCGCTGGAGCCCCGTTACCGCTCGGTGCAGCCGATGGCACCGACGGCGCCTCAGCAGGCCGTCCTGGACGCGCTGCCGAGTGGGCCGCACACCCTGTCCTCCATCGCGTTCAACACCCATGTGCCGGAGCCCGGGAACCTGGAGGACCACGCCAACTCCCGTGCCGTACGCGCGAAGGGACCGGCGTCGGCGGGCGGGGTCGGCGCCGCGCGCGGGCTCGCCGGGATGTACGCGGCGGCGATCAGCGAGGTGGACGGGCGGGCGCCGCTGCTGAAGCCGGACACCGTCGCCGAGGTCGGGCAGATCCACTCCGTCGGCTACGACCTGGTGGCGCGGGCGCACAGGTCCTACGGCCTCGGCTTCCAGGCGACGGCGGACACCTGGTACCCGTTCCTGGGTGCCGGGGCGTTCGGGCACAGCGGCGCGGGTGGCTCGCAGGCCTTCGCGGATCCGCGCAGCGGGCTGGCGTACGGCTACACGCGCCGCCGGATGGCGTTCCCGGGCGGGGCGGCGCCGGAGAACGAGCGGCTGGTGAAGGCGGTGCACACGGCGGCCCTGGCGAGCTGATCGCGAGCAGGGAACGGGGAAACGGGACACCGCCGTGACCCCGCCCTGACCCGTTCGTTGGGTACGACGGAGGCCGCATCCCTGGACGTGGGGTGCGGCCTCTTCTGTGTCTGGTTCGCCCTACAGCTCTGCTGCCCGGCTCGGACTACAGCTTGACGATCATCTTCCCGGTGTTGTCGCCGCGCAGGACGCCGAGGAAGGCCTCCAGGTTGTTCTCGATGCCCTCGACGACGGTCTCGCGGTACTTGAGCTCACCCGAGGCGACCCAGGGGCCGACCTCTTCGACGAACTGCGGCTGGAGGTCGTAGTGGTCGCCGACCAGGAAGCCCTCGATGCGGCCGCGGGTCGCGATGAGACGGGCGAGGTTCTTCGGGCCGGGGACGGGCTCGGTGCTGTTGTAGACCGAGATCATCCCGCAGACCGCGATACGGCCACCCTGGTTGAGGGAGCCGATGGCGGCCTCCAGGTGGTCGCCGCCGACGTTGTCGAAGTAGACGTCGATCCCGTCCGGGGCGGCAGCGCGCAGCTGCTCGGAGACCGGGCCCTCCTTGTAGTTGAAGGCGGCGTCGAAGCCGTACTCCTCGACGAGGAGCTTGACCTTCTCGTCGGAACCGGCCGAGCCGATGACCCGGGCGGCACCCTTCAGCTTGGCGATCTGGCCGACCTGGCTGCCGACGGCGCCCGCCGCGCCGGAGACGAACACCGTGTCGCCCTCCTTGAAGGAGGCGGTGCGCAGCAGCCCGGCGTAGGCGGTGAGACCGGTCATGCCGAGCACGCCGAGGTACGTCGACAGGGGCGCGGCGTCGGCGTCGACCTTGACGGCCTGCTTGGCGTCGAACGTGGCGTACTCGCGCCAGCCGCCGAAGTGCAGGACATGGTCACCGACGGCGATGCCCTCGGCCTCGGAGGCGACGACCTCGCCGACCGCGCCGCCCTGCATGGCCTTGCCCAGCTCGAAGGGGGCCACGTACGACTTGGCGGCGCTCATCCGGCCACGCATGTAGGGGTCGACGGAGAGGTACTTGTTGCGCACCAGGACCTGACCGGGGCCGGGCTGCCGGATCTCCGCCTCGGCCAGCTCGAAGTCCTTGGGCTCGGGCCAGCCGACGGGACGGCTGAGCAGACGCCATTCGCGGCCGGCGGAGGGGAGCTTGGGGGTGTCGGACATCAGGTGTGCGCCTTTCCTGCGAATGCTTCAGTACCTGAAACAACCATGCCTCTGAATATTTCAGGATGTCAAGTAACGGGGTACCCTGAATCCCATGGCCACACCCGAGAAGACCCGCCGTCCCGATGCGCTGACCATGGAGGTCGTCGAACTCATCGGCGACGTCGTGGCCCGTTTCTACGAGGACTACGAGGACGCCGCGGCCGAACACGCCCTGACCGGGGCGCAGGCGCGGCTGCTGAGCCTGCTGTCACTGGAGCCGCTGCCGATGCGGAAGCTGGCCCGGAAGCTGAAGTGCGAGCCGTCGAACGTGACCGGCATCGTGGACCGGCTGGAGTCGCGGGGTCTGGTGGAGCGGCGCATCGATCCCACGGACCGGCGCGTGAAGCTGGCGGCGGCCACGAAGGAGGGCGGCCGGGTGGCCCGCGAACTGCGGGAGGGCCTGCGCTTCGCCCGTGAACCGCTCGCCGGCCTCTCCGCCGGGGAGTGCGAGGCCCTGCGGGACCTGCTGCGGCGGATGCTCCGCAACGACGCGTAGGTCCGAGGCGCCGGTCGGCCGATGCTCGGCCGACGCTCGGCCAGTGGACTGACGGATTTACGGAAGCGAACGTTTCACGTGCACCACCACAGGAAGCGGTCGCACGTCCGTGTCGAGGTCGGTTCCGGGGTCGGGTCCGAGGTGGTCGGGTCGGCGGTAGGGGTCGGGGCCTGGGTCGGGTTCGACCCGCCCGGGGTCGTCGGAGAGGTGCCCGTGGCGGCGTCGGACGGTGCGCCGGCGCCCTCGGTGGACTGGTCGGGGTCCTTGTCGGACTTGTCGTCCTCGGCGTCCTTGTCGTCCTTGGCCGACTCGGAGGCCGACGGGGACGCCGAGGGGCCAGGGGAGGACGAGTCCGACGCCCCGGCTGCGGCGCCCTTCGGGTCGTCCAGTGGCTTGTCCGTCTCGCCCGCCCCCGGGGAGGCGCCGCCGTCCGCCGACTCGTCACCGGCCGCGGCCGGCTTCGGGGCGGAGCCCGGGGCGTCCATGCCGAGTTCCGCGAGACTCAGTCCGCCCGCAGCCAGCAGGAAGCCCGCGACGATCAGCAGGGTCCGGCGCCGACGACGGCGATGCGCCGCGGCTTTGCGATCGCGGCGGCTCGCACCGCCCGAGGGAGCATCGGGGTCCTCGTCGGCGTCGTCCTCGTTCCGGCCGGCGCCGTCGTACTCCCCGGCGCCGTCGGAGTTTTCGGCGCCATCGAAGCCCTCGGGCTCCTCGGGCTCCTCGGGGGCCGGTACGGCCCGGCCGCCGCGGCCCCGCGCACGCCGACGCGCCGCCCGGCCGCCCGTCGGCTCGCCCACCGCCTCGGCCCGGTCGAGGGCCGGCCCGGCCTCGACCCCCGCCTCGACCCCCGCTTCCGTCCCGGCATCCGCGCCGTCGGGAGCCGCGGCCTCCGCCGCACCCGCATAGGAGGAGGCCTCGACCCCGGCGTCGTAGGGGGCCCCGTACGCGGCCGTGGAAGCCTCGCCGGGATACCCGCCGCCGTACGTGCCGCCGGCCCCGTACGCGGTTCCGTACGCCTCATAGGGCCCGGTCCCGCCCGCGACCGACCCCCCGTCCATCGGCCCCGGCTGCGCGGGCGCGTGATCGCGCGTCACATGTGCGCGGAGTTGTCCGACGGGGGCGCCGCACCCCGGGCAGGCGAGAGCGCCGTTGAGGTGCCTGCGGCACGGCTGGCAGTAGTCCATGACGCGTGGAAGATTAAGTTCCGCCAAGCCGCCCCTCATAGTCATAGCTGTGAAAGTTGTGTGGGGAAGCGGACGCCCGGCGTGGCCACTTGCGATCAGGTCGGGACATCGCGCCGAAACCGCCTCCGAAAGCTCTATCGAAAGCAGTGTCGAAACCGTTATGTGGTGGACCCATTGACACCCGCCTCACACCGTCCTTACTGTCACGCCAGCATTTCGAACGTGTGACGAGATTTCGAACACGCTCTCCGAACCGAACGAAACAGACGACGCAGCAAGGGGCAACTGCCGTGCGCATCACCGGAATCAGCACACACGTGGTCGGTACGCCGTGGCGCAACCTGACCTACGTCCAGGTGCACACCGACGAGGGCATCACGGGCGTCGGCGAGACCAGGATGCTGGGCCACACCGACGCGCTGATCGGGTATCTGCGGGAGGCTCAGGCCAATCACATCCTGGGCTCCGACCCGTTCGCCACGGAAGACCTCGTCCGGCGCATGAAGTACGGCGACTACGGGCGGGCCGGCGAGATCGTGATGTCCGGGATCGCCGTCATCGAGATGGCCTGCTGGGACATCAAGGGCAAGGCCCTCGGCGTGCCGGTGTGGCAGCTGCTCGGCGGCAAGGTCACGGACAAGGTCAAGGCGTACGCCAACGGCTGGTACACCACCGAGCGCACCCCGGAGGCCTACCACAAGGCCGCGCAGGGCGTGATCGAGCGCGGGTACAAGGCCCTCAAGATCGACCCGTTCGGCACCGGGCATTTCGAGCTCGACCACGAGCAGAGCCTGTACGCCGTCTCCCTCATCGAGGCCGTACGCGACGCCATCGGGCCGGACGCCGAGCTGATGCTGGAGATGCACGGCCGCTTCTCCCCCGCCACCGCCATCCGGCTGGCCAGGGACCTCGCGCCCTTCAAGCCCGCGTGGCTGGAGGAGCCGGTGCCGCCGGAGAACCTGAAGGCGCTGGAGAAGGTCGCCGCGAAGGTCGACATCCCGGTCGCCACCGGTGAGCGGATTCACGATCGCATCGAGTTCCGTGAGCTGTTCGAGAGCCAGGCCGTCGACATCATCCAGCCGGACGTCGGCCACATCGGCGGCATCTGGGAGACCCGGAAGCTGGCCGCCACCGCCGAGACCCACTACGTGCTGGTCGCCCCGCACAACGTCGGCGGCCCGGTGCTCACCGCGGCCTCCCTCCAGGTCGGCTTCTCCTCGCCGAACTTCAAGATCCTGGAGCACTTCAACGACTTCGCCGACGCGGAGATCAAGAAGGTCGTCAAGGGAGCGCCCGAGGTGATCGACGGGTACTTCCACCTGTCCGACAAGCCCGGTCTCGGTGTCGAGCTGGACACCGACGCGGCCGCCGAATTCCCGCAGCAGCAGGCCCGCTTCGACCTGTGGGCCGACGGCTGGGAGCAGCGCAAGCCGAAGGGCGCCCAGAAGTGAGCACCGCCGTCGTCATCGAGGCGCCGGGCGAGCACCGGGTGACCTCGCACGACCCCAGGCGGCCGGAGGCCGGGGAGGCGCTGGTGCGCGTCCACGCCGTGGGCATCTGCGGCAGCGACCGCGAGGTGTACCAGGGCAACCGGCCTGAGGGGTACGTGCGTTACCCGCTCGTCCCCGGCCACGAGTGGTCCGGGACGGTCGAGGCCGTCGGTGCCGGGGTACCGGCGTCCCTGGTCGGCCGCAAGGTCGTCGGTGAGGGCTTCCGCAACTGCCAGGTGTGCGACCGCTGTCACGCGGGCGAGACGACGCTGTGCACCGCGGGGTACGAGGAGACCGGGTTCACCCAGCCGGGTGCGATGGCCACCACGCTCACCCTCCCGGCGCGTCTCCTGCACGTCCTGCCGGACGACGCCGACCTGACGGCGGCCGCCCTGCTGGAACCCGCCGCCTGTATCGCGGCTGCCGCGATCAAGGCGAACGCCCTGCCGGGCGAGCGGGTCGCCGTGGTCGGCACCGGGACGCTGGGCATGTTCGCCGTGCAGTTCCTGAAGGCCGGCTCCCCGGCCGAACTGCTGGTCGTGGGCACCCGGAACGACCGCGAGGCGCTGTCCCGCCAGTTCGGCGCGACGGACTTCCGCACCAGGAACGACGAGGGCCCCGCACTGCCCGACGACTTCGACGTCGTCATCGAGACCGCCGGGTCCGCGTCCGCCGCGCGCACCGCCGCCTCGCTGCTCAGGCGCGGCGGCCGGCTGGTCCTGACGGGCATCCCGGCACCGGGCGCCGAGGGTCTCGACCCGACGGACCTGGTCGTACGGCAGCTGGAGGTGCACACCGTCTTCGGGGCACCGCCGGACGCCTGGGCGCACACGGTGCGGGTGTTCGCGGCCGGACTGCTCGATCCGCTGCCGCTGGTCACGCATGAGCTGCCGCTGGCCGAGTTCCCTCGCGCCATCGAGCTGGTCGGATCCGGTGATCCGAAGGTCGGAAAGGTGCTGCTGCGCCCCTAGACGTACGCCGGTCCGGCGGTTACCTGACGGCCCCCGGACCGGCGTACCACCAAGCCTTTCCGTCCCCTGAGCCGCGAACTTCGTCCGACATATCGAACACTAAGGACAGCTTGTGACCGACGCTTCCGCCACGGCAGCCCGTAGGCCCGGTGAGCCGGCGCTCACCGCCCTCGGCCTGGGCGCGCCCGCCCTCGACCCCGCCGACGCCTCGCCGCACACCTTCCCCGGCGGCGGCCGCTGGCGCACCGAGATCCCCTCGTGCGAGGGTCCCGAAGCGCTGGCCGTCGTCCTCAAGGAGTCCTCGCGCCTCGATGTGCCGATCCACCGGATCAGCCAGGGCAGCGGCGTGTGGATGCTGACCGACGCCGAGATCACCGAGATGGTCGAGGCCACCGCCGAACGCGACATCGAGCTCTGCCTGTTCACCGGTCCCCGCGGCACCTGGGACATCGGCGGCTCGACCCGGACCGACTCGCGCGGCGGGGGTCTGCGGGCCCGCGGCCACGACGCGGTCGCCGGATGTGTCGAAGACGCCGTTCGCGCAACGGAGTTGGGCGTCCAGTGCCTGCTCGTCGCCGACGAGGGCGTGCTGTGGACGCTGCATCGGGCGCGGCTGGCCGGCATCATCCCGGCGGACACCACCCTCAAGGTGAGCGCCCTGATCGGGCCCGTCAACCCGGCCGCGTACGCGGTGTACGAGAACCTGGGCGCCGACTCGGTCAATGTGCCCAGCGATCTGACGCTCGATCACCTCACCGAGATCCGGCGGGTTTCCGCCGCTCCCATGGACATGTACATCGAGGCCCCCGACGATCTCGGCGGCTATGTACGGATGTACGAGGTCGCCGAGTTGATCCGGCGCGGCGCACCGCTCTACCTGAAGTTCGGTCTGTCCAAGGCCCCTTCGATCTACCCTTACGGGCACCACCTGCGCGATGTGACTCTGTCCACCGCCCGGGAACGGGTGCGGCGCGGCAGGCTCGCCCTGGATCTGCTCGCACGGCACGGAGTTGGCGACGACATGGCACCGCTGGGCTCCCGGCTGCCTGGCGCTCTGCGTCGGTTCGACACGCCCTCATAACGTTCCGGACAACGCCCCTTCACAAAAGACGACGCAGCCACACACAATCCCACAACCCCTCTTCTTCGGTCTTGCCTTCGCCCCGCGCCACGGAGCGCGCCCGCACCTGAAGACCGAGCCCGTTCCGACATCAAGGATGATGATCATGCGTACTCGTCGAGCCGCACTCGCCGCCGTAGCCGCCTCCGCCTCCATGGCCCTGACCCTGTCCGCCTGCGGTCAGAGCGGCGATGGTGGCAGCGAGGACAAGTCAGGCAGCACCAAGGGTGCGACCATCGGCATCTCGATGCCCACCAAGTCCTCCGAGCGCTGGATCGCCGACGGCAAGAACGTCGTCAAGGACCTGGAGGCCAAGGGCTACAAGACCAAGCTGGTCTACGGCGAGGACGAGCCCGACCAGCAGGTCTCGCAGATCGAGAACATGATCACGCAGGGCGTCAAGGCGCTGATCGTCGCGGCGATCGACAACAAGTCGCTCAACAACGTCCTCCAGCAGGCCAAGGACGCCGACATCCCGGTGATCTCCTACGACCGCCTGATCCTCGGCTCGAAGGACGTCGACTACTACGCGTCCTTCGACAACGAGAAGGTCGGCGAGCTCCAGGGCAGCTACATCGTCGAGAAGCTCGGCCTGAAGGACAAGTCCAAGAAGGGCCCGTTCAACATCGAGCTCTTCGCGGGCTCCAACGACGACAACAACACCAAGTACTTCTTCGGCGGCGCGATGAAGGTGCTCCAGCCGTACATCGACAGCAAGCAGCTGGTGGTCAAGTCCGGCCAGAAGGAGCTCACCAAGGTCACCACGCTGCGCTGGGACGGCGCCACCGCCCAGCGCCGCATGGACGACATCCTGACCGGCACCTACAAGAGCGGCCGGGTCGACGCGGTCCTCTCGCCGTACGACGGCATCTCCATCGGCATCCTGTCCGCGCTGAAGTCGGACGGCTACGGCACGGCGAGCAAGCCGCTGCCCGTCATCACCGGCCAGGACGCCGAGGTCGCCTCGGTGAAGTCGATCAAGGCGGGCCAGCAGACGCAGACCGTCTTCAAGGACATCCGCAAGCTCGCCGAGGTCGCCACCAACATGGTCGACTCGGTGCTCAACGACAAGAAGCCCGAGGTCAACGACGAGAAGACGTACGACAACGGTACGAAGGTCGTGCCCGCGTACCTGCTGCAGCCGGTGAGCGTCGACAAGGGCAACTGGCAGAAGGAGCTCGTCGACTCCGGCTTCTACAAGGCCGGCGACCTCAACTAACCGACGGCGCCTACTGGCGGCAACAGATTGGAAGGCACGACCATGGCGGGACCCGTCCTGGAAATGCGCTCGATCGTCAAGACCTTTCCCGGCGTCAAGGCGCTGTCGGACGTCACGCTGACCGTCCAACAGGGCGAGGTCCATGCCATCTGCGGGGAGAACGGGGCCGGCAAGTCGACCCTGATGAAGGTTCTCTCCGGCGTTCACCCGCACGGCACGTACGACGGCGAGATCCTCTTCGACTCAGAGGTCTGCGAGTTCAAGGACATCAGGGCCAGTGAGCATCACGGCATCGTGATCATCCACCAGGAGCTGGCCCTGGTGCCCTATCTCTCCCTCGCGGAGAACATCTTCCTCGGCAACGAGCACGCCACCCGCGGGCTCATCAACTGGAACGACACGCTCAAGCACGCCAGTGAACTGCTGCGCCGGGTCGGTCTCTCCGACCACCCGGAGACCCGCGTCGCCGACATCGGCGTGGGCAAGCAGCAGCTGGTGGAGATCGCGAAGGCGCTGTCGAAGAAGGTGAAGCTGCTCATCCTCGACGAGCCGACCGCGGCTCTGAACGACGAGGACAGCGGCAAACTCCTGGATCTCATCCTGGAGTTGAAGAAGCAGGGCATCACCTCGATCATCATCTCGCACAAGCTGAACGAGATCCGCAAGGTCGCCGACTCGGTGACGATCCTGCGGGACGGGCAGACCATCGAGACGCTCGACGTGAAGGCGTCGGACACCACCGAGGACCGGATCATCTCCGGCATGGTGGGCCGCGACCTCGACCACCGCTTCCCCGAACGCACCGCGTACGAGGGGAAGGTGGGCACGGCCCCCGCTCTCGAGATCCGCAACTGGTCGGTGCACCATCCGATCGACCAGCAGCGCAAGGTGGTCGACGACGTGTCGATCAACGTCAAGCGCGGAGAGATCGTCGGGATCGCGGGCCTGATGGGCGCCGGCCGCACCGAACTCGCGATGAGCGTCTTCGGCCGGTCCTACGGCCGGTACGCGGGCGGCCAGGTCCACAAGGACGGCACGGAGATCCGTACGAAGACCGTCCCCGAGGCGGTCAAGCACGGCATCGCGTACGTCACCGAGGACCGCAAGCACTACGGCCTCAACCTCATCGACACCATCAACCGCAACATCTCGCTCAGCGCGCTGGGCAAGGTGGCCAAGCGCGGGATCGTCGACGAGCAGGCGGAGCGGCGGGTCTCCGAGGGCTTCCGCAAGTCCATGAACATCAAGGCGCCCACCGTCTCCGAGCCGGTGGGCAAGCTGTCCGGCGGCAACCAGCAGAAGGTCGTCCTCAGCAAGTGGATCTTCGCGGGTCCCGAGGTGCTGATCCTGGACGAGCCGACGCGGGGGATCGACGTCGGCGCCAAGTACGAGATCTACACGGTCATCGACCAACTGGCCGCCCAGGGCAAGGCGGTCGTCTTCATCTCCTCCGAGCTGCCTGAGCTGCTCGGAATGTGCGACCGCATCTACACGATGGCCGCGGGGCGGCTCACCGGTGAGTTCTCGCGGGCCGAGGCCTCGCAGGAATCGCTGATGCGTCAGATGACAAAGGACAAAGAGGTAACCCGATGAGCACGGATGTGACCGCCAAGACGCCGGCCCCGGCGCCGCCAGGGAAGAGCGGAGGTGCGGCCGCCGGCGGTGGCCTGCTGCAGCTCGCCCTGGACGGCCTGCGCCGCAACATGCGCCAGTACGGCATGTTGATCGCGCTCGGCCTGATCGTCGCCCTCTTCGCCGTGTGGACGGACGGCGACCTGCTGCTGCCGCGCAACGTCTCCAACCTGGTCCTGCAGAACAGCTACGTCCTGGTCCTCGCGATCGGCATGATGCTGGTGATCATCGCGGGCCACATCGACCTGTCGGTCGGTTCGGTGACGGCCTTCGTGGGCGCGTTCGCGGCCGTACTGACGGTGCAGCACGATGTGGCGTGGCCGGTGGCCGTGGTGCTGAGCCTGGTGGTCGGCGCGGTGGCGGGCTCGGTGCAAGGGTTCCTCATCGCGTATCTCGGCATACCGTCGTTCATCGTCACCCTCGCCGGCATGCTGATCTTCCGCGGTATGACGGAGATCCTGCTGGAGGGTCAGACCCTCGGCCCGTTCCCGGACGGGCTGCAGAAGATCGGCAACGGCTTCCTGCCCGAGACCGGCCCCAACACCAACTACCACAACCTGACACTGCTGCTCGGCCTGGCCCTGATCGTCTTCGCGGTCTTCCAGGAGGTCCGCGACCGCAGGCGGCAGAAGGAGTTCTCGCTCGACGTCGTCCCGCGGAACCTCTTCCTGCTCAAGCTGGTCTTCATCGTCGCCGCGATCCTCGTCGTCACGATGCTGCTCGCCAGCTACAAGGGCGCGCCGATCATCCTGCTGATCCTCGGTGTGCTGGTGGTCGGCTACGGCTACGTCATGCGCAACGCCGTCTTCGGCCGCCACATCTACGCCATCGGCGGCAACCTGCCGGCGGCGAAGCTGTCCGGCGTCAGGGACAAGAAGGTCACCTTCCTGGTCTTCCTGAACATGGGCGCGCTCGCGGCCCTGGCGGGTCTGGCGATCGCCGCCCGCCTGAACGCGGCCTCGCCGAAGGCGGGCCTGAACTACGAACTCGAGGCGATCGCCTCGGCGTTCATCGGCGGCGCGTCCATGAGCGGCGGTGTCGGCACCGTCCTCGGCGCGATCATCGGCGGTCTCGTCCTCGGCGTGCTGAACAACGGCATGAACCTCCTCAGCGTCGGCAGCGACTGGCAGCAGGTCATCAAGGGCATGGCCCTGTTGGCCGCGGTCGGCTTCGACGTATGGAACAAGCGCAAGGTCGGTTCGTAGAACGACCGGGGCCCCGCCGACCGGCGGGGCCCCGGCCATTTCCGGACCCGATTTTGACAGGAACAGCACAACGCTGTCGCACGACTACGCACCGCACAGTACGGGGAGACAACTCCCCTCATTCACGAGGAGCCGCACGTGGAACTGAGCAGACGTACCGTCATCGCCGGGGCGGCCGCCGCCGGTGTCACCGCCGCCACCGTCGGTGGCACCGCGCACGCAACGGGAGGCAGGACACCGGTGAAGGAGCTCTTCGGCAAGCTCGCCGACGGCACGAAGGTCCACCGCTGGTCGCTGGAGAACGGCGGCACCCGCCTGAAGGTCCTGTCCTGGGGCGGCGTCGTCCAGTCCCTGGAGATACCCGACCGGCGCGGCCGCTACGCCAACGTCTCCCTCGGTTTCGACAACATCGAGGACTACGTCGCCAAGACCCCGTACTTCGGCGCCCTGATCGGCCGTTACGGCAACCGGATCGCCAAGGGCCAGTTCACCCTGGACGGCAAGAGCTACCAGGTGAACGTCAATGACGGCGTCAACAGCCTGCACGGCGGCGTCCAGGGCTTCGACAAGCACGTCTGGGACGTCGAGCCGTTCACCAAGGGCTCCGACGTCGGCCTGTACCTGCACTACACCAGTGTCGACGGCGAGATGGGCTACCCGGGCACGCTCAAGGTGAAGGTCACCTACACCCTCACCCGGGACGGCGACTGGCGCATCGACTACGAGGCCACCACCACCAAGGCCACCGTCGTCAACCTGACCAGCCACGTCTACTGGAACCTGGCCGGCGAGGGCAGCGGCACGATCGAGAACCACGAGCTGAAGATCGCCGCCGCCCGCTACACGCCCACCGACTCGGGTCTCATCCCGACCGGCGAGCTGGCGAAGGTCTCCGGCACCCCCTTCGACTTCCGCCGGGCCAAGACGATCGGCGAGGACATCCGCGCCGGTCACCCACAGCAGGTCCTCGCCAAGGGCTACGACCACAACTGGGTCCTCGACAAGGGCATCACGGCCAGGCCCGAGCATGTGGCGACGCTCCGGGACCCGTCCTCCGGGCGCACCCTGAAGATCGCCAGCGTCGAGCCGGGGCTGCAGTTCTACTCGGGCAACTTCCTCGACGGCACCCTGGTCGGCACCGGCGGCAGCACCTACCGCCAGGGCGACGCGCTCTGCCTGGAGACGCAGCACTTCCCGGACGCGCCGAACCACCCGTCATTCGCGTCAACCGTGCTGCGACCTGGACAGACGTACCGGACGACGACAATCCACTCGTTCGACGCGTAAGGCCGGCGACGTCCTTCCGGACACGTTCGACGGGCAGGTTTAGAAGTCACACTTCTTTCACACCAGTTGAACAGCGTCACCCTTGCCTCCGTATGTAAGGGCGGCCCGTGCTCCCCCGCGCGGGCCACCCAATGACGACGGGCCCGGTCGTCCCCGCCGGGCCCGCCCCATACGGAGGCTCTCCTTGGCTGACAACGTCACCTCGCTGTTTCGCAGCACTGCGGCGCACAGCCCGTCGATGGCGGCATTGACGCGGGAGGGCGGCGAAGGGGCCGGCCCGGTCGACTTCTGCATCCCCTGTAACCCCTACTTCCCCACCCCCGCCATGTTCGACGAGATGGCGGCGCGGCTGCGGGAGATCATCACGTACTACCCGAGCAGCGCCGACACCATCACGGCCGAGCTGTGCAGTCTGCTCCAACTGCCGCCGCAGTGCGTGGCGATGGGTAACGGCTCGACCGAGCTGATCACCTGGATCGACCACCTCCTGGTGCGCGAGTCGCTCGCCATCCCCGTGCCCACCTTCGGCCGTTGGACCGACCAGCCGATGGAGACCGGCAAGCGGGTCGACATGTTCCCGCTCCAGGAGTCCAGCGGTTTCGCCCTGGATCTCGCGCAGTACGCCGAGTTCATCCGCGCCCGCGGCACCCGGGTCGCCGTGATCTGCAACCCGAACAACCCCGACGGCGGCTTTCTGCACAAGCACGCGGTCGTGCAGTTCATGGACGCGATGGCCGACCTGGACCTGGTCGTCATCGACGAGTCGTTCCTGGAGTTCGCGGACGCGGAGGTCGAACCGAGCGTCGTCCACGAGGCGATGCTGCGGCCCAACGTGGTGGTGCTGCGCAGCCTCGGCAAGAACTTCGGCCTGCACGGCATCCGGTTCGGCTATCTGGTCGCCAACCCGGCGCTCGCGGGCCGGATCCGCTCGATGCTGCCCAAGTGGAACCTCAACTCCTTTGCCGAGCATGTGGTGTTCATCCTGAAGGAGCACGGCGCCGAGTACGCGCAGAGCCTTCAGCAGGTCCGCCGCGACCGGTTGGACATGGCAGGCCAGCTTTCGTCGCTGCCCGGGCTGACGGTCTATCCGTCGCAGGGCAACTTCCTCTTCGTGCGCCTGCCGGTGGGCGCCGAGGGCACCGTGGTCCGGGACCGGATGCTCACCGAGCACCGGATCCTCGTCCGCGAGTGCGGCAACAAGATCGGCTCCTCCAGCCGCTTCCTGCGGCTCGTGGTGCGCCCCCAGGTGGATGTGCGTCGCCTGGTGTCCGGCCTGGAACAGGTGCTCTACGGGACCAGGAGGGGAGCCGCCGTGCCCGAGCTGGCTACAGGGACCAGCTACAGCTCGGGTACGGCGGCAGTGGACCGGTTGGTCGGTGCCACCAACGGGAACGGCATGCAGGGCCTTGCCGCTCAGGCCATGGCCGTCGGCGGGCAGGGGCTCTCAGCGGCCCCGCCCGCCGTCGCCGGCATGCAGATGCCCGTGGCGGCACAGTTCGGCCAGCCGCTCCAGCCGGGTCAGACCGGCGGTGCCGGGATGCCGATGCCGGCGGTGGCCCAGGCAGCCCCACAGCCGCTCGGCATCCCGGCTCAGGCGCCCGCCCAGGCGCCGATACCCAGCCAGATGCCCAACCAGATGCCCAACCAGATGCCGAGTCAGATGCCGACTCAGATGCCCACGCCGGTACCGGCTCCGGCCCCGATACCCAACCAGATGCCGATACCGGCCGCGGCCGCGGCCGGCCCCATGCAGGGGCCGATGTCAGGGCCGATGACCGCCCCCATGTCCGGCCCGACCCCGCCCGGTGTCCCGGCCCGCGGTGGTCTCACCGCCGCCCAGGTCCGCGGCATGACCAGCCCGGCCCCCGTACCGGACCTGACCACCGCCCCGGCCACCGGCTGGCCCAACGCCCAGAGCTGGCCGAACGCGGCGGGCATGGGGCAGACGGGGTGAGCCGCGGCGATCGGGCGCGGACGATCTGACGCCTGATGCCTGACGCCTGATGCCTGGAGGGGCACACCGCCCACAGCGGTGTGCCCTCCCCCCTCGGCCTGCTACAGCAGGGTCAGTAGGCGACGGGCCATCCGCTGCTCCAGTTCAAGAGGTTGATCCCGAGCTTGGGTGTGCCGTTGTCGTTGCCGTCGTAGTAGTGGTAGACGATCAGGTCACCGTCGGCGTCGTTCATGATCGACTGGCCGCCCGGGCCGATGACGCTGCCGTGCGACTCCAGGACCGGGGTACCACCGTTGTTCGTCATCGCGACGCCGTTCTTGTCGCGGTACGGCCCGGTGACGCTGCTCGCACGGCCGACCTTGACCTTGTACGTCGAGCTGGTGCCGGCGCAGCAGGTGTCGTACGAGGCGAAGAGGTAGTAGTAGCCGCCGCGCTTGACGATGTAGGGCGCCTCCACCGCCTTGGTTCCGGTCGGGCGGGAGGCGAGGGAGTACCGGGTGGTGTTGGAGGAGAGCTGCTTTCCGGTGGCGGGGTTGATCTGGATCATCTTGATCCCCGTCCACCAACTGCCGAAGGACAGCCACCACTTGCCGTCGTCGTCCACGAAGAGGTTCGGGTCGATGGCGTTGTAGTCGCTTGCGGTGGTGGAGGTGTAGACGGTGCCCTGGTCGCTCCAGGAACCCGGCAGCCCGGTACTCGAAGTCGCCAGTCCGATGGCCGACTTGTTCGAGCCGAAGGTCGAGACGGCGTAGTACAGCAGGTACTTGCCGCCCTGGTACGAGATGTCCGGCGCCCAGGCCTCGGAGGCGTACGACGACCACCAGCCCGGCTTGCCGCCGAAGGCGTCGCCGCCGCCCGTGAAGGCGATCCGGTCGGTGGAGGTCTTGTAGCCGAGGCCGCCTCCGGTGCCGTACAGCAGGTAACGGCCCGAGGAGTTGCGGATCATCGTCGGATCGTGGACGACGACATCGCCGGTGACCCGCCCGGGGTTCGGGTACGCGGACGCCGAGCTCGGGATCAGGGCGAGCAGGACGGCGGCGGGGACGGCGAGGAGAGCGGCTCTGCGGGAGGTTCGGGGAGTGCGGGAGGTTCGGGAGGTGCGGCTCACGCGGGTCCTCCTAGTGGGGGGGGCGTACGGTTCCGTCGTTCGGTATGCCGATCACCGATCAGAACTTCGGACGGACCGTAGAATCGAACCCCTTGCGCGTCAATGGTCCGCGCGGCAACAACGCCAACACCGGCGGTGCCGGGCGGCCGCCCTCCTCCGGAACGGACCCTCAGCCCTTGACGGCGGAGCTGGCGACGCCTTGGACGAACCAGCGTTGGAAGAAGGCGAAGACCACCAGGACGGGCAGGACCAGGAGGACGCCGAAGGCCAGGATCTGGCCCCAGTCCGGGGGCTGTTGGCCCTGGAAGACGCTCATCTCCAGCGGCAGCGGGCGGACCGACGGGTCGGAGACCATCAGCACCGGCCACAGGAACGAGCCCCACTGGATGAGGAAGGTCAGGATCGCCACGGAGGCGAAGGCCGGCTTCGACATCGGGACGACGATCGCGAAGAAGGTGCGCCAGGGGCCCGCGCCGTCGATCCGGGCCGCTTCCTCGATGCTCGGCGGGATCGAGCGGAAGAACGTGTGGAACTGGTAGACCGAGAAGGCGTTGGCGATGAACGGGAGCGCCAGGATGTAGAGGGTGTTGCGCTGGTCGTTGAACATGTAGAAGAGCGGCACCGCGACCGACTCGAACGGGACCAGCATCATCAGCAGGATGAGCGTGAAGACGGCTTCCCGGCCACGCCACTTCAGCCGGGAAAGGCCGTACGCCGCCATCGAGTTGACGAACAGGCCGCCCGTGACCACGACGAACGCCAGCAGCAGCGAGACGCCCATGAAGCGCCAGAAGTAGCCGGTGCTGTCGGAGTTGAGGCTGCTCAGGACGGCGGAGTAGTTGTCGAAGGACAGGTTGGTCGGGAGGAAGCCGGAGAGGCCGCCCAGGACCTCGTCGGACGGCTTGAGGCTGCCCAGGAACAGGTAGATCACGGGCAGCACGAAGATGAAGGCCAGCACGCTGAGTACGGCGTAGTCCATGAAGCGGCGCAGGGGCGTAGGGGTCGTGCCCATGGGTCAGTCCTCGTTTCCGGGCCGGACGACGCGGCGCTGGATGAGCGTCAGGACGACCACGATCAGGAAGAAGACGACGGTGATCGCGGACGCCTGGCCGACGTTGTTCTGGTCGAATGCGGTGGTGACGGCCTGGTACATCACGGTGCGGGTGGCGTCCTCGTCGAGGCCGCCGCCGCGGACGAGGACGTAGACCTGGTCGAAGACCCGGAAGGAGAGCACCGAGGTGAGCATGGCGACGAAGACCAGGGTGCCGTGGATGCCGGGCAGGGTGACGTGGCGGAACTGCTGCCACCGTGAGGCCCGGTCGAGTTCGGCGGCTTCGTAGAGTTCGCCCGGGATCTGCTGGAGGCCGGCCAGGAGGATGACCATCTGGAAGCCGACGCCCTGCCAGACGGACAGCACGATGATCGAGGCCATCGCGGTGGCGGAGTCGCCGAGCCAGTCGAAGGCACCCCAGTTGCCGAAACTCACCGCGTGCAGCGCGGAGTTGAGCATGCCCTGGTCACTGCGGGCGAGGATGAGGCGCCAGATCACGGCGACCAGCGCCATCGGGAAGACGACCGGCATGAAGAACAGGGACCGGAACAGGCCGATGGCCTTGAGCTTGCGGTTGAGCAGGATCGCCAGGCCCAGCGCCAGAGCCGTCTGCACGGGGACGACTACTACGGCGAATGTCAGGTTGTTCAGCAGCGCCCGCAGGAACGGGCCTGACAGGTCAGGGTCGGTGAACAGCCTTCGGTACTGCTCCAGGCCGAAGAAGGACGGTGCCAGCGGGGAGCCGAGGCGGACGTTGTAGAAGGAGAGCACCACGGCGTAGCCGAACGGCACCCCGACGAAGGCGATGAGTCCGACGACGGCAGGGGCGGACATGAGCAGACCGTGCAGCCAGTCGCGGTTCTTGCGGCCCGGCCGCGCTGATCGTGTCGACGGCGCGGGCTTCACGGATGTCACGGAGGGGGCCGGCTCCGGGCCGGGCGGCGCGGCGGGCGCGGGTTCCACGGATGTCACGGGAAAGTCCTGTTCCCGGCGGGGCGGGCGCGGCTGCCGCGCCCGCCCCGGCCGATGGTCCTACGGGATCTTGTAGCCGGCGTTGTCGGAGAAGTCCTGGTCGATGGCGCGGGCGGCCTTCTCCAGGGCGCTCTTGGGGTCGGCGCCGCCGTAGATGGAGTTCACGGCCTCGCTGAACTTCGAGGTGATCACGGGATATCCGGCGGTCACCGGGCGGGTGACGGCGACGCAGGACTTGGTGATGTCGCTGTCGCCGCAGGGCTTGGCGAGCTGGTCGGCGAAGAGCTGGAGCGGGCCGCCCTGCTTGTAGAGGCTGCTCTTGGCGAGCGCGGTCCTGGTGGCGGGCACCGCTCCGTTGGCGGTCGTCATGGCGGTGATGTTGGCGTCGTCCAGGAGGGTGTCCAGGAACGTGCCGGCGGCCTTGGCGTTCTTGGTGTCGGCGCCGATGCCCCAGGCCCAGGAGCCCTGGCCGGTCTTGGGGCCGTTGCCGAAGTCGGGCAGCGGCAGGACGACGAGGTCGTCGCCGAGGGCCTCGCTGTAGGCGGGGTACATCCAGTGGCCGACCCAGCTCAGGGGGACACGGCCCTTGGCGAAGGCGTTGCCGTCGGTGTTGGGGTCGACGTAGGTCTTCCAGGACTGGAAGGTCTTCAGCGCCGAGACCACGGCCGGGGTGTCGAGGGCGCCTTCCGCCTTGCCGTCCTTGAGGAGGGAGCCTCCGGCGGACCAGACGATCGGGGCGAAGCCGTAGGTGCCCCACTCGTTGGCGTAGCCGCCGCTCTCCTGGAGGTCGAGGGTCTTGCCGTCGGAGTCCTTGGCCTTCAGCGCCTTGAGCGCGGCGGTGAACTGCGCCGCCGTCCAGTCGTCGGCCAGGCTGGTCGGGTACTTCACCCCGGCCGCGTCCAGCAGCTTCTTGTTGCCGTAGATCCCGAGCCCGGAGTCGAACATGCCCAGGCCGTAGTGCTTGCCGTCGACCTCGCCCTGCGCCTTGCTCGCGTCGGTGGCGTTGTCCATGGTCTTGGCGGAGACGTACGTGTCGATCGGGGCGAGTTTCTTGTTGTAGACGAAGTTCGCCATGGTCGGACCGTCGAACTCCATCACGTCCGGCAGCTTGGCGGCGTCGGTGGCCGTGATGGTCTTGGTGTAGTCGGCCTCGGGTATCAGCTTCAGGTCGACCTTGACCTTGTCCTGTGAGGAGTTGAAGGACTTCACCGCGTTCTGCAGCGCGGCGGCCTCGCTCTTCTGACCCTGGTGGGCCCAGACACTGATGGTGCCCTTGCCGCTCCCGGCCTCGGCGGAGGCATCGGTACCGCCGCCCGAGCCGCAGGCGGCCAGCGCCACCAGGGGGACCAGGGCCAGGCCCGTACGGGCGGTGCGGCGGTACTTTCTGCTGGTTGAGCTCATGGCTGTGCCTCCGTGCGGCTGACGTGCTTGCGGGCGTGGTGTGGAGCTCAGGGAGTTACTGCGGGCCGCGCGGGCGCGGCGGGGCGGTGGTCTCGCGCAGGACGAGGCGGGTGGCCATCTGCACCTGCTCGGCGGGTGGTTCGGCGTCGGGCTCGTCCAGCTGACGCAGCAGCAGCCGCGCGGCCTCGGCGCCCTGGTCGGCGACCGGCTGGGCGACGGTGGTCAGGCCGACCACGTCGGCGAGTTCGTGGTCGTCGAAGCCGACCACGGACACGTCGTCCGGCACCCTCAGTCGGTGGCGGCGCAGGGCACGCAGCGCGCCCATCGCCATTTCGTCGGACTGGGCGAACACGGCGGTCGGCGGGCGGGAGGCGGCCAGCAGCTCGGTCATGGCCCGCTCGCCGCCCTCGACGGTGTAGTCGCCGTCCGCCTCCAGGGCCGCGTCGTGCTCTATCCCGGCATCGGCCAGGACGTCCAGGTAGGCGTTGCGGCGCTCGATGGGGGTGGTCCAGTGCAGCGGCCCGCTGGTCCCGCTGATCATGCCGATCCGGCGGTGGCCGAGGTTCACCAGATGCCGTACGGCACTCTCGGTTCCGGCCCGGTCGTCGATGCCGACGACGGTGAAGCCGGGGCGCAGGCCGCCGACCGTGGTGGCCAGCGGCACCCCGAGGGAGCGTAGTGCTGCCGACTCCTCCTCGTCGGGGATGAGCAGCGACAGCACCGCGTCGACCCGCTTGCGGACCGGCAGCCTGGTGAAGAAACGCTTGCGGGTCTCCGGCGAGCCCAGGTTGTACAGCAGTACGTCGTACCCGGCGGCGCTGAACTCGCGCTCGGCGGCGTCCAACACGGTGCCGAAGAACCAGCGGCCCACATACGGGACCACGACCCCGATGGTGAAGGTGCGCCCGCTGGCCAGGCTGGAGGCGGAGCGCGAGGCGGTGTAGCCGAGCTGGGCGGCGATGGCCGCGATCTGCTCCCGCACCTCCTGCGAAACCCCCGACCGCCCGCGCAGGGCACGGGACACGGTGGACGCCGAGACTCCGGCGGCGCGGGCGACGTCGGTGATGCTGGCCGTCACGGCGGATACCTCCCGTTGATGTCACGTCGGTGTGATCTGTGGGTGCCGTGACCGTAAACCCGACCTCTTTGTTGCGCAAGCGTTTGCGTTCATATTTACTTGGGCCGACCCTCAAGAGACCTATTTGTTATCAGGCTTCAGCGCACGCGTTTGAGCGCTGCGGAGCGACAGGAACTGTGCATGCGATACGCCCCGCCCGGCCTCTGCGTGAACGACTTCGCCCTCCTGCGCGACGAGGACGGCACGTACGCGGTGCTGCACCTACAGGGCCCCTGGACACCGGACTTCGACCATCTGCGGATGGAGACCTCCTACGGCCGGGCCACCTCCACCGACCTGGTCGACTGGCAGCCGCAGGGCACCGCCTTCGGCAACGGACTGCCCGGCCGCTTCGACCAGCAGGCGGTGTGGACCATGCACCCCTTCCGGCACGGCGACGGAATGGCGATGTTCTACACCGGGGTGAGCGGGCTGACGCCGGACGGTTGGCCGCTCCAGGCCGTCGGTCTCGCGTACTCGGACCGCACCGACGGCACGGGCTGGCGGCGGCACGGCACCGGTCCGGTCGCCGAGGCGGACCCGCGCTGGTACCGCACCGGTGAACGCATGGGATGGCGCGACCCGTTCGTCGTACGCGACGACGAAACGGACGGCTGGGTGATGGTCGTCTGCGCCGCCGACGCCTCCCTCCCGGTCGAGGTCAGCGGCTGCGTCGCCTGGGCCACCTCCGACGACCTGGAGCACTGGACCGTCCACCCACCGCTCATCTCCCCCGGCGACGTCGACGAGCTGGAGTGCCCGGTCCTGGAACGCCTCGACGACGGAAGCTGGCTGCTGCTCGGCTCCGTCGGCGCGACCCGCGGCTTCGAGGCATGGACCGCCCCGAGCCTGCGCGGGCCCTGGACCCGCCAGGGCCCCCTCGGGCCGACCGGCTCCTACGCCCCGCGTGTCATCGCCGCGCCCGACGGCTCCCGGGTCGTGCTGCACACCGCCCCCCGCCGCGTCGGCCTCACCGACACCGGCGACCACTGCCGCGGCATGCTGGCCCAGCCCAAGTCCCTTGTCCTGCACGGCGATTGCGCGCCCCGCCTGGAATGGTGGCCCGGCCTGGACACCTGGCTCGGCGAGGAGACCGACCGCCCCGCCCCGCACGCGGTCGGCGACATCGGCATATCAGGACCGGTCGAGATCACCCTGCGCACCGACACCCCGGACGGCGCCCGCTCCGCCCTCGCCGTCGGCTGCGACGGCAAGAACCTCTGGATCACCGGCCCCGACGGCACCCGCCTCGGCGAGACGATCCTGGCCGAACCCGCGGCCACCCTGCGCATTCTGACCATCGGTGAATACACAGAGGTCTACGCCGACAACGTCTTCGCCCTCACAACACTGTGCTACTCCGGCCACCCCGCCCCCTGGACCGCCGTCACCGAAGACCGCGAACACACCATCCCCATCCGCCCCATCCGGCTGCCCGACCCCCACCGCGACGACGCCTCGGCCATCTGGCCCGGCCCCACACCCCGGCACTCCTCCACGAGAGGCGCCTGAACACGACGCAGGGGCTGCCGGACCCTGACGGTCCGGCATGCGGCATCCGCAGCCAGTGGCAGCCACGCCGGCAGACCGGTCTGCGCGCGGACGGGCCTGCCGGGGGCTCGCGGTCTTCCGTGACGGCCGTCCAGACGGCACGTCCCCGGCGAAAGAGCGGGCGGTCTCTTACGGTCACCTGTCGGCCGGGCTTCACGCCGGGCCGAAGTCCGCTTCCAGTTGCTCGCGCCAGCCCGCGTCCGCCAGGCCCGCCCCGACCAGGACGTCCCGCCAGTCCTCCTTGGCCAGCTGGACGGCGTCGAGGAGACGGTCCACCCGGCCCCGGCCGCACAGCAGGGTGGCGGCGGCGATCCGCTCCTTGTCCTCTCGGTCGCCCCGCTCGGTCAGGTGGTGCACGAGCTCGGCGAGGAGCTCGCCCACCACCCGGCCGTCCCGCCCCGGAAAGTCCTTGGCGATGCGCTTCTCGACCCGCATGGTCAGCCCCATTCGCACTCCCTTTCGCCCTTTTTGGCCCTTTTGTCACACCACGTTACCCCGACCGGGCGGCAGGGTGTCTCACAACCAACTTGACGGCCCGCCACTTTGCCCAACTGACAGCCGACCGACAGCATCCGCTTCTAGGTTCCGTGCTCATGACAAACACCCCCACGAACGACACGACGGAAACACAGGCACCCCACCCGATCGGCCGCCGCACCGTCCTGATCGCCACCGGCGCCACCGCGGCCACCCTGGCCGTCGGCGCCGTCTCCGAAGCCCAGGACGCCCCCACGTCCCCCGCCTCGGATGCGGTCCCCGCGGCCGCCGCGGCCGTCTGCACCCTCACGAAGGAGATGACCGAAGGCCCCTACTACCTCGACGGACAACTCGTTCGCGCCGACGTCACCGAAGGCAAGACGGGCTTCCCGCTCAAGCTGACCCTCACCGTCGTCGACGACGACACCTGCGTGCCGCTGAGCAACGCGCTCGTGGAGATCTGGCACTGCGACGCGCTCGGCGAGTACTCCGGCTTCGTCGGCAACAACGGCCACAACGAGCCCGACGACGGCACCTTCCTGCGCGGCGGTGTGCTCACCACCTCCAGCGGCGTCGCGAGCATCACCAGCGTCTACCCGGGCTGGTACCGGGGCCGTTGTGTGCACATCCACGTCAAGGTGCACACGAACGTCACGCTCACCTCTGACGGCTCGTTCACCGGCGGCCAGGAAGTACACACCGGGCAACTGTTCTTCAACGAGACAATCACCGCAAGAGTCGGCGCGCTGTCGCCGTATTCGGCCAACACGGTCACCCGCACCACCCTCGCCCAGGACTCCATCTACGACGAGGGAGGCGCCGCGTCCGGCCTCCTCACCCTGACGGCCCTGGGCAGCTCGCCGTCCGCCGGCTACGCCGGCACGCTCACACTGGGCGTCGAGCAGAGCTGACACCCCCCTCCGGCGCGCCCTGGGTGACCGTACGTCCGGACGTACGGTCACCCAGGGCCGTCCCCTGCGCCCTTGACCAGGGACAACCACCCCGGCAGGTCGACCTCGGCCCGTACCGTCTTGCCGGGCGGCGGCTCCCGGTCGACCACCTCCCACCGGTCGGCGAGCGCGTCGACGAGAAGCAGACCCCGCCCCGCCGCGGCGAGCGGACAGGACCGTCGCCGTCGTACGTCCGCCGGGGCCGGGGGACGTTCCACGCGGGTGTCGGTCACCTCGACGCGCACCCCGCCGGTGACGAGCGCGAGCCTCAACTCGAAGTCCCGGCCCGGGACCCGCCCGTGCGTCACCGCGTTCGCGGCCAGCTCGGCGACGATCACCGCGACGGCGTCCGAGGGGCCGCTTCCGTGCGGGACGCCCCAGGTGTGCAGTTGGTTCAGCGCGAGGTACCGGGCGAGACGGGCGCCACGCGGGGTGGAGCTGAGCCGCTGGGTGAACATACGTACGGTGACCGGACCTTGGGAGGTCGGTGTTGCTGTCATGCGCCCAATCTGGCGGGCCCCGAGCCCACTTCACCAGGTCCGCCGCGCGTACGCTGCGGCAGCGTACGCGGTCACGGGCTGGACAGTACTGATGACTTTCCGTGACCATATGTGCGGGAGGTGACCGGTGGTGGTCGATGGAGCGGTGGGTGCGGTCGGGAGCGAGCCGGAGTCGTCCGACAGTCTGCGGACGTTCGGAGCGGTCGTCCAGGCGCTGCGCGAGCATGCGGGACTGAATCGGGAGGAGTTCGCGGACCTGGTCCGGTTCTCCAAACACACGGTCGCGTCAGTGGAGTTGGGACGCCGCATGCCGGACCCGGCCTTCGTGGACCGGGCGGAGGAGGCCCTCGGGAACACGGGGGCGTTACGGAAGGCGGCGGGGCATCTGGCTCGGCAGCCGGGGTTGGCGGCTTGGTTTCGGCAGTGGGCGCGGATGGAGGAGGTGGCCATCGCGTTGTGCACGTACGAGTGCCGGATGATTCCGGGGTTACTTCAGACGGAGGCGTACGCGCGGCAGTTGTTCGCTGACGAGTTGCCGCCACTGAAGGACGAGCAGATCGAGGCCCAGTGGGTTGCACGGGCCGATCGTCAACAGTTGCTGACGGACCGCCCAAACACCGCCTTCAGCTTCATCATTGAGGAGCAACTGTTCCTCCGCCAGACAGGCGGAACGGCGGTGACGCAGAAGCTCATCGATCACGTACTGGAGATCTCCGAGCTGCGGAACGTCGAGATCCAGATCATGCCGCTGGTGCAGAAGTCGCATGCCGGGCTGCACGGCCCCATGCAACTGCTAGAAACCCCGGACACCAGGTGGTTCGCCTATACCGAGGCGCCGGAGAGCGGCCAGTTGCTTTCCGACCCGAAGATCGTCAGCGTGCTCCAGAAGCGGTATGCCAGGATGCGTTCGCAGGCTCTTACCTTCGGAGACTCCGTGAGCCTGCTACAGCGGACTCGAGGAGCGCTATGAGCACCGGTGAACTGGCCTGGTTCAAGTCGAGCTACAGCAGCAGCGGTTCGGGAGACTGCGTCGAAGTAGCCTTCGCCTGGCAGAAATCCAGCTACAGCAGCAGCGGCGACGGCGACTGCGTCGAGGTAGCTGTCGCCTGGCAGAAATCCAGCTACAGCAGCGCATCCGGCGACGACTGCGTCGAGGTAGCCCGAACCCCCGCCACCATCCACGTCCGCGACTCCAAGGACACCCAGGGCCCACGCCTCACCCTCTCCCCCGCCGCCTGGACGGAGTTCGTGTCGCTAGCCCTGTAGGTCAGCCAGACCGGCCGGCGGCACCTCCACGAGGGACAGCAGCCCGCCAAGCCCCGCGAACAGGGCGAGGCACAGAGCCGTGACCGCGTCGCTGAGGCCGCCTTGCTCGACGAGGTAGCCGCCGATGACCCAACCCGCCACATGGCCGGCCGCGATGAGCAGATGGTTGCCGCGCTCCCTCAGCAACCGCATGCCCACCCACACCAGGACCGGCAGCGACAGCAGACCGATGACGCGCGCCAGCAAGGATTCCAGAAACCCTGAGCCGATGGAGTCGCCGCCGGCCCGAGCCACGTCGTCCGACCACTCCAGCAGAGAGGTCCAGATCCAGTAACAGACGACGGCCGCCAGTGCCGACACGATCGTGCCCTTCACCCCGCGGACGCTCCTGGTCTTCGCCATGCCCTCACCGTCGCACAGGGCAGGAGTGAGGTCCTGAGTACGCGTACTCAGGACCCCACCGAAGCGGGCGGGGCGAGTGCCCTACGTCTCCGGGCACTCCTTCCACGCCAAGTGGTACACCGTGCTGATGTCCCCGTCCGTCGAGTCCATCGTCATGAAGCTGACCTTGCTGGGGTTCTGGGTGCCGGCGGTCACGCGGAGTTCGGTGTTGATGTTGAAGTTGCGCTGGACTCCGCAGGGGGCGTAGACGAGTTGGGGCCAGTCCGTGGTGTCGGTGGCCTGCCAGTTGTCGTTGTGAGGGCCGGCGAAGGCGTGGTTCTTGAACACCGTGCTCGATGAGCCCTGGAAGTAGTACGAGGCTCTCTGGGTGCCGCTCGCGCCGGCCTGGAGCGCCGCGAAGCCGCGGTAGTCGGCGCTGGCGATCGCGTACGTGAAGCCGCCGGGGACATGGACGACCAGGCTGAGCTGGCAGTTCTTGCGGAACGCCGTGGGGTCGGAATCGCCGCCGGCCTGGGCGAGGTAGTCGCTGTAGGTCACGGTGAAGGCGGTGTTGTCCTCGGAGACGGCGACCGCCGCCGTGCCCGCCGGACAACCGGAGCCGTTCACCGTGGCGACCTTGATGATGATTTTGTCCGGGGGCGGGTCCTCCCACGCGTCGGCCGGGCTGGGTCCGGGCAGTGCGGTGGTGAGCAGAGCGGCTACCGCTCCGCCCAGCAGAAGTCCACCAGCCATGGTCTCTCCTAGGGGTTGGGGGGTGGCTGCGCCCGCGACCTGTGAAGGATCGATGAGGTTCCTGTGAAGACCGAGGGCGATCGCATCGTAGGGAGCCACACAGGAGACAGTCAGGGCGAACTCAAGCCATTCACAGTCGCGGATTTCACAGGGTTCGGACTTGTCCGAACCCTGCTGGAATCAGGGGACGTTGGCGGTTCCATCCCCAGCGCATTCACAGCCGCACATCAAGGATTTCCTCAGCTGCGCCCCTAACTTCACTCGGCATGACGGGAAACACGGAGCACCACAAGCAGTTCGACGACCACGACAACCACAGCGACATCGAGGGCGACACGGGCCGCCACCGCCGGGACAAGAGCGTCCAGCGCCGCCGCGTTCTCATCGGCGGCGGCACCGCGGCCGTGGTGGGCGGCCTCGCGATCGCCGGTATGGCCTCAGCTGACACCGGCACGTCCCAGAGCGGGACGGCGAGCACGACCGCCTCCACCGAGGCCTCGTCGTCCGCGTCCTCGTCCAGCAGCATCTGCACCCTGAACGCCGAGGTCACCGAGGGGCCGTACTCCCTCGCCGGCGCCCTGGTTCGGGAGGACGTCAGGGAGGACAAGGAGGGCGTGGAGGTCCAGTACACCTTCACCGTCGTCGACCAGGACAACGACTGCGCGCCGCTCGCCGACGCCCTGGTCGAGATCTGGCACTGCGACGCCCTGGGCGAGTACTCGGGCTTCGTCGGCGGCAACGGCCACGACGAGGAGGACAACGGCACGTTCCTGCGCGGCGGCCAGATAACCGACTCCGCCGGGCAGGTCAACATCACGTCCATCTGGCCCGGCCACTACGTGTCGCGGGCCATCCACGTCCATATGCGGGTGCACACGGACGTGACGCTCACCGACGACTCGTACACCGGCGGCGAGGTCATCCACACCGGCCAGCTCTTCTTCGACCCGGACATCAACGCGGAGGTCCAGGCCATCTCGCCGTACTCGGACAACACCACCAAGGAGACGGCCCTCGCCAACGACAGCATCTATGACGACGGCGGCGCCTCGTCCGGGCTGCTGACGCTGACCGCGCTCGGCTCCAGCGTGTCCGACGGCTACACGGCGACGCTCACCGTGGGTGTCAGCTCCGCCTGACCGAGCCCCCACAAGGCGCCGATCAGACGCTGATCACACGCTCACCGGCTGCCGTTCCTCGGCGGACTCGGTCCGGGCTGCCCGCTCCCTGAGGTGGGCCCGGACCGAGTACGCCAGGGCGGCGGCCCACACCGCGTACAGCACGACGTACACGACCACGCTGAGCGCGCCCGACGCGGCGATCCAGTCGCTCTTCAGGAGCGTGCTCACGTTGGTGACGATGATCACGCCGCCGACCGCGGAGCCCAGCACGCGCGGCGGGACCATGCGGACCAGCCAGGCGGCGACGGGCGCGGCGATCAGTCCGCCGAGCAGGAAGGCGAGCACCCAGGTCCACTTCAGGCCCTGCGAGCCGAGAGAGAAGAGGAAGCCGAGGCTCGCGGCGACGGCCACCAGGACCTCGCTGGTGTCGATGGAGCCGATCACCTTGCGGGGTTCCATCCGGCCGCTGGCCAGCAGCGCGGGCGTGCCGACCGGGCCCCAGCCGCCTCCGCCGGTCGCGTCGAGGAACCCGGCGACCAGACCGAGCGGGGTGAGGAACCGCTTGTGCAGCGGTTTGCCCAGCCGGTCCTCGGGCAGGCCGCGCAGGGTGAAGCGGGCCATGACGTACAGGCCGAGGCCGAGCAGGATGAGGGACATCACCGGCTCGGCGACCTCGGTGGACAGCTTGGACAGGACCGTCGCGCCGAGGAAGGCGCCGACGGCCCCCGGCACGCCGATCTTCGCGACGACCTTCCAGTCGACGTTTCCGAAGCGCCAGTGCGAGGCGCCCGACATCAGCGTGGTGCCGATCTCGGCGAGGTGGACAGTGGCCGAGGCGGCGGCCGGACTGGTGCCCATGGCCAGCAGCAGCGTGGTGGAGGTGACGCCGTACGCCATACCGAGGCTGCCGTCCACGAGCTGGGCGCCGAGGCCCGCGAGAGCGAGCAGGATGAGCGTGCGCAAGGTCGGTCCCGTCTTCCTGGGCCTCCTCGGGTCCTTGGACCCCCGGGCCCCCTGGGTTTCCTACCGGTTCGGTAGGGATGAACGGGACCCGACCCTACGGCGTCAATGTGAACACAGGCTGAGAGGGCCCCTCACGGGTGCTCTCGGCGGGTGCGCCCGGCAGGCGCGCTCAGGGGTTCTCCCAGGCGGCCGGCTCCGCCGCCAGTCGCTTCACCGGCTCGGGCAGCGCGTCCGCGGCGAGGTCGGCGACCGTGACGCCCTCCAGGATGCGGCGCACATTGGCCCGCAGCGCGATCCACAACGGCAGCAGGGGCTCGGCCGATCCGGTGTACTCCAGGGCGGTGGGGCGTTCGCCGCGCACCGAGACGATGGGCCCGTCGACCGCCCGGATCACGTCCGCGACGGTGATCTCCGCGGCCTCGCGGGCCAGCCGGTAGCCGCCGCCCCCGCCGCGTCGGCTGTCGACCACACCGGCGCGTCGCAGATCGCCGAGAATGCCCTCCAGGAACTTGTGCGGGATGTCCTGGACGACGGCGATGGTCTCCGCCTTCACCGGTCCGTCGTCCTGCCGTACGGCGAGCTCCAGCACCGCCCGTACCGCGTAGTCCGCCCGCGCAGAGATCCTCATAAGACAATTGTGCGGGGTCCGACCGGACAGAATGACCCCGCACCCACGGGTCGCGGACGATTCAGGCACAACAGGAGGCGCTCCCTTGGGGCTCAGCAGACGTACTTTCAGCGCCCTCGCCGGCACGGCGGCGCTCGGCTTCACGCTGGGCGGGAGCGAGGGGACCCCGAACAGCGCCGCCTCCTCCCTCATGGTGCCCACCGGGCCCGCGCCGGGCCCGCCCGCCGCCGACGGGCTTCGGCACACGGTCGGCTTCGACCGGTACTCGCTGCTGGTCGACGGCCGGCGGCTGGTCCTGTGGTCGGGTGAGATGCATCCCTTCCGGCTGCCGAGCCCGTCGCTGTGGCGGGACGTGCTGCAGAAGATGCGCGCGCACGGCTACAACGCGGTCAGCGCCTACGTCTCCTGGAACTACCACTCCCCCGCGCCCGGCAGCTACGACTTCACGGGCGTGCGCGACCTCGGCCTGTTCCTGCGGACGGCCGCCGAGACCGGCCTGTACGTGATCCTGCGTCCGGGCCCGTACATCAACGCGGAGGTCGACGGCGGCGGCTTCCCCGGCTGGCTGACGGCCACCGAGGGCCGGGCCCGCACCTCCGACCCGGCCTATCTGAGGCACGCCGACGAATGGCTCGGCCAGGTGAACAGGATCGTCGCCCCGCACCAGTTCACCCGGGGCAAGGGCACCGTGCTGCTCTACCAGATCGAGAACGAGTACGACGCGTACGTCACCGAGCCGGCCGGCCGCGACTACATGTCCCACCTGTACAAGAAGGTGCGGGCCGACGGCATCGACGTACCGCTGTTCCACAACGACAAGGGCCCCAACGGCTACTGGACCCCCGGCTCCTTCGACACCGGGGGCGAGAAGGGGCGTTGGCTGTACGGCTTCGACGGATACCCCTCGCCCGAGCAAGTCCCGCCGGACTGGGGGCGCTTCGGGGCCGGCGGCGCCAAGGGAGGGGCGACGGCCAGCCCGAAGACGCCCGGGTTCGTGCCGGAGTTCGGCGGGGGATGGTTCGACCCGTGGGGCGGCTCCTCGTTCCAGGGCAAGGGATACGCGGAGTCCCGGCGCACCCGGGACGCGGCCTACGAGCGGCGCTTCCACCTGACCAACCTCGCCAACGGCATCACCCTGCACAACGTCTACATGACCTTCGGCGGCACCTCCTGGGGCTGGCTGCCCGCGCCGGTCGTCTACACCTCGTACGACTACGGGGCGGCCTTCGACGAGGGGAGGATGGCCACCGCGAAGCTGGCGCCGATGCACCAGACGGGGCATCTGCTCGGGCGCCAGCCGGACTTCGCCAGGCTGGTGCGGGCGGCGGCGGTGAAACCCGCGGACGACCGGCTCAAGGCGTACCACCTCACCAACCCGGACACCGGCGCGCATGTGTACGTCCTGCGCAACGACAGCGCCGAACGCGTCTCCACGACCCTGCCCGGCACCGACTTCGACGTACCGGTCTCCGTCCCGGCCAAGGACGCCCGGATGGTGGCGGCCAGAATGGCTCTCGGGCAGTGGAAGCTGCGGTACTCCACCGTGCAGCCGATGTTCTGCGTGACCGCCGGACGGCAGGACATCGCCGTGTTCGCGGGCCCGCGCGGCGAGATGGCGCAGGTCGTCCTCGACTGCCAGCAGGAGCCGACGACGACCCGCCTCGACCCCGATCCGGCGTGGGTGTACGACCGCGGTCTGCTGCGGGTGACCGCGCCGCTCGGCGCCGGCGGGCTGACCCGGGTGAAGGTCGAGGGCGGCGGGCACGACCGGTCGCTGCTGCTGCTCTTCGTCGACGACGCGACCTCCCTGCGGCTGTTCCCGCGCGACACCCCGTCGGGCTCGGTGCTGGTGTACGGCCCGTCGCTGGTGCGTGACGTGACCCTGAGCGACGGCCTGGTCCAGCTGACCGGCGACACCGTCGCGGCGACCGGCCTTGAGGTGTGGGGGCCGCGCGGGATCACCGACGTCTCCTGGAACGGGGACCCGGTGCGGACACGGCTCAGCGGCACCGGAAGCCTGCTGGCCCTGCGTCCGCTGCCCGGAGTGGGACGGGTCGCGCTGCCCGCCCTGGACGGCGGCTGGCGGCGCCGGGTGGAGAACCCCGAGTCGGCGCCGGACTTCGACGACTCGACGTGGACGGTCGCGGACCGCAAGACGTCGCACAGCGTCACGCCCGTGCCCGACGGACAGCCCGTGCTGTTCGCGGACGACTACGGCTTCCACTACGGGGATGTCTGGTACCGGGGGCACTTCACCGCCGACGCCGACGCCGTCGAGTCCGTCTCCCTCGCCTACAGCACGGGCACGCAGGGCCTGCTGATGGCCTGGCTGGACGGGGAGCCGCTGGGCACGCACCGGATGCCGGTGCCGGACAACAGCACGGCACGGCAGGGGAGTTGGGCGGCCACGGCCACGTTCGCGGTGCCGGAGAAGCTGCGCGAGAAACTGGGTGAGCGGTCGGCCCAGTCGGGCGACGCGCGTGTCCTGTCGGTCCTGGTCCGGCGGATGCAGCACGACCAGGACGGCAAGGCGCTCGACACCCACAAGGTGGCGCGCGGGCTGACCGAGGTCACCTTCAAGGGGGCCTCGCCGAAGGTGAGTTGGCGGGTGCAGGGCGCCACGGCTCCCGATCCGGTGCGCGGGCCGCTGAACAACGGCGGGCTGTTCGGCGAACGGGAGGGCTGGCACCTGCCGGGGTTCGAGGACGCGGACTGGGAGAAGGCGGACCTGCCGCGCGCCGGCCGCCGTCAGGGGGTCACCTGGTTCCGGACCGCCTTCCGGCTGGCCGTCGCCCCGGGGACCGACGCCTCGATCGGTCTGGTCCTGGGCGACGACCCGGACCGCGCCTACCGCGTACAGATCTTCCTCAACGGCTGGAACATGGGCCAGTACATCAACGACGTGGGCCCGCAGCACACCTTCGTCCTCCCGAACGGGATCCTGCGCACCCGTGGCTCCAACACCCTGGCCCTGGCGGTCCTGTCCGACGGCACCACCGGGTCGGGCCCGAAGGACGTACGGCTGACGCTGTTGGGCGCGGCGGCCGGAGGAGTGCCGGTGACACCGGTGGCCTCTCCCGGCCGCTGAGCTTGCTCTTTATGGTCTGAGTCGGTTTCGTTCGGTGATGCTCTCGGGTCGCTTCACGGTCTTGCCCACGTCGTAGCGGGTGGCGGACCGCTGGTTCTTCGAGCCAAGTGGCCTGCCTGGTCCGGGTGTTGAGGGTTTCGGTGCACGGGCCGGGCAGGTGAGATGTGGGCGGAGGTTTCTGAACCCCTGGCGGACTCGGGCCGGGGTGAACCGGCCGGGCTCGGCGGGCTTCTCCCACGGCCGCCGCACGTCGGCGGCGGCCCCGCGCAGAAGGCGAATCTGGGTGTGCGCGGCGATGATCAGCCAGGTCCAACGCTCGCCGGCCTCGGGGGTGCGAAACTTCGGCCGCGTCCACCCGAGGGTCTGTTTCATCAGCCTGAAGAGGTGCTCGATGTCGAACCTTCTCAGGAACGCCTGCCAGCGCACGTCGATGTCCTCGCTGTTCACCCCGAGCATGCCCACCGATCACGTCGGCGCACCGGGAAACTCCAAGATCCCCGACGAATCAAGCTCAGACGGTGGCATCCTGCTGTTCCAGCCATTTTGAAATCACTTGGTTTGTTTCTTCGGGCATTTCCTCCTGGATCCAGTGACCGCAGTCCAGGCCGACCACTTCCACATTGGGCACGAACTCTGTCAGGTTTTCGGACCTCGGGATCGCCCAGTCCCGGTCGCCGTAGATCATGAGGGCGGGCTGTTGGATGATCGGGTCCACGTCCGCCAGCAGGCGCCAGTTGCGGTCGAGGTTCCTGTACCAGTTGATGCTGCCCGTGAATCCCGATGTTTCGAACGCGGAGACGTAGACGGCCAGTTCGCTGTCGCTCATGACGGGCTCACCGAGTGGTGTTTCCGCTCTGGCGAGATTGATCATTGCCATGCCCGGCTCAGGGGGCGCGGGGGGCACGTTCTTCCGGTAAAGGTTGCGGAGGACCTGGAATGCGTTCTCATCGAACACGGCGTCCGCAACGCCCGGCTGTCGATTGAAGTGGACGAAGTAGAAGTCGCCGCCGAGGAATTCTTCCATGACCTCGATCCACGGCTTTTCTCCGCGCACCTGGTAAGGCAAGCTCAGGTTGATCACCTTGTTCACACGATTGGGGTGCAACAGGGTCAGTCCCCAGACGACGAACGCACCCCAGTCATGGCCGACGAATGTGGCGTCTTCGTATCCGTAGTGGTCGAGGAGCGCGACGAGGTCACCCGACAGGTGCTCGATGTCGTAGTCCGTCACTTCGGCCGGGCGGGATGAGTTGCCGTAACCCCGCTGGTTCGGTGCGATGACGTGGTAGCCGGCTGCGGCGAGAGTGGGCATCAGGTGACGCCAGGAGAAGGCGTGCTCCGGCCAGCCGTGGCAGAGCACGATGGGCTTTCCCTCGTTTTCTCGACCTGCTTCGAAGACTTCGAGTTCCACACCGTTGACCGGAATAATGGTGGGCTTGGGAAAATCGGCTGGATTGAGCATCACGTTTCCTCATTGTCTTTTCGGGGTGATTAGGATTAGGCGAAGGTTCCCGAAGATAGTTCGGGCTGTCGAATCACGAACTCTTCTCACGGAGGGGACCCCGTTCGGAATGAAGCCTGACACGGAGATCGCCGATATGCGACGGGATGGTTACACTTCGTAACCTCGGCTATTGAAGCTCTCTATAAGCCTCCGCGGGCCTTGATGTCCTTGATCTGCGCGTTGGCCGAGCGGTTGATCATGATGACCGCTCGGGCCTCGCCATCGCCGCCACCATCCGCTCCAGTCGGGCCAGCCGGGTCTTCTCGGTGCGGGCGGTGACCAGGCGGAGGTATAGGGCGAACTGGTCGGACTTGCTGAGCGTCTCGTAGAACGCCCGCGCGGCCGGGTTCGCGTCGAGCGCCTCGACGAGATCCGGCGGTGCGGTGGCATTCTTCTGCGAGGCGTATGCCGTCTCCCAGCGGCCGTCCGCCCGCGCCGCCTCGATCTCGGCGAGGCCGCGGGGGCGCATCCGGCCTGCCGCGATCAGGGCCTCGGCCTTGTCGACGTTCACCTGCGACCAGGCGGAGCGGGGGCTGCGGGGTGTCGTGCGCTGCAGGAAGTACGTGTCGTCAAAGCCGCGCCGCAGACCGTCGATCCAGCCGAAGCAGAGCACCGTGTCGACCATCTCTTCCCAGGTGAGCGACGGGATGCCGGTGTGCTTCTTGGCGATCTTCACCCAGAGCGCGGCCCGTTCCCCGTGATGCGTGTCGAGCCAGGCTTCAAGCTCGGCCGGGCTCGCGGGGACAAGGACCTCGACGCCGTCCTCGTATTTCTGCATAAACCGCAGACTAGAGGCCCTATAGGACAGATGCTGACCTACTCGGGCGCACCGCTCAGGGGACCTGCTCAAGCGGCCTACTCAGGCGACCTGACCGGCTCGCTGCTTGGCGAGCTTCGCCCTGCTGCCACAGGCCACCCGTCGAGTCGATGAACTGCTTGAGCTGACGGCCGACGTCGAGGTCGCGTACTCGGATGTGTCCGATCTCCCCGCTGTGGCCGCCTGGAGGAACCCGACGAACCGGGCGGCGCGGTCAGCAGGTTGACGCAGGTTGCGGTACAGGTGCACGGGCCGTAGTAGGGCAGGTCAGCGACCACCTCGGCCAGCGGTTCACCCTCAGCACGCAGCAGTTCACGATCTTGGTAGCAAGTGCTGGGGACGCATCCGCCAGTCGTGTGTACAGCCCATCTGTCGCCACGGCACCGTACATGTCGCAGGCCATGAGAAGCACCAGAGGTTAAAGAACAAGCTGAGTGCGTGTTTTTGAACCCGTCGCTGTGGGATCGCTGTCGAGTCAGGCTTGGTCGCTGGGACAACGGCTCGCGGACGCGCTACTGAGCGGCTTGACCGTGTCATTTCGCCTCAGACGGCTCCTTGCCCGTGCGCCCGCGTGTTGGCCGAGGGCCGGTGCAGGCGTATCCCGCACGGGCGTGACGTGGCCGCCGTTGGCGTAATCAGCTGGCTGTGCCAGGCGGCTGCGGCACCCTGCGGCTATGACTGAAGGTGAGCGCGAGCCCGGCAGGGGCATGGTGGACCGGTCGGAGGGATTCGGCGAGCGCCTGTTGGGGGTGCTGCTGGACCGGGCGCACGAGATGCCGCCGCAGCTGATCGCTCCGCTGATCGCGGAAGAGGTGGCCAGAGTCGGTGGCCGTGACGTCTCGATCCTCCTGCAGGACTACGCACAGGCAGTGCTCGCTCCGCTGCCGGGCCGGCGACTGGTGGTCGCCGAGCCCGAGCTGATCAGCGACTCCCCCGCCGGAACGGCCTTCCTTACGGCGGCTCCCGTCGAGGTCGTGCAGGACGACGGCAGCGTCCGGATGTACCTGCCGTTGCTGGACGGCAGCGACCAGGTCGGGGTGATGGCCGTCACCATGGACACTGTCGATGACGACGACCGGCGCCTGCTGCGCAGGCTGGCCGGCCTGGTCGCCGACATGGTGGTCACCAAGCACACCTACACCGACCAGTTCTTCCAGGCCCGGCGCCGGGAACCGATGAGCGTGGCCGCCGAGATCCAGTGGTCCCTGCTGCCGCCACTGTCCATGTCCGTTCCGCAGGTCGCGTTGGCCGGGATTCTCGAACCCGCCTACCGCATCGCCGGCGACAGCTTCGACTACGCCCTCAACGAAAGCATCCTGCACGTAGCCGTGATCGATGCGATGGGCCACGATCTCGGGGCCGCCGCGATGGCCACCATCGCCATTGGCGCCTACCGCCACGCCAGGCGTGCCGATGTCGACCTGTCCGAGATCTACTCGTTCATGGATCGGGCGATCGCCGGGGAGTTCGGTCCCGATCGCTTCGTCACCGCGCAGATGATGCGCCTGGACACCGCAACGGGCCACCTGCAATGGGTCAACGCGGGCCACCCGGCACCGCTGCTGATCCGCGACGGCCGGGTGCTCCACCCCCTGGAGGCCCCGAGCACCCTGCCGGTCGGCTTCGGCGGCGAGCAACCCCGGATGAACGAGCACCAGCTCCAGCGCGGCGACCGGCTGCTGTGCTACACGGACGGCGTGATCGAGGAGCACGTCGCCGGACAGGAGCCGTTCGGCGAGGAACAGCTCATCCGCTGCGTCAATCGCATGATGAGCCAGGGGGCGAGCGGGGTACGCGCCGACGTGCGCTGGCTCTCCCAGGCACTGATGGCGGAGCGGGGCGGGCTCACCAGCGACGACGCGACCCTGTTCCTGATCGAATGGCGCGGGGGCGCCGCCGAACACCTCGCCGTTCTGCAGTAAGCCGACCTCAGAACCGCTTCACGGCCGAACCACACCGATGTCCGCCGCCACTGGGGACGTGGTGTCGACAGAGGTGTCAGAGATCGTGCTTGTGCAACCCGAGGAGGAGGGTGGTATCCGGGTGTGGTTCAGCGGCCGTGGCCCCTGCCGAGGAAGAGGAGGGGGAAGGGGCCGGTCAGCCGTCGGCCGGCGCCGGTTTCCTCGGCCGGCTCGGGGTTGCGCCTTTCCGGGCCAAGCGCCTGCGTGGGAGCACGACGAATCCGGAGGCGTCCTTGGGTCGGCTGACCGGCTTGATCGTCAGGTTGAGGTGCCGTTTCGCCCAGGTCACGAGCTTTCCCCCGTAGGCGGAGTCGGCCCAGACGATGGTGATCTCGGGGTGCATCAGGCGGAGGCGGAAGAGGACTTCCTTCGCGGCGGCGGAGTCGTGCAGGTCGGCCGGGGTGACCATGACCAGCAGGGGCAGCCCGCGGGTGTCCACGGCCAGGTGGCGCTTCCGGCCGTTGATCGGCGAGCACGGCCCGCTCGTATGCCTCCAGGGCCGCGCGGTCGGCGCCGAGCTGGTAGCCGTCGGCTCTGGTCCAGATCAGCGGCGGCCAGCCGTTCTCCGCGATGATGTCGCGCAGGCAGGCCAGCCCCGCCCGCACTTGGCTGGGGAAGAGTTCGCTGGCGCGGACCAGCTGGGGGAACAGCAGCCCGGCGGGTCTGGCCTCGAACAGTACGAACCGGAGGGTGTCCGCATGTCGCTGTGCGGCCTCGCCCCGTCGCCGCGAGGCACGGGGCATCCCTACACGCCCCGCAGCATGCGGGCCAGTTCGTCGTCCATGTCGACCTTGCCGGTGTCGACCGCGGTCTCGATCCAGTCCAGCGTGGCCCGCACCTTCGCGACGTTCTGGTGCACGATCGTCCGCTCGTCCTTGCCGAGCTGCCGGTCACGCAGGCCGGGGACGACCCGGCCGGCGGCGGCCACGAAGGAGTGGCAGGCGGTGACCAGGTCCAGGAACTCCACCGTCCGGTCGATCTGTCTGAGAACAAGCTGAGAGCCTGTGTCACATGCTCTGGGCCGCGGGTCCTACGCCAGCCGGATCACGTTCCAGGACAGCGGTTCCAGTACGGCGGTCAGGGTGCCGTCCGTCAGGGTCGTGCCCTCGACCGTGTGCGGGGTGACCCGCTCGGGGGCGTCGAGGGTGTTGCGGGCGTCCGGGTCGGCGTCCGCGAGGGCGCTGTGCTCGACGACCGAGCTCAGGTCGAGGCCGCCCAGGGCGACCTCCAGCGGGAGCGCCTCGGTGCGGCCGCGGTTGACCGCGAAGACGGTGACCGTGCCGTCGTCGGCGCGTACGGCGGTGGCGTGCAGCAGGTCGGCCTCGCCGTACTTCTTCGTCTCGTACGTCGGGGAGTCGACGCGGACGTCCAGGACCTGGCCGCGGCCGTGCTTCGCGGCCTGGGCGAACGGGAAGAACGTCGTCTGGCGCCAGGCCGGGCCGCCCGGCTCGGTCATGATCGGGGCGATGACGTTGACCAGCTGGGCGAGGCAGGCGACGGTGACGCGGTCGGCGTGCCGGAGCAGCGCGATGAGGAGCGAGCCGAAGACGACCGCGTCGGTGACGCTGTAGTTGTCCTCCAACAGGCGGGGGGCCTCGGGCCAGTCGTCCTGCTCGAACGTCTTCGCGTGCGCCTCCCACTCGGGCAGGTACCAGACGTTCCACTCGTCGAAGGAGAGGTTGATCCGCTTCTTCGACTTCAGCGTCGCGCCGACGTGGTCGGCGGTCGCGACCACGTTGTCGATGAAGGACTCCATGTCGACGGCCGAGGCGAGGAAGGAGTCGATGTCGCCGTTCTCCGGCCAGTAGTAGGCGTGCAGGGAGATGTGGTCGACGAGGTCGTAGGTCTCCTTGAGGACCGTCGCCTCCCACTCGGCGAAGGTCGGCATGGACTGGCTGGAGGAGCCACAGGCGACCAGTTCGACACCCGGATCGATCTGGCGCATCGCGCGGGCCGTCTCGGCGGCGATCCTGCCGTACTCCTCGGCGGTCTTGTGGCCGGTCTGCCAGGGGCCGTCCATCTCGTTGCCGAGGCACCAGAGCCTGATGCCGAAGGGGTCCTTGTCGCCGTGCCCGGCCCGCAGGTCCGACAGGGCGGTGCCCTTGGTGTGGTTGGCGTACTCCTGGAGTTCCAGTGCCTCGGCGACGCCCCGGGTGCCGAGGTTGACGGCCATCATGGGTTCGGCGTGAGGGCCGATCTTGCGGAGGAAGGCGATGTACTCGGAGAGGCCGAAGCGGTTCGTCTCCGTGGAGTGCCAGGCGAGGTCGAGGCGGCGGGGGCGGTCCTCGGCGGGGCCGACCGAGTCCTCCCACTTGTAGCCGGAGACGAAGTTGCCGCCGGGGTACCGGATGGCGGTCGCGCCCAGTTCGCGGACCAGGTCCAGGACGTCTTGGCGCAGGCCGGCTTCATCGGCTGTGGGGTGGCCCGGCTCGAAGATGCCGGTGTAGACGCAGCGGCCAAGGTGTTCTACGAAGCTGCCGAAGAGGCGGGGGTTGACCTCGCCGACGGTGAAGGCGGGGTCGAGGGTGAAGCGGGCGGTGTGCATGCTGGCCTTTCGAGGTTCTGTTTCGCCTGCGGAGGTTCAGTTTCGCCTGCGGGTGGTTCGTGGCTTGTCGCGCAGTTCCCCGCGCCCCTAAAAGAAGCGGGTGGTTCGTGGCTTGTCGCGCAGTTCCCCGCGCCCCTATAGGGCGCTACTGGCCTGCCAAGCCGGTGTGTGCGACGCCTGCCACTATCTGCCTCTGGAAGAAGACGAAGACGATGATCAGCGGCAGGCCCGCCATGAGGCCGCCGGCCATGAGTTGGGCCCACTGGATGCCGTAGGAGTTCATGACGGTCGCGATGCCGTTCGGCATGGTCATCAGGTCGGGGTTGTTGGTCACCATGTACGGCCACAGGAAGTTGTTCCAGGAGGCGATGAAGGTGAAGATGCCGACCGCCGCAAGGGAGGGGCGGGACAGCGGCACGACGATGGTGAAGAAGACCCGCCAGCGTCCGGCGCCGTCGATGAACGCGGCCTCCTCCAGTTCGCGCGGGATGCCCTGGAAGAACTTGTAGAGGATGTAGACCATCGCGGCGGGCGCGCACTGCGGCAGGATCATGCCCCAGTAGGTGTCGACCATCCCCATCTGCTGGACGGTGGTGAACAGCGGCACGCCGAGGACCGCGGGGGAGATCATCAGGCCCGCCATGACCACGCCCATCAGGACGCCCTTGCCGCGGAACTCGGTGCGGGCGAACCCGTATCCGGCGAGCGCGCTCACGAACAGCACCACGGACGTCACACACACCGAGACGACGAGGGAGTTGACGAACCAGTTGGTGATGTTGCCGGTCTCGAAGAGCGCCTTCCACGCCTGGCCCGTCCAGTCCACGGGCAGCCAGTGCGGAGGCACCTCCACGGCCTCGGTCTCCGACTTGAGCGAGGTGAACAGGGCCCAGGCGAACGGTGCGAGGAAGACGACTGAGACGGCCGCGCCGAGGACGGTGAGGATGATCTGGCTGGGCGTCCATGGCCTGCGGGGTTTGACGCGCACTGGTGTGGCGGTGCTCATCGGCCGCCCTCCTCACGGTTGCGCAGCAGCCACATCCGCGCGAGGGCGACGGCCGCGATGATCACGAAGAAGATGATGGAGATCGCGGAGGCGTAGCCCACGCGGTAGCTGGTGAAGCCCTCTTCGAGGGTGTACTGCACGAACGTCCTGGTCGATTCCTCCGGTCCTGGCGAGAAGTCCATCATCACGACGGCCTGGTCGAAGACCTGGAGCGAGGCGAGGATCTGCAGGGCGATGACGAGGCCGGTGATGTGGCCCAGCAACGGCAGCGTGATGTGGACCATGCGCTGCCAGGCGTTCGCGCCGTCCAGCCTGGCGGCCTCGTAGAGGTGCGCGGGGATGCCCTGGAGTGCGGCGAGGTAGAGCAGGAAGCTGAAGCCGACGGTCCACCACAGGGTCGTGATGACGATGGCGAGCATCGCGTACGACTTGTCGGCCAGCCACGGCGTCTCGATGCCGAAGAGGTGGTTGATCATTCCGGTGCCGGGGTTGAACAGCCACTGCCACAGGTTGCCCGCGACGGTGGAGGGGAGGAGGAAGGGCGCGAAGAAGCACAGCCGCCACAGCCACTTACCGCGTTCGATGTGGTGCGCGAGCATCGCGAGCAGGAAGGCGAGGACCGTGATGCAGGGCACGACCAGGAGCGTGAAGTACGCGCTGTGGCCGAGCGAGTCCCACATCAGCGGGTCCTTCAGGGCCTCGCGGTAGTTGTCGAGGCCGATGAAGTGCGCGCTGTCGCCGGCGATGTTGGCGTCCGTGAGACTGAGATAGACGCCGCGCAGCAGCGGCCAGATCACGAACAGCGCGAACAGCGCGAGGAACGGGGCGACGAACCAGCCGCCGTGCTGGAAGCCCTGCTTGCGGCGGAGGGTGGCGCTCCGCGCGGCGGTCTTCGGGCGCGCCGGTGCGAGCGCGGTCTGGGCGCTGGTCGCCGTCATGCGGCCGTACCTCCTTGCGCGGCGGTCCTGCCGTCCATGGGGTTCTTCATGGCGAGCAGCTGGGTGAGGGCGCCCTTCATCCTGCGGGCGGCGGCCTCCGGCCCCGCGGAGCCCATCGTGGAGGACACGACGATCGGGCCGACGCGCTGGGCGAGGATGCCGGTGGAGCCCGCGAACCACACCTTCGGCTCGGTGGCCTGGTGGTCCATGGCCGACACGTACTCGCTCTGCGGGACCAGCTTCTTGTACGCGGCCGTGGACAGGGTCGGCGTGTACGCGGGGATGTGGCCGCCGGCCGCCCACTGCTGGGCGTGCTGGACGACGTAGGCGGCGAGCTGATGGGCGGCCTCGTCGGCGGGGCCGCCGCGGTCGGACTGGTGCGGCAGGACGAAGGCGTGCGACTCGGCGTGGGTGGCCTGCTTGCCGAAGACGGGCGGCAGCGGGGTGGCGCCGTAGTCGAGCTCGGCGCCGGAGAAGACGGGCACGGACCAGTTGCCCTCCCAGGTGAAGGGCGTGCCGTTGATGAACTGCTCGCCGTCGGCGGCGCCCACGACGGCGTATCCGTCGGTGACGTGCCGGCGCAGGAACTCCAGGACCTGGACGGCTTTGTCGGTGTCGAAGGTGACCTCGGTGTCGGCGCCGTCGAAGTACGTGCCGCCGAGCTGGGTGTAGAAGGCGACGAAGAACCACCACATGAAATTCTGGTCGTTGGCGTGCAGACCGAGGGTCTGCAGCCCCTTCTTCGTGGCCTTCTTCGCCTCCTTCAGTACGTCGAACCACTCGTCGGCCGACGTGACCGGGACGATCCGGCCGTCGTCGCCGAGCAGGCCCGCCTTCTTCAGCACGTCCTTGCGGTAGAAGCAGAGCTGGACGTGGATGTCGAGCGGGAGGGCGTAGAGCCTGCCGTCGATGACGGCGCGCTTCCACAGCTCGGGGTTGAAGTCCGCTTCCCGCACGCCGTACTTGGCGAGCAGGTCGACGTCCCAGGGGTCCAGGAGGCGGCCGGGCGAGAAGCCGGTGACCCGGCCCAGGTGCATGACGCCGAGGTCGGGTGCGCGGTTGCCCGCGGCCGCCATGGCCAGCTTGGTGTAGAAGGGATTGCCCCACTGGAGGGTGGAGTCCTTCACGTCGATGCCGGAGTTCGCCTGACGGAAGGCGTCCAGCATCGCGATCATGTTGTAGCCGTCGCCGCCGCTGAAGAGGTTCCAGTACCGCACCCGGGTCTGCGAGCCGGCGGCGAGCGCGTCGGCGCCGGTGCCGAGGGCGGCGAAGCCGAAGCTGCCCGCTACGAGCAACCCGCCGAGCCCGCCCATGAGTTGTCTGCGACTCAGGTCAGTTCGCTCCATACCCTGCCCTCACTTCCGCCCCCACTGTTCGACATATCGAATAACGCCCGTAACTTCGAACGGGACCGTAGATTCGAAGCGCTTGCGCGTCAATGCTTTGGACGCGACTCGCATGACGGGGACAGTTCAGGGCGCGTAACCTCTTAAAGCCGCCGAGCGGCTGACTCGCAGCGAGAAGGGGGAGGAGGAGAGGCGCGGTGACACACGCCCTCGCCCTCGACGCCCTCACCCTCGACGCCTACGCCGTCTCCTTCTGGATCGCGACCGCCGTGCCGGCCGCCGCGCCGGAGGTGAGGTAACTGAAGGAACGGATGACCCGGCAGCTCGGGGCGATGCGCCGCCGGAAGAAGGAGATGCGTCGGCTCGCCGGTGTGCTCATCGCCCCGATGCGCGTACCGCTACCCGCCGATCCCGGGGCGCTGTTCGACGCCCTCGTCGACTCCGTCAGCCGGTGGCGGGGCCGTGAGGTCGTGGTGCGCCGGGAGGTCTTCCCGCCGCACACCGCGAGCGGGCTGTGGCTGGAGGGCGACACCCAGGACATCGTCGTCGTCGACAAGCGGGCCGCCGTATGGCATCAGATCGTGATCTTCTGTCATGAGGTGTGGCACATGTACCAGCAGGGCACCGGCGCCCCGTCGCCGACCGGCGACGGTCCTCCCCGGACCGTCGCCGCGCGCACCGACTTCAGCCTGGACGACGAGCAGGAGGCCGACCGCTTCGGCATGCTGATGGGCGGCCGGCTGCGGCCCTGGCTGGAGGCCCCGGCGGATCCCGGCCCCGGGGCGGGCGAGGGCGGCGAGGGCGGCGAGGGCGGCCAGGACATCGCCGGGCGCATCGGCGCCGCGCTCAACTACCGCGGGACCCGAAGATGAACGGCCTGATCAACTACGTCAGTTGCGGCGCGCTGTGGCTCGGGCTCGTGGTCAAGGCCCCCGACCTGGTACGCCACCGGCACGACCCCTATCTGCGGGCGATCTGTGCCGTCCTGGGCCTGGCCGGGGTCTGCTTCTTCCTCGGCGCCGAGCCGACGGTCGCGGCCGTCAACCACCTCAGCGGCATTCCCAACCTCGCCGCCCCGCTGACCTACGCGTCGATCACCGCGTACAGCGCGGCCTCCCAGGTGCTGATCGTCTACTGGCGGGGCGGACCGCAGGTGCACCGCGTCACCCGCCGCTGGATCGTGGCGTACGCGTTCGTGCTGCTCGGCATCGCCGTCACCTTCGCCCTCGGCGACGCGCCGGTGGAACGCCGCACCGACCTGGACACCTACTACGCGACCACGCCGTTCATCGCCGAGATGATCGTGCTGTACCTGGTCGGCCACCTCGCCGCCGTCAGCGTCACCTCGGTGTCCGCGCTGCGCTGGGCCCGCGAGGTGCGCGGCTGGCTGCGCGCGGGCCTGGTGGTGCTCGGCTTCGGAGCGCTGTGCAACGCCGGATACAGCGTGTCCAAGCTCGCCGCCGTGGTGGCCCGCTGGGCCGGACTCGACTGGTCGGGTCTCAGTACGACCTTCTCGCCGGCCGCCGCCGGTCTGGCCGCCCTGATGACGGTGGTGGGCATCCTGATCCCACTGGTCGGGCCCCGGACCACGCGGTGGCGGCGGGCGCGGCGGGACTTCGCGCGCCTGGCCCCACTGCAACGGGAACTGGACGAGTTCCTCACCCGCCGCGCGCTGCGGCTGCCCCGGCCGCGCTGGTCCTCCCCCGTCACCCGGCTGGTGTGGCGGCAGACCAGCATCCACAACGCGCTCGGCAGCCTCGACGCGTTCTTCGACCCGAACCTGTACGAGCGGACCCTGGAGGCCGCGACCCTGGAGGCCGCCGACCCGGAGCGGGCCGAGGCGACCGCGTGGGCCGCGGTGATCGCCGCGGCCGCCGTGGAGGAACGCGACCGGGACAGCTCCCTGCTGCCGCCCGGAGCGGCGGAACGGTTCCAGGACCGGGCGCCCGCCCCGGGCACCCTCGTGGACATCGCCGACGCGCTGGCCGCCTCCCCGCTCGTCGCGGCCGCCCGCGTCCGCGCCGGTACGACCTCCACTGGTACGGCATGAACACGGTGCCCGCGGCGCACCCTCCCCCCACCGCCGCATCGTCCGAACGGAGTTCCCGGGCATGAGCCTCGTCGTGTATCTGGCGGCAGCGGTCTTCGGACTGTCCTGCGTGGTCCTGTTCCGCCGACAGCCGCTGACTGCCTTACGGGACCCGCTGACCCTGTCCACCTGCGCGTCGATCGTCCTCGGCTCCCTCGTCTTCGTCTGCGCCGCCCCGGTGACCCTGGCCGCCGTCAACGAGGTCACCGGCATCCCGAACTTCGGCGCCCCGCTCACCTACGGCATGATCTCGGCGTACAGCTGCTCCCTGCTCATCCTGCTGATCAACTGGCGGGGCGGCTCACCGGAGCGGATCCGGCGTCTGTCGCTGCGGGCCGTCGCCGCGTACGGCACCCTGATCGTCGTCATCGTCGCGCTGTTCACGCTGTCCGACGCGCACGTCGAGCGGCTCAACGACCTCGACACCTACTACGCGAACACTCCCTACATGCGCGAGATGATCGTGCTCTATCTGCTGGGGCACAGCGCGGCGATGCTGGCGATGTGCGCGGTGTGCGTCAAGTGGGGCCGGGAGGTCACCGGGCTGCTGCGGTCCGGGCTGTGGCTGATCCTCGCGGGCGCGCTGCTGGACGTGGTGGGTTTCCAGGGGGCCAAGTACACGGCCGTCGTGGCGCGTTGGACGGGGCACGACCTCGATGTCCTGTCCACCGGGGTGGCCCCGCCGCTGGCCGCGCTGGCCGCGCTGCTGTTCGCCGCCGGATTCGTGCTGCCGAGGCTGCTGCCGCCGGCTCTCGCGCACTGGCACAGCGTCGAGGACCATCGCAGGCTGGGCCCGTTGTGGTCGCGGGTGCGGTTCGCCTCCACCGCCCCGAAGCCGCCCAGCGCCTGGTGGCTCTCGCCCCGGGACCGGCTGCGCTGGCGTGAGGTGTCGATCCACGACGCCCTGTTGGCGCTCGCCCCGTACTTCGACGACCGGATCCGCGAACGGGCCCTGGACACCGCCCTGCGCGCGGGCCGTGACGCGCACGCGGCCCGCCTGGCGGCCGAGGCGGCGATGGTGACCGACGCCGCCCGCCGCGCCGCCGCCCGGGAGACGCCCCTGGTCACACCGAGCGCGTACCGGCTGTACGCCACGGAGGTCTCCGGCACCGGAGGGCTCGTGGAGTTGGCGCAGGCGCTCACACGTTCGGCACACGTCACCGCCGTACGCGAAGGTACGGTGAAGGCCACCCCTGGCTGAACACGAGGAGTTCCATGACGCGGAGAGCTGTCGTCATCGGTGCCGGCCTGGCCGGCATGCTGGCCGCGGCCGCGCTGTCGGGTACCGCGGACGAAGTGATCGTCCTGGACCGCGACGACCTGCCCGAGGGACCCGACCACCGCAAGGGGCTCCCGCAGGGACGGCACGCCCACCTGTTGCTGGCGGGGGGCCTCGCCGCCATGGAGGACCTGGTGCCCGGCGTCAGCATGCGCCGGCACCTGCTCGACGCGGGCGCCCACGACATACCCCTCGGTTCCGGCATGGTGGCGCTCACCCCGGAGGGCTGGCTGCGGCGCTGGCGTCACGACGGCCCCCATATGCTCGCGTGCAGCCGGGCGTTGCTGGACTGGGCGGTGCGCACGGCGGTTCTGGAGCACACCGAGGTCGAGGTGCGCCGGGCGCAGGTTCTCGAACTCACCGGCCAGGGCGGGCGGGTTACCGGCGTACGACTGTCGACTCCCGAGGGAGAGACGGAACTTGACGCCGAGTTCGTGGTCGACGCCAGTGGGCGCGGCTCACGTGTCACGCACTGGCTGGAGGGGCTCGGCGTCACGGACATCCGTGAACGGACCGTGGACTCCGGGCTCGTCAACGCCACCCGGGTCTATCGCGTACCCGAGGGCGCCGAGCGGTTCCCGCTGACGATCGTGCAGGCCGACCCGTATGTGAACCGGCCGGGGCGCAGCGGGATGGTGCTGCCCATCGAGGGCGGCCGGTGGATGGTGAGCCTCGCCGGCACTCGCGGCGGTGAACCCCCGGCCGACCCCGAGGGGTTCCTCCAGTACACCCTCGACCTGCCGCACCCCATCGTCGGACGGCTCATCTCCGGCGCGGAGCCGCTGACCGACGTGCACATCAGCCGCAGCACGTCCAATGTCCGGCGCTATCTGGAGAAGGTGCCGCGGTGGCCGGAGGGGTTCGTGGTGCTCGGGGACGCGCTGGCCACGTTCAACCCGGCGTACGGGCAGGGGATGGCGGTGGCCGCGCTGGGGGCGCGGTTCCTGGGGGACGAGGTGCGGCGGACCGGGCTGAGGTCCGCCGGGCTGGCGCGGCGGGTGCAGCGGGGGGCGGCGCGGTCCGTGGACGCGGCCTGGGCGATGGCCGTGGGCCAGGACGTCTGGTATCCGCAGACGCGCGGCGGGCAGCCGAACGCCGGGGACCGGCTGGTCACGCGGTACTCACGGCGGCTGACGAGGGCGGCGACGGGCTCGTACCGGGCCGCCGCCGCACTGTGGGACGTGACCAGCCTGACGGTGGGACCGGGACGGTTGCTGCATCCGGCGACCGTGCTGGCGGTGATCAACGGCTCCCTGCTGCCACCGTTGCGGGAACCGCCGTTGAGCGCCGGGGAGCGGAAGGTTCTGCGGGGTCTGGAGCGGGTGTCCGTCTGAGACCGGTACGGGCGCCGGTGCCTGCGGCGGGCAGTGGCGGATCGGTGGCGCCGGTCGGTGGCGGGCGGGTCGCGCGGCCCGGTGCCTGCGCCCGGCGATGACGGGGCGCACGGCCCGGCGCCCGCGGCGGGCAGGTCACGCGGCCCAGTGCCTGCGCCCGGCGATGACGGGGCGCA
>NZ_JBFAGK010000012.1:0-205336 GCF_040660135.1 Streptomyces sp. NPDC050997
GCGAACACGATGCCCTGGTTGACCATGCCGAACATGAACGCGCCGAAGACCGGCCCGATCGCCGAGCCGTAACCGCCGGTCAGCAGACAGCCGCCAATGACGGCCGCGGCGATGTAGATCAGCTCCTGGCCCACGCCCTCACCGGACTGCACCGTGTTGAAGGTGAACAGCTGGTGCATCCCGACGAACCAGGCACCGAAGCCGACCAGCATGAACAGCGAGATCTTCGTGAAGGTCACGGGCACGCCGACCGCCCGTGCGCTCTCCTTGCTGCCGCCGACCGCGAAGATCCAGTTGCCGTACTTCGTGCGCAGCAGGACCCACGTGGCCAGAGCCGCGAAGACCAGCCAGTACACGACGGTGATCTTCACGGTGACCCCGCCGACCTCGAAGGTCGAGGCGAAGATCTTCTTCGCCTGGCCGAAGCCGTCCATGCCACTGATGTCGTCCGTGGCCACATTGGTGGTCACCAGCTTGGTGACCGCGAGGTTCACACCCTGCAGGATCAGGAACGTGCCCAGCGTGACCAGGAAGCTCGGCAGACCGGTCTTCACGACCATCCAGCCGTTGAAGAAGCCGATCGCCAGCGACACGATCAACGCGACGATCACACCCGCCCACACGTTCAGCGTGAGCTGATAGGCGAGCATGCTCGCGGTCAGCGCCGAAGTGATCACGGCGACACCGGCCGACAGATCGAACTCGCCGCCGATCATCAGCAGCGCCACCGGCAGCGCCATGATCCCGATCGTCGACGACTGGTACAGCACCGTGGACATCGCGCTGCCCTCGCGCACCGGCGGCGCCGCGATCAGGAAGAACACGTACACCGCGGCGGCACCCAGGAACACACCGACTTCGGGACGGGCCAACAGCCGCAGCACGAGAGGTCGTTGCGAGGTCCGGCCGTCGGGCTGCTTCGGGCCGGGGGCCGGCGGTGTGGTCACCGCCGGCTCAGCCTGCTGGGTCATACCGCTCACCGAGTGCCCTTCGCAGCGAACTGAGCGACCTTGTCGACGTTGGTCTTGTCGATGAAGGCCGGTCCGGTGAGGACGGGCGCGGTGCCGCCGCCGCTGAAGTTGCCGTTGGTCTTGTAGAGCCACAGCGCGTCGACGGCGAGGTAGCCCTGGAGGTAGGGCTGCTGGTCGACGGCGAACTCGACGCTGCCGTCCTGGACGGCCTTCACCAGCTCCTTGTTGAGGTCGAAGGTGGCGAGCTTGGCTTTGCTGCCGGCGTCGGACAGCGACTGCACGCTGGTCAGCGCGATCGGGGCGCCGAGGGTGACCACCTGGTCGATGGACTTGTCCTGGCTGAGCTTGGCGGTGATCGTCGACTTCACGGACGGCATGTCCGTACCGTTGACGTAGAGGATGTCCGTCTTGCCGCTGAAGCCCTTCTTCAGGCCGGCGCAGCGGGCCTCCAGGGCGACCTGCCCCTGCTCCTGGATGACGCACAGGGCGTGCTTGGCGCCCAGCTGGTTCAGGCGCTGGCCGAAGGCCTGCCCGGCGATGTTCTCGTCCTGGCCGAAGTACTCCAGCATGCCGAGCTTCTTCCAGTCGTCCACGCCGGAGTTGAAGCCGACGACCGGGATGCCGGCCGCGTTCGCCTTGCCCACGACGTCCTTCATGGCGCCCGGCTTGGCGGCGGTGAGGGCGATGCCGTCGACCTTCTGGTCGATCGCGTTCTGCACCAGATTGGCCTGGTTACCGGCGCTGGGGTCGCTGGAGTAGACGAGCTTGACGTTGTCCTTGGCGGCCGCGGCCTGGGCGCCCTTGCGCACCAGGTCCCAGAAGGTGTCGCCGGGTGAGGCGTGCGTGACCAGGGCCACGGTCATGCGAGGGGTGTCGGCCTTGCCCGCGGAGGCGGCCGCACCGCCCTCCTCGGACTTCTTGCCGCCCGAACTGCTGGAACAGCCGGCGGCGAGCAGGGTTCCGGTGAGGACGGTGGCGGTGAGGATGGCGGCTCGGTTGTGTCTGTGCATGTCCCTGCACCTCGCTGTGCTGGTCGGGATGGAGTTTTGTGGTGGGCCGGCGCGCGTCTGACGTCGGTGGCCGGTTCACGATCACCGAGCGGGCGACGCGGTGCGCGAGTGGTCTGTCCGTGCGGCACGGCGTGGCGCGTCTCCCCGGTGGTCATGGGTGCGGACCACCGGTTCGCGCACTGGAGCGCTTTAGTAGCGCGCTCTAGTTGGAGAGACTATGGAGCCGCTCCGCGACGATGTCAACAGCTATGTCAGGACGTCCCAACAAAGTGTTCAGAATGAAATTGAGGGGCTCGGTCGGCGTCGCGTGTGCGAGGGCGCGTCCGTACTCAGCGTGGAATCACCCAGTCCGGCGCCCAGGTCCCGGCGGCGTTGTGGCCGGCCGTTGTGGCGGCGAGGTGGGCGCGCAGGGTGGCCAGCGCTGGGTGGGGGTTGTCGCGGTGCCACAGGAGCGAGTGCGGGTAGACGGGCGTCGGGTCGGTCACCGGGATACGGCGTAGGCCGTGGCCGGCGGGCCAGACGAGGCGGGTCCGCCCGCCCATGAAGGTGGCCAGGGCCGGGGTGTCGGCGATGGTGTCGAGGAGTGCGTCGGAGCCGAAGTTGGGGCCGGTCGCCTCGATGGTGAGTCCGAACTCGGCGACGAGGTCGTCGTAGTAGGCGGCCCACTCGGTACCGGGGACGATGCCGGGCATCCAGATCCGGTGCCCGGCGAGCTGAGCGATGGCCACCGACCGGGCGCCCGCGAGCGCGTGGGCGGGGCCGGTGAGGAGCTGGAGCGGCTCGTCGAGCACCCGGACGGACTCGATGTCCTCGGGAAGGGGCCGGCCGGGCACGGCGACTGCGCGGAAGGACGCGTCGATCGCACCGGACCGGATGGCGGTGACGGCCGTCTCGACGTCGAACAGCATCATCACGTCGAGCTCGATGTCGGGGTGTGCGCGATGGAAGTCGCGCATCAGGCCCGACTGCGCGCTGCGTGAGGCGATCACGTCGACACGCAGCGGACGGCGGCCGGTGCGCACCGACGCGACCGCGCGCTCGGCGACGCGCAGCAGCTCACGCGCGTGGGGCAGGAACGCCTGCCCGTCGATGGTGAGCTCGGCGCCGCGCGCGGTGCGGGTGAACAGCCGCACGCCGAGGTTGCGCTCCAGCGCGGCGATGCGCTTGGAGACGGCCTGCTGGGTGACCGCCAGCTCGGCGGCGGCCTCCTGGAACTGACCCGCGTCGGCGGCGGCGACGAAGGTCCGGACAGATTCGAGGTCCATGCCGACACCCTAGGGCCACAACCATTGGTTGTGACCGACGGCCCTGCGGTTGTTTGATCCCCGAGTACGGACCTCGCTTTGATTGCTACCGATCGCGAATCGGTTGTGCAGGGTGAGTGGCGAGGGGCATCGGGCATGAGGAGCGGGCATCGGCTGGGACATCTGCTCGGACACCGGTTGGGGCGGCGGTTCGGCTGGCTGTGGGGAGCGTACGGGACCAGCGCGCTCGGCACGTGGCTCGCCTTCGGCGCGTTCCCGCTGATCGCCATCCAGGTGCTGCACGCCGGCCCGGCCGAGGTCGCCGTGCTCTCCTCCGTGGGGGCCGCGGTGGGCGCGGCAGTGGCGGTGCCGCTCGGTCCCTGGGTGGAGTTCCGCCGCAAGCGGCCGGTGCTGATCGCGACGGACCTGGTGCGGTTCGCGGCGCTGCTGACGATCCCCGCCGCGTACGCACTCGGCGTGCTCACCTTCCTTCAGCTCCTGCTGGTCTCCATCGTCGTCGCGGCGGCCGACATCACCTTCCGCGCCGCCTCCGGCGCGTACCTGAAGGCGCTGCTGCCGGCCGAGGACCTGCTCGTCGCCAACGCCCGGTTCGAGTCCACGACATGGACGACCACGATCATCGGACCACCGCTGGGCGGCGTGGCGATCGGGCTCCTCGGTCCGGTGGCGACGGTGGTGGCCGACGCGGTCAGCTACCTGCTCTCGGCCCTGGGCATCCGCGCGATGGGCGGGCACGAGCCGCGGCCGGAGCGTCGGGAGTCCGCGCGCATGCGGGCCGGGGACCTGCTCGACGGCTGGCGGTACATCCTCGCCGACGCGACGCTGCGTCCACTCCTCTTCAACACCGCTTTGTTCAACGGCCTGGTGATGGCCACTCAGCCGCTGCTCGCCGTCCTGATGCTCGGCCGACTCGGGTGCACACCGTGGCAGTACGGCCTCGCCTTCGCCGTGCCGTCGATCGGCGGGCTGCTCGGCTCGCGGCTGGCCCGACCGCTCGTCACCCGGTTCGGACAGCACCAGGTCCTGGTCGTGGTCGGGACGCTGCGGGCGCTCTGGCCCATCGGTCTGGCCTTCCTGGGGCCGGGCACCGCCGGGCTGCTGCTGGTGATGGGCGTCGAGTTCGGGCTCATCTTCTGCTGCGGGGTCTTCAACCCCGTCTACGCCACCTACCGCCTCGAGAGCACCGCGACCGGCCGGGTCACCCGCACACTGTCCGCGTGGGCGGTGACGACCAAGGCCTCGACCGCGCTCCTGACCGCCGTCTGGGGCGTGCTGGGCGGCCTGCTCGGTCCGCGCACGGCCATCGGCCTGGCCGGCGCGCTCCTGCTGGCGACCCCGCTGCTGCTCCCTCGCCGCACGGCAGCGCCTCCCGCCGAGCCGGAGCCGGAGCCGCAGTCGGAGTCGGAGTCGGAGGCGGGTTCGGAGTCGGGTTCGGAGTCGGCACCGAACCGCGCCTGACGGACCGCCACCGCCATCACCGCGATCCGGCCGCGTCAGCGGAACGAGAGTGCCGATCTGGACGGCTGATCCGTCAGGGTTCATCTCAAGGGGTGTCAGAGGTATCTGACACCCCGTTCCGCGCTGCCGGCCAGGAAGCCGGAGAGTCGGGCGCCGTAGCGGATCCAGCGGCGGCGCAGGCTCGGGGAGCGGGCGAGGTCGGGGGTGTGCAGGAGTAGCCAGGACCAGTTCATGACGACTGTCCGGTTGCCGCGACGCTCGAAGCCGGCGTGGCGGTAGGCGGCGTACAGCCGGGCACCGGACCTGCCGTAGTTCCACTTCTGCCGGGCCAGGGAGGAGAGTTCGGCGCGTAGCCGGTAGTGCATGCGGGCGTCGTGGGCGTATCCGACGCGGTAACCGCACAGATGGGCCCGCCAGGACAGGTCCATGTCCTCGCCGCCGCCCCGGTAGTTCTCGTCCCAGCCGCCGATCGTCGTCAACATGTCTTTCCAGGCGGCGCAGTTGGCGCCTCGCGCGAAGGGCAGGAAGTCGGTCTGCTCGGTCATCGGCACCGGCTGCTCGTCGGCGTACGCCGGGCTGAGCACACCGCTGTCCAGGCTGCCGCCGATCAGGTCGGCGTCCGGCGCGGCCTCGGTCAGCGCGGCGAGCCAGCCGGGGTCGGCGACGTCGTCCGCGTCGCAGAAGGCGATGAAGTCACCGCGGGCGGCGGCGATTCCGCGGTTGCGGGCGTAGCTCTCGCCGGGGCGCTCGGAGGCGTCGATGACCCGCAGGCCGGGCAGGTCGGGGCGGGCCTTCTCGGCCACCTCGCGTGTCGCGTCGGTCGAGCCGTTGTCGACGACGAGGACCTCCCAGGGGGCGGCGCAGGTCTGGGACGCGAGCGCACGCAGCTGCGCGGGGAGCGTGAGCGAGCCGTCGCGGACGGGGATCACGACGGAGACGAGATCCGGGGCCCGCCCCCGTCCGGACACGTCCGCGAAGGGCGCGTGGACGGAGGGGACGAGGCGCGTGTCCCGTACGAGGCCGGCCCCCGCGGCCCGGGCGGCGGAAACGGTGGCCGCGGTGTCGTCGGTCCGGCGTCGCACCAGCAGTCGCGGCACCGTGACCCACACGGCCGTACGACCCGTCGTACCCAGCAGATCGCGTCGTACGGCGTACGCGGCACCGTCGAGACCGGGCTCCAGGGTGATGCCCTCGACCAACGCGTCGGCCCGCAGCCGGAGTGTGCCGCACTGGACGAGACCCGCACCGCCGGCTGCCGCCCGGGCCAGGTGCCGCAACCAGTCCGGGAGGGCCTCGTCGGCGCCGTGGAGGAAGGCGACGTAGGGAGCCCGGGTGGCGCGCGCGGCCTCGACGCAGGCCTCGGCGGCGGTTTCGGGCGCGCAGCGCGCGAAGTGCGGCCGTGGCTCCGGCGGCGGGTCCGCCGGGGTGACCACCGTGATCGCGGCGGGCGGCAGGGACTGGCGCAGCAGACTGCGCACCGCTGGTTCCCACTCGCCCTCGGGTGCCGCGACGACCACGCCGATCTCGGGCAGGGGCGGTTCCACGCTGGTCACCCTCACCCTCACCCGCCCACCGCGACCGGGTCCAGCGTGAAGTCGATGTCGTTGGGCGGCGCGACCAGCAGGGGCAGCAGCTCCTCGCGGGTCCTCGCCTCGCGGCGGCGCCGCTCCTGGTCGTTCATGGCCCCTGTGTAGGAGAGGCGTTCCGCGGACCCGAAGCCCGTCTCGGGCGCCTGGGTCAGGGAGTTGGGCCAGATCCGGTAGCGGTACAGGACGTGGCGCACACTGCGTAACCGGTACAGCCGGGCCGCCCGGAGGTGGAAGTCGGTGTCCGCGCCGAGCCGGACGGTGCCGTCGAAGCCGCCGAGCCGCTCCAGCACCTCGCGGCGCACGACCGACGAGGGGTGCAGCAGAACCGTCGAACGTCCGAGGCGCATCCACAGGTTGCCGTTGCGGGGCATCCGGCGGCGGCCGGTGCCGTGGCCCGCGGCGTCGATGTACTCGTAGGCGCAACCCACCAGATCCGCCTTGTCCCGTTCCAGCAGGGCGAGTTGATGGCGCAGTCGCCCCGGCAGACTGATGTCGTCGGCGTCCTGGAAGGCGACGTACGGAGTGTCCACACGTTCCAGGGCCTTGTTCTTGATGCGCAGATGGCCGACGTTCTCGGAGGTGCGCAGCACCGTCAGGCGCGGGTCCGCGGCGTACGGGCGCAAGGCGGCCGTCCATGTCTCGTCGGGGGAGCAGTCGTCGACCACGATCAGGCGGAGGTCGGCCCGGTCCTGGGCGAGGACCGAGGCCGCCGCCGCGCCCAGGTAGTCCGCGCAGTCGTAGTGCGGCAGGACGACGGTGACCGCTGCCTGCGTGTGTGCCGATGTCCGCACGGCGTCTCCCATCCGGGGCCGCCACAGCGGGCAGCCGTCTGTGTCGCGCGTCCGGACGGCCGCCGTGCCGGGCGGCCGTCCCATGTCAGCGTCCGGTGCGTGCCGCCGCGGGCTGCCCCTCGGCGGCCGGGCTCAGGAAGTCGCCGTCGTCGCCCCACGGCACGTGCCGCAGCGGGCTGCCGGCCACGCCGCGGGCGGCGAGGCCGGCGGCGACCGAGCAGAACCAGGTCAGGTGTACGGCCTTGACGGTCCAGCGCTTCAGTCCGCGTACCGGCCCGCCGCTGCCGTCCCAGGCGGCGAGCGGCCACAGGCCGTGGAACAGGGTGCCGGTGAGGTACGTCCGCGCCGTCGCCCACGGGTAGTCGGACGTGCAGGTCACATGGCTGTAGAGAGAGCGGCGCAGCCGGCGCAGCGTGTCGCGGGTCCGGCCGACCCGGTAGAAGCTGCCTCGGGCGTCCGGCAGTACTTCGAGGTCGTGCAGCGGGTCGGCCGCGTCGGGGTCGAGGAGTTCGAAGAGTACGTAGCCGTCGTCCGCGAGCCGGCGGGCCGGGATGCCGTCGGCGACGACGTCGGCCGCGACGAGCATGCAGGCCGCCGCCGGGTAGGCGCCCGGCGGCACGGTGACGCCGGAGACACGGTCCATCGTCCGCGACGCGGCCGACGTACGGGGGAGGGCGACGAGGTGGGCGCCGACCGCGCCGGCGCAGCCGCGTTCGTGGAAACGGTCGACGATCCGGGCCAGGCAGCCGGGGCCGAACTCGACATCGTCGTCGGTCCACAGCCAGCCGGTGTGGCCGAGCGGGCGGGACAGCCGCAGTGCCGTGTTGACCGTCCGGAGCTTCCCCCGGCCCGGCAGCGCGAACCCGACGACGGGCACGGGGGAGGCCCTGGTCAGTCTCCGCAGCCGGTCGACAGCCTCCGCGTGCTCGTCCGGGCCGTACTGCATGCCCAGCCAGATCGTCAGCGGCAGTTCGGGACGGGCTACCCGTATGTCGGCGAGGGCGGTGAGGAGATGACGTAACGCGGTCTCGTGGGCCGTCAGATCACAGCGCGCCACGTAGGTGGGCAGGAGCACCCCGAGTCCCCCGGAGGGCAGTCCGGTCTCCAGGTCGGCCGGGTCCTGCTGGATCTCTCCCGACCTGACCAGAGTGACGGGGGCGTGCGGTGGGGGCAGGGGGTCGAAGCCGCGGGCCACGGCGCGTTGCCACCATGTGCGCCCGCTTCCAGTGCCCCCGCGCATCCGTGTCCCTTCGTCGGCCGAATCGTGCACCACCCGTTCCGGCCCTCCGTCAGATATCCGCGGACGAAGGGAAAATCACTGCCCACAGGCCTTCCGCACAATGTGCGGATTGCGCTGATTTCGACGGGGCGTACTCTAACCGGCGGCCGAAGTGATCACAAGACTGCCTACACAGTTCCCGATGGGTGGCTGAAATGCCGGGGTTCCGGTTGTACCCGTTCGGTGAATCCGCCGGGCAGACGCATGCGATTCGGGTGGCGGCCTGGCCGAATTCCGCTGGCGTCGCACGCGGTTCCCCTCCATGGACATCCTGGAAACGACCGAAAATGTTCGTCCGGTTTTATGGCGGCCCGCCATGTGTGTCGGTGGTGTGTGCGGTCCGCTCGTCGGTCTGTGGCAGGCTAACGGCCACGGGATGCGGCGGACGGGCTCCGCGAAGAGCCGCGAACCCGAATGACCCGGAACCAGAACGGCCGGCATTCCGCGCCATTCGTCGCGGGCGGCGGAAGGGCGGCGGAAGAGCGGCGGAAGGAAGGTGGCACACATGAGGTATTCCGCACAGGCGGAACAGCAGTTGGGCGGGGTCCCCGGGCCGTCCGGGCGGGATGTCCTGCTGCACGCGCACGGGATCGTGAAAAGCTACGGCCGCCGCCGCGTCCTGAACGGCGTCGACCTCGTCGTGCGCGCGGGCGAGGTCGCGGCGATCGTGGGCAGCAACGGAGCCGGCAAATCCAGCATGCTCAAGATCTGCGCCGGGCTGCTCGCTCCGGACGCGGGCCGGGTGACCATCTCCGGGCGCCTCGGCTACTGCCCGCAGAACGCCGGCGTCATGGGCTTCCTCACCCCGCGCGAGCACTTCACGCTGTTCGGCACGGGCCGGGGCATGGGCGGCCGGGACGCCGACCGCCGGGGGCGCGAACTCGCCTCCAAACTCGACTGGTCGGTGTCCCGCACCACCCTGGCCAAGGACCTGTCGGGCGGCACCCGGCAGAAGCTCAACGTCGTCCTCTCCGCCCTCGGCGACCCGGACGTCCTGCTGCTCGACGAGCCCTACCAGGGCTTCGACCGGGGGTCCTACGTGGACTTCTGGCAGAACGTCTGGGGCTGGCGCGACCAGGGCAAGGCGGTCGTCGTCGTGACCCACATGCTCAACCAACTCGACCAGGTCGACCACGTGCTGGACCTCAGCCCCAGGAAGCAGGGGGCGGCCCGATGATCCGGACCCTGCGCATGGCCGAGATGACACTGCGCGAACTGCTGCGCCGGCGCGGAGTGCTGGGCCTGCTCCTCCTCGTGCCGCTGGTGTTCTACCTGGGCCGGCACGACCAGCCCGGCCAGGCCATCCGGTTCGCCAGCCTGGGCGTGGGGTTCGCGGTGAGCACCGCCGCCCTCTTCTCGGCCGTCGGCGGCCGGGAGATCGAACCCCGGCTCACCCTGTCCGGCTTCCGGCCCCGGCATCTGTACCTGGGCCGCCTGCTCGCCCTCCTCACCGCCGGGCTCATGATCTCCGCGCTGTACTCCGTGGTCGTGATCGTGGACCAGGATGTGGCGAACCCGCAGGCGGTCGCCCTGGAACTGGCGCTGACCACCCTGGTGGCGGTCCCGCTCGGGCTGCTGCTCGGCCTCGCCGTACCCCGGGACATGGAGGGCACCCTGCTGCTGATCTCCGTCATCGGCGCCCAGATGGTGATCGACCCGGCCAAGGACGCCGCCAAGGTACTGCCCTTCTGGTCGACCCGGGAGATCATCACGTACGCCGTCGACGGCGCCGGCAGCGGTTCCCTCACCTCGGGCGCGACGCATGCCGCCGTGGTGACCGCGCTGCTGGTTATGGCGAGCGGCGGCGTCATGTCGCTGCGATTGCGCAGGCGCACCCACATGCAATTCGTGTGAATCCGCCGCGAGTCCGTGCGGTGAGTCCGTGCGGTGAGTTCGGGGAAACCGACTCTGTCTCGCCGATACGAACGCGTGTAGGGTTGGGGAATCGTCCTGCCGTCTGATGTCCCCGCGTCGGCACGGTGGCCCGGCTCGTCGCCTCTCCCCAGAAAGGAGAGTTCGTGAACGGTGCACAGCGATTACCCCTCGGCGAATCCACCGGACAAGCCCTCGCGAGGGCCACGGAATTCCTCCGGACCGCACGTGATGCGGACGGTTGGTGGAACGACTACGAAGTCCGTGGCCCAGGCCAGTTCTGGGCCACCGCCTTTGTCGGGGCCTCACTCGCGGAATTGCCCGAAGGCCCCGGGCGATCGGCGGCGGTGTCCGCCTGGGAGCTGCTGAAACAGGCCCGCGGACCGTCCGACGGCTGGGGCTACTGCCCCCAGGTTCCCGGTGACGCCGACATCACCTCCTGGGTACTGCGACTGGCCGAGGCGCTGGGCGCCGAGGACGACCCCCGCGCCGACGAGGGGTACCGCTTCGTGGCGGCGCACCTCCAGGAGGACGGCGGCGTCTCCAGCTATCTGCCGCAGTTCGCCGCGCCCTTCCTGGATCGCGTGGCTCCCCGCTGGGACGCCTGGTACGCGAGTCATGCGTGCGTGACCTCGGCCGCCGCCGGACTGCTCCGACTGCCCGTGCACGAACGGCTGTTGACCCGCCTGAGCGAGATCCAGCGGCCCGACGGATCGTGGCCCGCCTACTGGTGGCCGGATCGCGAGTACCCCACAGCGCTGGCAGCGGAGGCGCTCACCGCCGGCCGGCGGGCCGGCGAGCGTTCCGAGGCGCGGGCGGCCGCCCGCTGGGCCGCCGCCAGGATCGGAGCGGACGGTGCCGTACGCACCGAGTGGGAGCCGGAGGGATCCGCCTTCGCCACCGCTTTCGCTCTGCGAGCCGTGCTGGCCGGGCAGTTGCCGGACGGCCGTGCCGCCGTGCGCCGGGCGGTCTCCTGGCTGATCGACTCCCAGGAGAAGGAAGGGAGTTGGCGGCCGTCCGCATGGTGCCGGGTGCCCGGGCCCATGGAGTTCGACCCCGACACACGTGAGCGATGGGAACGCGGTCGGCGCGGGAAGGCCGCGCTGGGCTCCGTCGTCCTGGACACGAAAGCGCTCTACACCACCGCGTCCGTCGTAGCGGCACTGGCCAGGACGAGGGCCGCGGCGGTGACTCCGGCGGCCGAGCCGAGCCGCGCGGACCTCGCATGACGGCGCGCAGCGCGCCACCACCGGACAACGCATGACGGCGCGCAGCGCGCCACCACCGGACAACGAGGGGGATCGCTGGTGAACACGTCACCGCAGTTGACGCAGCGCACGGAAGTCCCGGTCGCACCACCCCTGCTGAGCCCAGGGGCCGTCCTCGCACGGCTCCAGGGCCACGAGCGGGGGCCCGTCCACATCATCGACCCGTTCAAGGTGCCGCAGGCCGAGGCCGTGGAGAAGGCGAAGATCCTTGAGGACCTCGGCTGTGCCGCCCTCATCCTCGCCAGCACCGACTACGAGTCGTTCGAGGCCCGGATGGACCCATACGTGGCGGCGATCAAGGAGGTCAGCTCGCTGCCCCTGCTGCTGCACTTCCCGCCGCGCAAGGGCTTCGGCTTCCCCCTGGCCCGCGGCGCCGACGCCGTCATACTGCCCGCGCTGCTCGGCTCGCGCGACGACTACTACGTGTGGAAGAGCTACCTGGAGACCCTGGTCAACCTGCCCGGCCGGGCCGACCGCGAGGACTGGCCGGAACTCCTGCTCACCGTCGCCCTCACCTTCGGCGAGGACCACAGGACGGGGGACCTGCTCGGCACGGTGCCGGTGGCCACCACGACCACCGAACAGATCGACCAGTACATCTCGGTCACCCGCAGCTTCGGCTTCCACATGGTGTACCTGTACTCCCGCTACGCCCAGGTTCCCGCCGACGTGGTCCGCCGCTTCCGGCAGCGGCTGCACGCCGACCAGATCCTGTTCGTCAGCGGCAATGTGCGCAGACGCGAGCACGTCACCGCCTACCTTGAGGCGGGCGCCGACTACGTGGGCTTCGCCGGGGCCCTGGAGCATGACGACTGGCGGTCCACGCTTGCCGAGATCAGCGCGGACCGGCCGTGACCGCGGTACTGCCCGAGACCTACACCACGTCGATGCTGGTCACCGAGGCCGCCAACCGCGACCACGTCACCGACTTCGTCGCCCGCAACGGCGGCTCCCCCGAACTCGTGGCCCACACCGCGGCGTTGCGCCTGTACCTGAGGGTCCCGCACTTCCTCACCGAGTGGGTCACCGAACCGCGGCGGCGCGCCGCCGTGGCCCGCGCGCTGGCCATGGACATCGTGGCCATGAAGCTGCTCGACGACCTCATGGACGACGACACCGGCCTCGACCGCGTCGAACTCGCCTGTCTGTGCCTGCACCTGCACCTGACGGCGCTGCACGAGATGTGTGCGCTCGCCGCCGACGCCCGCGCCGTGACCGCCGTACTCGAACACGACTTCACCGCGGTCTGCACCGGCCAGATCCGCACCAAGAGCCACCGCGCGGAGAACCTCGACGAGTGGTGCGCCAACGCCAGCACCTACGGGGCCACCTTCCTCGGCTGCTACGGCTCGCTCTCCGCGATCTGCGGCCGCGAGGAGAAGTCCGTCGACGCCGCGCGGCGGTTCGCCGAGGCTTTCGGCACGATCATCACGATCGCCGACGACCTGACCGACTACGACCGCAACGGCGAGCGGGAGGGAAACCTCGCCCATCTGATGCGGACCGGGGCCGTGCCCCCACGGGACGTCGAGGCGCTGCTGGAGCGGCTGCGCGCCCAGGCGCTCGGCGCGGTGCGGGAGCAGCCGGCCTCCTCGGGGCTGGTCCCCGTCGTCGGCCTGTACACCGACGACGTACTGGACCGGCTGCTGCCGCGGCACCTGGTGCGCTGACCGCCGGCCGACGGCCTATCGGAGCTCGCTCCGGTAGGCCATCACGTCGTCGAAGACGAACAGGTCGACGTCGCTGTGCGCGAAGTCGTCCAGCACATGCCCGGTGGTGTGTGCGATGGCCCGGCCGGGGCCGTTGAGCGAGGTGTTGATCAGAGCCGGGACGCCGGTCTGCGCCTCGAAGGAGTCGAGCAGTCCGTGCAGTCGCGGCTGGTCGGCGCCCAGGGTCTGGATCCGGCAGGTCCCGTTGATGTGCCGGGCCTCCGGGGCGGTGCCTTCCGGCAGTTGGTACTCGAAGAGCATGTACGGGGACGGCCGGCCGCCCGGGTAGAGCTCGGCGAAACGCTCGTCGCGCATCACGGCGCCCAACGGGCGGTACCACTCCCGCTGTTTGAGCTCCTCGCTCATCCGCTTGCGCATCCCGGACACGGCCGGGTTGCCCAGCAGTGAGCGGTGCCCCAGTGCCCGCGGCCCGAGCTCGGCCGCCCCCTCCGTCAGGGCCACGACACCGCCGTCCGCGAGCAGCCGGGCGACCGCGGAGGCGTCGTACGGAACGGCCCGCAGCCCTGCCGTGTCCAGGGTGGCCAGGACGTCGGCACGGGGCTCGCCGTTGCCGTTGGCGTACACGCTGAGCGGTTCGGGCCGTTGGCCCAGGAGATAGGTGAGGGCGTAGATGCCGGCGCCCGCCAGGTGCCCCGCGTCACCGCAGGCCGGCGGGACGGCGATGTCCCGGCCGAAGGTCTCGCGCAGCGCCGAGTTGGCGACGATGTTCAGCGCGCAGCCGCCGCCGAGGGCGATCGGCCCCACTCCCGTGGCGGTGCGGGTGACATGCCGGTCGAGCACGGCGTGCACGGCTTCGGTGAACAAGTCCTGGAAGGTGGCGACGACGTGTGCCGCCGTCTCGAACTCCGGCTTGAACTCGGGGCGTTCGGCGAGTTCGGCACGGACCCGCTCGGCCAGTTCCAGATCGTGCATCACCCGAGGATCCACCGCCTGCAACTGCTCGCGTATCCGGGCGTCCGGCTGTCCGTAGCCGCCGAGTGCCATCACCTTGCCGGCGACGCTGGGGCTCTTGCCGAAGCCCAGCAGGTGACCGATCGCGGTCCAGCCGAAGCCGTTGCCGTACCAGGGCAGCGGGTCCTTCGCGATCCACTCCAGGCGGTCCTCCTCGACCCGGAACAGGGAGCTGCGGGTGAGCTGTCCGCGGCCCTCGTTGACCAGCACGAGGGTGCCCTCCTCGTGGCCCGCGTAGTGGGCGGCGAGGGCGGCGTGCGAGACCTCGTGCGTGACGACCACGCAGTCCACACGTCGGCCGAGCAGGTCGCAGGTGGTCCGGTGGTGCGGCGCCCCGGCGTTGATCCGCTCCATCGCGTGGTCGAGGTCCGGGATCTGCAACAGGGCGGTGCGGACCGGCGTGCTGACCGCGACCAGGTCGATCCCGTCGGTGTCCACGCACTCCTGGGACAGCACGTGCTCCAGCGCGATGTCGGAGCGGTGGTCGTGCTTGACGCGGGTGAGCCGTTCGGTCTCGACGGCGAAGACCAGCCGTCCGTCCTCGAAGTAGCCGACGCCGGTGTCGTGGCCGGCGGAGTGGAGAGACAGTACCTTCATCAGCGCTCCTGGTCAGCGGGTGTGAGGGGGTGGACGGCCGAGTACGGGGCCCACTCGACGGCACGCAGCGGCCGACCGGTCAGCCCGCGCAGGTACAGCTCCGTCCCCACCCCCGCGAACCAGGCGAAGTAGAGCCACTTGATCAGCGCCTTCTGGGCGCCGCGCCGCCGCCCACCGGTGCCGTCGAAGCCGGTCAGCGGCCACAGACCGGCGAAGAGCATGTGGCGGAAGTAGTGGCGGACGACGGGCAGGGGCCAGTCGGCGAGGTCGACGAGATGGTTGAGGAGGAGCCTGCGGATCCTGCGGCGGGTCTCGCCCGCGGGACCGGCGACGTAGTAGTGGCACCGTGCGTCCGGTACGAGGCGCAGCCGGGCCAGTGGATCGGGCAGGGCGGGATCGAGGAGCCGGAAGCAGACGTAGCCGTCGTCCGAGACGTACCGGCCGGGCATGCCGCCGGACAGGACGTCGGTGGCCACCAGGATGCAGCAGCCGTGCGGGTAGTTGGTCGCGGGCGCCGCGATCGCCTTGGCGCGGGCCAGCAGGCGCGAGGTGGCGAACTCCTTGGTGTGCGGGACCTTCGTGGCGCCCACCGCGCCCCGGCAGCCGGCCGCCCGGAAGTCCCGCACCAGCCGCGACAGACAGCCCGGGTCCAGGGTCACGTCGTCGTCGACCCAGCCGACGCCCGCGCAGCCGAGCAGTTCCGCCACCTCGATCGCGGCGTTGAGCGTGCGGGGCTTGCCGGGGCCGGGCAGGGAGAGGCCGCACACGGGGACTTGTGGCAGCCGGTCGCGGGCCCGAAGCAGCAGGGCCCGCAGCCGCCGTACGGACTCGTCCTCCTCCTCGGCCGAGGACCACTGCATGCCGACGAACAGCACGGCGGGGGCGTCCGGCTGGTCCTGGGTCAGCTCGGCGACGCGGTCCAGCAGGGCGTCGAGGCGTTCCTCCTGCTCGGTGAGGGTGCCGCGGGACACATAGGTCGGGGCGATCAGGGCGAGGGCGGGGGAGTGGGTGCGCAGGGCGTCGGCGGCGGCCCGGGCGTGGGAGAGCAGGGGCGCCTCGCCCGACGTTTCGTCGGGCAGGACGTAGCGCACCGGTACCGACCAGGACGGATGCGGCCGGAAGCCGCGGGCCATGGTCGTGCGGACATGGTGGGTCAGGAACGGTTCGCCGCGCCGCCGCCGGCCGTGGGCCGGCAGCGGCGCGTTGAGGCGGACGGGAGGGCCCGGCCGCACGGACGCGGCCGGGCGGGCGGTCTCAGAAGTCACGGTCGGTGTTGGAGGTCGACCGGGCCAGGCTGCGCAGACCGTCCAGGGTGTTGCGCCACTGGCCGGTCGAGGCCATGTGGGACAGCAGCGGCTTCGCCATGGAGCGGCGCAGGAAGAACGCGCGGTAGGCGGCCTGCGCGCGGCGCTGGGCGTCGGGCACCAGATAGCCGATCCGCGCGTCGAACTCGCCCTGCACGAACCGGTCCCAGTAGTCGGCCGGTATCTGCCCCGCGGCCACGGACTCGGTGTGCAGCGGGGTGCCCGGCAGCGGGGTCGCGGTGTAGAAGCTCGCGTAGTCCAGCGGGATGCGGCAGGCGAGGTCGACGGTGGCGCGGAACTGCTCCGGGGTCTCGCCGAGCCAGCCGACGATGAAGTAGCCGAAGCCCTTGATGCCGGCCTCGTGCGCGGAGGTGACGGCCCGTTCGATCTTCTCGATGTCGCTCTCCTTGCGCATCCGCTTGAGGATCTCCGAGTCCCCGTGCTCGATGCCGAACCGCAGTCGTACGCAGCCCGCCCCGGCCATCGCCTTCAGCAGCGGTTCCGGAACCAGGTCCACGCGGGTCGGCGCCTCCCAGCGCACCTTCAGACCCTGTTCGCCGATCAGCGCGCAGATCTCCCGGACCCGGCCGCGGTGCAGGGTGAACACGTCGTCGTAGAACATGATCTCCTTCACCCCCCACCGGTCCTTGAGCTCCGTCATCTCGCCGACGACGTCCTCGGGGGAGCGGTACATCGACTTCTTGTCGACGGCCTGCTTGAAGCAGAAGCTGCACTTGAAGGGGCAGCCCCGGCTGGAGATCATCGTCGCGAACGGCCGGGGAGCCATGATCGAGTAGTAGCTGTTCATCGGCAGGCCGTCGCGGGAGGGCCAGCCGACCTCCTCCAGGTTCACCATGGGCGCGGCGCCGCCGTCGTGTTCGCGGGTCACCAGGCCGCGGATGCCCTCCGGTTTGTCGCCCTGCTCCATGGCCTCGGCCAGCTCCGGCATGATCGTGATGCCTTCGCCGACGCCGACGTAGTCGATGCAGTCGTGGAAGAGGTTCTCGCGCGCGTAGACCTCGCTGTGCGGGCCGCCGAGGATGACCTTGGCGCCGGTGCTCTTGGCCGCCTGGCAGGCCTCGACAGCGCCGGGCAGGCCGGGCGTGGTGGTGCTGACGCCGACCAGGTCCGGTTCGAAGTCGGCGAGCAGTTTGCGCAGTCCCTCGCTGTCCAGGCCGAGGGCGGGGGTGTCGACCTGGATGACGTGGTGGAAGCCGGCCGACTTCAGCGCGGTGTGGATGTAGCCCAGACCGAGGTGCGGCAGGACGCCGGCGCGCTTCTGGATCTGGGTGATCTGACGGGTGTTGAGGCACAGGTCGTGATGGCGCACCAGCGCTATCCGCAGCTTCCGCTTGCGCCAGCGCGGCAGGCCCGGACGGCCCGGTGCCTCGGTGACGGCTGTCGAGCAGCCGCCCGACGCGGCCCCCGCCGCCGCACCGGTACTGATGACGGGCAGTGTCTTCCGCATGATGTCCCCTCCTTCTGGGGTGGTGCGGGCGGTGTTGTCGTGCGGACTCAGGCGGTTCTCCCGGCCGCGAGGGACTCCAGCTGGAGCAGGTAGAGGGCCAGCGGCTGGAGCCGGCTGACGCGCTGCGGCGCCCCCGGGCCGCGCCCCGCGGCCAGCAGCCGTTGCAGGACCCGGTCGTGGCTGCGCCACCAGTCCCGTTCGGCGTGCAGGGTGTGGGCGAGCAGCCGGGTGAGGTACGCCAGCCGGTGTCCGACCAGGACCGGCCCGTGGCGCTGCGGAACGGCCGAGGCGAACCCCAGGCCGGAGTGTTCCGGGAACGCCTTGTGCAGCGCCTGGTCGTGGAAGGTGCCGTCGATCAGGAAGCGGTGCGGCACCGAGGAGAGATGGTCCACGAGCGCGTGATCGAGGTAGGGAGTGTGGATCACCGCGTGGTCGTCGCCCAGGGTGAAAGGGGCCAGGGCGATGGACCGCCGCGTCCGGTTCCAGAAGAAGAACGAGCCGAGCGGAAAGGCGGCGTCGGCGTGCCGGGCCAGTTCCCGCACGAGCCGGGCACGGGCCCTCTCCCGGCTCCACAGGGTGCGGGTCCGGGGGCCTAGGAGGTGCTCGACGTGCGCTCCGGTACGGCCGGCGGCCAGCAGCCGGTCCGCGAGCCCCGGCAGGTCCGTCACCTCGTACGGGTTCTTCCTGATCAGCTCGATGCTGGGGTTCTGCGTCAGTTCGCCGCCGCCGAGCCCGTCGTACCAGAGGCCGCTGTGGCGGCGCAGGAAGGCCAGCAGGGACAGGTTCCAGGCGCCGACCAAGGTGCCCATGCCCTGTGCCGGATTGGCGGCGCGCTCCGCGTGGAACTGCGAACGCGGCCGGGGGACGGTGCGGTGCGGCAGCCCGAGGCGCCCGGCGAGATGGGCGGCGACACGCGCGTCGGCACCCGGGTCGGGCGGGAACTTCGCGCCGCTGACGCACAGCCGGGGCGGGGCGCCCTGGCGGCAGAGCTCCAGCAGGATGTGCCGGGAGTCCCGGCCGCCGCTCAGCGGAAGGACGTACGGCTCGTTGGGCAGTCGGCGGGCCACGGCGGCCCGGAACAGCTCGACGAAGCCGTCGACGGCCTCCGCCCTGGTGAGGTCCGCGGGTCCGGGCACGGGTGGTGCCGCGGAATCGAGGTGGAGCCCCTCGCGGGTCCAGGTCAGTGTGGTGGCGGGGGGCAGCGCGCGGATCGCGGTGAACGCGGTGTCCTCGCCGAGGAAGAAGCCGAGCCGGATGAAGACGGCCAGTGCGTCGTGGTCGAGTTCGGCGCTCTCGCCGGGCAGCAGCAGGGCGAGCGGGTCGGGGGAGAGCGTCAGGGAGCCGGCGTGGGTGCGGTGGTACAGGGGGTGCATGCCGTACCGGTCGGTGCGGGCCAAGAGGCGTTCGCCGTCCCACTCCCAGGCGGCGAAGATCCCCTCGGGCGGCGGGCCCTCGGCCAGCGGATCCCCGCCGATGGTGTGTCCGAGCCGCGCCTCCTTGTCGCCCTCGACGCGGACCCCGTCGGATGTGGCGACGAGCCGGATGCGGGGCTTCACCGGGCGTCCAGCAGGGGCCGCACGGCGGCCCCGATCCGGCGGGCCACCGCCGCCTGGTCGAGCACGGACTCGGCGAAGCCGATCGCGGCCTTCTTGTGCGCCTCGATCGCCGACGGGCGGGCCAGCCAGTCGTCGACGGTACGGAACAGGTCCTCGGGCGCGGAATGGGCCCGGCCGAGGTCGTGGTCGTGAATGAGCCCCGGCACCCACTGCTCCATCGGCAGCCCCGACTCCAGCATCAGCACCGGGATCCCGAAGTAGGCCGCCTCCAGCGTGGTGTTGGGTCCCGCCTTAGAGACGAGCAGCCCGTACGGCGACCTGGACGCGCGGTCGATGTAGTCGAAGTACTCGGTCTGGGTGAGCCGGCTGTGGAACCGCCAGTGCGCCAGCCGCTCGGCACCGGCTGCGGCTCGGCGGGCGAGGTCGGGGTCGTCGTAGCCGACGAACACCAGATCGGTGTCCGGGTGCCTGGCGGCGATGTGGTGCACCAGCTCCAGGTACACGTCGCCGCCGCGGTTGCAGAACACGATCAGGCGGGGGCGGCCGGAGTCGGTGTCCCCGCCCCAGGGGCCGGCGGCCGGCGCGGCGGACTCGCTGGTCATGAAGTCGCGCAGGTCGTGCTGGGCGACCAGCGGTCCCACCACCCGCACCCGGTCCGGATCGCCGCCGGTCCGCGCGAGGAGGTGGTCCTTCGCCCACGCGAAACCCACCAGCGTCAGGTCGGGATGCGGGCTGCGGTGCAGCGGCAGCTGGAGGAGACCCGGATTGGTGACATGGCTGACCACCCGGGTACCGGTCCCCGCCAGCCGTACGGCGGCCACGCACAGCCGCGCCACGAAGCCCTTCGTGCCGACCACCACGTCCGGGGCGGTGGTGCGCAAGTGCTCGGTGAGCGGGGCCAGTTCGGTGATCTGCTCGGGGGTGGGGTCGGTCTCGAAACCGTCGGGGAAACGTTCCTGGAGGCGGGCCATCAGGGCCATGTAGCGCTGGGTGCGGACGGTCGCGTCCGGGCTCTCCAGGGAGATCGTGCGGATCTCGGCCCCGGCCTCGCCCAGCCAGGGCAGGATCGGTTCCGCCTCCAGCAGGGTCACCTCCGCGTCGACGGCGCCGCGCAGCACCCGGGAGAACCGGGTGGCGGCGAGGTAGTTGCCGAACTCCCCCCAGGTCCGGGGGGACAGCACCTGGATGTGTGGACGGTCAGGGCGCACGGTGGGGCTCCTCGGTGAGGTCGAGGCATGTGGGGGACGGGGTGTGCGTGGAAAGCGACTGGTACCAGAGCTGGTACGTCAGGAGCGCCCACAGCTTGCGCGAGGTGTCGCGCCGGCCGCTGAGGTGGTCGTCGGTCAGCAGTCGCACGGCACGGGCGTCGAACAGCCCGCCGCGGTCCAGCGCGGGCGCGGCGAGCGTGTCCAGCAGCAGCGCGCGCAACTCGCCGCGCAGCAGGGCGGCCAGCGGGGCGCGGAAGCCGAGCTTGGTGCGCCGCACGATGTCCGTCGGCAGCCAGTCGGCGGCGACCCGGCGCAGCAGGTACTTCCCGGTGAAGCGGCGCAGTTTCAGCGAGGTGGGCAACGCGTTGCCGTATTCGACGAGGTCCAGGTCGAGGAAGGGGGAGCGCAGTTCGAGGGCGCTGCGCATGCCGCCGCGGTCGGTCTTGGTGAGGATCACGTCGCGCAGGAAGTGGGCGACGACGGCGAGCTGGCTGCGCTGCACGCCCGTCAGGCCCGGCTGGTCGTCCAGGAGCCGGGAGATCTCGGCGAAGGGATCGTGCCCGGCCAGGGCGTCGCGGGCGTCCGGGCGCAGCAGGCCGGGCAGTTCGGCCGGGCCGAAGGGGGCCGATGACAGGTAGAAGCGGTGCTCGGGCGCCGCGCGCAGCCCGCGCGCCAGCAGGCCGAGGGCCGCGGCGGCGGGCAGATTGCCGGAACGCGCGGGCAGCCTGCGCACCAGGGTCCGCACCAGGGCTTCCAGCCGGGGGGCGGGCATCAGCCGCAGCAGCAGCTCGATCGCCCGCTCGGCCTGGAAGTACCGGTAACCGAGCAGCAGTTCGTCGGCGCCGTCCCCCGTGAGCACCCCGCGGACGTGCCGCCGGGCCATCCGGCAGACGATGCGGGTGGGCAGCAGGGAGGGGTCGGCGAGGGGTTCGTCGGCCCGGGTGTACTCCGACTCCACCACGTCGGCGAGGTCGCGTCCGCCGATACGGACGACATGGTGCTCGGTGCCGAGATGCCGGGCGACCGAGCGGGCGTGTGCGCTCTCGTCGAAGTCGTGCTGCTCGAACCCCGCGCTGAACGTCAACACGGGCCGCTGCGGGGATAGTTGTTGGGCGACGGCGGCCACCGCGCTGGAGTCGAGGCCCCCGCTCAGCAGCACGCCGAGCCGGTGTTCCGTGCTGCTGACCCGGCGGGAGACCGCGGCCCGGAACAGTTCCTCGAAGCGTGCGGCGGCCTCCCGTCCGCTCGGCGTCCGCGCGGCCGTCGCCAGCCGGGGCCGCCAGAACTCCACCTCGCGCAGCCGGCCGCCGGAGTACTCCAGGTAGCTGCCGGGGCGGACCTTGTGCACCCCGGTCACGGCCGAGCCGGGCGCGCAGAACGCCTGGAGCGTCAGATAGCCGGCGAGGGCCCGGACGTCCGGGGTGCGCGGGGCGTCGGGGTGGCGCAGCAGCGCGGTGAGTTCGGAGGCGAAGGCGATCCCGTCGGGGACACGCGTGTAGTAGAGCGGCTTCTTGCCCATCGGATCGCGGACCAGCACGGTCGTCGCGGTGCGCGCGTCGTGCAGCACGAAGGCGTACATGCCGCGCACCCGCTCCAGCGCCTTCATGCCGTGCCGCTCGTACAGCTCCACCAGCACCTCGGTGTCGCCGGCCGTGCGCAACCGGGCCCCCGCGGCGCGCAGTTCGCGGCGCAGCTCCTCGTGGTTGTAGATCTCCCCGTTGAGGACGAGGGCGGTGGCACCGCTCGCGGAGACGAACGGCTGCCGGCCCCGGTCGGGGTCGACGAAGGTCAGGGCACAGTGCGCGAAGGTCACGCCGTGGTGATGGCACCAGTTGCTGCCGTCGGGGCCGCGGTGCGCCACTGCGGCCAGCATCCGTTCGGCCGTGCCGCGGGCGGCCTCCTGGCCACCGCCGATGTCGCTGAATCCCACGAAGCCGCACACCGGTTACGACCGGTGGGTGGGCGCCATCCGGGCCGATGAGGCCGTCTTGTGCGGTGGGGCCTCGGCGAGCGACTGCCTGGCCCACTCGATCTGCGTGGCCAGCCCGGCGCGCAGATCCGTCCGCGTGGTGAAGCCGAGGTGGTGCCGCGCCCGACCGACGTCGGCCGTCGTGGAGCGAACGTCGCCGATGCGCGCCGGACCGTACCGCGCGTCGGGCGTCCTGCCGGTCAACTCGCCGGTCAGGGCCAGGACTTCGTTCATCGACACGGCGCTTCCCGTACCGATGTTGAGGACACTGCTGCCCTTCTCCTCGGTCGTGGCGGCGAGCATCAGCGCGCGCACGATGTCCGACACGTGGACGAAGTCGCGGATCTGGGTGCCGTCGCCGTAGACGTCGATCGGCTTGTTCTCCAGGGTGGCGCGGATGACCCGGCCGATGAACATGTCCGGGCGCTGACCGGGGCCGTAGACGGTGAAGAACCGCAGCGCGCTCACCGACAGGGCGGCGTCGCGGCGGGCCGCGAAGGCGAGGGCGAGCCGTTCCGCCGCGAGTTTGGTGACTCCGTAGGGGGACAGGGGACGGGGGAGGTCGTCCTCGTTCATCGTGCCCTCCGCGCCGCCGTACACGCTCGACGACGACGCCATGACCACGCGGGGAACCCCGGCACGGACACAGGCATCCATGAGGCGTTGGGTGGCCAGTACGTTGCAGTGGAGATACTCCGGGAATTGTGTCCAGGACGGGCGCACACCCGGCAACGCGGCTAAGTGGAAGACCGCGGCCGCGTTTTCCAGACAGGCCGACAGATCAGTGGAGACGAGGTCGGCGCGGATCGAGTGGAGGGATCCCAGCTCGTCGGACGGCGGGATTTCACCGGTGGCCCAACTCGATTTCCGGTCGATTCCCACCACGTTTGTGCCGCCGCGCCGCAACGCCTCGACGAGATGGGAGCCGATGAAACCCGCGGCACCGGTGACCACCGCTTTTCCCGCGGTTACGGCCACGTCGTGCGCGTCACCCGACATTGCGAATCCCCCTTGGTTCCGTTGGCATCCGGTGGTTCAAGGCGGTGCTCCGTGCTGGCGCCGTCTCCGGGCGTCGGTACTGCGGGTACGAGAACTCGGCCGACTCGGACGTACATGAGCGCCGGCGAAATGTGGCCGAGAAGGGATAGTACGCAGCAACGGCGTGCAAGGCGAATGGCCCAGAAGACCCGTGGAGTCTAACAGCGCGATGAATCGGCAGCAACGGGTGTTCCGGACCGGGTTGATGTGGCACCAAGCGGTGGGCCATGTTCCGCATAGGGGCGGCCCATTCCCGGACTCGGCACGGCACCTCCATATGACGAGTTCACCGGTGCACGCGTCATTCCCAACGACCCGGAACCGACTTTATGCTGAGGCCTTCCGCCGCCCGGCGCCCGGGGAGGAACGCGTTGGCAGGCAGCCCGTTACGGCAGCTCTCCGTACTGTTCCGCTATCTGCGCGGCGAACGGCCGTCCGTCCTCCTCCTCGCGGTGCTTGTCCCGCTGGGCATCGGGCTCCAGCTGGTCGCGCCCCAGATGCTGCGCCGGTTCATCGACCACACGCTCTCCCGCAGCCCCTCCGACCTGCTTCTCGCGGTCGCCGCCTGGTACCTGGCCGCGGCCCTCGGGCTGCTCGTGGTGACCATCGGCTGCGACGCCGTGGCCGCGCGGCTCGCCTGGCGCACCACCAACCGGCTGCGTGCCGACCTGGTGGCCCACTGTCTGCGCCGGCCCTCCCGCTTCTACCAGCGGCACCCGCCCGGCGAACTCGTCGACCGCGTCGACGGCGACGTCACCAGACTCGCCGCGGTGATGTCCGCGCTGGTCCTGGAAGTCCTCGCCCAGATGCTGCTGGTCATCGGAATCCTCGGCGCCCTCTTCCTGCTCGACTGGCGACTGGCCCTGGTCTTCGCACCGTTCGCCGCGGGAACCCTCCTGCTGCTGCGCGGACTCGTGGGCAAGGCCATGCCCTTCGTCGCCGCCCGGCGGACCTCGTCCGCGGAACTCCTGGGCTTCCTGGAGGAACGCCTCGCCGGCGCCGAGGACCTGCGAACCAACGGAGCCTCAGCCCACACCCTGAGCGCCCTGGAGACCCGGCAGGCCGACCTGTACCGGCGGGCGCGCCGCGCGGCGCGGGTCTCCGTGCGCTGGCCCGCCACGGTCCAGGGCCTGTCCACCGTCAGCGTGGTCCTCGCCCTGGCCGTCAGCGTGTGGCTGCACGGCCGCGGACAGCTCTCCACCGGCACGGCCTTCGCCTGCCTGTCGTACGCCATGCTGCTGCGCCGCCCGCTGCTGGCCGTCACCACCCGCTTCCACGAGCTGGAGGAGGCCGCGGTCAGTGTGCAGCGCCTGCAGGAACTGCTGCGCCAGGACGACGACGTCGTGCGCACCGGCACCCGCCACCTGCCCGCGGGCCCCCTCGGCGCGCGACTCGACCGGGTGTCCTTCTGGTACGACCCCGGTGAACCGGTACTGCGTGATGTCTCCTTCCAACTGCGGGCCGGGGAACGGCTCGGCATCGTCGGCCGCACCGGAAGCGGCAAGTCGACCGTCGTACGGCTGCTGTTCGGACTGCACCACCCGGTGAGCGGCGCTGTCAGCGTCGGCGGACAGGACGTGGCCGGACTCGACACCCGGTCGCTGCGCGGCCGGGTCGCCCTGGTCACCCAGGAGGTGCAGGTCTTCCACGCCACGCTCCGCGACAACCTCACCTTCTTCGACCACTCCATCGACGACCCGCGGGTGTGCGCCGCGCTGGACGAGGCCGGGCTCACCACATGGTGGCGCGAGCTGCCCCACGGTCTGGACACCGTGCTGGGCGCGGGAGCGCGAGGGATGTCCGCGGGACAGGAGCAACTCCTCGCGCTGGCCCGGGTGTTCCTGCGGGATCCGGCCGTGGTCCTGATGGACGAGCCGACAGCCCGGCTGGACCCGCACACCGAGCGGCTGCTCCTGCCCGCGATGGAGCGGCTGCTCGAGGGGCGGACCGCCGTCGTCGTACAGCATCGGCCGCACGCGCTGCGCAACGTGGACCGCATCCTCGTCCTCGACGCGGGGACGGTGGTCGAGCACGGGGAGCAGACGGTGCTCGCGGCAGACCCGACCTCGCGCTTCCACGAACTGCTGCGCGCCGGCTGACGGGGCGGGAGGGTGGCCGACATCGACGTACGGGGCACGTTCCGACGGCTCGGGGCCGTGCTGCGCGGGTCGGCGGGAGCCTACTGGAGCCTGACCGGGCTGTGGGTGCTGCTGCGGGCCGGGACCCTGGCGGTGGGGCTGCTCTTCCAGCGGCTGTTCGACGAGATCGGCGCCGACGGCGCGGTCTGGCTGCTCATCGCCTGGGTGGCCGCGATCGAGGGGGCACGGCTGTGCCTGCAGTTCGGCGTGATGATCAACCGGCTGGAGCCGCGGGTCCAGTACGGCACGACGGCCCGGCTCAGGAGGGAACTGCTGGGCTCCGCCCTGCGCGGACGGGGAGCCGCGGCACGTACCACCCCGGGGGAGTCGCTGCGGGTGGTCGGCGAGGACGTCGACGAGACGGGCTTCTTCGTGGCCTGGGCGCCCACCAACCTCGCGCACTGGCTGTTCGTCGTCGCCTCCGTCACCGTCATGATGCGGATCGACGCGGTGGTCACCGGCGCACTGCTGGCGCTACTGGTCCTGATCACGGTGGTCACGGCGGCCGTCCACGGCCGCTTCCTCCGCTATCGCCGCGCCACCCGTACCGCGTCGGCCGAGGTCGCGGGCGCCCTTCGGGAGGCGGTCGGGGCCGTGAAGGCGGTGCAGGCTGCGGCGGCAGAGGACCATGTGGCCGCGCACATCGGCCGGTTGAACGCCGCCCGGGCGAAGGCGGCGGTGCGCGAGGAACTGTTCGCGGGCGTGCAGCGGACCGTCATCGGCAACGCGGCCCCCCTCGGCATCGGTGTCGTTCTGCTGCTGACGGCGGGCCGGGCACACAGCGGGACGTTCAGCGTCGGAGACCTGGCGCTGTTCACCTTCTATCTGCAGATCCTCGCCGAGGCGCTGGCCTCGATCGGGATCCTCTCGGTACGACTGCAGCGGGTCTCGGTGGCCCTCGCCCGGATCACGGACTTCCTCGGAAAACGGCCCGGCACACCGACTGAGGAACCCGCGCCCGAGCCCGAACGGGCTCCCGAGCTACGGGAGTTGACCGTCCGCGGGCTGACCGCACGGCACCCCGGCTCGGAGCGCGGTATCGAGAACGTCGACCTGACCGTCGTACGCCACCGCGTCACCGTGGTCACCGGCGGCGTCGGCTCGGGCAAGTCGACACTGATACGGGCGGTCCTGGGACTGCTGCCGCACGAGCGGGGCGCTGTGCTGTGGAACGGGGAACCGATCGCCGACCCCGCGGCCTTCCTGGTGCCCCCGCGCTGCGGCTACACGCCCCAGGACCCGCGCCTGTTCAGCGGCTCGCTGCGGGACAACGTCCTGCTGGGACTGGGTGACGACGGTGACGGTGACGGTGACGGTGACGGTGACGGTGACGGTGACGGTGATGGTGATGGTGGTGGTGGCGGAAGGATCTTCGAGGATGTCGCGTACGCCGCGGTTCTCGCCCCCGACGTGGCGGCCATGCAGGACGGCGCCGACACCGTCGTCGGTCCGCGGGGCCTCAGGCTGTCCGGCGGTCAGCTCCAGCGGACGGCGATCGCCCGGATGCTGGCCCGACGCCCCGAACTCCTGGTCCTGGACGACGTCTCCAGCGCCCTGGACCCCGCGACCGAGCAACTCCTGTGGAGCCGGCTGCTGGACGGCTCCGTCACCGTCCTCGCGGTGTCGCACCGGCCCGCGCTGCTGCGTGCGGCGGCCCGGGTGGTGGTGCTGAAGGACGGGCGCGTGGACGCGGTGGGGACATGGGAGGAGGTACTGGCGCAGTCCGCCGAGATGCGCCAGATCCAGGCGAACCCGGAGTAGGGACGGCGTGACTCGGCACTCAGCCGCGCGACGCGCCGAACTCGGTCCAGATCCCGTGCAGCGCCTCGACGAACCGGCGGACATCGGCGGCCTCGTGCACGGCGGAGGGCGCGACCCGGAGGATCTCCTCGCCCGTCGGCACACTCGGCGCGTTGATGGCCTGCACATAGACACCGTGCCGCTCCAGCAGCAGCGCCGACATCGTCTTGCAGAGGCGGTCCTCGCCCACGAGGACCGACACGATGTGGGTCTGATCGGACAGGACGGGGATACCCCTGTCCCGCAACAGCCCGTGCATCAGAGCGGCGTTGGCCGCGAGCCGCTCACGCTCCTGCTGGGAGCCGCGCAGATGCCGTACGGCGGCGAGCGCGCCGGCCGCCACCGCGGGCGGCAGTGCCGTGGTGAAGATGAACGAACGGGCGAAGGCCCGGACCGCGTCCATCAGGACGGCGGGGCCGGCGACATAGCCGCCGGTCATCCCGAAGCCCTTGGCCAGCGTCCCCATGACGACGGTGAACGCGGGGGCGAGGCCCTCCAGCGCCGCGATGCCGGCGCCCTCGGGGCCGTACATGCCGACGGCGTGCACCTCGTCCAGGAACGTCACCGCCCCGTACCGCTTGGCGATGTCGGCGATCTCCGCGAGTGGCGCGATGTCGCCGCGCATCGAGTGCACGGACTCCGTCACGACGATTTTGGGCCGCTGTGGATCCACCCCCGACAGCAGTTCCTCGAGATGCGCGCAGTCGTTGTGCCGGTAGATGAACTTCTGGGCTCCGCTGTGCCGCAAACCGTCGATGATGGACGCGTGGTTCAACTGGTCGGAGAACACGGCACAGTCGTCGATGCGGCCGGCGAGGACGGAGAGCGCCCCCTCGTTCGCGGAATACCCGGAGTTGAACAGCACCGCGTCCTCCTTTCCGTGCAGCGCGGCCAGTTCTGCCTCCAATGCGACGTGGTAGCGGTTCGTCCCGCCTATGTTGCGCGAACCTCCGGAGCCGGCACCGCATTCGTCGACGGCGCGCTTCATCCCCGCCAGAACGTCCGGGTGCTGGCCCATACCTAAGTAATCGTTGCTGCACCAGATCGAGATCTCGCCATGGTCTGCCGTATCGGCGGCCGGGAAGCGGCCCGCGATGCGGCCGAGCTCCAGAAACTCCCTTTTCCGCTCGGATGTCTCCTGCCCAAGGCGTGCGAAGAAATCCATGTACTCGGACATGTCTCATGCTCGCTCTCTGTCGCTTTCCCTCCGGCGCGCCTCATCGTAGGATGCGCTGCGGTCCCTGCACAGTGCGCGTTCGCACGAAAGCGGAGTATCGATGACCGAATGTGAAATCTCCTTCCCGTATTTTCACAAGGCCTTTTCCGGCCGCGCCGGAATGCGCGGACCGAGCCTATGAGGGGCGGCGCCACGCTCACGGCGGCGGATGTGCTCGCGGACTCCGCGAGGCGCTGCCCCGACCGCACGGCGCTGGTGGCCGGCCACCAGCGCATCTCGTACGGCGACCTCTGGCTGGCCGCCCGCCGGTACGCGGCGGCGCTGCGCGACCGAGGCATCGGCCCCGGCGACCGGGTCGCACTGCTGCTGCCCAACACGCCGACCTTCCCGGCGGCGTACTTCGGTGTCCTCGCGCTCGGCGCCACCGTCGTACCGGTGAACGCGTTACTGAAGGCGGACGAGATCGTGTACATCCTCCGGCACTCGGGGGCCCGGGCCGTGCTGTGCGCGGGGTCGCTCCTCGGAGAAGGGGAGCGGGCGGCGAAGCGCGCGGAGGTGCCGCTGCTGACGGTGGACGCGGACGACGACGGAAGCCGCACGGCGCTGGACAAGCTCGCCGCCCGGGCCGCGCCGGTCGACGCCCCGGTGCCCCGCGCGCCGGACGACATCGCGCTGATCCTCTACACCTCGGGCACCACGGGCCGCCCCAAAGGCGTCATGCTCAGCCACCTCAATGTGGTCCTGAACATCGACACGACGATGCTCTCGCCCTTCGCCATGCACACCGACGACATCCTCCTGGGCTGTCTGCCCCTGTTCCACACCTTCGGCCAGGTCTGCGGCATGGGGACGTGCTTCCGTGCCGGCGCGACCCTCGTCCTGATGTCCCGCTTCACACCGGACGAGGCGCTCGACCTGATGGTGCGCGAGGGCTGCACGGTCGTCATGGGTGTGCCGACGATGTACATCACGCTGCTGGAGGCCGCGGCCGGTGACGCCCGCCGACCGCCGCTCGCCCGCGCGTACTCCGGGGGCTCGGCGCTGCCGGTCCGGGTGCTCCAGGACTTCGAGACGACCTTCGGCTGCCCCGTCTACGAGGGCTACGGCCTGACCGAGACCTCCCCCTGCGTCGCCTACAACCAGAGGGCCTGGCCCCGGCGGCCGGGCACCGTGGGCAAGCCGATCCGGGGCGTGGAGGCGGAGATTGCCCACGCCGGCACCGAGAACAGGATCGTGCTGCTTCCGCCGGGCGAGGTCGGCGAGATCGTGATCCGCGGCCACAACGTCATGACCGGCTACCTCGACGACCCCGCGGCCACCGCGGCCGCGCTCGTGGACGGCTGGTTCCGCTCGGGCGACCTCGGAGTGAAGGACGCCGAGGGCTATCTGACGATCGTCGACCGCAAGAACGACATGATCGTGCGCGGCGGTTACAACGTGTACCCGCGCGAGGTCGAGGAGATCCTGTCCCGCCACCCGTCCGTCGCCCAGGCCGCGGTGATCGGCGTCCCGGACGCCCGCTACGGCCAGGAGATACACGCGGTGATCGTCCCCCGCCCCGGCACCGCGACGGACACGTCCCTCGCGGAGGACATCATCGCCTGGAGCCGTCGGCGCATCGCCTCCTACAAGTGCCCGCGCCGCGTGGAGTTCACGGCCGCCCTCCCCTTGGGCCCGAGCGGGAAGGTCCTCAAACGGGAACTGGTCGCTGTGCTCGGAGTGGGGGCGGGAGAAGGGGTGGGGATGGGCGAAGGACTGGGGGCGGGAGAAGGAGTGGGGGCGGGTGAAGAATCCTGAGGGTGCGGTGGAATGGCCGCCCTGCGCTATTCCGCGAGGGACGGGGGTGAAGCGGGTGATGGGTGTTGGGGCAGGCCGCCCGATCGTCGTCCTGGCAAGATGGCGGCATGGAACGTGTACTTGGAATCGGTGGGTACTTCATGCGGGCGGCCGACCCGGTGGCCCTGAGCGCGTGGTATCGCGATTGCCTGGGTCTGGACGCCGATGACAACGGACTGTGGCATCAAGGAGCCGGGCCGACGGTGTTCGCGACGTTCGAGTCCGAGACCGACTACTTCGGGTCCCGCGCCCAGCAAACGATGCTCAACTTCCGGGTCCGCGACCTGGATGCGATGCTCGCGCAATTGCGCGCCAAGGGAGCGGACGTGGCCGAAGAAGCGCAGGACATGGAGGGCGTCGGTCGATTCGGCTGGGTCACCGACCCTGAGGGCAATCGGGTCGAGCTGTGGCAGCCCGCCTGACCGCGTCTTCACGCAGGGCTGGGTGGGTGGCCAGGTGAGGGCGTCGGCGCCGGTGGCCACGCTGATGGGCAGGAAGTCCACGTTCGCCTCCAACAAGACTCTCGCGCGTGCCGCCGTCCGGATGATGAGGTGGCACCGTGACCAACCACGATGAGGCGGCGGCTGTCCGACCGTTGACCCTGGCTTGGGAGAGTAGGCACCTGGAGGTCGGCGAACGGATCGTCAGAGCCGAGGCGCTGCACGGCGGCATCACTGCCGAAATGCGGAGGCTGACCATCGGCACGCGGGACGGAGGCACTCGTGATCTGGTGCTGCGGACCTTCGTCAACGTGGAGCACGCCGAGGACTGGCTGAACAGGGAGGCCGGCGCCCTGACCCTGCTCCCGGGGACCGGCGTGCCGGCTCCTGGACTGGTCGCGGTTGATCCGACCGCCGCGCATTGCGAGTATCCGTCGCTCCTCATGACACATCTGGTGGGCCGGACGGTCCTCGACGATGAGGGATTGGAGACGCGGGTCCCTCTGCTGGCCCGTCAACTCGTGGCGATCCACGCACTGCGACCCGTCGAGCGGCCCCGTGAGTATGTGGCGTTGACGACCGCCGACACCGTCGTGACTCCGAAGGGCGCCGACGCGGCGGTATGGGCCGCGGCGATCGACGTGATCCGCAAGCCCGCGCCGCCCTATGAAGGGCGATTCCTGCACCGGGACTTCCACCCCGGCAATGTGCTGTTCGACGTGCCGCCCTCAAGGCCGGCAGGTGCCCGGATCACCGGCGTCGTCGACTGGGCGGCGACCTCCTGGGGCCCGACGGATCTCGACGTGGCGCACTGCTCCACCAATCTCGCGCTCCTGCACGGCCCGGCGTGGGGTGTGCGGTTCGCCGAGGCGTATGAGGAGGCCGGCGGGGTGCTGGCCGCGACCGCGAACGAGCGGCTGTACTGGCGGGTGCGCGACGGGCTGGCGTTCTCAGAGGAAGTGCGGTTGGTGTCTCAGCCATGGCGGGAGGCAGGGAGGACAGAACTGACGACGCGAGCCGTGGAGGAGCGGCTGGATGCCTATGTCACCGCCCTGATGGACACGCTGGGCTGAGCCAAGGCGGTCCGGGGCGCGGCAATTTCGGCCATCCCCATCACCCTGGTCCGCCGACGGCGGGTGATCGAGCGCAAGATCTTCTTCGCAAGTGTAACCACCCCCACGTGACAGGTAGTCAGTCGATCACCCTAAGCTGAGCTCACCATCAAGTTGATCGGAGCACGACATGCATCGCCTTGCCGCCGTCCTCGTGGCGGTCAGCGCCCTCGCTCTCGCCGGGTGTGCGCAGAACTTTGACCAGGGTCCTGACGGGAAGGTCATCGACAAGGTCAAGGACCGGAAGAAGTTCTACCTGATCGTCGATCCGACCACGGCAGGCAAAGAGAAGAAGTTCCGGGTCAGCAAGTACGACTACCACGACTGCAACCGGGGCTCGAAGTACCCCAAGTGCGTCGATGACTAGCCTCGTGCGAGCTGCCTCGAAACCGTCATACGGCGTCGGCTTCCAGCCCGCCTGGTAGCTCGTCCATCCGCACCAACGGGTGCTGTTCAGTTGCGAATCGATCTGCGCGGTGGGACGTCTCCGCTCAATGGGCCTGGTTCTGGGCGGTGTCGTTGTCCTGGCCGGCTTCCGTAGGCGCGCACGTCGTGGCGGGCCCACAGTTGGCGGAGAGCTCAGCAAGTACCGACAGCATCCCGAACATCGCCCGCCCTTCCATGGTGGCAGTGTCGATGCCCGGCTCGATGACGTGCAGTCCGATGCCGCGCTCGCGCCTTCGTCGAGGCAGCCTCGGCGGTCGCCCACCCGCCTTCGACCGTGAGGCGTACAAGCAACGCAATACGGTCGAGCGGTGCATCAACCGGCTGAAGCAGTGGCGCGGCATCGCCACCCGTTACGAGAAGACCGACACGGTCTACCGCGCCGGCCTCCTCATCGCGGGCATCTTCCTCTGGTCTGCCCGCTGAACGAACAAGCAGATCACAAGCGCATCGTCGCAGGGAACGGTCCAGCCAGTGCCGGCGGGCCCGGAGATCGAACCCCCGCGAACTCGATGGGGCCGAGGTAGCCGAGGCGCCCCGTTCTCCACAGCACGGCGTCTTTCCCGCATTTGCCGTAGCAGCAAACAGCTTTGCTTATGGTCTCGGGGCAGGCGCACCATCCAAAGCCTCGGCACGGCCGGTCGGACCACGACGGTCGGGTGTGCGCGGAGACGCGCCGCATGGCGGCATGCGGCCCTGCGGCGGCAGCCATCGACCGGTCGTCGAACCGGTCGGGGGCCCCGGCCGGCGGTAAGTCCTGACGGCGGTCGCGGGTGACCGCCACCTAGAGAGGAGAACACTGTGTCCAGCGATCGCTTCGGTAGCGACGGCGCGTTGACCGAGTACGACAAGTGGCGCCAGAGCCGATGGGAGGAGATGGCGGGCCCGGACGGGAAGGCGAGCCTGATCGCCCATCGGCCGATCACGGAACCGGGTCAGGAAGTCCCCGAGGTTCCGGGACAGTGGACGTCCACCGGCCTCTCGGGAAGCCTGACGCTGACCGCGGCCCGTGCGGAGAACGTATCCGTCGATGACCACGCCGTGGACGGCACGGTGGAACTGACCGGCGCCAGCCGCCTGTCCTTCCCCGGCGGGCGGCGCGGCACCATCGAGGAACTGCGGGGAGCCCACGTCCTGGCCGTGTGGGATCCGGCCGCGCCCACCCTCGTCGGCCTGCGCGCAATCGAGGCGTGGCCGTGGGACCCGGCCTGGACCGTCGAGGCGGAGTACCGTCCGGCGGACGCCGGACGCCTCCTGGAGGTGACCCGGGTGACCAGCCCGAGCGTGCGGGACAGCTTCCCGGCCCCTGGTGACTTCGTCTTCGATCTGCAAGGCGAGCGGCACACGCTCCGGGCGTTCGGTGTGGGCGACGACACTCTGCTGATCTCGTTCACCGACGGCACCAGCGGCACCGAAACGCCCGGCATGGGCCGGTGGCTGATCCTGCCCCGGCCCGAGGACGCCGCGGGTGCCGCCCGGATCGACTTCAACCGGGCCACCGTCCCTCACCACATGTTCTCGACGCCCTTCCCCTGTCCGCTGCCGCCCCGGGAGAACCACCTCCCCCTGCGCGTCGAAGCGGGGGAACGCGCCCCCGTCTTCGAAGAAGAAGCGGCCGTCTGCACCACGACCGGCCCCGCCGTCTGACATTCGCCGCAACCGGCGTACCCCCGAAAGGAAGAAACAATGACACCCGACCAGGACCTTCGCGCAGCAGCGGTGAACTACCTCCGGCAGTGGGAGGTGCGGGACTACGCCGCGATGCGATCCCTGTGCACCGAGACCGCCGCCGTGTGGCACAGCGACGGAAGCGGTGACCAGCCGATCGACGAGAACATGGAACTGCTGAAGAAGTTGGCCGCCGGCGTCGAGACACTTCGGTACGACATCGTGCGGCAGTTCCAGGACGGCAACGAAGTGCTCCAGCAGCAAGTACTCCACCTGACCATGACCGACGGGTCCCGCAGTGACGTACACGCGGCGATGTACTTCCGGTTCGACGGCGGCCTCATCGACCGCATCGAGGAATACTTCAACGTCGTACCGCTCAACGAATCCATGCCGTCGTCCGGTTCGACCGAACAGCACTGATCGCGGCCGCTCCCGCCGAGCGGCCGCCTGAGGCAGGGCCCCGGACGCAGCACCGGCCTGGGCCCTGCCGTGTGCGAGGAGACCTCAGCCTCGTCCGTGCCGACCTGCTGACACGCGGCAGCGCCGCTTCTGGCGAACGCGCCTCGCGCGCTCGCAGCCGAGGCGTCCACCGGGCCGTACGGTCACGCCCGTTGACCGTGGCACAGATTCACGACGTCGCCCATGACATCGCTCGCCGAGCATCGGCTCGAAAAGCCGGTTGCCGCCTCAGCCGTTTACATCATCGCCTGCCGGACGGCAAAGATCCCCATCTCTTGCACTTGCCCGGCCCCCCCCGAGCACCCGAGCCAGGTGAGGCGGTACCCGGCAAGAGGCGCTTATCACCTTGGAGTCCCCCCCGGGGTGCACCGTTCAAGAGGAGTCATAGTCGTGTTCTTCGTCGACGTTCTGGAATTCGAGGGCCTGGGCAACCGCAGCTACCTGGCCGGAGGACCCCGTTCGGCGGTGATCATCGATCCGCCGCGTGACATCGATCAGGTCATCGCCGCGGCGGCCCGGCGCGGGGTGCGCATCGCTCTCGTGGCCGAGACCCATGTGCACAACGACTACGTCACCGGCGGCCTGGAGCTGACTCGGGTGACCGGGGCCCGCTACCTGGTGCCGGCCGCAGCGCACGTGTCCTTCGCCCGCACCCCGGTGGCCGACGGCGACACCGTGACGGTGGACGAGGGGCTGGTGCTGCGCGCGCTCGCCACCCCCGGGCACACCCCGCACCACACCTCCTATGTCCTTGCTGAGGACGGGCACGGTGTGGCGGCGTTCACCGGCGGATCGCTGCTGATCGGCACGGTGGGCCGCCCCGATCTGGTCGAGCCGCGGCTGACCGAGCAGCTGGCCCGTGCCCAGCATGCCTCCGCCCACCGCCTGGCCGATGAGCTGGACGACGAGGTGCCGGTGCTGCCCACCCACGGCTTCGGCAGCTTCTGCTCTTCCTCGCAGGCCGAGGGGGATACGACCACGATCGGCCAGGAACGCGCCACCAACGACGCGCTGGCCCTGGACGTGGACACCTTCGTCGCGCAACTGCTCGCCGGGCTGGACGACGTGCCCGCGTACTACGCGCACATGGGCCCGGCCAACGCCGCGGGGCCCGCACCGGTCGACCTCACCCCGCCGGGGCGTGCGGACGCCGAGGAGATCGCCTCCCGGCTGGCCGCCGGTGAGTGGGTGGTGGACCTGCGCAGCAGCATGGCCTTCGCCGAGGGGCACGTGGCCGGGTCGTTCAACTTCGAGGGCGAGGGCAAGCTCGCCACCTACCTGGCCTGGCTGATCCCGTGGGGCAAGCCCGTCACCCTGCTCGCCGACACCACTGAGCAGATCACCGACGCACAGCGGGAGTTGACCCGGGTGGGCATCGACCGCCCTGCCGCCGCAGCCACCGGCGACCCGGCCACCTGGGTCCGCGCCGGCGAACAGCTCGCTTCCTTCCCCCGCGCCCGCTTCGCCGACCTCGCCGATGTCCGCGAGCGCGGCAACGACGTGGTCGTCCTGGACGTACGCCGGGACTCCGAGCGCGCGGGCGGCTTCATCGACGGCTCGGTCCACATCCCGATCCACGAGCTGCACGGCCGCATCGGCGAGGTACCGCCCGGGACGGTGTGGGTGCACTGCGCCGCCGGAATGCGCGCGACGATCGCCGCCTCCCTGCTGGACGCCGCCGGCCGCGACGTGGTCGCCGTCCACGACGGCTTCGACGCCGCCACCGAGGCGGGACTGATCCTCACCCGCCCCGACCGCACCGATTGATACGCCCTGTCCCGCACCACCTGCACGAAAGAGATCAGACGATGTTCCCGCATCTTCGCCGCGGCCCCGTCCGCCTCACCCCCCAGCAGGCCAACCAGCAGACCAGCGACGGCAAGGCCGTGCTGCTGGATGTCCGCGAAACACCGGAGTGGAAGGCCGGGCACGCGCCCGGCGCGCTGCACCTGCCGCTTTCCCGCCTGATCACGGGCGCTTCCCTGCCGGCCTCCGCACAGGGCAAACCGGTGGTCACGATCTGCCGTTCCGGTCACCGCTCCCAGCAGGCAGCCAAGCTGCTGGCCGCACGCGGCGTCGAGGCCACCGACGTCACCGGCGGCATGACCGCCTGGGCACGTCAGGGCCTGCCGGTCACCGGTGAAGGCGGCAGCAGCGGTGCCATAGCGTGAGCGCGCTGATCTTGGCCCTGATCTCCGGGGCCGTGGTCGGAATCGCGCTCGGCGCCCTCGGCGGGGGCGGCAGCGTCCTGGCGGTGCCCGCGCTGATCTACCTGCTCGGCTTCACCCCGGCCGCCGCCACCACCGCCAGCCTGATCATCATCACCGCCACCTCGCTCACCGCCCTGTACGCCCACGCCCGCAATGGCAACGTCCGCTGGAGGGCCGGCGCCCTGTTCGCCACGGCTGGACTCCTGCCCGCCGCCGCGGCCGGAGCCGCCGCCTCCCGCCTGCCCCAACCGGTATTGACCGCCACCTTCGCCGCCATCGCCGCACATGCCGCCGTCAAAATGCTGCGTCCCAGCCAGGCGAGCACCGGTCAGGCGCCTGTGGTGCAACCCGCGAAGGCCGTCGGCGCCGGCGCGGGACTGGGCGCGCTGACCGGGCTGCTCGGGGTCGGCGGAGGCTTCCTCGCCGTCCCCGCCCTGGTCACCGTGCTTGCATTCGAGATGCAGACCGCCGTCGGCACCAGCCTGCTGGTCATCTCGGCGAACTCCATGGCTTCCCTGGCCACCCGCGGTGCGACCGTCACCGGCATCGACTGGGCGGTGATCGGCCCCTTCATGGGTGCGGCAATCCTCGGCGGCTGGGACGGCAAACGCCTGGCTTCCAAGGTCACCGGCCCCCTGCTGCAACGCACCTTCGCCATCGTGCTGCTGGTCGTGGCCGCCCTCATGCTCATCGATGCCCTCACCTGAGCCCGGCTATCAGGCTGGGACGCACACAGGTTCGGACAGCACCACCGGTGTTCCGGTCCGTTCCTGCTCTCATCCGAAGGCCCCTGCCCCGGCCTTCGGCCTCATGACCGCCGCCCGACGCTACATCGCTCCCACCCGCGCCTGGCACCGGGCCACCAGACAATCGGCGGTCGGCGCCCGACGTCACGGGCCCACTGCACGTCAGTCAACGGCACGGCCAGACCAACGATCTGATGATCGGAAAGAAACGCCCTAGGTCGGTCGTCGTTGCACGGCGTCGGCGATGACCGCTGTCACGAGTTTGTTGACGACTGACGTGGTAGGCGGGCCGGGGTCGCGGTCTGCGAACAGGAGGTGCCCACCGCCGACCAGGGAGAGGGTGAGTGAGTCGATATCGGCGTCGGCCGCGATGCGGCCCAGGTCACGCTCGTCGGCCAGGTAAGCGGAGATCGCAGTCGCGGCCTGGGCCAGGATCGCGATGCCCCCTCCTGGCCTGGCTTGCCGCAGCCGCGTGCGCAGCTCGTCCCGGAAGGTGATGAGCGGGATGATTGCCACCGGAATCGGTCCGAACAGGGCCGTCAGTGCGGTGGTGAGGTTGTCGGCCACCGTGCCAGTTCCGGCGGACTCGTGCAGCGCCCTCGACTGCGTCTCAAGCTGCGCGGCTCGGTCGAGCACGAGGTCGGTGAGGAAGGCGTCGAAGTCAGTGAAGTGCCGATGCAAGACGCCTTTGGCGCAGCCTGCCTCGTCGGTGACGGCACGGCTGGTCAGCCCGTTCGGCCCGTCCCGCAGAAGTACGCGTTCGGCAGCGTCGAACAGTTGCTGCCGGGCGTCGCGGAGGTGCACCCCAGTTGGCACTCGCAGATCCTCTCGTGCGGTCAGCCCGATGGCATCCGTTGCCTAGTGGGCATGTGCCCACCAAAGTGGGCACATGCCCACCTTACCGTGAGAACAACCAGAACCATCACCAGCAGAGCCGCATAAGGCCCGGCGGGCGGCCGAGTCGTTCGGCGTGGATGCCCAACGCTACGACCAAGCCCGGCCTGGCTACCCCGATGCACTGGTGGCGCGGATCGTCGCAGGGAGCCCCGGGCCTGACGTGCTCGACATCGGCTGCGGCACCGGCATCGCAGCCCGACAGTTCCAAGCCGCCGGGTGCGCCGTGCTCGGGGTCGAGCCAGATGCGCGAATGGCAGACTTCGCGCGAGCCCGTGGCCTGGAGGTCGAGGTGGCGGCCTTCGAAGCCTGGCAGCCAGCTGGCCGGATGTTTGACACGGTCATCGCCGCCCAGTCGTGGCACTGGGTGGATCCGGTCGCCGGCACCGCGAGGGCGGCACGTGTGCTGCGTCCAGGGGGACGGCTGGCGATCTTCGGGCACGTGTACGAGCCGCCTGCCGAGGTGGCCGAGCCGTTTGCCGCTGCCATCCGGCGGGTGGCGCCCGACTCCCCGCTCAGCGGTCAACCGGCCCGACGCTCGCTCGACCTCTACCAGGCGGGATACGAGAAGTTCGCCGACAAGATCCGGGAGACCGAACAGTTCAAGGATCCCGAACAGTGGCGATTCGACTGGGAGCAGTCCTACACGCGCGACCAATGGCTGGGCCTGCTCCCCACCACCGGCGGCCTCACCCAACTCCGTCCCGATCAGCTGGCCGAAATACTGGACGCAGTCGGCAACGCCATCGACTCCTTGGGCGGGCGCTTCACGATGAACTACACGACCCTGGCCGCGACCGCCGTGCTCGACGGCACCCCCTGAGTCCATCCGCCAAGTCGCCGTCGGCCTAGGAATCCGCGTGGCCCTTCGATGCTCCGCCGGGCGCAGGCAGAGTACGGCCGGCAGCGCGGGCGGCCATCTCGGCCAGGAGTTGCTGGCGGGCCGATTACCGGTGACGACGGGGATGCCGATGCGGACGGGTGCTTCTGCGGTGCAATGCGCACAGGCGGTCGATAGGCGTGCCGAGGCCGTCTCACGGTGTCGAGCGCAACGACCGTGCCGGGGTGTCGGCCGCTCGGCGGGTCCGGGCATGGTCACGGGCGCTGCTCGATCAGGTCCCAGCGAATCGGCCGAGTCAGCGAGCCGCCGAGCGCCGGCCAGCCGGTGCTGCTCGTCGGCGCGTGTCGCCGGACGGAACCCGAGGGACTCCCGGATCTGCGTACGGTGGCCCTTCGCCGAGCGGGACGACAGGTCGTACTTCGCCAAGTCCTCCGCCGGCACCTTGACCACGTCGGCCACGTAGTCGACTGCGGCCTGCGGGAACTCCTCCAGGAACTGGGGGAACCAGCCCTCCAGCTCGAAGAACTTCAGCATCAGCAGGAACCCGAGCCGCGTCGGGCCGGACTTGTTTGCGACCAGGTCCCAGTCATTGCCCACCGGCGTCCAACAAAGAGGGCCGCTGGCCACTTTGCACCGTGGGTCATAGGAGACCGGGGCCGTTCCGGGCCGATGGCACGGTGCTGCTCGCGCCGGTCACTTCTGCTCCAGCGCGGCCAGCCGCAGTTCGAGCTGGTCGACCCGGTGCCGTAGCAGGGTGACCTGGGCTTCCAGGCTGACTTCCCGTTCCGCCCTGCGCTGGATGCGCGGTGACGTGGCGGCGCGCTCGATCACCGCGTCCAGCTGGACCAGGCGCTGCGGCCCGTTCGGGCCGTCCACCAGCCGGGACTGGATCTCGCCGTTGCGGTACCAGGACCGCAGGGCCGAGCGGGAAACGCCGGTCTCGGCTTCCGCCTTGGCCAGCGTGACCCAGGGTGTCTCGTCCAGCTGCTCGAACAACTCCAGCTCATTCTGCCAGCGCGCGAGCCGGTCCTCCCAGTCCGACGGTGTCTCCATCACACCCTCCCTTCAGCATGGTGACCCTGTTAATAACAGTGTATTGACACGGTTGGGACCATGGAACCATGCCATTTGAACGGTTCACGGTGGAAGCCCGCAAGGTGGTCGTCACGGCTCAGGAGGAGGCGAGGCTGCTCAAGCACAACTACATCGGCACGGAGCACATCCTGTTGGGGCTGTTCGACGCGCCGGACAGCACGGCGGCGAAAGCTCTGCGCCGACTCGGGTACGACAAGGAGACCGCGCAGGCCGATATCGCCGCGGTGGTCAAGCCCGGCACGGAGGAGCTGAGGGGCCATATCCCGTTCGCGCCGAGCGCGAAGAAGACGCTGGACCTAGCCCTGCGCGAGGCGCAGCAGCTGCACCACAACCACATCGGTACGGAACACATCCTGCTCGCCCTGACCACCGGGGAAGGCGAGGGCGTCGGCGCGAAGATGCTTGCCGAGCGGATCAAGCCGCTCAGCAAGATCCGTGCCGCGGTGCTGGCATCACTGGAGGGATCACAGGACGTCGCGGCCGGCCCATGGCCGGCCGGCACACCTGCCACCGAGGACACGGTGTCCGCCGCCGGCGCGCTCGCCGGTGGAGCGCCGGTCGGTAGCCATCACCTGCTTGAGGCGATGCTGCGGGCGGAGAACAGCATGGCGGCCAGGGTGCTGCGCGAACTCGGGGTCGATCCGGACGCCGTCGCCGCCAAGATCGACGAACTGGATCCGGAGACGACCACGGACGCGAACCCGGAGGAGTCCGCCGCGCGCAAGATGGAAATCCGGCTGGTCGACGATGAGGTGCACCTGATCCTGCGGGACCCGACAACGGTCACGATCGCCAAGAAGGTCACCGAGCTGTCCGGCGGCCCGATCCAGGGCGTCGGGCCGGTCGCCGGCATGTTCGTCCCGCTCTGGCGGTCGGCCAACCAACTGCTGCTGCAGATCAAGCGCGTGCTGGAACCGGAACCCGAAGAAGAGGGCGGATCCGCCGCGAACAACGTGGCCAAGGTCGTGCGCACGGTGCTCGCGCCCCGGCTCCGCCGGTGAACCGGCTGATCAGCAGGCCGGAACCTGTCGGTGGGACAGGCGAGCGCGGGGGCGTGGTGAGCGACGATGCGCCGGCGCCGTTCCCGCCGGAGACCAGGGCGTGGTTCACAGACGATCGGCGAATCCGGGATCACGTGCGGCGCCCCGTCGATGGCGGCCCGCGCGCACCACGGGTCGATCTCCCGCGAGCAGACAGTACGGCGAATCGGAGGCAACCATGACTATCACCATCACCATCGTCGGAGCAGGACTGGGCGGCCTGGCCCTTGCCCGTGTGCTGCACATGAACGGCATCGACGCGGTCGTGTACGAACGGGAATCATCGCGCACCGCGCGCGGTCAGGGCGGCATGCTTGATCTGCACTCCGGGACCGGGCAGCGGGCGATGCGCGAGGCCGGCCTGATCGACCAGTTCCACGCGATTGCCCGTCGTGAAGGCCAGGACCTGCGACTTCTCGAGCCGGACGGCACCCTGTTGCTGCAGGAGGACACGCCCGACGACGCCCCGCTCGAGCGACCTGAGGTCGACCGCGCCGATCTGCGCAACCTGCTGCTGGACTCTCTGCCCGAACACGCGGTGCGCTGGGGGCGCGCGTTAGAATCCGCCGGCAATGGCCTGCTGCACTTCGCCGACGGCAGCAGTGCGACGTATGACCTGCTGGTCGGCGCCGACGGCGCGGACTCCCGCGTCCGCGCGCTGCTCACCGACGCCCGACCAACGCACACCGGCCAAAACGTCGTTGAGCTCGGTATTCCCGACATCGACCGCACCCACCCCGACCTCGCGGCGATGGTCGGGCGCGGCAACTACTGGGTGCTCGGCAACGGACAATCCCTGTCGGCGCAGCGCAACGGCGACGGCCGCGTACGCGTCTATCTCAGCTTCCACAACACCGCCGAGGACTGGTTCGCGACCAACGGGATCCCGTTCGACGACCCAGCCGCCGCCCGGGTGCGGCTGATCGACCTGTTCACCGGCTGGGACTCACGGTTCACCGCACTGATCGCAGCCTGCGACGACACGGTCCTACCGCGGTCGATCACCACCCTCCCGGTCGGCCTGACCTGGCCGTCGACGCCAGACGTCACACTGCTCGGCGACGCCGCACACCTGATGCCGCCGGTGGGGCAGGGCGCCAACATGGCGCTCCTCGACGGCGCCCTGCTCGGCCTCGCGCTGGCCGCGCACCCGGACGACTCTCCCGCCGCCGTCAAGGAATACGAACGCGAGATGTTCGAACGCACCAGCGCCGCCGGTCGGCAGTCCGCGCGCATCCAGGAAATCCTGATGTCGCCGGACGCCAGCCGGAAAATGCTCGCGTTCTTCCAACCGGGCTGAACACAGATGGCGAAGTTGCCGACGGGTACGGCCTGGTGGAGTCGGCAACTACAGCGGCCTTGCGCTGGAAGCGGCGTCGGCCTGGTGGCGGCGCCACCGTAGCTCGGGCTCTGTCACGCGGGGGCTGCCGCGGTTCGAATCAGTGGGGTGCGCGGGGCCGGGCAGCGTCGCCACCAGGGCGGCGGCATCCCTGGTCGTACGGCCTGGCAGCTTGTGCACGGTGACCACGGTAGAGAGGTGGTTGTCGTCGAGTGAGGGGACGAGGAGACGTGGATGTGTATGAGGCCGTGGACAGTCGCCGGGCTGTGCGGGCGTTCAGCGATGAGCCGGTGTCCAAGGAGGTACTCGAACGAGTCCTGGCTGCGGCGACGCGGGCTCCGTCGAGTGGGAACCTCCAGCCGTGGCATGTGTATGTCGTGACCGGCGAGCCCTTGGCGGCACTGAAGAAGCGCGCGACGGCCAGGGCACAGGCGGGAGACCCGGGGGATGAGCGGGAGTATCCGATGTACCCGGTCGAACTGAACTCGCCCTATCTGGACCGCTTTTCCGCCGCGGCCGCCCAGCGGTACAAGGCTCTGGGAATCGAGCGCGACGATCCTGACAGACCCATGAAGATCGCCGCCCTGAACTCGGAGGCGTTCGGGGCGCCGGTCGTTCTGTTCTGCTACCTCGACCGGACCATGGGGCCCGGACAGTGGGGGGACGCGGGGATGTACCTGCAGACGGTCATGCTGTTACTGAGGGCGGAAGGGCTGCACAGCTGCCCCCAGGTGATGTGGACGATGTATCGCAAGACCGTCAGCCAGATCGTCGGACTCGATGAGCGGCTCGTACTGTTCTGCGGTGTCTCAGTGGGTTTCGAGAAGGAGGGCGTGCCAAGGCTGCGTACCGGCCGGGCGGACATGGCAGAAACGGTGAGCTTCATCGGCGTGTGACCGCCGGAGCGCGGGGGCGTTGGGTTCCGGTAGCCCGCGCCGTGGCTGCGCGAGCAACGGGCGGAGCGGCGGCCCCCGTTGGTGCGTTCCGGCTCGGCGAGCAGGCCGCGCTGCTCGTAGTAGCGGAGGGTCTGGATGTTCATCCACGGCGCCGCTTGGGCGACCTGTCCGCTGCGCAGGCCCGCACTCTCACGGTTGCTCCCCAGCTCGGCCCCGAAGGAATGCCTGCCGCGACGCACGGCTGGAAGCGGGCCTATTCGCGGACCGCATACCCCAGATACGTCACCAGCGGGCTGCCCTCCGGCTCGAGCACCATGTCGACCAGCTCCGGCAGTTGATCGTCGGTCAGCGTCCCACGCCTGCGCCCGCGCGTCGCGCTCACCAGGCTGCGTACGTCGCGCGGCTTGAACGCCGAGATGTCCTTCGCGGACAGCCCCACCCGGTCGAGGGACTCGGCGAGCTCCACCGGGCGGCGCAGCCGGTGTGCGGCGTAACGGCCGCGGGGCATGATCCGTGTACCTGGGAAGGCTTGGAAGGCGCCGAGGTAGATGAGGCGGGACACGGGGGTGCGGTTCACCGTGTCGTAGACGAAGGCCCCGCCGGGGCGCAGCACGCGCGCCGCCTCCACGAGGACGAGGTCCGGACGCTCGCTGATCTCGAGGGTGTCGGCGCAGTACACGAGGTCGAAGGAGTCGCCCGGCAGGTCGAGTTCCTCCGCGGGCGTCGTCAGGTATGTGACGCCCAGCCCGTCGTCCGCGTCCAGGGCGAGGGCCGTCGCGGCGGGGGACGGATCGGCAGCGCTGACCTCGAAACCGAGCTGGGCGAGGCCGCGGGCCAGAACGCCGCGCCCGCTGCCGACGACGAGCGCCCGGCTGTCAGCCGCCGCGAGGCTCAGCTCCGACAGCACGTGTCGCAGGTACTCCAGCCGTACGGACTGGAAGGTCAGGGCCCGGATGTGGCGGCCGTCGACGGCCCCGGGGCCGGCCGAGTCGAGTGCGATGTGCGGGGCGGTGGTCATGGCGCGCTCCCTCGACGTTCCGAGTCAGGTTCCCTGAGTGAACCTAACATTCATCGGTTCCCTGAGGGAACCCAAGGGCGATAGGATGGGATCGTGACCCGTACCCCCCTCTCCGGCGTCGCGTGCTCGATCGCCCGCGCGACCGACCTGTTCGGCGACGCCTGGACGGCCCTGATCATGCGCGATGTCCTCGCAGGCATCCGCCGTTTCGACGAGTTGGCGGAGGACCTCGGCCTGTCCCGCAAGGTCCTGGCCGCGCGGCTGGCCCGGCTGATCGAGGAAGGCGTGCTGACGCGCGAGCGGTACCAGGTCAGCCCGCCGCGCGAGGAGTACGTGGCGACGGAGAAGGGCCAGGAGCTCTACCCCGTCCTGCTGGCGCTGATGACCTGGGGCGACAAGTGGTACGCGGGACCCGCGGGACCGCCCACCCGGATCCGCCACGACGCCTGCGGGCACTTCACCACGCCGGTCGTGGCGTGCGACGCCTGCCAGGAGCCGCTCACGGTGGCCGACACGACACAACTGCCCGGCCCCGGGGGACGGGTAGGGCCGGGCACACGGCTGTTGGGACCGCTGATCGCCGCGCGGAGTGCTCCGAAGGCGGACCACCCTCCACCGCCACGCAGAGACTCGGCATAACCCTCCTCCGAAGTTTCAACGTCGCCGGGCATGCTGCTGGGCAACCTTCGGGGCATCTCGCGTATCACATGTGCATGAGATCCATGTGCACCGTGTTCGGGGCAGTGCTGGCTGCCATGGTGCTCGCCGTGGTGCCCAGTGCAGCCGCCGTGGCCGACGTAGCCGACGATCCGTCTGCGACACCGTCTCCCTTGCCGACGCAGGCATACGCGACGCTCGAGGCAGAAAAACAGCTCAATGTGGGGTCGGCGGCGCAGTCGGCCGATGTGAGCTGGATGTTCTGGGACGGCGGAGCGCAGGTCCCCGTGCCCACGAACGACACGCTCGTCATCGATGCGCGTGACCTGGCGGGCATCGCGAGCGTCGCCGTCGACGACCCGAGGTGCAAGGACGACGGGCAGGTCATCACCTGCGTCAACACGGATTCCTCGCAGAGTCGTTCGGTCGAATTCATCCTGCGTGCTCAGGCGGGCGCCGCACCTGGCGCCAGCGGCACGATCAGGTACACCCTCAGCGCCGACCGTGCCACCGGTGCCACTGCGAACGCGATGGTGGTCGTCGGCATCCCGAACCTGATCGTCGGCAGGCTGCCGGATGTGACGCACGCTCGGATCGGGTCCCGGATCGATGTTCCGCTCCGGCTCCGCAACACCGGGGAGCTGGCCACTGACCGGCGCGTCATGCTGCGCTGGGAATCGGTGGGCGGTCTGGTCTTCGACCGGATGTTCTCCAACTGTGCCTACGGCGAAGGCGATGAGCCCGGCGAACCCGGCAGCCGGACATCCGTCACCTGCGTCTTCCCGGTCGGCCCGGACTCCGTGCCCGCGGGGACCACCGTGGAGCTGAGCAGCCCCCTGACCGCCACGGTCGGTGAGCACGTCCTGACGGCTGTGACCGACTACTCGGTCGAGCTGCTGCAACCTGGCGTAACACCCGGCGGCGGCAGCCACCAGGGCACCGGGCCGGCGCTCACCCTGGTGCGCGCGTCCGGAGCGGGAGGGGGATTCGAGAAGGGTGCCGAGGGCCGGTTCACCGTCGCGGCCGACAACTCCGCGGATCTCGCGGCCGAGGCCACGACGAAGCCGGGCCGCAAGGCGGGCGAATGGACCCTGGACATCAACGCCGTGAACCACGGCCCGGCCTCCGCGTACGGGGTCGACAACAAGTCCGTAGCCGTGGTCGATGTTGTCCTGCCCAAGGGTGCGGTCGCAACCGGCACCGCGCACATGGAGGAGGAGGACAGCCCTTACGGCCCCTGCCTTCTCGGGGGCAGCGGCACCACCACGGCACCTTTCGAGGCGGGTCACCGGCATTACGTGTGCACCGTGCCGATCGGTGTCGCGGCCGGCAAGAGTCAGCTGTTCGAACTGTGGGTGAGGACGGCGAAGGGGTACGACGGCGCCAAGGGCACAGCGACGGTGCGCCCTGGGCCGGCCGGCATCCCCCTCCACGACCCGGACGCCTCCAACGACAGCGTCACCTTCACCTTCGGCACGTCGGCCACACCGGCAGCGGCGGTACCGTCCGGCGACACCCTGGCCGCCACGGGCGCGGGCCGGACGACACTCATCGCCACCGCGGCAGGCTGCGCCGCTCTGCTGGGCGGCGTGGCCTTCATGGTCCGCCGCCGCGGGCGTTCCCACTGAGACGCCGAACGATCCAGTGGGCAGCCGCCCCGGCCCGCGTCGGCGATCAGCGCGTGAAAGCCCCGACTGGACGGGGGAGACCAGCCGGGGCCGTGGGTGGTGGCGTGCGGAGGGCGGTCGCCTCTCGGCGAAAGGCTCCATGGGGCTTCAGCCGGACGATCGTCCCCATGGGCTATAGGTGAGGCCCGGGGACACTGTCCCCTCCGCAGCCACGTACAGAGGAACGGTCAACCGCCTCGGGTTGTTCCTTGCGCTGCCCGAGTGCCGCTGTGAGGTGGAGCACCCAGACCGCCCCACATGGTGGAGTTCAGTTGAGGAAGTCGGCGATGAGGGTGGCGAATTCGTCGGGACCGGCCAGCCGGATACCGAGGTCTTCGGCCTTGGCCCGCTTGGATCCGGCGCCCTCTCCGGCGACGACCAGGGTGGTCTTCTTGGAGACGCTGGAGGAGGAGCGGCCGCCGGCGCGTTCGATGAGTTCGTTCATCTGGTTGCGGCTGAGCTTTTCCAGTACGCCGGTCATCGCTCCGGTCACGACCACTGTCATTCCGGCCAGCGGCCCGCCCTCCGCATCCGCACTCCCGGTGCTGCTGTCGGCATCCGCACTCCCGGTGCTGCTGTCGGCGTCACCGGCCACGGGGGCGGGCGGAGTGGCGCCGGGCTCGCTCAGGTTCACCCCGGCGGCGGCGAGCTTTTCGATGAGTGGGGCGAGTTCGGCGAGTTCGGCGACGATGGACGGGGCCTTCTCGGTTCCGATGCCCTCGACCTGTTGCATCGTTTCGGAATCGGCGGCGCGGATGTGGTCCATCGTGGCGAAGTACCGAGCGATCCGGCGGGACATGGAGCGTCCGGTGCCGCGCACCCCGAGCGCACACAGCACCCGCGACAGCGGCTGATCCTTGGCCGCGGCGATGGCGGCGAGGAGATTGTCGGTGCTGGTCGCGCCCATCCGCTCCAGGCCCAGGAGTTGGTCACGGGTGAGGGTGAACAGGTCGGCGAGGTCGGCGACCAGGCCGGCGTCGACGAGCTGGACGACGCGGGTGTGGCCGAGGCCTTCGATGTCGAGCTGGTCGCGGCCGGCGGCGTAGGACAGGGCGGCGACCAGGTGGCAGTTACGTCCGTTTTCGCAGCGCCAGCGCTGCTCGCTGGTGTCGATGCCGGAGCCGCAGCGCGGGCAGGTTTCGGGGAAGATGATGGGCTGTTCGTCCCCGGTGCGCAGGTGGGCGACGGGGGCTTCGATGCGGGGGATGACGTCGCCGGCCCGGTGGACCATGACGTGGTCGCCCAGGCGCAGGTCGCGGCGGGTGATGTCGGCAGGGTTGTGGAGGGTGGCGTAGGTGATGGTGGCGCCGTCGATCTCGACCGGTTCCAGGACGGCGCGCGGGGCGATGATGCCGGTGCGGCCCACGTTCCACTCCACCTCGAGCAGCCGGGTGATCTTCTCGACGGCCGGCAGCTTGTAGGCGATCGCCCAGCGCGGGGCGCGCGTCCCGGACCCTGCCGACTGCTGGTCGGCGGCCAGGTCGGCCTTGATGACGATCCCATCGATCCCGAACGGCAACTCGGCCCGCAGAGACGCGATCTCCTGCACCCGGGCCAACACCTGCTCGGCGCTGTCGGCGGTGGAGCCGGCCACCGCGGTGGTGGCGGTGGTGTTCACCCCGAGCTTGCCGGCCCGGACCATGAGGTCGCTGTGCGGGCTCTCGCCCAGCCGCGCGGCGAGCGCGGTGTCGGTGTCGGTCAGGGGCAGCAGGCCGTAGCCGAAGAAGGTCATCGGGACGGTGTAGGCGCGCTCCTTGGCGCGCAGGGTGCCCGCCGCGGCGCCACGCGGGTTGGCGAACGGCTGCCCTCCGTGCGCGGTACGCACCTCGTTGCCGTGCTCGAACTGGGCGGTCGTCATGAGGACTTCGCCGCGCACCTCGACGGTGACCGGCTCGGCCAGCTCGAGCGGCAGGCCCTCGATGGTGCCGATCGCGTGCGAGACGTCCTCTCCGGCCGTCCCGTCCCCACGCGTGATCAACTGTCTCAGCCGGCCGCCCGTATAGCGGGCCGCGATCGCCAGCCCGTCCAGCTTCGGCTCGACGCTGAACCGCTCGACCTCGTGGCCGATACGGCGGGCCAGTGAGGTGGTCCAGGCGGTGAACTCCTCCGCCGAGAACACGTTGTCCAGGCTCAGCATCGCCACCGTGTGCGGAATATCGCCCTGAACGGCGCCGCCGGCGACCTTCCCCGTCGGCGAATCGGGCAGCACCTGCTCGGGATGGTCGGCCTCCCAGGCCGCGATGCCGCGCACCAACCGGTCGTAGGCGTCGTCGTCCAGCACCGACGTGCCGCCCGCGTAGTAGGCGGCCGACGCTTTCACCGCGTCCTCGACCGCCTGCGCGTAGGCGGCGGCATCCACGATCACTGCAGCTGGTGTTGTCATGCCTGTCATCCTGCCTGCCACCACTGACAATGCCCCTCTGGGCAAGTCGCACCGGGTCTTCAGACGTGGTTCCCGGCGTGGTTCCCGGAGACCACCCTGGCGTCGATCGGCGTCCGGCTTCGGCGCCGACGACGCACGATGGGGCGGGACCCGCCAGGAGGCCCCGCCCCATCTTCAATGGGTCATGCGCCAATGGGTCATACGGCAATGAGTCATGCGCCACTGGGCCATGTGACCGGGCTCAGAAACGGTCCGGGGCGCGCTCGGGGAGCGGAGACCCGGGAAGCGCGTCCCCCTTCTGGTTCTTCCGTGCCTCCGCGTTCGAGTCGGCCGTCGCCTCGCAGGTCACGTCCTTCGCCGGGAGCGTGCCGGTGCGCAGGTAGTCGGTGACCGTGTTGTCCGTGCACGCGTTGCCGTTCGGGTAGACGCCATGGCCCTCGCCGCCGAGGACGGTGACCATTTTCGAGCCCTTCAGGTCGGCGTGCAGGGCCTGACCGCTGGGCAGCGGGGTCTGTGAGTCCCACTCGTTCTGGACGACCAGGGCGCCGACCTTGTTGTTCACGATGGTTGCCGGTTCCACGGACTTGTCCCAGAACGCACAGGGCTTGATGCTGGACGCGAAGTCACCGTAGAGCGGGTAGCGGCCCTTGTCCTCGATGGCGTCCTGCCGGTAGCTCTCAGGATCGCGGGACCACGCGGCCGAGTTGTCGCCGCACACCACGGCCCAGAAGCTCGCCGTCCCGTTGTCGGACGGTATCTCGGCGGCATCGGTGGCGGCGCCTGCCGTCCCGGTCCCCTCGGGTCCGGCGAATGCCGCGAGCTTCTTCGCGGAGGCGGGCTCGCCGTCCGCGGCCTTCTTCAGCTCCACGAACTCCTCGGTGGCGTACTGCGGGGTGAAGACCGCCCGGCGCATGCCGCTCCGGATGTCATCCCCGGTGATCAGCTGCCCCTCTACCTCGATGGGCTTCTCGTCGGCCTGCGCGACCAGGTCCCAGAAGGTCCTCTCGACCTCCTTCGGGGTGTCACCGAGGCCGTACTTCTCCGAACGCTCGGCGGCCCACTCGGTCCACCGGTCGAACGCGGGCTCGGCGCCCTCCGCCCACCACTGGATCATCCCTCGCCAGGCGCGCGCCGGATCGACCGCGCTGTCCAGCACGAACCGGTCGGCCCGGCCCGGGAAGAGTTGGGTATAGACGGCGCCCAGGTAGGTGCCGTACGAGACACCCACGTACGAGATCTTCTTCTCACCGAGGATCGCCCGGAGCAGATCCATGTCGCGCGCGGTGTTGCGCGTGGTGATGTGCGGGAGTGTGTCGCCCGTTTTCTCCTTGCACTTGTTCGCGACGTCGCGTGCCCAGGCGACGTCCTTGTCGAACGTCTCCTCCTTGTACGGCCGCAGCCAGTTCTCCTCCTCCGGCTCCAGATCGCAGGAGACCGGGCTGCTCTGTCCCACACCGCGCGGGTCGAAGCCGATGAGGTCGTACTTCTGCCGTGCGGACTCGGGGAGCACCTCCTGTATCGACAGCGGCATGTAGAGCCCCTGCCCTCCCGGGCCGCCGGGGTTGGAGAACAGGACACCGTGCCGCTTGTCGGGCGCGGTGCTCTTGATCCGGGATATGGCTAAGTCGATCCGCTTGCCCCCGGGAACCCGGTAGTCCAGCGGGACCTCGATCGTGGCGCACTCGAACTCCGCCGGAGTGTCAGCTTCGCACCGCTTCCACTGCGGCTTCTGCTTCACATACCGGTCCAGCGCGCCCTTGGCGGCGGACGATGAGGCGGTCGACGGGGGAGCGGCCCGAGCGGCGGTGGCAGTTGAGGTGGCGAGCACGGGAGCCAGCGTTGCCGTGACACTCACGGCCACCAGGGGCGCGAGACGTCGTCTGTGCACGATATGGATCCTTCCGGTCGCATGTTCGGACAGGAAGGATCTTTCAGGAACCGGCCACGCATACGGATCCTTCGCCGGGTTGCACCTTCCTCCACCCTGGGAATGACACAACAGTGGTGGGTGGTACCGGAGTTGTAGGGGACGACAGCCCTCGGCGACAGCTCGATGTCGACAACACCGACCGCCCCGGTCAGTACCCGGAGTGTCGTAAAACGCGTGGATGCCACGCGTGTTGAGTCTGTCATCGAGGACCAGCACTGCGAGGTAGGCGAGTTACTGGAAAGCGATGGCCGGGCCGCCGCGATCGTGGGTCATCAGCGCGAGCGCGGCGCTACAACGACGAGCGTCTGCACTCCGCCCTCGATTGCACCAGCCCCTGAGTGTCGCCCCCTGCGAATCGCCCCCTGAGAATCGCTGTCGTTCGTGACCTCGACGCCGTCGTGCGCGTAGCGGACGGGTCACCGTGCAGGCGCCACCCACTGCCGGTGCGGACGGCATCACGCCGTCGACGCCGTCAGTGCTGTGTTGTGTGTTGCGGACTCGGGCCGCGCGAGTCGGAAATGACCTGAGCGAGCAGGCGCAACGCGCTATGAGACGCAGAGTCACGGGGAGCCGTGGCGAGCACCAGATGGAATTCGCCGTTACGCGGTGGTCGCAGGCTTTGCTGCGTGACGGTGAGGACGCCGACCAAGGGGTGGCGCATTTCGTACACGTCCGAGTCGCAGGGACGCACACTGTGATCGGCCCACATCGAGGCGAATTCAGAACTGGCCATGGCCAACTCACCAACGAGCGAGGCGAGTTGACCGTCGTCGGGATGGCGCCCCGCCACCATGCGCAGGTTCTGGACGACCGCCCTGGCCTTGTCGGGCCAGTCGGCGTAGAGCGCACGGATGTGGTCGTCGAGAAAGACCAGCCGGGCCAGGTTGGGACGGTCGTCCGGAGGCTGCGGCGCGGAGAAGTCGAGGTGGGAGGCGAAGAGGGCGTGACCCATCGGGTTCCATGCCAGCACATCACCGCGGCGTCCGCTGACCAGGGCCGGGACATCACCGAGCGCCTCCAGCAAGTCGAGCGTGGCGGCGTCGGCGTGCTCCTCGGGAGGCCGACGGACGACCGGACGCCGTCTCACACTGCCGGCCAGGTCATGCAGGTGGTGGCGCTCGGCCTCGTCCAGCCGCAGGGCCTGGGCGAGGGCGTTGAGGACCTCGGGGGAGGCTCCCACTGACTGACCCTGCTCAAGACGCGTGTAGTAGGAGGAACTGACTCCGGCCAGCAGCGAAAGCTCCTCGCGTCTGAGCCCCGGCACCCGGCGCCGGTCTCCGTAGTCCGGCAGCCCGACATCCGCCGGGCGCAGGCGGGCCCGCAGCGTCTGGAGGAAATCCCCGAGTTCTCTCTGTCCGTGCATGAAATCCAGTATGCGGTCGAGTTCGACATGGAGCCTGACCCCGCCAGGGATACGCACGGGACGGTCTGGCCTCCTCTCCTGACCTGCGGTGACAGTGGTTCAGCAAGGGTTCACCGGAAGCAGTGACCTCTTTCTCCGACCACCACCACTTCACGCACTGAAGGAATCATGCAGAAAATCGTCAAGCGAGCTGTCATCACCGCCGCTGTTACTCTCGCGGCCCTCTCCTCGATGACCCCCGCCAACGCGGTCTCGGTGCCTCTCTCCGAGGCTCGAATCGTCAGTCACTTCGACGCTGCGCAGGGGCAGTTGCCGGAGAACGCCGTCATTGGGCGCCACGGCTCGGTGTACGTGACGTTCGCCGCGGCCCGGCAGGTGGCACGCGTCGACCGGGACGGTACGACACACATTCTCGCGACTCTTCCCGCGCCCGCCGACGGCGGCGCCGGCACACCCGTGCTCGGCTTCGCACTGACCACCGGCATCGCGCGCACCGACGACGGCTCGCTCTACGTCCTCTACGCCACCGGCACCTCGGAGCTGACCGGACTGTGGCGTCTGAAGCCGGGACAGGACAAGGCGGAGCGGATCGCCGCCCTTCCCGCCGACGGACTGCCCAATGGGCTGGCCTACGACAGCAGGACACGCGCCTTCTACATCACGGACTCCGTCCTCGGCACCGTGTGGTCCGTGCCGCAGCAGGGCGGAAAGGCCACCGCCTGGTCGACCGCGCCCGAACTCGCCGAGAGGAACTTCCTCGGGGCCAACGGCATCCGCGTGCACCAGGGTGCACTGTGGGTGACCAACCTCGATCAGGGCACCGTGCTCAGCTTCCCACTGCACAGCCGCCACCGTGGGGCCGCTCCCACCGTCAGGGCGTCCGGCTTGGAAGGCATCGACGACTTCGCCTTCACCGGCCGGGGAAACGAGCTCATCGCCGCTCTCAACGTGCCCAACAAGGTCGTGCGCGTCACGTCCGGCGGCGCGAGCAGTGCGGTTCTGGACGCGTCCGACGGTCTGGAGAACCCCAGCTCCGTCGCGGTCGACGGGCAGAACATCTACGTGACCAACTCCGCTTACCACACCGCCACAGACCCCAACCTGCTGCGCGCCAAGCTGGACCGCCACGGCCGCTGACCAGGTGAACGGCCGCCTCCGGGTGGCCACGGACAAGGCCAACCTCTGTCCATAACACGCCTTCGATTCCGACCGCGCCCCAGGCGAGGTCCAGCCAGTCCTGCGCGGTGGCGCGGTCGGTGGTGTGCTCGGTGGCGCGGTCGGTGGTGTTCGGGCACAGCGTGAACGGGGCGCCAAGCACATCGCGGGCGAACAGGTCGGGGGGAGAGTTCAATCAGTCCACTTTGTTGTGACTGGCTCTGTCCTGGCCGTGTGGGCGCACGTTGGGATGGACCTGCTTCCGCCGTCGGGTGGGACGTGCAGAATCCGCCGCAGCCGCTACCGAAAGGTCCTCGATGACCATGCCGCGCACACGCTCGTTCGTGCAGGTCGACGTGTTTTCCACGAGCCCCTACTCCGGCAATCCGGTCGCGGTCGTTCTGGACGGGACGGGCCTGAGCGATGAGGAGATGCAGCGTTTGGCGCGTTGGACGAATCTGTCCGAGACCACGTTCGTACTGCCGCCCACTGTCCCGGAGGCGGACTACCGGCTGCGGATCTTCACCCCGGGAGGCGAGCTGCCGTTCGCCGGGCACCCCACCCTCGGCTCCGCGCGCGCCTGGCTGGACGGCGGCGGCATGCCGCACCACGCCGACCTGGTCGTGCAGGAGTGCGCCGCGGGCCTGGTCACCGTGCGCCGCGGTGAGAACACTCTGTCTTTCGCCGCCCCGCCTCGTGTGCGTGACGGCGCGCTCGACGACGACCATCTGAACCGGATCGTGGCCGCATTCGGCATCGCACGCGACCGGGTCGTGGCCCACCAGTGGGTCGACAACGGCCCCGGCTGGGCCGTGGTCCAGTTGTCCACGGCCGAGGAGGTACTCGCCCTCGAACCTGACTTCTCCCGCATCCCGGCCGCGATGGTCGGCGCGATCGGCACCTACCCCGAGGGATCCGAGTACGACTTCGAGATGCGTACCTTCGCCCCGGGCGCCGGCGTGCCGGAGGACCCCGCGTGCGGCAGCATGAACGCCGCCGTCGGGCAGTGGTTCACCTCCACCGGCGCCGCACCCTCGACCTACCGGGTCTCCCAGGGCACGAGGCTGGGACGGGCCGCGAGCATCGAGATCGCCGCCGATGAGGACGGCACCGTCTGGGTCAGCGGGGCCGCCACCATCTGCATCCGCGGCACCATCACTCTCTGACCGCCCCACCACCGGAGCTGGGACGGGACCGTCGTGTGGTGTCGGCGGAGAGAGTCTTCATGGTGACGTAGCTGGTCACCGTGGCCACGCCGGGCAGGCCGGCCAACTGGTTGGCGTGGAAGTCCTCGTAGGCAGGCAGGTCGGCGACCTCGACCTGGAGCAGATAGTCGAAGTTGCCGGTGATGTGGTGGCAAGCGACCGCCTCGGGCAGCCGGGTGACCGCGCTCTCGAACGCGACCACGTCCGCGCGGGTGTGCCGCATCAGCCGCACCCCGGCGAACACCCGCAGGCTACGGCCGACCGCGGCGGGATCGATCACGGCCCGGTAACCGCGGATGACCCCGGCTTCCTCCAGTTGCCGCACGCGCCGCAAGCAGGGCGACGGCGACAGCCCGACCAGGGCGGCGAGCTCGGCGTTGCTGATGCGACCGTGCTGTTCGAGCACGGCCAGAATCGACCGGTCCACCTCATCCATGGTGGCAGATTATTGCTCTCATGGATTGACTACCACAATCCCATGCCCGCTCTCCGCGCAATTTGCTGCCAAAGTTGCCAAGATCCGCCCACATCGGAGCGATGGTCGGCCACGCTTCAAGGCGTCACACCGACGGTCCACGGAAGGGCAGCCATGCCGGGCAACAGCACCATCACCGTCCACGCCGATCGCGAAGTCCATCCCAGCCGCGCCGTGGCACCGCCCATCTACCAGACGGCGACGTTCTGGGCCGAGGACGGCGAGACGTTCGCGCGGAGCGCCGTCGAACCGCGGGGCAAGGACTTCTACACCCGCTTCGGCAACCCGAACCACGCACAGGTCGCGGCCGTCGTCGCCGAATTGGAGGGCACCGAGGCGGCCATGGTCACCGCGTCCGGGATGGCCGCACTCACCACCTCCGTGCTGGCCCTGGTGTCCGCCGGTGACCACGTCATCGGGCAGAAGTCCACCTACGGCGGCACGGGCTCGGTGCTGCTGAACCTGTTGCCGCGCCTCGGTGTGTCGACCACCCTGGTGGACCAGACCGACCCGGAGGCGTTCGCGAAGGCACTGACCCCGCAGACCTGCCTGATCCTGGTGGAGTCGCCGAGCAATCCGCTGCTGCAGATCACCGACCTGCGCGCCGTCGCGGACCTGGCCCGCGCGCACGACGTGCTGACCATGGCGGACAACACCTTCGCCACCCCGCTGAACCAGCGCCCGGCGGACCTCGGCATCGACCTGGTCTGGCACAGCGCGACCAAGTACCTCAACGGCCACTCCGACGTCTCCGCCGGAGTGCTGGCCGGGCCGGCCGAACTCCTGAACCGGATCTGGGACGTCGGCCTGCTCACCGGTGCCACCCTCGGCCCCATCGACGCATGGCTGCTGCTGCGCGGCATGCGCACCCTGCCACTGCGGGTGACACGGCACAACGCCAACGGCCAGGCGCTCGCGGAGGCGTTGAACGGGCATCCAGCCGTGACGACGGTGCACTATCCCGGTCTGGCGACCCACCCCCAGCACAAGCTGGCGGCCAGTCAGATGAGCGGTTTCGGCGGGGTGCTCGGCATCGAGTTCACCGGCGGTTTCGAGATGGCCGACGCGTTCCTCGGCCGGCTGCGCTACCCCCGTCGGTCGGCCAGCCTCGGCGGCGTGGAATCCCTGGCCGTGCATCCGGCGTCCATGTGGCGCGGGATGCTCAATGAGGAACAGATCGCCGAGTCGGTTCCGCTGGGCCTGGTCCGGCTGGCCGCGGGCACGGAGGACACGGCCGACCTGGTCGCCGACGCGCTGGCCGCGGCCGACGCGGTACACACCACGACGGCGAGTGCCTGAATCACCGAGAGAGCACCGGTCGCACGGTGCGGCGACGCCGTCCACCCGTGCACACAGGTGACCGGCGCGGTTCTCAGTTGTACATCACCGGCGGCCCGGCGCCGGCCCTCTCCCTCGTCGGCTGCCAGTGGCGGCGGTCGGGCGGCAGAAGGCCGTGACCGCCCGCGTCTGACCTGCGCGGCCGGGAGCAGAGCCGCGACAGGCGCCGCCGCCACAACATGATCTTGAACAATCAGCAAACACTGTGAAGGAGTTCACCCGATGAAAACCCTGCTCACCGGCGGCACCGTGGTCAGCATGGACCCGGCTGTCGGAGATCTCGACCGCGGTGACGTGCTCATCGACGACGGCGTGATCGTCGAGGTGGCCGAACGGATCGACGCGCCGGACGCCGAGGTGATCGACGCGACCGACCGGATCGTCATGCCCGGCTTCGTCGACAACCACCGCCACACCTGGCAGACCGCGTTCCGAGGCGCCGGCGCGGACTGGACGTTCCCCGAGTGGGCGGCGGCCATGCACGGCACGGTCAAGCCCCACTACCAGCCCGAGGACGTCTACGCAGGCACCCTGCTCGGTCGACTGGAGGCCCTGCACTCCGGCGTGACCACGATGCTGGACTGGTACCACGTCGCGCAGAGCCCTGAGCACGAGGACGCCGCCGTCGCGGCGCTGCGGGACGCGCCGGGACGGTCGATCTTCTGCCTCGGCGCCGGATGGGGCACCCCCGACCCCGTCGACGCCGCCATCCGCCGCGTCCGCGCCGACCTGACCGGGGACGGCTTGGTCACCATGGCGCTCGGGCTGCGCGGGCCCGAGGCCACCAGCATGGACACCGTCGCCCGGGAGCTGAAGCTGGCGGCCGAACTCGGCCTGCGCACCAGCCTGCACGTCGACGGCGACGGGACGCACCGCCCGGTCGCCGATCTGCACGAGCACGGTCTGCTGCGGGACACCACCACGTTCGTGCACGCCAACGGGATCAGCGACGAAGAGCTGCGGATGCTCGCCGGCGCGGGCAGCTCGGTGTCGATCAGTCCGGACGTCGAGCTGAAGATGGGGTTCGGCTGGCCGATGACCGGCCGGGTGCTGGCCGCGGGCCTGCGCCCGACACTGTCCATCGACGACGTCCCGTCGGTCGGCGGCGACATGTTCTCCACGATGCGTACCGCCTTCGCCGTGCAGCGAGGCCTGGACGGCGGCCTGCGCTCCCGCGACCTGCTGGCCTTCGCCACCGTCGACGCCGCCCAGTCGTGCGGACTCGCTGCCCGAACAGGCAGCATCACGCCCGGCAAGGACGCCGACATCCTCCTCCTGCGCGCCGACGACCTGACCGTGTTCCCGGTCACCGACCCGACCGCCACCGTCGTCAGCGCCGGCCACCCCGGCCTGGTGGACACCGTCCTCGTCGCCGGCCGCGTGGTCAAACGCGACGGCGTACTGGTGGACGTAGACCTGCCGGCGCTGAGGACCCGGCTGCTCGCATCACGCAACCGGATCGCGGCGGCCGCCGACATCCCGCTCGACGGCACCTGGCGCCCACGGCCGGAATCGGAAGGTGCCGGACGCGATGGTGGACCTGGCGCTGGACGTCGGTGAGCAACTGGGCAGGATTCTGGGAGAGTTGGTCCTCCTCCAGCAGTGCTTGACCGTCGAGGAAGCAGAGCACGCAGCGGTGCCGGCCGCCACCGTCCCGGCGCGGGAGCGCGCACCGTCCGGGGGAGATGGCTCCACGAACGTGTCTTGGAGCTAATCTCCAGCGAGTTGTGGCGGTCTCACTTCCTGGATTCGAAGACGGGACGATCCGGCGACATCAACTCGTCGTCGGGCACGCCGATGTTCTGGCAAGCGGTCAGGCACCACCGCCCGCCTTCCTTCGCCATGATCCACAGCGGAGAGCCCACGTCCGGTCCGTCGGGTGTCTGGTACACCTGGCGCAGCTTGACCGCGGCGACGTCGGGGCGGATGAACAGCACGTGCTCCAACTCGAACGTCATCGTCAGGCCCTGCATCGCACCAGGAAGCACCTGGTGCGTGAAGGTCGAGATCGCATCGCGGCCGAAGAGGCGCTTGCCGTGGCCCGTTGTCCAGATCGCGTCGGCCCGGAAAAGGCTGAGGAACTCGTCGGGGAGCTCTTTGTTCTGGGCGTGTTCGACCGTGGCGACGACCTGCTTGATCGCTTCGATCTCGGCCTCGCGTGTCCGTGTATCGATGTCTGTACTCATGGGGGCAACTGTGAAACGTCAACCTCACTTGAGGTCAAGGCTTTTCGGCGACCTCGCTCGCCGGCCGACCCGAACTCGACAAGGCCCTCGACCACGCCCATGCCGGCGAAACCTTCGTCATCACTCGGCTCGCCCGCGCCGCGTCGGTGACATCGTCGGGCCCGCCCAGACGATCGAACGCCGTCGTGCCGGCGATGAGTTCGGCCGGGCCCGGCGCCTCGAAGAACGATCCGTTGGTCGCCGTCCGGGTGGCGCCGGGAGCAACCGTGTTCACTCCGCTCAGTCGCGCAGCGTCCTCATCGCCGTTGACCAGGCCTCGAGCTCGTCGAACAGCTGGGTGACCGAGGCGTCGTGGTGCTCGGCCGGCTTGAAGAGCGAGAGGTTCTCGAAGTCGGTGAACAGCGAGAAGGTCAGCTGCTGGTGGGTGTGGGCGAGCTGGACCGCGCTGGCGATGGTGCGCAGGTGCTCGGCGGCGCGGATGCCGCCGACAGTGCCGTAGGAGACGAAGGCGGCGGCCTTGTTGTTCCACTCGGCGTACGCGAAGTCGATTGCGTTCTTCAGCACGCCGGGGATGGAGTGGTTGTACTCCGGGGTGACGAAGACGTAGCCGTCGAACTCGGCGACTTTGGCGGTCCAGGCCTTGGTGTGCTCGCCCTGGTACTGGCCCATGGACGGCGGCAGCGGCTCGTCCATGAAGGGCAGCGGCCAGTCGGCGAGGTCGACCAGTTCGTACTCGGCGGCGGTCCGGGCGCCCGCGCGGTCGATGACCCAGTCGGCGACCGCCTTGCCGTTGCGGCCGGGGCGGGTGCTGCCGAGAATCACGGCGATCTTGAGTGTGCTCATGACGTTCACTCCTTCCACGGCCGCGCCGCTAGGCGGGGCCGCCGTCGGTGCGGCGGGCTCGGACGGTCGCGGTCAGCCGCAGGTGCCGTCCGGCCATGCCCTTGAGTTTGGTGACACCGTGGGCGTAGCGGTCGACGGTCGCGGTGGCCTCTACGGCGATCTCGTCTCCGTCGACCTCGGCGCTCGCCACGGTGAACGTGACAGGTGCGCGGACACCATGCGCGGTCAGCAGCCCCGGCAGGGCCCAGGCGCCGGCCTCGTCCAGCTCGGCCCCGGTCGAGGTGAACACGACGTCAGGGTGGCTGGCGGTTTCCAGCAGCGCCTTGGACAGGACCTGGCGGTCCCGGTTCTTGTTGCCGGTGTCGAAGCTGGCCGCGTCGGCGACGGCGTCCACCCGGCTGCCGGTGAGCGGCTCGGCGAGGGAGACCGTGCCGCCGCGCAGCCGGAAGCTGCCGCGCACGGTACCGAGCCCGAACATGTGCTTGGTGGTGAAGGTGATCTCGGAGTGGGGGACGTCGATGGCGTATTGTCCCGGCGTCGGCGTTGCGGTGGTCATGATGACCTCCCAGATAACTTGACCCTTCAACTCAAACTCTAACCCTCTGGACTTGAAGGGTCAAGTGAAACATTTTGGTTGTTCAGGTGAGACCGAGCTGGGAGGCAATGGCCGTGCCGGAGGAGTGGCAGTCGACCGGCGGGCGGCTCCAGCGGGCCGAGACGGGTGCCCTGCGGCCTTGGCTGCACGGTCACGACGTCGCGCAATCAAGTCAATGCCGAGCGCAAGCCCTGCGATGGGGTTGAAGTTCCAGGAAAGAGCTAGAAGGTCGCTTGAGGTGTCAAGTCAGCGTGCGGGCGAGTCGATGCGCTGCAGGATGCGCTCGGCGTCCTGGCCGAGGCGGCGCAGGCGCTCGCCGGAGAGGTTGTCCACGACCAGGTGGCGGACGTAGGCCACGTGCGCCGGAGCGGCGGATTCGAGCTTGCCCATGCCGGCGGGCAGGAGGATGGCGTTGGTGAAGCGCCCGTCCGCCGGGTCCGGCTCACGCCGGACGTAGCCGCGGGTCTCCAACCGCTTGACCATGTGCGAGAGCCGCGACAGCGACGTGCTGGTGTTCTCGGCGAGCACACTCATGCGCAGGGTCCACTCGGGGGCCTCGGACAGCATGGCCAGGGTCATGTACTCGACCATGCTCAGGTCGGCGTCGAGCTGCAGCCGCGTGTCGATGGCCCACGGCAGGCGGGTCATCAGGCGGACCACCGACAACCAGGAGGCCAGCTCGCCGGGGGTGAGCCACAGGTCCGCATGCTCGTCTACCTGCGCCTGGGGCGCCTCATCCTGGGGGGTCACCCTGGGAGCGTATCAGCCGCGCCATGCGGATTACATGGGTCAGTCTTAGGGCTCCTTGACGGGCGTCATAACTTGAATGCTCATGTGATGGCGACGTACGCTCAAGGGGCCTCGCTCGTCCTCCAGGACTGCGGCGGCCACTCCGGCGTGATCCACTCCGGCCTCGCCCAGCGGATGAGCGCCGGAAGCGGGATCCTGAACTCGGAGAAGGGCGACACCCACCAGGGCCTCGGGCATGGACCGACACCGCGACGCGACCAAGGCGTGGGCGTTCTCGCCCAGGGCGACGCGGCCTGCTTCACCGCGACCGGGGGACAGGACGTCGCCGCCGTCGAGCCGGCCGAAATCCTCATCTGGGAGATGCAACCCACAGCCACCGTGTGATGGGCCGACCGAGCGCGGATCGTCGACGAGACCGATGGTCATCAAGCACCGAGGATCGGTCGACTGTGGGGGAGGGGGCGTATCAGGCATTCGGACCACGGCGCGGCGACGTCCAGGACATCTGAGACATCGCAGCTAGAACAGGTTCAACGTCAACGTCAACGGTCAACGGTCAACGTCAACGGAAGGGAAGGCTGAGGATGACCACCGCAATCGTAGGAGTCGGCAACATCGGGAGTGCCGTCGCCCGGCATTTGGTGGCCGGGGGCGAGACCGTCGTCCTGGCGGGGAAACGCGCGTCACGTGCGGAGGAGCTCGCGGACGAACTCGGGTCGCCGGCACGCGCCGCGTCCGTGCAGGACGCGATCACGGGTGCGGACACCGTCGTGTTCGCCATCTGGCTGGATGCCATGAGGGAGCTGATTCCGCAGGTCCGATCGCTGCTTGAGGGCAAGGTCGTGATCGACCCGTCGAACCCGATCGCGTTCGACGACAAGGGCCAGGTCCGGCGGTCCCTGCCCGAAGGGCAGTCGGCCGGATCGGTGATCGCCGCCCTGCTGCCTGCGAACGCCCACTACGTGAAGGCGTTCGGCACCCTGGCCGCCGACGTGCTCGCGGCAAGCGCGAACCGCTCGCCTCGCCGTGCGGCGCTCTTCTACGCCACCGACGACAACAGCGCCGCAGTGACGGCCGAGCGGCTGATCCGCGCGGCCGGCTTCGACCCAGTGAAGGCCGGCGGCCTGGCCGCCGCCGAACGCATCGAGGCACCCGAAGGCGACCTGCACCAGTTCGGGCTCAACGGCCAAGTCGTCGACCTCGACCAGGCGCGGGCCGAGCTTGACGCCGCCCACCAGTGAAGCCAGACGCGAAGGATTTTCATGGCTTCGCCGCAGCCACACCTGCGGGGACGCTTGAGCGCCCATGACAGGTCGTGCGCTTCTACGCTGCGGGCATGACCTCGCGACACGAGCAGTGGGACCGGCTGCGCCGTTCGCTGTGGCAGCCGCCGCGCGCGCATGGCGAGCAGCCGTCCGAGCGGGTGGTCGGTCCGCTCGAGTTGTTCTACGACCTGGTAGTGGTTGTGTTGGTTGCCCAGGCCGCCCACCACCTGGCAGACCACCTGTCCTGGCGCGGTCTGGGCGAGTTCGCCGCAGTGTTCGCCCTGGTGTGGATCGCCTGGTTCAACGGCAGTCTCCACCACGAACTGCACGGACACGATGACGCACGCAGCCGGGTGGTGTTCCTGCTGCAGATTCTGGTGCTCGTCCCGCTGGGGGCGTTCATTCCCGAGGCCGGCGGTGCACGCGGAGTGGTCTTCGCCGTGGACGCGGGGGTGCTGTTCCTGGTGCTGGCTCTGCTGTGGCTCCTCGCCGGGCGGGGAGACAGCCCTGAGTTCCGTCGCCCCAGCGCGCTCTTTGTGGCCGGGACGGCCGTGTGCGCGGTAGTGCTGGCCGCGAGTGCCTTCCTGTCTGCGGAAGCCCGTGTACTGACGTGGGGCATGTTGGCCGTCGTCTACCTGGCGGGGTTTGCGGCCATTATCGGTACGGCCGCCCCAGTGCAGGCCGCCTCGCTCACCGTGACCGCCTCACTCACCGAACGGTTCGGGCTGCTCATCATCATCGTGCTCGGCGAGACCGTGGCCGGCGTGGTCGAAGGGCTGGCCCATGAGACGACCGGCGCGCTCACCCTCGCGGTCGGGCTCGTCGCCGTCGTCGTCGGGTTCGGCGTCTGGTGGACGTACTTCGACTTCGCCGGGCACCGTCCGCCGAGGCCCACCCGCGCGAGCACCGTGCAGTGGATGCTCGTCCATCTGCCGCTCACGGCCGCGGTGGCCGCTATGGGCGCCGCGATGGTCGGTCTTGTGGAACACGCCCACGACGGCCGGACTCCAGCCGCGACAGCCTGGGTACTCTGCGGCGGCACAGCCGTCGTGCTCGTTACGACGGTAGTACTGGCGGCCTCCCTGCACGTCTGGCGCCAGGAGCGCGGGCTCTACCGGCCGCTGGCCCGTATCTGTGCCGTCGTGGCCGTGGCGTGCCTGGGAATCGGGGCCGTACGCCCGGCTCCACTCGTCCTCGGTCTCACCCTCACCCTCCTCCTCGGTGTGCCTTGGGGATTCGCCGTGGCATACCGCCTGTCCCGCAATGAGGAACCCATCCCGACAGAGAGGGCGTGAGTGCTTCTCGGCGGCAGGCGTCTGCGACGGTGCGGTGTCGATCAAAGGACGAGGGCCTCGTCAAAACACTCCAGCCCCGTGCCGTGCGTGCCCTCGCCCGGATCCTGACAGAGGATGCGCGCTGACGCGGGTGGGTACGAGGTCGCCGCACGAGCATTGCTTCAGCGCGAGTGGCCCCTCGCGGATCTACCGTCCCCGGTCACCGAGCCGCGAATCAACATGACCGGCTGTTTACGGCCGGGTGCGAATCCCCTCGTACAGGAGGTCGAGTACTCGGCTCACCTGATCGCGGTCCTCGAGCACGTCCGCGACCATGGCGACGCCGCTGAGGGCCACGACCACGTCGTCCGGTTCGACTTCGGGGCGCGTGATCCCCGCCGTCGCGGTTGCCGACAGCAGCATGGCGACGGCTTCATCGACCTGTTCGCGGCTTTGTGCGAACGGGTCCCTGCCCGCGGCCACGACGGCTCGGATCGCGTCCCCCAGGCCGATCTTGGTGGCCCAGTAGTCGACGAACCGGTCCATCCAGATGCGCAGGGCGTCTTGGGGTGACAGCTGCTCGAGCAGTTCCGCGGCCGCGGCGCACACGGCATCCAGTTCCGAGCGGTATGCCGCCTCGATGAGGTCTTCCCGTGCCGGGAAGTGGCGGTAGACGGTGCCGACACCGACGCCGGCCTGTTTGGCGATCTCGGTGAAGGGGACGTCCGGGCCGCGCTCCACAAACAGGGGCAGCGCCACCTCGAGGATGCGCCCGCGGTTGCGTTGTCCGTCCGCGCGTGGTCTGCGCGGCATTGGCTCGGCCACAGTTACCCCCAATAGCGGAATCCATTCCACTTGCATGATACATGCAGGTCCCGGCCATTCGTCCCGACTCGGGCCCGCGCTGAGCCGACCCTCCTGCTGCTTGCAACCGAAATACGTTCCGGTTAGCGTGGCATTAACGGAATTCATTCCGGATATCTGTGGCTCCCCACCGCGGCAGCGGACAGTCACCGCCTCCACGGGGAGCGCCGACATGAACGGAGCCCGCACATGAGTACTCACGAGCGTTTCACCACGCCCTTTGGTTTCCACAGCACCGCCAGCGAGGTCATCGAAGGTGTCGATCTGACCGGCAAGCACGCCATTGTCACCGGCGCCACCTCAGGCATCGGGGTGGAGACGGCGCGTGCCCTGGCCGGTGCCGGAGCCGACGTCACCCTCGCCGTCCGCAACGTCGAGGCCGGCAATCGCGTCGCCGAGGAGATCGCGACCAAGACAGGCAACTCCAAGGTGGCCGCCGCGCCACTTCAGCTGGCCGACCGGGCCTCGGTCACCTCGTTCACCGACGCCTGGCAGGGTCCCCTGCACATCCTGGTGAACAACGCCGGGATCATGGCGCTGCCCGAATTGCACCGCAGCCCCGAGGGCTGGGAACTGCAGTTCGCCACCAACTACCTCGGACACTTCAACCTGGCCCTCGGCCTTCATCAGGCACTCGCCGCCGCCGGCGGCGCCCGCCTCGTCTCTCTCACCTCCACCGGGCACCTCTTCTCCCCGGTCGTCTTCGACGACATCAACTTCGAGCGCCGCCCCTACGAGGAATGGACCGCTTACGGCCAGTCCAAGACCGCCAATGCACTGCTGGCCGTCGGAGCGGCCAAGCGGTGGGCCGACGACGGCATCACCGCCAACGCGGTCATGCCCGGCGGCATCCGCACCGGCCTCCAGCGACACCAGGAGGGCAGCATGACGCCGGAGATCGAGGAAGCCTTCGCGAACTTCAACTGGAAGACCGTCGAGGAAGGCGCCGCCACCTCAGTCCTGGCGGCCGCGGCCCCGCTGCCCGAGGGCGTCACCGGCCGTTACCTCGAGGACTGCAACGAAGCCGAGGTCAAGCCCGCCCTCGACCAGTCCGCCACCAGCGGCGTGCTTCCTTATGCCCTCGACGCGGACAGCGCGGAGCAGCTGTGGGACGTCGCGACCGGGATGCTCCGCGCATAAGCCATAGCGATCGCGTGCGGCAGCACCGTACGGGCGTTGACGATGCCCGACCCGGCCGGCAGCGTCTCCGGCAGCTCGAACACCGTCAGCGCCGCTCTCCCACAGCCGCAGCCCCGTACGGACCATCGAGTCGGCATACGCCGCATTCCGCCCCAGGCAGCGAAGTCCTTGGCGGCGTCGGGGGGTTGACCAGACCCAGCTCCCGCGCTGGGGCGCTGCACCACGTGTATGCGCCGGGTCGGGTCACGGGTGCTCGGAGGGCTCCTGCCTGCCCACGCTGACCAGCCCGGTCTCGTAGGCGGCGATGACGGCCTGGACGCGGTCACGCAGTTGGAGCTTGGCGAGGATGCGCGAGACGTGGGTTTTGACCGTCGTCTCGGCCAGGTGCAGGCGGTCGGCGACTTCGACGTTGCTCAGTCCTCGGGCCACCAGACCCAGGACTTCGCGTTCGCGCGGGGTCAGCGAGGCGAGGTTGCGGTGGATGGCGGTGGTGCGGCTGTCCTGCTGCGTGCTGTGTCGATGTTCGCCTGCGGCGATGTGCTGATGGTCGCCTCCGGCACCGTACTGAAGTTCGCCTCCGGCACGGTGCTGACGTTCGCCTCCGGCACTGCGCTGAAGTTCGCCTCCGGCACTGTGTTGACGTTCGCCTCCGGCACTGTGTTGACGTTCGCCTCCGGCACTGTGTTGACGTTCGCCTCCGGCAAAACGCTCCACCAGCCGGCGCGTGACGGCCGGTGCGAGCAAGGCGTCGCCGGAGCGGACGGTGCGGACCGCGGAGATCAGCTGCTCGGGGGTGACGTCCTTGAGGAGGAAGCCGCTGGCCCCGGCGGACAACGCCGCGTAGACGTACTGGTCGAGGTCGAAGGTGGTCAGGATGATGACGCGGGGTTCGCCCGGGGCGCTGGTGAGGATGCGGCGGGTGGCCTCCAGGCCGTCCATCTCCGGCATGCGGACGTCCATCAGGACCACATCGGGCCGGGTACGGCGGACCGCGTCGACGGCTTCGGAACCGTTGGCGGCCTCGGCGGCCACCTCGATGCCGTCGGAGCGCAGGATCATCCGGAATCCGGTACGGACAAGGGTCTGGTCATCGGCGAGCACCACGCGCAGCGGCGGCTCGGTCACGGTGCCTCCAGGGGGATGAGTGCCTCGACACGGTAGCCGCCGGTGAGGCGCCGGCCGGTGCGCAGGGTTCCGTCGTAGACCGTCAGGCGCTCGCGCAGGCCGAGCAGTCCGCGGCCGTTTCCGGAGGCCGCGCCGGGACCCGGAGGGCCGCCGGTGTCGGAGACTTCCACCCGGAGCCGGTCGGGATCGTACTCGACGGAGACGGTGGCACGTGCCCCGGACGCGTGTTTGACCGTGTTGGTCAGTGCCTCCTGGACCACGCGGTACGCGGTGAGCCCGATGCCGGGTGGCATGGGGCGGGCCGTTCCGGTGATCTTCAGGTCGACCGGTAGGCCGGTGTCCCGGACCCGCCCGATGAGTGTTTCCAGTTGCTCCAGATCCGGCTGTGGGGTCAGGTTCTCGGCGTCGGTCGCATCCTGGTCGCCGCTGTCCATGGTGAGCAGGCCCATGACGTGACGCAGTTCGGTCATGGCCGCCCGGCCGCTTGCCTCGACGGCGAGCAGTGCCTCGTCGGCCTCGTCGGGGACGGCTCTCATGACCCTGCGGGCGGCGCCGGCCTGAATGACCATGACGCTGACGTTGTGGGTGACGACGTCATGCAGTTCGCGGGCGATTCTGGCCCGTTCCTCGTCGACGGCGCGGCGCAGCGCTTCGGCCTGCTCGCGTTCCACGGCGGTCAGCCGGACGCGGCCCTCGTCGGTGCGTACCCGCCAGGTGCGCAGGCCGTTGGCGGCCATCGCGAGTGGCCCGAGGATCCACAGGACCACGTACTCGTTGGGGACGATGCCCGGCTGATACGGGTAGACGTGGGTGGTCGAGGCGCCCGACGTGTAGACCAGGAGGACCGCCGTCGGTACGGCCGCCAGGGTGGGAATCCTGTACGGGCTGTAGGCAGAGGCGCTGTAGACGGCAACGACGAGGGGGTAGAAGGTCAGCCGCGCAACGTCCTGAGGGGTCAGCAGCGCCAGGCAGGTCACGGCGCACAACACGGCGAGCGGGTACCGGCGGCGCAGCACCAGGGCACCCGAAGTGGCGAGCGCGAGGGCGCTCAGGGCGACTTGCGCATCCGTTCCCGACGGGTGGATCGACCTTTCCAGACCGGGGAGGACCTCGCGTATCTGATGGTCGGCGACGTCGATGGCGTAGTACACGGTGGCGACGGCGAAGGCCGCCGCCACGGCCAGGTCGAACTGCCGGCCGCGCGGGGTGAGGCGCGGTACCGGTCCGGTTGGGCGCAGCGCACGGCGGGCCGCCTCCCTCAGCCGGTCCACCGCTGTCGTCTCGTTCGTCACCGGCACATTCTCACCGCCACTCCGTCCTCGTGGGATCCGTCTTGCGGATCAGACCTGGCACACCGCGTACATCAGCCGCCTACTTCTCAGGGATGACCCCGGCAGGCCCTCGTTCCCTCGGAGGACCGGAAACGGCTCGGGCGGAGGATGTGGCCGGGGCGGGAGCCCGCCTAGCGTCCAGGGCGCCAGATATGTGGACCCAAGGAGCCTTCATGACCGAGCCGTTGATCGACCTGCGTGACGTGAGCCGCAGATACGACGACGGGCCGCCCGCCCTGCATGACGCGTCGCTGACCGTGTGGCCCGGTGAGGCCGTCGCGATCCTCGGGCCGTCCGGCAGCGGCAAGTCCACGCTGCTCAACCTGCTCGCGGGCCTGGACCGGCCGGACACGGGGACCGTCACCGTGGACGGCGTACGGGTCGACCGGCTGGGCGAGGCCGCGGCGGCACGCTACCGGCGCTCCAAGATCGGCATGATCTTCCAGTTCTTCAACCTGCTCGACGACCTGAACGTCGCGGACAACGTCGCGCTGCCCGCGCAGCTGGCCGGCACGGCCCGAGGCGAAGCGCATCGCCGGGCGGCGGAACTCCTCGAAGCCCTCGGCATCGCCCGGCACGGCCGCGCGTACCCGGGGCGGCTGTCCGGTGGTGAACGCCAACGTGTCGCGGTGGCCAGGGCGTTGCTGAACCGGCCGCCGCTGCTGCTGGCCGACGAGCCCACCGGCGCGCTCGACACGGCCTCAGGTCAGGACGTCAGCCGCCTGCTCAGGGAGCTCAACGCCGAGGGCCAGACCCTGGTCGTCGTCACTCACGATCTCGCCCTGGCCCGCTCCTGCACCGACCGCACGGTGCGGATCGTCGACGGCCGGATCGTCGACGGCCGGATCGCCGAGGACGTCAGCGCGGAGATGGCCCGATGAGCGCGCTGGGCCGGGTGGTGCGTTCAGGCGTGGGCCGACGCCGGGTGCAGACGCTCGTGATCGGGCTGACCGCGATGATGGCGGTCGCCGCGTCCGTCCTGGGAGGCTCGCTGCTGGTGGTCTCCGGTGCGCCGTTCGACGACGCCTTCGACCGGCAGCACGGCGCGCACCTGTCCGTCGAGTACGACGCGGCCCGCACCAGTGCCGGGCAGGCGAGGTCGACCGGGCGCGCCGATGGGGTGTCAGCCGCGGCAGGCCCGTTCCGCACGGTGTCGGTCACCCCACGCGTCCACGAGGGCGCGGATGCGTGGCCGATGACCGTCGCCGGCCGCGGCGACAACGGGGGAGCGGTGGACGAGCTCACGCTGACCGCCGGTCGCTGGGCCACTCGCCCCGGCGAGATCGTGCTGAACACAGACGCCTCGCCGTTCCTCACCCTCGGTCTCGAACTCACCTTCCCCGGCCTGCCCGATGCCCCCACCCTGAAGGTGGTCGGCGCTGCTCACTCGGTCACCCGGAGCGCCGACGCGTGGGTGACACCGGCGCAGGTCACCGAGCTCAGCACACCCGACCGCCCCGGCAGCTACCAGATGCTCTACCGCTTCACCGCCGCCGACACCGCCGCACAGGTCTCGGCAGGCCGCAAGGCCGTGACCGCGGGAGTCAAGGCGGTGACGGGGACGCAGTCCTGGCTCACCGTCAGGGCGTCCGCCGAGCGTGACACGGCGCTGTACGTACCTTTCCTCCTCGCGTTCGGCGTCCTGGGCCTGGTCATGTCGGTGCTCATCGTCGGCAACGTGGTTGCCGGCACAGTGGGTGCGGGGCTGCGCCGGATCGGTGTCCTGAAGGCCATCGGCTTCACGCCGGCGCAGGTCGTGCGGGCCTACGTGGGTCAGGCGCTGATCCCGGCGGCGGCCGGCACGGCACTCGGCATTTTCGCGGGACACCTGCTGGCCGTGCCGGTGATGTCCGAGACCGCGGACGTCTACGGCACCACCTCCCTGGCCGTCGTCCCCTGGGTCGACGCAGTCGTGGTCTCCGGTGTGCTCTGCCTGGTCGCGGTGACCGCGTGGGCGAGCGCCTGGCGGGCCGGCCGGCTGCGCACGGTCGACGCGCTCGCCGTCGGGCGTGCCGCGCGGACGGACCGCGGCCGGTGGGCGGCACGCCTGGCCGGACGGTTGCCGCTGCCGCGGCCGCTCGCGCTGGGGTTGACCCGCCCCTTCGCACGCCCCGCCCGTGCCCTGGGCATGGGGACGGCGGTCCTGTTCGGCGCCATCGCCATCACCTTCACCGTCGGCATGGGGGCATCGCTGGGCGAAGTGACGAAGGCCAGGGCCCACGACACCGCCGACGTCACCGTCGCCGCACCTCTGCCGGCACCTGGCCCCGGCGGTCCGATCGCTACGCCCGAGCCTGAGCCCGATGCGGCCGCCGTCGCCGCCGTGATCGACTCGCAGTCCGCGACTCGGACCTACTACAGCACCGCGTTGGCCCGGGCCACCCTGCCCGGCGTTGCCGGTACCACCGCGGTGGTCGCCTTCACCGGCGACGGCTCCTGGGGCGGTTACACCATGATCTCCGGCCGCTGGATCGCCAAGCCCGGAGAGGCCGTGGTACCCACCGCCTTCCTCAGCGCCGCCGGAAAACACATCGGGGACACCGTCACGCTGGGCGGTCTGGGCGAGGCGGTCACGGTCCGGATCGTCGGAGAGGTCTTCGACCCCCGCAACGAGGGTATGCAGGTGTTCACGGACGCCGCGACGCTCGCACCCGCGCACCCGGACCTGACGGACACCACGCAGCACATCGCGGTGAAATCCGGTACCGACGTGGCCACTTACGTCGAAGCGCTGAACAAGGGCCTGAAACCGCTCGCGGTCACCGCCCGGACCGGCGGGATCGATGGCGGCAGTGACATGGTCGTCACCCTGAACGCACTGTCCGCGCTTCTGACACTGATGCTCGTCGCCGTCGCAGCGCTGGGTGTGCTCAACGCGGTCGTACTCGACACTCGCGAACGTGTCCGGGAACTGGGCGTCCACAAAGCCCTGGGCATGACCCCCCGGCAGATGCTCGCGATGGTCATCGCCTCCATCGTCGTGACCGGACTGGCCGGAGGCGCCTTGGGCGTTCCGCTCGGCGTCGCCCTGCACGGCTGGGTCCTGCCCGCCATGGGCCACAGCGCCGGCCTCAACCTCCCCGACTCCGTACTCGCCGTCTACCACGCGAGCGAACTGGCCCTGCTGGTGCTGGGCGGCCTGGTCATCGCCGTCCTGGGCGCGCTCCTGCCCGCGAGCTGGGCCGCCAGGGTACGCACCGCCACCGCCCTGCGGACCGAATAGGCCGTCAGGGAGGTGGGATGCGGTCGTGTGTTTCGGTCGTACAGCCTCTGCCTAGGCTTTGTGGGCGAGCAGTTGAACTTCCTGGAACTGCCGCCGGTCGGTGGGCTGAGGCTCGCGAACCATCCGGGCCACCTCGGCCAACCCGGACTCGCGCAGCATCGCGGCGAGGTGATCAGGCCACCACCGGTAGGCCGGCGCGACCGCGTGATCGAAGACCTGCGTCGGGTGAGACGGATTCTCGCTTGCCGAAAAGCCGATCAGAAGGTGGCCGCCAGGTGCCAGCACACGATGGAACTCCGCCAGGATGACGGGGAGTTCCTGCGGCGGAGTGTGGATGATCGACCAACGTGAGAGTACGCCGCCCAGCATGCCGTCAGCGATGTTCAAGGCGGCCATCGAGCCCACGTCGAACCGCAGGTCCGGATAGGTCTGTCGAGCCAACTTGATCATCGCAGGAGAGGCATCGACACCAAACGCCGCCAGCCCCAACTCGTCCAGATGAGCGGTGATATGGCCAGGCCCGCACCCGAGGTCCGCGACCTGACCGTCCCCACCCTCACGTACGAACTCGGCGAAGGCACCCAAGATCGCGCGGTCCAGGGGACGGTCACGCAGCGAGTCGCGGAACAGCTCCGCATAGGTGGGGGCAGCAGCGTCGTAGGCCTCGCGGGTGGCGCTGAGGGCATCGTGTTCAACCATGCTCGCGACAGTAGTTCCTGGCGATGCGGCGAGCCGAGAGAATCACGATGATCACGTGTTGGGGAGTTCGATTCGTGCCTGTGTCGAGGCTCGGGCGAGGATCTCGTCGACGGTTTGGGCGGGGGTCTGTTCGGAGGTGTCGATCCAGAGCCCGAGGCGGGGTGTCTCCTGTCGCAGAACGTGATCGAGGGGGCCGATCGTCCAGGCGTCGTAGGCGGTCTTGGCCCTGGCGGTGTCGCGTGCGGCGATGGCGTCCGGGTGTGGCGTGAGGACGATCACGTGGAGAGGGCGGCTGCGGATCTGCGCGACCATCTCGGCCAGGTGTTCCCCGAGAATGACGTCCTGGGCGACCACGGTGAAGCCGGTCTCGAAGTAGCCGTCGATGACCTGCGCGGTCAGCTGATGACGCAGCCTTAGCTGTCGCACTGCTTCCTCGGACGGGTCGGCAGTCATCTCGGCTCGGCCGTTGACCACCATGCGCCGGAACAGATCCCCGCGCTCGGGCACTTCCACCGAGCACTGCGTCCAGGTGGGCCGTTGCAGCTTCTGTTTCACGTCGGAGACGAGTCGCAGTTGAAGACAGAGGGCTACGGCGGTCACCCGATGAAGGTCCATGTCCACCGCCGTCAGCCGGACCGGGTAGCAACTTGGCTGCGTGACGCCGGATTTGAGGTCGAGGCCCAGATGCTGCTCAACCCGGATGAGAAGGCCTCGCAAGCGTTTCTCTTCGCCCGTCGTAAGGCCTGCCGGTAGTTCGGAGAAGTCTCCCAGTCGGAGATCGGCGAAGGCTAGGAGCTGACCAAGACCGCTGGCGTCGACCGCCGTTCAGACGCGGTGTTCTGTTCGCCGCGCTGCAAGGTGAGGGGTTGGCGGCGCCGGGCGGAACCGTTCGGCGAACGGTCACAGTAACGCTGGGCGAACGCATCCCGGATCCAACTTCGGTCACCGAACGGCCATTTGCCGAGCAGCAGACACGCGGGCAGTTCACGGTCGGTGACCGCGCTCTGGAGATCGAGCCGATCTGGCGGCGGGGCGGCCTGGTCGGTGACACCTACGCATCGACACCACCGAACAGGCGATCAAGCGTCAGCCCTGCTGTCGTACGTCAGTTGGCAGTTCTGGATCTCTTCGCTGTGCTCGACGGTCCAGTCGTAGAGATGCCCGAATGGCTCGCGCAGGGACTCACCCAGCGGTGTGAGGGAGTATTCGACGCCGACGGGTGACGTCGGCAGTACTTTGCGCTGAATCATGCCGTTCCGCTCGAGGCGACGCAGTGTCTGGGTAAGGACGCGCTGCGTCACACCCTCCAGGCCGCGCTTCAGTTCATTGAACCGGGTGGGCCGTTCCAGCAGCGCCATGACCATCATCGACCACTTGTCCGCGATCTGGTCGAGGATCGGCCGGCTGGGGCAGTCCGCCCGGAAAACGGTACGTGATTCGGCGTCAGCTCCGTGCAGGTCGGTGTCCTTCATGTGCCTTGGTACTCCCAAAGTGCGTTCTTGACGATCCGAGCGGCGCCGCCGACGGTAGGTATGCATCGCATACTTACACGCCTTTGGGCAACCTAGGGAGACCTTCATGACGAACGATGCCTACTCCACCCTGCGCGTGAGCAGCGAACACGGCGTCGCACGGATCATCCTCGACAATCCCCCGGTGAACGTGATCGGCGCCACGATGATGCGCGAGCTCCGCACCGTGCTGACCACGCTCGCGGACGATTCATCGGTCCGGGTGATCGTCTTCTCGAGCGCCGACCCGGAACTCTTCCTCGCTCACGTGGACATGCGGATCGGGGAGAAGATGGACGTCCTCCAGGAACTCGCTGCGTCGGCGCCGGCGGACGTCAACGTGTTCCAGGCCGTCGGCGAGCTCATCCGCCACCAGCCCCAGGTAACCATCGTCAAGCTCGCCGGGAAGGCCCGCGGGGGCGGGGCGGAATTCGTGGCCGCAGCGGACATGGCATTCGCCGCCGTCGAAACCGCTGGACTTGGTCAGATCGAAGCGCTCATGGGCATCATCCCGGGCGGAGGCGGAACGCAGTACCTCCGGGACCGCGTGGGTCGTAACCGCGCACTGGAGGTGGTCCTCACCGCCGACCTGTTCGATGCCGAGACCGCGGCGTCCTACGGCTGGATCAACCGGGCCCTGCCGGCCGACGAGCTCGACGAGTACGTCGACCGTGTCGCTCGCAACATCGCCGCGCTGCCCGACGGTGTCATCGAAGCGGCCAAGTGCTCGCTGCCCGTCGATGACTTCAAGGAAGGACTCCTGCGTGAGAACGACGCCTGGGCAGCTACGTTCAGCCTGCCGGCCGCTCAGCGGCTGATCAGCGGGGGCCTGCGGGACGGGGCACAGACACCGGCCGGCGAACGCGACCTCGAGGGACTGATGCGCAGCGTCGCGCGCTGATCGTCGGACGTCCACCGGCACACGGACGTCCCCCGGCCCGGAAACGCGCCGAGGCGTCTGGCAGTTCAGGTGGGTCGGGTCCGTACGCGAAAACTTTTTGGCGGAATCGCCATCCCGCGAGCGAGATCTCACGTATGTCCTAGTGACGTGTGTGAGATGGAAGGGAAAGGATCATGTCGCTCTTTGGCCACCTGGTACCTGCCAAGAGGCACCCCAAGCACAAGAAGAACACCACCACGACTTCGAAGGGAAGGACGAGCCACCACCGCAAGCACCGCCGTCACACCAGCAGCACCGGCCACAAGTGACGCCGGTGTGCCCTCGGTGGCCGGTCGAGTCGATCTCCCGGCCGCCGTGGGACGACGTCCTGTGAGCCGCGTTCCGTGAAACTTCACCGGCACTCCGCCCGCGGCACCGCGCGGGCCCCGGCACTGCGGCGGTTGCTCACCGTCGCCGAGTCGTCGAGCGAGCAGATCGTCGCCGCCGCGCCGCCGCTGGCCGTCAGGCAGGTCTTCCGACGCTTCTGGCCCTACACACGCGGCGGGCGGCGTTGGCTACTGCTGCTCGTCGCGTTCTGTGTCGTCGGTCCCGCCATCGACGCGGCCGAGATATGGCTGTTCAAGGTCGTGGTGGACGAGGTGCTCGTCCAGCACGACCTGAGCCCGTTCCTGCCGATCGCGCTGGCGTATGTCGGGCTCAGCCTCGCTTCGGGCATCGTGTCGTTCGCCGACGACGTGACCAGCACCTGGGTCGGCGAGCGGTTCCTGCTGGCCCTGCGGGCGGATGTGTTCCGGCACGTGCAGCGCCTCTCGCTCGGCTTCTTCGAGCGGCGTCGGCTCGGCGACGTACTGGCCCGGGTCACCGGTGATGTCGACGCGGTCGAGACGTTCCTGCTCTCGGGGGTGGCCCAGGCCCTCTGGTACGTGATGCGGCTGGGCATCTTCCTCGGCATGCTCTTCTACCTGAGCTGGGACCTGACGCTCTTCGCCCTCGTCATCGTGCCGCTGTTCTGGTACGCGGCCCGGTACTTCTCCCGGCTGGTGAAGGCCGCCTCCCGGGAACGCCGCCGGCGCAGCGGTTCGGTCAGCGCGGTCGCCGAGGAGGTCCTGGGCAATATCGCCCTGGTACAGGCGTACAACCGCCAGGAGTGGGAGCAGGGCAGGTTCCAGCGCGAGAACCTCGGAAGGTACCGCGCCACCATGACCTCGACCAGGATCCGGGCCGTCTTCGGGCCGCTCGTCGACCTCGTCGAGATGAGCGGAGCCCTGCTGGTGATGGGGCTGGGCACCTGGCAACTGGCACGTGGCCGTCTCACCCTGGGGGAGCTGCTGGTCTTCCTGGCCCTGCTGGGCAAGCTCTACAGCCCGATCCGGGGTCTGTCCCACCTGAACAGCACCTTCTACGCGGCCTCCGCCGCCGCGGAGCGGATCATCGAGTTGCTCGACCAGCGCCCGCAGGTGAGCGAGGTGCCCGCCCGCGTGCCGCTCGAGAGTGTTCACGGGCGGGTGGAGTTCGACGGTGTCGGCTTCATCTATCCGGGGACCGAGCGGCCCGCGCTGTGCGACGTGTCGTTGTGTGTGGGGCCCGGCCAGACCCTGGCGGTGGTCGGGGCCAGCGGCGCGGGGAAGTCCACCCTCGCCAAACTCCTGCTGCGCTTCTACGACCCCGGTCACGGCGCCGTCCGACTCGACGGGAGAGACCTGAGAACCCTGCGACTGGCCGATGTCCGTGACAACGTGGCCGTGGTGCTCCAGGAGACGCTCGTCCTGCATGGCACCGTGCGCGAGAACATCCTCTACGGCCGTCCGGACGCGAGTGAGCGCGAGGTTGTCGCGGCGGCACGCGCCGCGGACGCGCACGACTTCGTCACCGCCCTGCCGGAGGGCTACGACACCGTCGTGGGCCAGCGCGGAAGGCTGCTGTCCGGAGGCCAGCGCCAGCGCCTGGCGATCGCCCGGGCCATGATCCGCGACGCGCCCGTCCTCATCCTGGACGAGCCGACCACCGGCCTGGACGCCGAGTCGGGCCGGCGTGTCATGGAGCCGCTGCGTCGGCTGATGGCCGGACGCACCACGATCGTCATCTCCCACAACCTGCTCACGGTCCGCGACGCCACCGAGATCCTGGTGCTCGAGCACGGCCGGGTCATCGAACGGGGAACACACCACGACCTGCTGGCGAGCGGCCCGACCTATGCCCGGCTGCACCGGCTCCACGCCCCCGCGGCCACGGGCCCCGTGCTGGAGACCTTCCCATGAACCGTCCGGACCTTCCCGTGCTGCAGGCGGTCCCCACGCGCCGGACGGATCCGCCGGCCCCGCCCCTGCCCCCGGGTGCGGCCCCGGTCGCCGGCTACGAAATCCTGGCCCACCTGACCCGGACCGGATGGCTCGATGTGTACGACGCCTGGAGCTACGAGCGGGACTGCCGGTGTCTTGTGAAGATGCTCCGTCCGGACCGTCGGCGCGAACCGCGGCTGCGTGAACGGCTTCTGCGGGAGGGCCGCTGGCTCCAGGCGTTCAGTCATCCACACCTGGTCCGTGGGTACGAAACGGTCGAGATGCCCGAGCCCCTCGTCGTCCTGGAGACACTGACCGGCGAGACCGTGACCCATCTCATCGACCGCCTGCGGCACCGGCTTGCCGCCCATGACCTGGCCTTCCTCGGCGTGCATCTGTGCTCCGCCCTGTACTACCTGCACGGCCGGGACCTGTTGCACCTGGACGTGAAGCCCTCCAACGTGATCATCGACTGCCGGCGCGCCAAACTGCTCGACCTGAGCGTCGCCCGCCCGCCCGGACCCGCGGACGCCGGCATCGGCACCCCCTGCTATCTCGCCCCCGAGCAGGCGCGCGGCGGAAGCCTCTCGGCCGCCGCGGACGTGTGGGGGGTGGGCATCACCCTGTACGAGGCCGCTACCGGTGACATCCCGTTCCCCACCGCCTTCCCGACCGACAGCGCGTCCACCACCACGGACGCAGAGCCGGCCGGCGAATCCGGAGCCGCACCGACACCCCCAAGCCTCAGCGGCACCTACAGCGGGCAGCACAGGTACCCGCAGCTGGAGGGCAGGGCTCCGCCCGTGGCCACCCGGCGCCGCCTGCCGCGCGGACTCGCTGTCGCGATCGACGCGTGCCTGGAACCGGACCCGGCTGCCCGGCCCGGCATCGGCTCTCTCGCCGAGGCGTTCGACGCGCTGCTGCCCTCGCACCGCAAGGACGTAGAACCGCCGACAGCTGGGTCCGCCATCGACCAATCCGTCCGGGAAGGTGGTACGTAGTAGTGATATGCACCATTTGGGTATTTCTCTGGAGCGGATGCCCGATGACGCGCTGCTGGCGGGATTGACGACCGACGACCCCGAGTTCGCGGTGGCGTTCGTCCGCCGGTTCCAGCACAAGATCTTCGGGGTGGCCATGACGGTCATCGGCGACGCCCAGCTCGCGGAGGACGTGGCCCAGCAGACCTTTGAGCAGGCCTGGCGGCACGCCCAGGTCTACGACTCGCGCCGCGGATCGGTCCGCACCTGGTTGACGGCCATCGCCCACAACCTGGCGATCGACGCCGTGCGCTCCCGTAGGGCGGTCCCCGTGGAGCCCACCCGGATGGCGCCCCTGCTGGAAGCGGCCACCGACACCCCCGAGCGACTGGCGGTGGCCGACGAGGACTCGGCTGAGTTGCGGCGGGCCATCGCGGATCTGCCACCGGGCCAGGCCCGCGCCATCGTCATGGCCGGTGTCTACGGAATGACCGCGCAACAGGTGGCTGACCTGGAGCGGGTGCCCCTCGGCACCGCCAAGACCCGGATCAGGACGGCGCTGGGCAAGCTGCGCGAGGCCCTGACGCACAGGCAGGACACGACATCATGACCGGCGACGACGCGTTCGGGTGCCCGCAGCTGCGGGACATCGCCGCCGAAGCGGCACTGGGAGTGCTGCCCGCCCAGGAGCGCGCCGCGGCTGTGGCCCACCTGCAGCGCTGCCCCAACTGCTTGGAAAACGTCCGGGAGTTGGCGCGCGCGGCCGACGAACTGCTGAACCTGATCCCGGGACGCGAGCCGCCCGTGGGATTCGAAGCCCGCGTGCTCCAGCGCATCGGACTGCCGCTCCGACGCCGTCGCCGGACACTGCGCCGACGGCTCGGCCTCGCTGCCGCAGCCGCTGTGGCGGCCGGAGCGCTGGCCGTGGGCGGATGGGCGGTCGGCTTCACCGCCGCACCCTCACCGTCCGCCACCAGCCCGACCCGGCCCGCCCCGCTGCTCAGCGCCGACCTCACCTCCCACAGCCAGGACGTGGGACGAGTCTTCGCCTACACGGGCAAGCAGCCCTGGGTGTACATGTCGGTGGACGCCGACGACCTTCGTGCGGGCGATCGGGCAGCCCTCCAGGGCAAGGTCACCTGCCGGATCGAACGGGCGGACGGCTCCAAGGCCGACATCGGCACCTTCTCCCTGGCCGACGGGTACGCCCACTGGGTCGCGTCCTACCCCGCCGGCTCGGCACCTGTGACCGGCGTGCACCTACTCGCTCCCGACAGCTCGGTCGTAGCCACTGCCACCCTCCGCCTGTCCGGCTGAGCGAGCAGCGCCCGCCGAAAACCGCCGCACGCCGGCCGGCCCCCATTGGCCTCGGAGGGCTGCCGCTTCAGGCGGCCTTGAGCAGCTCGGGCAGTTGGGTCGTGTCGATCAGGTGGGCGCGGGAGGGGAACACGTCGTTGGTCAGGATCCGATTGACTTCGGGGTCGGGGTCGGCGATGCCGTCGGTCAGGACGTAGACGCGATAGTCGCGGTCGGCGACGTCGATGAGGGTGGACAGGACGACGCCGCTGGTGCTGATGCCGGAGAGGATCAGGGTGTCGATGTCGCGGTCGCGCAGCTGCTGGTGGAGGTCGGTGGTGGAGCCCGCGCCGTAGCGGATCTTGCGTACGACGATGTCGCCGTCCTCGGGGGCGATCCGCACGTCGATCTGGGTGGCGGCCTCCTCGTGGTTGAGCATCTTCGCGGCGGCGACCGCGCTGAAGGACTTGTTGGTCTCGGGGACCGCGGCCCAGTCGTCGTCGGTGAAGGCGACGCGGACGTAGCCGATGGTGCCGCCGGCGGCACGGACGTCGGCGATGGCGCCGCCGACCCGCTCGACGAGCGCGTCGGCGCCTGGGATGTGGTCGATGATCCCGTACTGGAAGTCCATGGCCAGCAGGGCGGTCCGCTGGGGGTCGAGGGCGGGGGTGTTGCTCACGTGTGGGTCTCCTTGGTGGGTTGTTCAGTGGTGTCGGGGGAGTGGATGGTGCCGGTCTGTCGGTTCCGGCCACGCCCCATGAGGCGCCGGTCGAGGACGGTCAGCAGCAGGACGGCGACGCCCGCCGCGACCAGGACGAGGCCGAGGGAGTGCAGCCCCTGGTCGCTCGCGCCGTCGCGGAAGACGATGCTGCCGATGACGGACGAGGTGATGGTGCCGAGGTAGCCGAAGGTCCGGAACAGGCCGGAGGCGGTGCCGATCTGGTCGGGGGGCGCCGAGAGGTAGAGGGCGGTCTGGTTGCCGACCGTGGTGGCGGCTGAGGAGATGCCGAAGACCAGGGAGACCAGGACGATGACGGTCGCCGGGCTGGTCGAGGTGAGCAGCATGATGCCCGCCGAGCCGACCAGCATGCTCAGGGCCGCCACGACCAGCGGGCCGCGCACCAGGTTGCGGCGGGCGAGCGGGCCCGAGAGCAGCGCGGACACGGCGCCCATCGGCAGCAGCAGGAGTCCCGCCTGCACCGTGGAGAAGCCGTGCGCGGCCTCCATCCACTGCGTCATGCCGTACATCACGGAGTAGACGCCGAGCAGGGTGAGGGCCTGCCTCAGGTAGGTGCGGGCGAGGGCGCCGTTGGCGGCCAGACCGCGGAGGTCGAAGAACGGCGCGTTCGTGCGCAGTTCCCATACGACGGTGGGCGCGGCGGCCACGACGAAGACGACAAGCGCGATCCACCCGGGGTCCGGCAGGCCCGTCAGGAAGACGACCAGCGCGGTCATGGAGGTGGCGAAGCCGAGAATGCCGGGCAGGTCGATCCGGGCGGCCATGTCGCGCAAGCCGCTGTCCGCGCGGTCGAGCGGCGGATCCTTGGGGAGCCAGCGCACCGCCATCACCAGGGCGATCGCGGTGATCGGGATGTTGATGAGGAAGGCCCAGCGCCAGCCCGCGGCGCCCACCAGGAGCCCGCCGATCGGCGGGCCGATGGCGGCGGTGGCCATGCCGGCGATCGCGAGGCCGCCCAGCACTGAACCCGGCGGGGCGTCCAGGCCGGCGTCCTGGGCGCGGCGCCGGATCATCACCATCGCGCAGGGGAACGCCGCCGAGGTGCCGACGCCGATCAGGACCCGAGCGAGGCTCAGCATCGCGAGATTCTGACCGAAGCCGCCGACCAGCCCACCGAGCAGGACCAGCACGATGCCGGAGAGGAAGATCCGGCGAGGTCCGAGCACCTCGGCCAGCTTGCCCGCGGTGGGCTGGGCGACGGTGCTGGCCAGGTAGAGCGAGGAGACGAGGACGGCGGTGCGGCCGACCGAGACGTTCAGGTCGGCGGCGATGGGGACCATGGCAGTCGCGATGATGGAGCTGTTGACCGGATTGAGGGCGGAGCCCACGTACAGCGGCGTGGTGAACGGCCACGCGAAGGAGTCGCGCTTGGCCTCACCTGCCGAAGCGCCGCCCTGAGTGACGGCGGACTTCATATCGCGCCGCCACCGAGGTCGGCGTCGGCGAGCCGCTCCAGCAGCTCGATCGCCTTCTCCACGTCCTCACGTTCGTCCGGAGCGACGACCTGGTCGATGGCGCGCGCCAGGAAGGAGGCGCGGCCGGTCAGGAGCCTGTCGATCAGCTCGGTCGCCGATGGGTCGGCGCTCATCAGCTTCTTGCGGCCGTCCTTGGGGTCGGGCTCGCCGTGGACCAGCCCGGCGGCCTTGAGTACCGCCAGGCTCTGCGCGATGGCCTGCGCGCTGACGTGCTCCAGCGCGGCGAGCCGGGCCGCCGTGACGGGACCCTCCCGAACGACGCTCAGCAGGACACCGAGCTGCGTGGCGGTCAGGCCGGTCGCATGCTGCCCCGACTCCGCGCGCAGGCGTGCGCGCAGCCGCTTCATCGCGTCCTGGAGGCGCTGCGCGGACGCGGCAGACACGGCGGTCTGCAGCGGCCTGGGGTTCGTGTTCATGTCGCCCACCCTAAAACTCCGCAAGCAACTTTGCCAAGTTGCTTGCGGAGTTTTAGGGTGGGCGGTTCCAGTAGGGCCTTCCAGCAGAGCCTGGTCAGGTGCTCGCGCTGAGCGTTCCGCTGGTCGTCACGCTGATCCCGACGTTCGAACTACTGGGCAAGTACCGGCTGCTCAACAGCGTGCTGGGCATCTCCTTGGTCTACGCGGCCTTCATGACGCCCACCATCGCGCTGATCATGAGATCGGTGTTCGCCGCCGTCCCGCGGGAAATGCTCGAGGCCGCAAAGATCGACGGGTGCGGTGAGTTCGCCGCTCTGGTGCGCGTCGTCCTGCCGCTGAGCAGGGGCGGCTTCATCTCGGTGCCGCTGCTCGGGATCATCTTCGTCTGGAGCGAGGTCCAGTTCGCCGTCGTACTGCTCACCCGCCCGCAGAACCGCACGCTCGCGGCCGGGTTGCTCTCCTTCCAGGGCCAGTTCGTCAGCAACCAGGGTGCCTTCTTCGCCGGCCTGGTCATCGCGACATTCCCCATCGTCATCCTCTTCCTCATCTTCCAGCGCTACGTCACGAGGGGCATCACCCTGGGGGCGCTCAAGTGAGACGGGCGGCGCCACCTCCGGCTCGATCAGAGAGCACACGACATGACCCGCATTGAACGAATCGACGTTCGACTGGTGGATCTGGCGCCGGCGGCCGTCCGCGTCGACGCCATGCAGTCCTTCGTCAAGCAGGAGACCGTCCTCGTCGACCTCCAGACGTCCGACGGACTGTCCGGCACCGGGTACTCCTACACGATCGGGACCGGCGGGCGAGCGGTCGTGTCACTCATCACCGAGCACCTGGCCCCGGCGTTGCTGGGACAGGACGCCCGGCCGGTCGAGGCGTTGTGGCGGCACATGATCGACCAGACCCGGGCGACCACTACGGGGGTGATCACCTCGCTGGCGTTCGCCGCTGTCGACACCGCGCTGTGGGATCTGCGCGGCCGCCGCACCGGTGAGTCGCTGTGGCAGATGGCCGGCGGTGCCCACCCGCGGCTGCCCGTGTACGACACCGAGGGCGGCTGGCTGCACCTGCCCGTCGAGGACGTGGTGGACGGTGCGAAGCGGTCTGCCGCGGCCGGAATGGGCGGAGCGAAGATCAAGGTGGGAAAGCCGTCGCCGGCCGAGGACGCCGAGCGGCTCGCGGCCGTCCGGGAGGCGGTGGGTCCCGGGTTCGAGGTGATGGTCGACGCGAACCAGGCATTCACCGCCGCGGAGGCGATCCGTCGTGCCCGGACGTACGAGCCGCTCGACATCGCATGGTTCGAGGAGCCGTTGCCGGCCGACGACCTGCGCGGACACCAGCGGCTGGCGGCCTCCACCTGTGTGCCGGTGGCGGTGGGGGAGTCCCTCTACTCCGTTCAGCGTTTCGGCGACTACCTGGCCGCGGGCGCGGTCGGCATCATCCAGCCCGACGTGGCCCGCGTCGGCGGGATCACCCCGTGGCTGAAGGTGGCTCACGCCGCTGAGGCGTTCAACATCGCGGTGAGCCCGCACTTCCTCATGGAACTGCACGTCAGCCTCGCCGCAGCCGTGCCGAACGGGATCTACGTCGAACACATCCCGCAACTGCGGGCGGTCACGCGCAGTTCGCTGGTCATCGAGGACGGCTGCGCGACACCTCCCGACGTACCCGGCATCGGCATCGACTGGGACCCGGACACGCTCGACGACCACCGAGTGGCCTGAGTGGGTGCCCGACCAGCCGTCGCCCCGAACACGACCCCCCGGACAAGGAGAACCGATGAAGCGGGTGGCCACCGTCATCAGGCTGAAAACGGACAAGGAGAGTGAGTACCGGGCGATGCACGCGGCCGTGCCACCGGACGTGCTGGCCGCGCTGCACCGCGCACACATCGCCAACTACTCGATCTTCCTGCGTGACGGTCTGCTGTTCAGCTACTACGAGTACACCGGAGACGACCTGGCCGCGGACCTCGCCCGGCTCGCCGAGGACGAGGTGACGCGGCGCTGGTGGCAACTGACCGATCCGTGCCAGCAGCCCGTCGCATCGGCGGCCGAGGGCGAATGGTGGGCACCCATGGAGGAGGTCTTCCACGACGAGGGTCCGCGCGACCATCGGGTCTGAGCTCGACCACTGCGAGCCGGTCTTGAACCGCCGGATCACGGGACTGCCACCGCCCGGCGTCGAGCCGAACCAGGCTCAGCCGAGACCAAGATGAGCGGCCCACAACGCCCCGGCACGGCTGGCAGCGCCGGCGATCAGGGCCGCCAGTTCGGGCTTGTCGGGGACAGGGAACGAGACGTATGCGCCCCGACCACCACCGACTGGTCGGCCATAGGCCTTTGCGGCGAGGTGACCGTCCGGGAGGAGCCGGACATTGAGTGTGGTCAGCGTGAACGCTTCACCGCGTCGAGTGTCCGTCCAGCGCAGTGCCTGCGGGATCGTGACATTGATCGCCAGAGCACTCACTTCCAGGTCGCTGTTCATGGACGGACGATCTCACGATCCGGAGTCGGTGGTGCGCGAGTCGGCGTACGCATCCCGTACGCGGATGATCTCCGCCGTGCGCTCGCCCGCGTCGGACACCCGGCCCGCGCCTTACGCCAGGCGACCGCCCAGCGACGTACGCCACGCGGGAGACGGCACGGGTGCGCCGGGTGCGGGGGAGCGGCGGCCGCCGTGGGCGAAGAAGTCGGCGAGCGGCAGGATCGCGGCGCCCACGGTCACCGCGTCCGGCCCGAGCCTGCCCAGCTCGATGCCGACGCGTCCTGCGGGGTACCGCAGCGCGTAGGCGAGGGCGTGGGTGCGCACCGACTCCAGGAATCGCGAGCCGAGTTGGAGGCCGGCCCAGCCGCCGATGAGGATGCGTTCGGGCTGGAAGAGGTTGATCAGGTCGGACAGGCCCGCGCCCAGATACTCCGCGGTCTCGGCGAGGACGGCCGCCGCCACCGGGTCCGGCGCACGGCCGTCCTCGGGATAGGCCGCCGCGAGCATCGCCGTCAGCGCGGTCTCCTCGTCGGTGTCGTACGGCGGCTGCCCGCCCGCCTCCTGCCAGCGTGCGATGAGCGCCTCGGCGCCCGCGTACGCCTCCAGACAGCCCAGTGCCCCGCAGCGGCACCGCCGCCCCTGCACCCGTACGGTGAGGTGGCCCCATTCGACCGCCCGGCCGTGCTCCACCTCGTCCGTGACCACGCACGCGCCGACGCCCGAACCGAAGAGCACCACCACGGCGTTGCGCGCGCCGCGTCCGGCGCCGAACCACATCTCCGCCTGGCCGAGCGTCTTGGCGCCGTTGTCGATGAAGTACGGCACGTGCTCGGGGAGCAGACCCGACAGGCGCAGCATGCTCTCCAGTGGGACGGCGTCCCAGCCGATCGTCTGACCGTGGACGATCGCGCCGTCCTCGCCGGAACGCTCGACGATGCCGGGCATGCCTATGCCGACGCCGAGGAGTTCGTCGGCGGTTATCCCGGCTGCCTCGAGGACCTCGGCGACACCGTCGCGGATGTGACCGACGATGACGTCCACGTCGTACGCCTGCCGACCCTTGTGTGCCAACGGGCGTTCGGTGCGCGCGAGTTCCGCCAGCGAGAGGTCGAACAGCTCCACACGTACCCGGGTCTCGCCGACGTCCACGCCGATCATGTGCCCGCTGCCGGGGACGACGCGCAGCAGGGTGCGCGGGCGGCCGCCGTCGGAGCCGACGCTGCCCGCCTCCTCCACCAGACCGTCGGCCAGCAGTTCGGCTATGACGTTGCTGATGGAACCCGAACTCAGCCCGGTGGCGGGCGCGAGCGAGTGGCGGCTCATCGGCCCGTCGAAATACAACCGTTGTAGAACGGCGGTGCGGTTCTCCCGCCGCAGGTCATGGACCGTCCGGCCGTTGCGCGCTGCCACCTGACCTCCTGATTTTCCGGCGTCGCTGGACAAGATACCCGTGCCGGATCTCTTGACGCTTCTTTCTCTCGAGGTTTAACTCACGTTCTAAATTAAGCCATGAGGGGCTTCGGAAGTCGAACGGGGTATCGTTCCGGAGCTGCCTCGGGTTCTCGACTCCCGGAAAGGGACACCTGGAGCCATGCGCAGCATCCGAGCCGCGGCCGTAGGCGCCGTCACCATGTCTTTCGCCCTTGCCGCCTCGGCCTGCGGAGGCGGTTCGTCGACCGGCGGGGGATCCAACGACTCGCCGAAGACGCTCACGTACTGGGCCTCCAACCAGGGCGCCAGCATCGCGGTGGACAAGAAGGTCCTCCAGCCCGAACTCGACAAGTTCGAGAAGCAGACGGGCATCAAGGTCAAGTTGGAGGTCGTGCCCTGGTCGGATCTGCTCAACCGGATCCTGACCGCGACCACGTCGGGCCAGGGCCCGGACGTGCTGAACATCGGCAACACCTGGAGCGCCTCCCTCCAGGCCACCGGGGCGCTGCTGCCGTGGGACGCGAAGAACTTCGACAAGATCGGCGGCAAGGACCGCTTCGTCGACTCGGCCCTCGGCTCGACGGGCGCGCAGGGCAAGGACCCGGCCGCGGTGCCGCTGTACTCGATGGCGTACGCGCTCTACTACAACAAGAAGTTGTTCGCCGAAGCGGGTATCGCCAAGCCGCCGGCCACCTGGGACGAGCTGATCGCCGACGGCAAGAAGCTCTCCAAGGGCGGTAAATGGGGCCTCGGAGCCGAGGGCGCGAGCCTGGCGGAGAACATCCACCACACCTTCGTCTTCGCCAAGCAGCATGGCGCCGACTTCTTCACCGCCGACGGGAAGCCGGACTTCACGAACGACGGCGTGGTCACCGCGGTCAAGCAGTACGTCGACCTGATGGCGAAAGACAAGATCATCGCGCCGGGCAACGCCGAGTACGCGCAGAACCAGTCCGTGAGCGACTTCGCCAAGGGTACGAACGCGATGCTGCTGTGGCAGTCCGCGTCCGCCAACCTCAAGTCGCAGGGCATGAGCGACGACGCGTACGGCATCGCCCCGATGCCCGTGCAGTCCGGCACTCCCGGAACCGGCACGAACGTCAACTCGATGGTCGCGGGCATCAACATGGCCGTCTTCAAGAACACCGACAACATCGACGGCGCCACGAAGTTCGTGAAGTTCATGACCGGCGACGCTGAGCAGAAGATACTCAACACGGCGTACAGCACGATCCCGCCGGTCAAGACCACCCAGTCGGACGCCGCCTTCAACACCCCGGCGAACGCGGTCCTGAAGGACACCCTCGCCAAGAGCGCCGCCGCGCTTCCGCAGGTCGCCGACGAGTCCCAGTTCGAGACGGCGGTCGGTACGGCCGTCAAGGAGCTGTTCGCCGAGGCGGCCGCCGGACGCCCGGTGACCACGGACGGGGTGAAGGCCAAGCTCGAGAAGGCCCAGCAGCAGATGCCGACGAAGTGAGCGCGAGCACCGACATGACCACCACGACCGCCTCCGCCGAGTCCGGCGAGCGGACGGTGCGCAAGAACTCCCCCGGTGCGGCGCGTGGCCCGCGCCGCACCGGGCGGATCAAGCGCATCGGACTGCCCTACCTGCTGCTTCTGCCGGCCCTGCTCCTCGAACTCCTGGTCCACCTGGTGCCGATGGTCATCGGCATCGTGATGAGCTTCAAGGAGCTCACGCAGTTCTACATCCGCGACTGGGGCACCGCGCCCTGGTCCGGCCTCGACAACTACCAGGTGTCGGTGGACTTCGACGCGCCCGTCGGCGAGGCGCTGCTTCACTCGTTTCTCGTCACCATCGGCTTCACCCTGCTGTCCGTCGGCCTGTGCTGGCTGATCGGCACCGCGGCCGCGATCTACATGCAGGACACCTTCCGCGGCCGCGGCCTGCTGCGCGCCCTGTTCCTCGTCCCGTACGCGCTGCCCGTGTACGCGGCCGTCATCACCTGGGTCTTCATGTTCCAGCACGACAACGGCCTGGTGAACCACGTCCTGCACGACCAGCTGCACCTCACCGACAAGCCGTCCTTCTGGCTCATCGGCGACAACAGCTTCGTCGCGCTGCTCACCGTGTCCGTGTGGAAGGGCTGGCCGTTCGCCTTCCTCATCGTCATGGCCGGCCTGCAGAACATCCCGGGCGAGCTGTACGAGGCGGCCGCCCTCGACGGGGCCGGCCTGTGGCAGCAGATCCGCCGCATCACCCTGCCGTCACTGCGCCCCGTCAACCAGGTCCTGGTCCTGGTCCTGTTCCTGTGGACGTTCAACGACTTCAACACGCCGTACGTCCTGTTCGGCAGAACGCCGCCGGAGGCCGCGGACCTCATCTCGGTCCACATCTACCAGGCGTCGTTCGTGACCTGGAACTTCGGCACCGGCTCCGCCATGTCCGTCCTGCTGCTGCTCTTCCTGCTCGTCGTGACGGGCGTCTACCTCCTGCTGACCTCCCGAGGAAGGAAGACGGCCGATGTCTAGCACCTCTTCGACGGCCCGCTCACCGATGGCTCCGCCCCGGTCCTTCCTCTGGTCCCGCCGGATCTTCCTCACCCTGCTCACCGGCTTCGTCCTGCTGCCGGTGTACGTCATGGTCTCCAGTTCGCTGAAGCCGCTCGCGGACGTCTCGGGGAAGTTCCGGTGGCTGCCGAGCAGCCTGACGATCCGCCCGTACATCGACATCTGGTCCACGGTCCCGCTCGCGAGGTACTTCCTGAACTCGCTGATCGTGGCGGGCGCCGCGACGGTCTGCTCGGTGGTGATCGCGGTCTTCGCCGCGTACGCCGTCAGCCGCTACAACTTCCGGGGCAAGCGCGTTTTCACGGTCACCGTGCTGTCCACCCAGATGTTCCCCGGCATCCTCTTCCTGCTGCCGCTGTTCCTGATCTACGTCAACATCGGCAACTCCACCGGCATCGCCCTGTTCGGGTCGCGCGGCGGGCTGATCCTGACGTATCTCACCTTCTCGCTGCCGTTCTCGATCTGGATGCTGATCGGGTACTTCGACTCGGTGCCGCGCGACCTGGACGAGGCGGCGCTGGTGGACGGCTGCGGACCACTCGGCGCGCTGCTGCGGGTCGTCGTGCCGGCCGCGATCCCCGGCATCGTCGCGGTCGCCGTCTACGCCTTCATGACCGCCTGGGGCGAGGTGCTGTTCGCGTCGGTGATGACCAACGACACCACCCGCACGCTCGCCGTCGGGCTCCAGGGCTACTCCACGCTCAACAACGTGTACTGGAACCAGATCATGGCCGCCTCGCTCGTCGTCAGCGTCCCCGTGGTCGCGGGTTTCCTGCTCCTCCAGCGCTATCTCGTCGCCGGGCTGACGGCCGGAGCCGTCAAATGACCGACTCCCCCCATTCCGAAGGGACTTCTGTGACCATCGACTTCGCCGCACTCCCGCACGACTTCCTTTGGGGTACGGCCACAGCGGCGTACCAGATCGAAGGAGCCGTCGCCGAGGACGGCCGCGCGCCGTCGATCTGGGACACCTTCTCGCACACCCCCGGCAAGATCGACAACAACGACCACGGCGACGTCGCCTGCGACCACTACCACCGCTGGCGCGAGGACATCGGGCTGATGAAGCAGCTCGGCACCAACGCCTACCGGCTCTCCGTCGCCTGGCCACGGGTGATCCCGGGCGGCGACGGGCCGGTGAACGCCAAGGGCCTCGCCTTCTACGACGAGTTGGTCGACGGTCTGCTGGAAGCGGGCATCACCCCGTCCGTCACCCTCTACCACTGGGACCTGCCCCAGGTCCTCCAGGATCGCGGCGGCTGGCCCGAGCGGGCGACCGCCGAGCACTTCGCCGCGTACGCGTCGGTCGTCGCCGAACGCCTGGGCGACCGCGTCACCCACTGGGCCACCCTCAACGAACCCCTCTGCTCCGCCTGGATCGGCCACCTCGAAGGCAAGATGGCTCCCGGCCTCACCGACCTGACCGCCGCGATCCGGGCCTCCTACCACCTGCTCCTCGGGCACGGCCTGGCCGCCCAGGCGATCCGCGCCGCGGCCCCGGCCGCCGAGGTCGGCATCGTCAACAACCTCTCCACCATCCATGCCGCCACCGACCGCCCCGAGGACGTCGCGGCGGCGCGCCGCATGGACGGCCACGTCAACCGCTGGTGGCTGGACCCGATCCACGGCCGCGGCTTCCCGGCCGACATGCGCGAGGTGTACGGCGTCGAACTGCCCGAGCAGCCGGGCGACTTGGCGACGATCGCCGCGCCGCTCGACTGGCTGGGCCTGAACTACTACTTCCCGGCCACCGTCGCCGACGACCCGAGCGGACCGGCTCCGCACGTCCGCTCGGTCCGCCGGCTCGGCGTCCCGCGCACCGGCATGGACTGGGAGATCGACGCCACCGGCATCGAGACCCTGCTGCTGCGCCTCACCGAGGAGTACGAGCCCCGCAGGCTGTACGTCACCGAGAACGGCTCCGCCTTCCCCGACGTGGTACGCCCCGACGGCACCGTCGACGACCCCGAGCGCCAGGACTACCTCGTACGCCACCTGGCCGCGTGCGCCTCCGCGGCCCGCAAGGGCGCACCTCTGGCCGGCTACTTCGCGTGGTCGCTGCTCGACAACTTCGAGTGGGCGTACGGCTACGACAAGCGCTTCGGCCTGGTCCACGTCGACTACCGCACCCAGGAACGGACGATCAAGGGAACCGGCCATCGCTACGCGGACATCGTCCGCACCCACCAGGGCCGGGTACGCCGGGCCGCCTGACGCGCGGCCCCCGTGGTGGGCGCGGGTGCGGGAGCCCGCGCCCACCGGCGTACGACGGCACATCAGCACACGGACACACCACACACAGCCACATCAGCACACAGGCACATCGGCACTGGCACACCGGCACCAGCACGTCAGCACACCGGCACAGCACAGCACGGCACGGGCACCCCCACACCTCGCCGAGGAGAGCCGTATGCCATCCCGTACACCCCGCACGCTGCTGACCGCCCTCGCCACCGTCGCGTCGGTGGCACTGCTGTTGAACGGCCCGGCCCTCGCCGCGCCCGTACCCCAAGCCGCCGCCGCGGCCTGGGACGCCGACCTGGCGGCCGCCGCCTACGCCGCGGACCCGGCCGCGGTCACCGCGTCCGGCAGCGAGAACGGCGGCGCCACGCCCGGCCTCGCCTTCGACGGCAACGCCTCGACGCGCTGGTCCAGCAATTTCGCCGACGACGCGTGGATCCGCCTCGACCTCGGCACCACCCTCCGCATCGACAGAGTCGTCCTCGACTGGGAGACCGCGTACGGCAGGAGATACGTCCTGGAGGTGTCGAAGAACGGCACCGACTGGGCCCCCTTCTACACCGAGACCGCCGGCACCGGAGGTTCCGTCACCGCGCACACCTACCCACAGGAGGTGACGGGCCGCTACGTCCGAATGCGCGGCGTCGAACGCGCCACGCCCTACGGCTACTCCCTCTACTCGTTCAAGGTCTACGGAGGCGAACCCGCCCCCGCGTCGACGACCCGAACCAACCTCGCCCTCAACCACCCGGCGTACTCCAACTTCTACCAGCACGCCGGGAATTCACCCGCCTTCGTCACCGACGGCGGATGGCCCGCCGACTTCAAGGCCGACGTGAGCAGATGGTCCAGTGACTGGAACGCCGACCGCTGGGTCTCGGTGGACCTCGGCGCGACCTCGCGGATCGACACCGTCGACCTGTACTGGGAAGCGGCCTACGCCGTCGATTACCAGCTCCAGGTCTCGGACGACAACCGCACCTGGCGTACGGTCCACCAGCCGACCGCCGCCGAGGTCGCCGCCCGCCGCGCGGACGTCAAGTCACCCGGCGACGCGACGGGCCGGCACGACACGGTGACGCTGTCGCAGCCCGCCACCGGCCGCTATGTACGGATGCTCGGCAAGGAGCGCCGCTCCTTCTACAACCCCGCGCCCGCCACCGCCCAATTCGGCTACTCCCTCTACGAGTTCCAGGTCTGGGGTACCGGCGGCAGCGCCTCCGCGGCCTATCCCGCACTTCCCGGCGACCAGTCGGGCACGTACCAGACCGCGTTCTTCGACGACTTCACCACGGCCGCCCTCGACCGCTCCAAGTGGCGCGTCGTGCGCACCGGCACCGAGATGGGCTCGGTCAACGGCGAGTCGCAGGCGTACGTGGACTCCACCGACAACGTCCGCACCGAGAACGGGAATCTGGTCCTGCGGGCCAAGTACTGCAAGGGCTGCACCCAGGCGGGAGGGGGCACCTACGACTTCACCTCCGGACGCATCGACACCAACACCAGGTTCGACTTCACGTACGGGAGGGTCAGCGCCCGTATGAAACTGCCGGTCGGCGACGGTTACTGGCCCGCGTTCTGGATGCTGGGCAGCAACGTGGACGACCCGTCCGTGTCCTGGCCCGCCTCCGGTGAGACCGACATCATGGAGAACATCGGCTACGCGGACTGGACGAGCACCGCCCTGCACGGCCCCGGCTACTCGGCGGACGGCAACATAGGCGCCCGCCAGACATACCCGGGGGGCGGCACCGCCGACCAGTGGCACACCTACGCGGTGGAGTGGACGCCGACCGGGATGCGATTCCTGGTCGACGACCGTCTCGTCCAGGAGACGACCCGCAACAAGCTCGAATCGACCCGCGGACAGTGGGTCTACGACCACAACCAGTACGTCATCCTCAACCTCGCCCTCGGCGGCGCCTACCCGGCGGGCTGGAACCAGGTCACCAGCCCCTACTGGGGCCTGCCGCAGTCCAGTGTCGACAGGATCGCGGCCGGGGGAGTGCAGGCGGAGGTGGACTGGGTGCGGGTCGAGCAGAAGAAGTGAACGCGTCGGTCGTGGTGTGGATTTGACGGTATCGCGCGCCACTGACGTGGAGAAGAGTGCGGTGCCCCGCGCACGGCCGTGGGGTACCGCATCGCTGTCGTCGTTCCGGATGGTGGTCGAGAATCACTGGGGTAGCCGGGTGGGCGGCAGGGCGAAGCCCCTCGCGGCGCGGGCACCCCTGCGGAATGTGCGGCGTGGCAGTCACCGTGAGCGGGGTCGCGGCGTCTCCTCGCCCACCATCGTGACGAGCTTCTCGAACAGGAACTCGTGCTTCAGGAACGACGTGTCGTACTCGTGCCCCGGATAGGGCGGAATCAGCTGCGCCGCCTGGATCAGCCGCCACCCGTCCTGAAGAGCGTCGACGCCCGTCTTGTAGGGGGGTTCGTCGCTGTCCCCTGTGGTCGGCGACGTGAGGCCCGTACCGTCGTAGACGGACCACCCGACCACGTCGGAGTCGAGGGCGGAGGTGCCGAGATAGAGAGCCAGGACCTGCTGGCGGACGGCGGTCATACGGCGCTCCTCTGCGGGCGGTTGGAGACCCGGGTCACCCAGTGCTCCAGGTCGAAGGACTCATCGCCGGTCAGAGCGCGCCAGAACTTGATCCGGTTGTACATCTCCAGCCGGGCCGTGGCGGGCTCGTACCAGGGGAAGGATCGTCCCAACTCCTGTGCCACGGCCGGATCGTGGAGATCAGAGGTGTCCCACAGCAGTCGCTGCCGCACGGTCGGATTGAACCGGATCTTGAACATGTACCGGTGGACATCGCTGTCGTTGCGCCGCCCGCCGTGCCAGATCCCGTGGTGCACGAACACCACGGTGCCCGCGGGGCACACCAGTCGGTTCTGCCCGAGCAGATTCTGGTACCGCCCGATGTCGGTCTCGTTGATCCGCCGCAGATGGGACCCCGGAACGCTGAGAGTGCCGCCCATCTCGGGCGTGACGTCCTGCGGGTAGTACATCAACTGGACGTCGAACGCGTCAGGCCGTACGTCGATGATCGCGTCGCCGTGCAGCGGCTGGGCGCTACCCCCGCGCGGCTCGCGGATGTGCACGGCATGGTGGTCGATCGTCGGATCGGGGCCGACGAGGCTGCGCAGGGCGCCTGCCACCTCGGGGAGCTCGACGAGGCGGCGGGCGAACGAGCCCTCCGGGTAGGCCTTTGCCACGGATATGCCGTAGGGGACAGCGGGGATACCCGCTGTGAGGACGCCGAGCGCCTCGGCATTCATCTCCTCCGGAACGACCGCGTCGACGCGCAAGGAACCGTGCGCGACGAAGCCGGCCATCTGGACGGAGGTCAACAAGTGGTCACTGGTTGCCATGTGCCAAAAACTAGGCTGACAGGACCTTCCCGCGCGTGGGTCGTACTCACCCTCTACTGGTGGATTTTCACCATACGCACGGTCTCCGGTGCGGCTCCGGCAAGCCGGGTCAGGCAAGTGTGTCGGGGTGGGCGAGCGCGAGGCTGGCCGCGCCACGGGCGTGCTGGCTGTCGTGCCAGGGCCGCACGATCGCCTCCACGTGGCGGCTGGCGGCGACCGGGCTGGCCTCCATCGCCTCGGTGAAGCCGGGTGCGATTCCCGGCCAGAGCGGATAGCTCTCGCCGATGATCGCGATGGCCGGGGTGCCGAGGAGGTTCACGACGGGGGCGACGGCGCGACCGCGGACGGTGCCTATCTCGGTGAGGATCGCCGAGCAGGCCGGGTCGCCGGCGTGGTTGCGGATCTCCTCGATTCCGGTGTCGTCGGCGGCGAGGCCCGCCCGCCGGGCGGCGCGGAGGATCGCCTGGTCGTTGGTGAGCGTTTCCAGACAGCCTCGGGCGCCGCACGAGCACCGTGGTCCGGCGGGGTCGGCCGACGTGTGTCCGAACTCGCCGGACCGCGTACACCGAGATCATCGCCCCGGACCAGTCGGCCGACACCACCACCATGCCCGGCCTCGACCCCGGCACCCTGACCCTGCGCCTGCCCGTCCAGCGCCCTGAGGTGACGGTGCCCGTCGTCGAACTCTTCCTGGGCCCGTAACGGCGGCGGACACAGGAACTGCCGTGGCTCCGGGGCGAGTTCTGTGCCTCACCGCGGTTGGCTGCTGCCGTCGGGTGACGGAACCAGCTCGGGTGTGGTGGCGCCCGCGAGCCGTTCCGGGCTTGTGGGCGCCGCCTTTGAGGGGACCAGTGCCTGCGTGCGTCAGGTGCGCAGGAGCCGCAGGTCGACCGAGTCGGCCATCGCCTTCATGCCCGCGTCGTTGGGGTGGATGTGGTCGCCCGAGTCGTAGGCGGGGTTGAGGGCGGCCGGGTTCGCGGGGTCACGCATGGTCCGGTCGAAGTCGATGACGCCGTCGAAGGCACCGCTGGTGCGGATCCACCGGTTGACGTCCTGCCGGATCGCCTCGGCGGCAGGCGTGTAGTAGCCATTGCCCTGGTCGGGCATCAGGGTCGCGCCGATGACATTGACGTTCGCGTCATGCGCCTCGTCGATCAGGGTGCGGTAGCCGCTGATCAGGTCCTGGGCGGTCAGCGGCCGACCGCCCGGGCCGGCGTTGTTGCCGATGTCGTTGATGCCTTCGAAGAGGATCACGTCCTTGACACCTGGCTGGCCGAGGGCGTCGTGCCCGAAGCGCTTCAGGGCGCTGACCCCCTGCCACAGGTTCGGGACGTCGGTGAGGACCCGGTTGCCGCCGATACCGGCGTCGACGACACTCAGCTTCTGCGGCCCCGGTCCGGCGCCCAGCCGGCGTCCGAGGAAGTCGGGCCACCGGCTGTAGGTGCCGGTCGAGGAGTGGTAGCCGTCCGTGATGGAGTCACCGAAGGCGACGACGCTGCCCTTCGCGGTCGATGACACGACGTCCAGCCCTGCCAGGTAGTACCACGAGGTCGTGGTGTCGAAGAACCAGCCGGTGGTGTCGTCACCGGTGTGGTTGCCAGGGGCTATGTAGGTGGTGTCGAACGCGTCGGAGTGCCAGGTCGACGTTCCCGTCGTGCCGGGGAGATAGAGGCTGACGAGCAGATTCTGCCCGGCGCTGACCGGGATCGGTATGACGTCACTGACGGCCTCTTCGCCGGCGGGGATCGTGACGCCGCGGGAACCGGCGAAGGAGACGTTCCGAGTGGTGCCGCGCGTCGCCTCCCCACCGCTCGCCTGGACGGCCACGTCCACCTCGCGGACATCGAGCGGGGTGGTGCTGTACCGGTTGGACAGGGTGATGCGTGCGCCCGAGCCCGCGACGCTGCTGTGCACCACCATCCGGATGGTCTGGTTGCTGAAGGACGGGCCGCCGGTCGTCATGCTGGGCGACCAGGCACTCACCCGTGTGCCCTGGCCCTGCGACGAAGACGTGGCGGCGCTTGCCACGTTCGTGGTACTCAGCGGCACGACCGTGAGGGCCATACCGGTCAGCACGCCGCACATGGACAGCATGGCTCTGCGACGTGATCGGCGACCCGACTCCGTGCTTCTTGTTTCTGGGGACATCGTCGTCTCCTCCACTCTTCTCGTCATCCGCGGCGGGCTGGGCTCGACGGCTCGGGCTGTGGCGTTGAGGGGCACAGGAGGCGGAAACGTGCCCATGCCCACCCGCGAAGCCGCGCAGCTTGCCGCGGACACAATGAATCCCCATACCGGCGGGGAGTTCGGCCCGTTCCGGCTCCCGGCCGAAGACGGACGGGAGCCGGAACGGGCCGGACGGGCCGTGTGGCCCTCAGGTGCCGAACCGGCCTCAGCCGAGGTTGGACAGCGTGACGGACTCACCGGGCTTCAGGCTGATCCTCCGCGAGGCGCCGCCCGCGAAGACGGTGGTGTCACGGCCGCCGACGCTCTTCAGCGTCACCTGGCTGACCTTCCCGTTTTTCCACTTGAGGTCGGCGACGAAGCCACCGCGGACGCCGACGCCGGACACCGAGCCGTTCGCCGCCCACGCGCCGGGCAGTGCGGGCAGCAGCTCCACATGACCCGGCCGCGAGTAGACCAGCATCTCGATCATCGCGGAGGGGGTACCGAAGTTCGCGTCGATCTGGAAGATGCCGCGTCCCCCTCCCATGTCCATGATGTCGAAGAGGTTCGGCGCGGTGCCGTTGCTGCCGCCCGCCGACGGCTTCAGGTTGTTGATGACGAGCTGATAGGCCTTCTCCGCGTTCTTCAGCCGGGCCCAGCACAGGCTGCGCCAGGCGTTGGACCAGCCGTAGCTGTTCATGCCGCGGGCGGTCAGGAGGGCCGTCGCGCCGGCGATGATGTCCTTCGGCGTGGAGTCGTCCGGGCGGATCCGGTCGCCGGGGAAGAGGCCGACGAGCGGGGAGAGGTGACGGTGCGTGGTCTCGCCGAGGTTGTCGGGCGACATCCACTCCTCGAGCCAGCCGCTACTGGGGCTGACCACGGGCAGGTACAGACGCTCACGCAGGCCGTCGATGGTCGTGCTGTAGGAGATGTCCTTGCCCAGTACCCGGGTCGCGGTGTGGTAGTTGCCGAAGAGGTTCCACACCAGTTCCTGGGCGTAGGTGATGCCCTTGGCGTCCTGCGGACCGTGCTCGGGGGACCAGTCGCTGTCGTCGACGAGGACCTCGCGCGAGGCTCCTGAGGCGTCGGTGACGGTCGTGGTGATGAGGCGGGCCTCCCAGAACTCCACGGCCCCCTTGATCAGGGGGTAGATCCTTTCGAGGAACGCACGGTCCTGGGTGAACTCGTAGTGCTCGAACAGGTTCTGGCAGAGCCAGGCGTTGGATGCCGGGTGCCACCACCAACCGCTGCCGCCGTAAGGGTTGGTGGAGAAGGCCACGGTCCAACCGGCGATCTTCCCAGTGGAGTTGCGGAACCTGTTGGTCGAGGTGTTGAACAGCCGCTGGGTGACGTCCGTCCATGAGGACAGCTGCGAGAGGCAGTAGTCCGTGAAGGCGTCGAAGCAGTCGGACAGTCCCGTCCGGTCGGCCATCCAGTAGTTCATCTGGATGTTGATGTCGGTGTGGTAGTCGCCCATCCAGTCCGGGTCGTTGCCGTCCAGCCACGGGCCCTGCAGTCCCATCGGCAGGCTGCCCCGCGACCCGGAGATCATCAGATACCGGCCGAACTTCAGGTAAGCCGCCTCGAGTTCGGGGTCGGGGACGTTGTCCCGGTAGCGGGCCTGCACCCGTTGCCAGGTGTCCAGCTTGCGCTGGGTGGCGGACGATGTGCCGAGGTTGATGTCCTGCCTCTCGAAGACGGGACGGAAATCGGCGACGTGTGTGTTCAGCAGAGTGCCCGCGGAGTGGCCGGCGGCGTCCAGGACCTTGGTCCGCGCCAGGCGCTCCGGGTCCAGGGACGGGTCGCGGAACCCGGCGTCGGCGTCGGGCGCGTAGTTGGTACCGCCGCTCACCACGACGGTGAGGTCCTTGCATTTGCTGAACGAGATCGACGTACCGTCGACGACGACCTTGCCGGTGCCGCTGAAGGCCGTGACGGCGGCGCCGTACTTCAGTCCGTTGGCGAGTGCGGCACCGAACGAGGCGTAGCGCCCGGCACTGCCGGCGGTGGTGGACTCGCCATGGGTGCCGGTGAGGGAGACGGTACCGGTGTAGGTGCCGCCGCCCTGCTGGGAGAAGTACAGGACAATGACGTCGTCCGGACGGCTGGCGAAGACCTGCCGCCGGTAGGTGACGCCGGACAGGTCGTACGAGGCGCTGACGAAGCCCTGGGCCAGATCCAGGGTGCGACGGTAGTTGTCGACGGAGCCCAGGTCGTGCTCGGGGATGTCGACGGTGAGCTTGGCCAGCAGGGTCAGGGAGCCGAAGTCGTCCCGGCCGTAGGGGAACTGGCCGTCGCTCTGCAGGGTGTCGTTGAGACCACCGGTCCACAGAGTGGCGTCGGTGATCATCAGGAGTTCGCCGGAGGGGTCGTTGCCCGCGAGCGCTCCGAGGCGCCCGTTTCCGACCGGCAGACCTTGCTGGATCATCGAGTTGGAGGAGCCGGGAGCCTGCCACCACAGCTGGTTCTTCGCGGCGGCGGCCGCGGACAGCAGAGGAGAGGAGGTGGGGCGGAGGGGGGCGGCCGAGGCGGTGAAGGCGGGCAGACCGGCGAGCGCGGCGGCGCCGGCAGTGGCGGCGAGGGCGAGGAAGCCTCTGCGACTCGGGTGGTTGTCGCGTGATTCGGTGTGCTGGGTGTCCACGTTGTGCACTCCATGTCCGGGGAACGGCGCACGGGAACGACGGATACGGGCCGTCGGGCCTTGCGTGAGGTGAGTACGCCGGGCGTGCCCGCCCGGGTGCTGGGGGACCGTGTGGGGGCACGGACGGTCCCCGGGCGCGGGGCCCCGGACGTGTCGGTCCGGGGGCCCGCGGCAGGTGTCAGGACTTGGGTACGTCGATCCTGTCGATGTCGGGCGAGTAGTCCCAGCCGCTGTCGAACGTGATGGTGTTGGAGCCCGCCTTCAGAGCCAACTGGACGCTGATGGTTTCGACCGTGTCCCAGTCGCCCGTGGAGGGGAACTTCACCTTGGTGCCGTTTCCGCTGTTGGAGTAGACCGTCCCCGAACGGGAGTCGCCGCTGACGTAGGCGACCTTGATGGTGTAGATGCCGTCCTTCTTCACCTTGATGTCGTTGAACTGCACCTTGCTGTCGAGGTAGAGGTTGCCGACCTTCTTGCCTCCGAAGCAGGAGTCACATGCCGAGACGGAGGCGTTGCCGGTCAGGGTGTTGTTCGCGGACTCGGCCTCGTAGCCTGTGGTCGCCAGCGGAGGGCCGCCGGGCTTGATGGTGAACAGCCGGGAGCCGTGTGCGGGCAGGGTCGCGGTGATCTTGTTCTTGTACGTCCCGAGGCCCCTGTGGGTCCACAGATCGCGTACGGAGGCCGCGCCGGTGAATCCGAAGGACGCCCAGTTGGCGGTGACGGAGTCCGACGAGTTGCCGAGGTTGAACAGGGCGACGGTGTAACTGCCGTCGGAGTTCCTCGTTCCCCACACCTGCTGGTCGCCCAACGAAGTGACGGGACGCGCGACGGGCGAGTCGCTCTGGTCGACGCCTATGACTTCCTCGTTGGTCAGCAAGGAGAGACCGTAACTGTCCAGCTTGGTGATGTCGTCACCGGTGAACAGGGGCGACTTGTTGATGGCCCACAGGGTCATGTAGCTCTGCCGTTCGGCCTTGGTGAGACCGTCCATCTCACCGTTGCCGACGTCGATCGCGTCGAGGTCGTTCCAGCCGCCGGGGCCTGCCTTGCGGCTCCAGGCGGGAGCGTCGTTCCACCGGTCGTTGACCGAGTTCTCCCAGGTGACCAGGGTGTTGCAGTAGCACTCGACATCGGTGTCGATGCGCCAGCCGTTGGAGTACTTCTTCCAGTCGGCGGCGTGGCCGATGTCGAGCGACCAGGACAGTTCCAGGTGGATCGGGCGCCCGGTGTCCGCGATGGCCTTGTGCCAGGCGGCGATGTCCGGGACGTTGTCGTAGTTGTCACCGGACTTGAACGAGCCGGGGCCCACGCCGTCCACCTTGAGGAAGTCGTAGCCCCAGTCGGCGAACATCTGCGCCTGCGAGTCGATGTACTTCTGCGCGCAGGGGTTGTCGAAGTCCAGTTTGTAGGAGCTGTCCCAGCCGTTGGTGGTGCGCAGGTCCTGGTAGACGGCGTCCGCGGTGGTGCAGCCGGGGGCGTTCCAGATCGGCACCTTGCCGTCGCCGTACGCCCCCTTCTCCAGGCCGACCGGGAGGTAGATGCCGGCTTTGAGGCCCTTGGAGTGGATGTGGTCGGCGACCGACTTCATGCCGTGTGGGAACCGGACCGGGTCGGGAGTCTGACGGCCGTACTGGTCGAACTGGGACGTCCAGTTCTTGTCCATCCACCAGCCGGCGTCGATGTTGACGTACTCGTAGCCGTACTTCTTCAGCGTGGTGGCGAGGGCATCCGCCTGCTTCAGGACGTTCGCCTCGGTGAGGTAGCTGTAGTTGCCGTCCGGGTTCAGGCCCGGGTACTGGGAGGACTGCATGCTCCAACTGGACCAGCCCATGTACGGCTTGGCCGCGATGCCGGAGCCGGCGTCCGCCGTGGCCGCGCCCGAGGTGACGGCCGCGGCCTGGCCGGCCGCGGCCTGTCCGGCGGTGGCCGGGACGGCTGTGGCGAGTCCAGCCGTGACGGCCAGGACCAGCGCGGCTCTGATGGTACGGCGCGGGAAGCCGACAAGGGCTCCGCGCAGGGTTCTGTACGGGGAGGACCGCATGGGTCGCCTCCTGGTTGTGGGTCAGCGGAATCGTGCGGGCACCCGGGGACGGGTGTTCTTCCAGGCAGGGGACGGGCGGCTCAGCCCTTTGCCCGAATCGATGGTGAGCCCGCTGGTGAACTGTCGCCGCAGCGGGAAGTGCGCCAGGAGCGTGGGATGGCGTTGCCCCTGCGGGCAGGAGAACGCTCCTGTGGGAGGTGCCGTGGCCGACGACGTCCGTCTCGACCGTGAAGTTGCTCTCCTGCTGGAGGGCGTTCATCACCGTGGCGTGGGCCGTCTTCGCGAGAAACGGGTACGGCCAGGGTGGCGGCCACGACACCGAGCAGTCCGTGGAGCACCGTTCGGCGGGCGGCTCTGCTGCGGTCTATGGGCTGCGGCTCTGAAGCGTCATCACTACTCCTCGTACGTGTCTGACCCCATGAAGGACTGGATCGCGGTGGCGGCGGCCCCACGCGCCCACTCCTCGAACGGCAGGGGACGTGTCACCACGTCACACTGCGAACCGGTACCGAAGACGGACGTGGCGAACGCGTCCTTGATGCCGTCGCTGAACAGGTCGTAGGCGGCCAGGCCCTCCCCGGAGATGATCACCCGCTCGGGACCGAGGATGTTCACCAGGGAGCCAATGGCCCTGCCGATGGCTTCGCCGGCCCGTGCGTAGACCGCTCGGACACCGAGGTCACCGCTGTGGGCCAGGTCCAGCGCCTCGGTCGCGTCGCTCACCTGTCTGCCCGTGGCCGCGCGCACCGCGTGGAGTATCGCGGGGTCCGCTGCGATCGCCTCCACGCACCCCCTGTTGCCGCAGTGGCAGAGTGGGCCGAGCGGGTCGAGGGACAGATGCCCGATCTCACCGGCCACGCCGTGCGCGCCCGACACCACCCGCCCGTGTACCACCAGGCCACAGCCGATGCCGGCCCCCACGGTCACCAGGGCGAAGTCCGAGAGTCCGACTCCGGCCCCGAACCAGTGCTCGGCGACCGTGAGCGCCCGCACGTCGTTGTCGAGCATGACCGGCAGCCCGGTCGCGGTCCCCACGAGCTCGGCGAGCGGTACGTCCCGCCACTCCAGGAAGGGCGAGTAGCGGACCACACCGCTCGCGCGGTCCACGTCCCCCGAGATCGCGATGCCCAGGCCCCGCACCTGCACACCGAATCCGACGGCTTCCGTGAGCAACTCCTGTACCAGCGCGGTGATGGCGGGAAGCACTGCCTCCGGCTCGCGGCCCGTGAGGCGCACGTGCCGGGACAGCCGGATACGGCAACACAGGTCGACCAGCACGGCGATGATCTCGTCGCCTGTCACCTTGATCCCGATGAACAGTGCCCTTCCCGCGGCCACCCGCACCAGGGAGGCCGGACGTCCCACCGCGGGCTCCGCCCCTTCGTGCACACCCTCCACCAGGTAGCCGAGCTCCAGCAGCGGACGGACCGCTTTGGTGACGGCAGCCGGAGAGAGCCTGGTACGCCGCCCCACCGCGGCCCGGGTGAGCGGACCGTGGGAGAGCAGGGTAGTGAAGACAACGGAGGCGGTCGGAGTGACGGTTGGGAACGAATCACGGGGCGGGGCCGGGCGCATGGCCGGAAACCTAGAGCTGCTCTTTTCCGCTGTCAATGAAAAAACCATTCTTCTTCTGAAGTATTCAGCAGTGGCGTGTTGAGCCTTCGAAAGATAGGTTTCCTCGCTGGATTGGTGGCTGATCCAAGGCGTAGGCTTCCAGCGCCTCGCGGGGCACCGCCACCACTGCCGTACTCCACGCATCCGTGGCCGACAGCGTCTCGGTCGTTCCCGGCAAGCGTCGGATCTGCCCCCTAGGGGTCCCAGTTTCCTATAGGATTCTTGGCTCGATCCGAGATCAAGGCACCCAACCAGAGGGTCGATATGCCGGATTCGGACGCTTCGTCGTTGTGCTGAACCGTACCGTGCTCGGTGCGATGAGCGGCAGTACCGGCGAGATCTTCGGTACGTGCGGTTCAAGGGGTTGACGGCGAGCGCGGTGTGGCTGAGCATCGCCCTACCCGATTTCCTATTTGATTCTGGGAAGTGGTGGAGATGCATCCCCCGATCCGTTCCGTTCTGCCAGGCGTCGTCGCCGTGGCCATGCTCCTGGCAGGCTCGGCAGCCTGCACCATCAAGAATTCCGACGAGACCTCGGACGCCCAGACCACCGCGTCCGCCAAGACCGGCACCGGCACTGCCGAGTTGGCCGACGGGTCGGGCACCAAGGTCGCCCTCGTGCCCGGCGGTGCCCACCCGTACTTCCAGCCCTGGAAGGCGGCGGGGGCCGCCGCGAAGAAGGAGTACGGCCTCGGGGGCATGACCTTCGACGAGACCTCCGAATGGGACCAGCAGAAGCAGGACAACCTGCTCTCCACACTCGCGGCCCGCGGTTACAACGCGTTCGGGATCTTCGGGGTGTCGCCCACCGACATCAACACCACCTTCTCGGACCTCAAGTCACAAGGCTTCGCCGTGGCTTCGCTCGCCTCCTGCCCGTCCGGCGGGACCGACAAGGCCGACTTCTGCCTGTCCACGGACGTGGAGGTCGCCGCGTACAAGGCGGCCAAGGCCGCGATCGACGCAATGGGCGGCAAGGGCACGCTCGTTCACCTCACCGGCAACAACGTGGACGCCAACACGCAGCTGCGCATCTAGGGTGTGACCATGGCGGTGAAGGAGTCCGGCGGCAAGGTGAAGCTGCTGCAGACGATCACCGATGTCGACAAGGACCTGCAGACCGCGCAGAAAGCGGTCTCCGACCTACTCGCGGCCAAGGGCAACCAGATCCAGGGCATCGTCACCACCGCCTACAACCCCGCCGTCGCCGCCGCCGACGCGGTCGAGAGTTCCGGGTCCAAGGCCAAGGTCGTAGCCATCGACGACGACGCCAAGATCCTGAGCGGCATCAAGGACGGCTCGGTCGCCGCCACCGTGGTGCAGAACCCCGTGGGGCAGGCCGAGGTGGGGGCCTGGGTGCTGGCGCTGCTGCAGACGAAGCAGTGCACCATGCGCCAACCGGGCCAGATCATCGACTCCGGCTCGTTCGTGGTCAGCAAGGCGGACGTGGACACCTTCGACTCGGCCAGGAAGGCCAAGACCGAGGAGCTCAAGAAGCAGTTCGCGGACACGTACCTCGACTGCAACTGACCGCCGACGGCACTACGGAAAGCGGACCTCGCACCATGACCCTCATCACGACCGCCACGGCACTGCTGGCCGACATCGAGGTGGAGACGGACCGCACGGACGCGGTGCAGGCCTTCGTCAAACAGGAGACGATCCTCGTCGAGATCAACACCGGCGACGGCCTCCAGGGAACCGGTTACGCCTACACGATCGGCACCGGCGGGTCGTCCGTCCTGGCCCTGCTGCGGGAGCACCTGCTGCCTCTCCTCATCGGAGCGGATGCCCGCAACGTCGAAGCACTGTGGCAGCGGCTGTTCGCCACGACGCGGGCCACCACCACCGGAGCCATCACCTCCCTCGCCCTCGCCGCTGTCGACACCGCCCTGTGGGACCTGCGGTGCAAGCGCGCCGGTGAAGCGCTGTGGCGGCTGGCCGGCGGCCACCGCCAGGAGGTCCCGCTGTACGACACCGAAGGCGGCTGGCTCCACCTGAGCACCGACGACCTGGTGCGTTCCGCGCTCAAGGCACAGAAGGCCGGGTGGGCGGGCGTGAAGATCAAGGTGGGAAAGCCGCACGTGGCCGAGGACGCCGAGCGGCTGCGTGCCGTCCGCGAGGCGGTCGGGCCGTCGCTGCACATCATGACCGACGCCAACCAGTCACAGACCATCTCCTCGGCGCTCCGCCTCGCGGCCGCCCTCGAGCCCTACGGACCGTACTGGCTCGAGGAGCCTCTCCCGGCCGACGACATCAGCGGACACGCCCGCCTGGCGGCCGCGACGAGGATTCCCGTCGCCGTCGGTGAGTCCATGTACTCCGCCATGCAGTTCCGCACGTACCTGGAGTCGGGCGCCGCCTCCGTCATACAGGTCGACGCCGCGCGCGTCGGCGGCATCACGCCGTGGCTGAAGGTCGCGCACACGGCCGAGAGCCACAACGTCATGGTCTGCCCGCACTTCTTGATGGAGCTGCATGTCAGCCTGGCCGCCGCGGTGCCCAACGGCATGTTCGTCGAGTACATCCCGCAGCTGCGAGCGGTGACCCGCACCGAACTGACGGTCCGTGACGGACTGGCGGTGGCACCGGACGTGCCGGGCATCGGGATCGACTGGGACATGGACGCGATCGACAACAGGAGGGTGGCATGAGCACACCCGTCGTGACACCGGAGAACGAAAGCCGGGCCGACGGGGCGGCCGGCGCGCCGCGGTCCGCGCAGCGGCTGCCGTTCTGGGTGAACCAGCGGCTCGGTCTCCTGGTACTCACGGTCGCTCTCGCAGCGCTGTTCGGCGTCCTGCGGCCGGCGTTCTTCGATGAGCGTCTCGTGCTGTTCCCCCTGTTGCGGGACATCTCGACGCTGACCGTGGTGGCGCTCGCCCAGATGGTGGTCCTCTCCGTGGGACACATGAACCTCGCCGTCGGCCGTATGGCTGCCTTCGGCGCCCTGTTCGCGGGCCTCGGCTACGACCGGCTCGGCCTGCCCCTCCCACTCGGCCTGCTGCTCTGCCTGTTCGTCGGCGCCACCATCGGCGCCCTGACCGGCTGGATCATCGCCCGTACCGGGGTGAACTCCTTCGTGGTCACCCTGGCCATGGACTTCGCCCTGCTGGGACTGGTCTCCCTGCTCTACTCCGCGCTGACCGAGAACGCGGCCTTCACCACGCAGCCGGACGGGCTCACGCAACTGCGCTCCAGCTCGCTCGCCGACATCTGTGTCGGACCCGTCTGCGGATCCCCGGCCGTCCCGCAGCTGGCGCAGTTCACGGTCCTGGCGCTCGCCGGCCTCGGCTTCCTGTACGCCGGTACCCGCATGGGCCGGGAGCTCCTGCTGACCGGGGCCAACCCGGCGGCGGCGGAACTGTCTGGCATCCCCACAGGCCGCCGTGTGATCCTCGCGCACGCCCTCTCCGGACTGCTCGCCGCGCTTGCCGGCTTCATGGCCGCAGCCAGTACCGGCACGTTCCGCGCCGCAATCGGCGACGACTTCATGCTGCCCTCGTTCCTCGGCGCGGTCCTCGGCGGCACCCTGCTCACGGGCGGCGTCGTCTCCGTACTCGGCGCACTGCTGGGCACGTCCCTGGTCGGCGTCATCCGCAAGGGCCTGGACCTGCTCGGCGTCGGCCTGGAGAGCCTGAACATCTACCTCGGCTGCGTCCTGCTGCTGGCCCTGTCGGCCGACCGGGTGCGCACCGTCGTGTCCTATCGCAAGGTGGTGCGCTCCACATGATCACGCTCAACGATCGCGGAGCCAGGGCCGGCGCGGTCCTGCGCCGTCTCTCCCGCTCCACGAGCATGACGCTGCTGTGCGTGGTGCTGGCCGGATACGTCGCCCTGGGAGTGGCTTCTTCGGGCGAGTTCTTCCAGGGACCGTCGGTACGGACCTTCCTGCAGTACCTGGCCACGCCCATTCTCATCGGGCTCGCCCAGATGGCAGCTCTGTGCGTCGGACAGCTCAACCTCGCAGTCGGTGCCCTGGGCGGCTTCACGGCCTGTCTGACGGGTGTTCTGATGGCCGACGACGGTGTCCCGGCTCCCATCGCCGTCGCGGCCGGCGTCCTCACGGCGACTCTGGTCGGTCTGGCGACCGGCGTGTTCATCGTGGCGACGCGGATCAACGGCTTCATCGTCACGCTCGGGACGATGACCATCCTGCTGGGAGCCCAGTACCGGCTGGTCGGCACCCGCACCGTCGACGGCTACTCACCGACCCTGAGGGACCTCGGCCGGGCGGCCCCGCTGAACCTCCCCCTGGTGTTCCTCACCGCGCTCGCCGCGGCGGCCCTGCTGGCCGCGTTCATGTACCGCACGACCGCCGGTCGCCGACTTCTCGCGGCGGGCGGCAACCCGCTGGCGGCGAGACTGTCGGGCATCTCCACCGACCGGCAGATCGTGCTCGCCCACACCCTGTCCGGTCTCCTGGTCGGCATCGCCGCCGTGACCGCGACGGCTTCGCTGCCCGGTGTCAACCGCAGTGTCGGCGGAGACTGGCTGCTGCCGAGCTTCGCCGCTCCGATCACCGGAGGTGTCGCGCTGAGCGGCGGATCCGTCGCGGTGTTCGGCACGGTCCTGGCGGCGTTCGTCATGCGGCTCATCGACGCCGCGCGCGCCCAGTTCTCGCTCGACCCGAGCTGGGTGAACTTCCTCATCGGCCTGGTCGTGCTCGGCACGGTGGTCGGCGGCCGCATCCACCAGACACACCTGGAAAAGAAGGGCAAGGCGCAAGGGCGTACCCCGCCCGCACCGGTCGGCCCAGGACCGACGGCCGACGCCGCCCTGCCGAACGCCGGAGGTGCGCGATGAGCGACGTCCTTCTCGAAGGCCGGGGGATCGTCAAGGTCTTCCCCGGAGTACGGGCCCTGGACGGCGTCGGGTTGCGCCTGACGGCCGGATCAGTGCACGCACTGCTGGGCGAGAACGGTGCGGGGAAGTCCACCCTCATCAAGGTCCTGACCGGCGTCCACACACCCGACGGCGGCCGGCTCACGTGGCGTGGCGAAGAGGTCCGCCTGCGTTCGCCCCTGGAGGCCACCCGGACCGGCATAGGCGTCGTCCACCAGGAACGCAACCTCATACCCGACTTCTCGGTGGCGGAGAACATCACGCTGCAGAGCCCTCCCTCGCGCCGCGGGCTCGTCGACCGGGAGGCCATGAACGCGCCCGCCCTGCGCTGCCTTGCGGAGCTGGGACTGGACCTCGACCCGCACCGGGCGGTCCGTGAACTGTCAGTGGCCCAGCAGCAGTTGGTGGAGATCGCGAAGGCGCTCTACACCGAGAGCCAGATGCTGCTGCTCGACGAGCCGACCGCCTCGTTGTCCCCGCAGGAGGCCGAACGCCTCTTCGACGTGGTCCGGCGGCTGACGGCCCGTGACACATGCGTCGTCTTCGTGAGCCACAAGCTGGAAGAGGTCTTCGCGATCTGCGACACCGTCACCGTGTTGCGCGACGGCAGGTCCGTGCTGGAGTCCTCACCGCTTGCCGACCACACGCATGACGACATCGTGAACCTGATGGTCGGCCGCGCGCACACGGCCACCGCGATGCGGCCACGCACCCCGGACCGGTCGGCCGCCCCGGTTCTCGCGCTCGCCGGGCTCTCCACCGCCGACGGCCACAAGGACATCTCCCTGGAGGTACGGACCGGCGAGATCGTCGGTCTCTACGGACTCGTCGGCGCCGGGCGCAGCGAACTGGTCAAGGCCGTTCTGGGCCTCGACCGGGTCACAGGCGGCGAGATCAGGGTGCACGGCAAGCCGGCCCGGATCGCTTCCCCCCGCCAGGCACTGCACGAGTTCGGCATCGGCTACCTGACCGAGAACCGCAAGGAAGAAGGCGTCTTCCTCGAGCAGCCCATCCACCGGAACATCACGGTCACCGTGTGGAAGAAGCTCGCCAAGGCTCTCGGGTTCGTCTCCGCTTCCGAAGAGCGGAGCGTGGCGCAGGACATGGTCGACCGTCTCAGTATCCGTGTCGCGGGGCTCGAACAGAACGCCGGTGAGCTGTCCGGCGGCAACCAGCAGAAGGTGAGTCTGGCGAAATGGCTCGCGGCCGACACCCGGCTGCTGATCGTCGACGAGCCGACGGTGGGCGTCGACGTGCGTACCAAACACGCCTTCCACGAGCTCCTCTGGGAGCTGGCCCGCGGAGGTCTGCCGATCCTGCTGATCAGCAGCGACCTCACCGAGATGATCACGCTGGCGGACCGTGTCCTCGTCATGGCCGACCATCGCATCCGCGGCGAGGTCGACAACGACAGAGACTACGAACGGATGAGCGGCCGGATCATCCGAATCATCCACGACCGCGCGCTCTCGGCAGTGACCTCGGCAGTGACCGCGCGGGAGGAAGCGGAATGAAGCGAGTGGCACAGGTGGTTGGAATCCGTCCGGAACAGGTGGACAGGTACGTCGACCGGGGGAGTGGTGGGCCTCGATGGAGCAGGTGTTCCTCATGCCGTGAGACCAGACGTGTCACCAGACGGACGGTGTCCCGCGTCGCCTGTGCGGACCACTCGTCCCGGACCGCGCACCTGTAAGTCCTCGTCATCGAGGACCGACCGGAGGAGGAGGAAACCTCGTGAGTGTCACGCCACTCGTCGATGCCCACCACCATGTGTGGGATCTGGTCGTGCGGGACCAGGAGTGGATCACCGGTCCGGAACTCGCGCCTCTGCGCCGGACCTTTTCGCTGGCGGACCTGCGCCCGCCGGCCGAGCACGCCGGAGTCGGCGCGACCGTGATGGTGCAGACCGTGACGGTCCCGGAGGAGACCCCCGAGATGCTGGCCCAGGCGGCCTCTGACCCGCTGGTCGCCGGAGTGGTCGGATGGACCGACCTGACAGCTCCCGATGTGGCGGACACACTGGCCCGGCTGCGTGAACTGCCGGGCGGCCGGCGGCTGGTGGGCATCCGGCACCAGGTGCAGTCGGAACCCGACCAGCGGTGGCTGGTCCGGGAAGATGTCCTGCGAGGTCTGTCCGCGGTGGCTGCCGCCGGCCTGGCCTACGACCTGGTCATTCTCCCGCATCAGCTGCCGGCGGCCACCGCCGTGGCCCGCCGTCTGCCAGGCCTCAGGTTTGTCCTGGACCACATCGGCAAACCCGGCATCGCGGAGGGCGCGCTCGAACCGTGGGCTTCGGAACTGCGGGCCCTCGCGGCAGAACCCAACACCTTCTGCAAGCTGTCCGGCCTCGTCACGGAGGCCGACTGGCGCGGCTGGACAGTCGACGACCTGTGTCCTTTCGCCGAGACGGTCCTCGAAGCCTTCGGCCCGGACCGGATCATGTACGGCTCCGACTGGCCCGTGTGTACGGTGGCCGCCGACTACGCGAAAGTGCTCGATGCGGCCCGTGCCCTGACGGCTGGGCTCAGCGTGGACGAACGGGGTGACGTTTTCGGCGGCACGGCGCTGAACGCCTACCGGCTGCGCGTGCCCTGACGCCGCCGACGCCTGCGGCACACAAACCGTCAGAAGGGAATAGGAGATCAAGTCCATGCGTCCAGCAGCGGGCGGCGGTGAGCAGCCCTCCGTCCACTCCGACGACGGCGGACGAGCCCAGGCCGGGACTGCGGGCACCCGGGGCGGCCGCGCGACTGCGGCGGCACCGGGCAACGCCCTCACCTCGGTAAACTGCTCCAGTCCCGTCAACTCCGGAGCGGCAGGAGCAGGAGAACGGATGCCACCGCATGAAAGTTCATCTGCCAGGGCCCCGGAGTCCGAAGGAAGAGGCCAATCCGCCGGTCCTGGTCGCCAGGCCCTCTCGGACAGCGTCTACGAGCGGATCAAAGCCATGGTCATGGACCATGAGATCGCCCCTGGCGCACGCGTGGGGATCGAGGCGCTGTCGCGTGCTCTCGGTGTCTCGCCCACGCCCGTCCGTGAGGCGCTGGCCAGGCTCGAGTCCGACGGACTGGTGGTGAAAAGGTCGCTCTCCGGGTACCGCGCAACCGAGTTGCTGACCCGCGAGGGCCTGGAGGAACTCTTCGAAATGCGGCTCCTCCTGGAACCGAGAGCGGCGGCTCTCGCCGCTGTCAACGCCACCGAGGAGCAACTCGACGCCATTGAGCGGCTCGTGGAGGAGATGCAGACCCACCCCGGGCCGACGGGGCGGTACGCGGACTACCGCGACTTCGCCGCACTCGACCAGCGCTTTCACGACGCGATCGCGGTGGCATCGCAACGTCCGCTGCTTGCCGATGCGGTGGAGCGGCTCCACTCCCATCTGCATGTCTTCAGGCTCGGAAGTGTCAGAAGCGCAGACGACCCCACGCTGGCGGAACACGAACGTGTCGTACGCGCGATTCTGCGCCGCAAGCCCGACCGCGCCGCGGAAGCCATGGCGGAACACCTCACCCGCAGCCTTCAGCGCCAGCTCACACAGGACCCGAAGTAGTCTCCGTCCTTGATCTTGATGGTGGCGGCACCGAAGTCGGCGCTCAGGAGCTTGTCGCGGAAGCCGTCCGGAATCCCTTCCAGCCCACGAGGCGCCTAGGGCGGACTGGGTGGCAGCATCGCGGGACTGCTGACAGCACGGGTACTTTTCCGACCAGGCCGATCAGCAAACGCTCCCCGAGCTCACCCGCCAGGCACTCGATGAACTCCGAGCCGCGACAGCTGCACTCGGCTAGGACTGGCCGGACAGTCAGGTGCGGAGCCGGCTGACCAGTGATCACCGACCACCGAGGGATTCAGCCCGCCCCACCGTCGAGCAGCCAGTTGTACCGCAGCCGCAGCGCCCGCTCGGTGCTGGCCGCCACAGTAGCGAGCCCGAGCACGACGTTGCCCCATGCCGGTAGATCAATGGGCGAGGTGAAGGTCCCGACGTACTGGGAGACGCCCTCCGGCGCCCGGGTGACCTGTTCGGCGAGCTGAAGGATCAGGAGAACCAGGCCGATGACGAGCACGATCAGCGAGAGGAAACCGATCCGGCGGCTCAGCGCGGGGTGCGATCGGTCGAGGCGCGCGCGGCGCCCCTCGGCGGAGGCGGGGTCCGGGATGAGCTGGAACTCGGCGCCCTCGGCGGTGACGTAGTGGCAGCGCTTGAGCCCGAAGGTGCTCGTCCTTACTTCGACGGTGCCACCCTGGACGGGAAAGACGGCAGGGACTTTGGACTCGGCGTGATGCCTGCCATCGAGGTACAGATGGACCTTGAGGTAGCCGGACGACTGATTCTGATGCGTGACGTCGATGGCGTAGACCGTCGGCCGGCCGTCGTCGCTCGTCAGCCGTAGATGGAACAGTGCGCGGGAAAGCAACTGCCACCAGCGGAAACGCTTCAGCGCTCGTCCGTCCCCGGGCTTGACCCGCTGCACAGCCCGACGATGCCGCCACTCCTTGAACATGCTTCCGCTTCCCGTTACTTGCGCTGCCCGGTGGCCAGGATCGAGACTCCCGGAATCGCGGGTCGGTTCGTGGCGGGCGTGTGCCCAGCCACCGAGCACCATGGCGACTAGTGCGATGGATCCGAGGAGGATCATCTGGCCGGTGAGGCCGCCGGGGACCCCGTTGAGGATGCCCCAGAGCGGTTCGGAATCCTGGTTGAGCAAACCGCGGATCATCGCTTGGGCGGCCAGGGCCGTGATCACCATCCCGACCGCCTCAACGGCCATACAGCCCCCCTTGCGCATCGCGTTACTCCGTCTCGTGTCCCGTTGTCTCGGCACGTGAACGAGTCTGTCCATGCGACGGGGCAGGCACATCAGCCCGGCGGCTCGCGCCGTCTTCGACCAAAGGCGGGGCGGTGATGCGACTTTGGTCGAGGGCGCATCAGCCCCCGGTCTGACTCAACGGCCGCGCGGTGTCGCGATAATGATCAGGTGAACACGGACGTCGCGCCACGGCTCGGGTGGTGGCAGCAGACATGGCCGCTGATGGCGGCCGCGGCAGTGGGCATACCGCTCTGGCTCTCCACCGGTGTGGTGCTGCGGGGACAGGCGACCGGAACCGGCTCGTGGTTCGTCATCGGTGATCCGCTGGTGGCTCTCGGCTGTCTGACGGCGCTTCTGTGGCGGCGGCGGTTCCCGCTCGCCGTCGCCATGACGGTCGCGATCGCCTCGACCGCGTCGGCACTCGCCTCCGGCGCCGCGTTTCTGGCGCTGGTTTCGCTCTCCACCCGCCGCCGTCCGGTGGAGGCCGGGGTCGTCGCTCTGGCGTTGGTGACCGCGTCACAGTTCACCGGCGGGTTCTACCCGACCCCGCCCGCCCCGTTGTGGCTTGAACTCGCGTTCCCGGCGCTGATCGCAGGCATCGCGGTGGCCGTCGGGACGGCCATCGGCGCACGGCGTGTCGAACTGCGGTCCCTGCGGGAGCGGGCGGAGAGCGCGGAGCGGGAACAGACCGCGCGGGCGGCGCAGGCACGGGCGCTGGAGCGCAACCGGATCGCCCGCGAGATGCACGACGTGCTCGCGCACCGGATCTCCCTGGTCGCGATGCAGCCGGGGTGCTGGACCACCGCGCTGACCTCACAGTTGAGGAGAACCGTGTGCTGGTCCGTGGCATCGCCGACGGCTCCCACCAAGCCCTGGAAGAACTACGGGATGTCCTCGGCGTGCTCCGGGCCGACCCGGGCCGCCCGGAACCACCACAACCCTCCCTCGACCGGATCCCCGACCTGGTAGCTGACGCCCGCACATCCGGACTGGACGTCACGCTCACCACCAGCGTGACGGGACAACCGTCCGAAGCCGTCGGACGAACCTGCTACCGGATCGTCCAGGAAGGACTGACCAACGCCGCCAAACACGCCCCAGGCGCACACGTACACATCACCCTCGAAGGAACAGCGGGCGACAAACTCAACGTCAGCGTCCACAACTCCCCAGCCACCACGGCAATTACACAACCACCGGCATCGGGATTCGGCCTCCTCGGCCTCACTGAACGCGTCACTCTCGCCGGCGGAAAACTCGACCACCACCCCACAGCCGACCACGGGTACCTCCTCACCGCGCAACTACCCTGGCCGAACCCCACCCGCGAAAAGAGCGTATGAGTGGATTCCGAGCGGGAGCCGGTGCGTGTCGTCATCGTCGACGACGACCAACTGGTGCGCATGGCACTGCGGCTCGTCATCGACGGCGAACCGGACCTGACCGTCGTCGCGGAGGCGGCCGACGGGGACGCCGCGATCACCGTGGTGGACGAGCAGCGGCCGGACGTCGTGCTGATGGACGTGCGGATGCCCCGCCGTGACGGTCTCAGCACGACCCGGGAACTCCTCACCCGGCCGGCGCCGCCGCGGGTGCTCATGCTGACCACTTTCGACTCCGACGATCTGGTGCTCGGCGCACTGCGCGCCGGAGCACTCGGGTTCGTCCTCAAGGACACCCCACCGCGGCGGATTCTCGACGCGGTGCGGACCGTCGCGGACGGCAACCCCGTGCTGTCTCCAGCGGCCACGGCACGGGTGATCGCCGCAGCCACCAGCCCGCAGTCCTCTCACACGCGCAACTCATCCCGCGAAGCCGCGCGGAAACAGCTGTCCACACTGACCGAACGAGAACGCGAAACCGCTCGGGCCATCGCGGACGGACTGGGCAACCCGGAAATCGCCCAGCGGCTGCGCATCAGCGTCGCGACCGTCAAGGCACACGTAGGCAACGTGTTCGCGAAGCTGGCGCTCGAGAATCGAGTACAGATCGCCCTCCTGGTCCGCGACGCGGAGGACTGACCAGCCCGAACCGGCTCCAAGTGCTGCCCACTCTGATCACTGAGGTCGACGACTGGGAGGTGTGGGTGAGGTTCTCGGAGATCTGCCAGATGCGTTTCGCGTCGTCCTCGCCGCGAAGCCGGGAGTAAACGGCCTGTCCGGCGGGCCCGCCGGACAGGTGCCCGCGACCGCTGGGACCGTACAGGCGGGCGACGTGTGCGTCCGGCGAGGTGGCGGCCCAACCGACTATTACAGCCGGCTCGAGCGGGTACGCGGACCGCATCCGTCCGAGCAGACGATCGCCTCGATCGCGCAGGGTCTGCATCCGTCCCTCGACGAACGTGACCACCTGTTCCGCCTCGCCGGGCACAACCCACCCGCGAGAGGCGCGATCAGCGAACACGTCAGTCCGGGCCTGCTCCGCATCTTCGACCGGCTCACCGACACCCCCGCCGAGATCGTCACCGAACTCGGCGAGACCCTCCGGCAGACCCCGCTCGGCGTTGCACTCACCGGCGACACCACCCGGTACACCGGCCCAGCCCGCAGCATCATCTACCGGTGGTTCACCGACCCGGCCACCCGGGCCCGTTACCGCCCCGACGACCAAACGCGCCCGTCCGGCCGGTGACCGGTGGGCCGCCGCCGTCCGGGTGAATCCGGGCGCGCGGTGTGGGGCAGCCGACGTGCCTGCGGGAAGGCCCTTGCGCAGACCGGACAAGCGATGGGCAAGGAGCCTTCCGATGCCGAAGTTCCTCATCCAGGCGACCTATACGACCGAGGGCACCAGGGGGCTGCTCGAGGAGGGTGCGAGTGGTCGCCGCGCCGCCGTCGACCAGGTCGTCACCGGCCTCGGCGGCACGGTCGAGGCCATGTACTTCGCCTTCGGGGAGGACGACATCGTCCTCATCCTCGACTTCCCCGACCCGGTCTCCATGGCCGCCGTCAGCCTCACTGTCAAGGCCAGCGGCGCCCTCCGTACCCGGGCCACTCCGCTCCTCACCGTCAACGAGATCGACGAGGCCGCCCGCCGACAGGTCGACTTCCGCGCCCCGGGCGCGTAGCGGACCGGCCGTAGTGCCAGAGCGCGCCGTGCCCGGGGCGCGGGGTCTCACCGACCTGTCGGCGGGCGTAGACCATCGGCCGGCCGTGACCGAGCAACGGACCGATGAGCAAGGCGGCTTCGCAACGCCGGCCGCCGCTGTGCCCCGTCCCCGGGTCCCGGCAGACACTGCCGACCCATCGAGCACGGAGAAACGGACTTCATCCGGCCCTCACGTCTTGCTCCCGAGCGGACTCAGTCGCGGTAGTGGTCGGCGATCGCGGCGAAGGCGGCCTTGGGCTCCCAGGGCAGGCCGGGGTAAGTGTCGCCGTGGCGGTCTTCGAGGACCTTGACGATGCCGAGACTGGCGAGGTCGAGGTCGTCGCGAGGATCGCCGTCGGGGCGGTGGGGCAGGTTGTACAGCGCGAAGAGGAACACGAAGGCGCTGTCGACGCCCTCGCTGTCGAAGATCTCCAGCAGTTCGCTCAGGTATGCCGCTTGGCCGGCCTCGTCGCGCTCGTATTCCCCGGTCAGCCGGAGCGGCGCCCCGGTGGCTTTGTCGGTTTCGAGGATTTCCATGCTGCGGGGTGCGACGTCACCCGCGCCGCGCCAGGTGGCGGTGCCGAAGCCGGTGATGGCGAGCGGTTTGGGCTGTGCGACGAGGCTGCGCACGGCGTCTCGGAATCGGTCGGCCACCTCCGCGGACCGGATGAGTTCGAAGGTCGTGAAGTCGAACAGGTCCCAGTCGATGCCCTCGAACTGGATAGCGGCGTAGGTGACCTTGCCGTGGAAGCGCTCGCGGACCACCGCCACGGCTTCGCGGAGGAAGGCGTTGAGACGGGTGCCGACTGCGGCGATTCTCTCGGGCCGACGGGCCGGGTCGCTCAGTAGCCGATTGAGTCGTTCTTCGACGCTGTCGCCTTCGAGGAACCCATGGTTCATGACGCTCAGCTCAGCGCCGGTGACGAACACGACCTCGGCCCCTTGCGTCCGGAGTCGCTCGGCCCGCTCTGCGCAGTCAGCGATCAGGATGAGGATTTCGTCGGTCGTCAGCTCCAGAGGGTAGGGCGAGAACCAGATCTCCAGTCCGAGCTCGGCCGCGTGACGGGCGGCGAGCTCCAGGCGGCCCGGGTCGCCGCCGGTGATGTGGACAGCGGTGCAGTGGAGATCGTCGCGGATGATGGTCAGCTCCTTCCTGACCAGGTCGGGGTCGAAGTGCTCCCGGGAGCTGCCGCCGTTGCGGAGGAAGCCGGTGTCGTAGCAGATGCCCTTGGCTCGCATGCGTCTGACCTTTCTGTAGGGGGCTCGAGAGTAGAAGAAAGTCTTGCGTGCACGCAAGATTGCGCGACCGCAAGTTTGCGGGCACGCACTCAAGCTGGGATACTCCGAGGGTGACGACAAGGCGGACCGGGCTGCGCGAGGAGAAGAAGCAGGCCACCCGAGTGGCATTGCGTGAGGCGGCACTTCGGCTGGCCCTCCAGCGAGGGTCCGACAACGTCCGCGTCGACGACATCGCCGAGGCGGCCGGGGTCTCGCCGAGGACCTACAACAACTACTTCTCCAGTCGCGAGCAGGCGATCGTCGCCGCCGTCACCGCCGAACGGGAATCCCGGGTCGCCGCGGCGGTGGCAGCCAGGCCCGCCCAGGTCCGCCTCGCCGACGCCTTGGTCGAAGCGATCCTGGAGCACTACACCGAACCGCGTGACCACGACGAGCTGCTGCTGATCACCGCCAGTCCCGCGCTGCGTGACACGTTCCTCGACGCCGCCGCAGCGATCGAACACCCCCTCGCCGCCGCGATCGACCAGCGCCTCGGCCACACCGGCACGCCTGCTCCTCGCGTGCTCGCGGCGAGCGTGGCCGCCGCGGTTCGGGTCGCACTCCAGCAGTGGCTCCAACCTCCGACCGCCCCACTCACAACCGGTGGGCTTGTCGTGCCGTCCGGCTCGCTACCAGACCTGCTCCGCTCCGCGCTCGCCACACTCGAACCCGCACTCGACGCCGCCGAAGAACAGGCACAACAGCGCTTGTGCCAGTGAATCCGTTCCACTGACGGCTCCGACGTCGCGGTGGGCTCCGGCGTGAGCCGCGGTGCCGTCAAGGATCGGCGGCAGCGTTTCACAGGTGGTCGCTCGTGAAACACTCAGCCGCTCGGCGATCTACCTGCGCCCCCGCGCGGCCTCCGGTCACGGCGGCGACGGTGTCCGTGTCACCGCCGAGGTCGATCGCCGCGCGTATCGCGTCTTCGAAGCCGGTGGTGGTGCGCAGGGCCCAGGTGGCGGAGCCCAGGCAGGGCCGGACGGCACCGTTGAACTCGGTCGCCTGATCGGGGTGCCAGTCGGGCGCGAGGACCGCGGCGTAACGACCGCGGTGGTCGGGGTGGACAAGAGCCAGGACGTTCGGGAGCGCGGTGCGGGCAGCGGCTCGAGAGACGGCCGCCCCACTACCTGTCTGGCCGAGGAGTAATGCGGCGGTGATCGCGCCAGAATTGTCATGTACTTGCTTGCGTCATGGGTGCGGCGGCGCATGGGCGGTACGCGGTGAGGACAAGTCGGCTGGATCAGGAGGCGCAGGAGATGAGAGTGGTGGTCGTCGGCAGCGGCATCGTCGGTGCGGCAGCCGGTTACGAACTGGCCCGGGCCGGGGTGGACGTGGTCCTGGTGGACTCGCCGGCCCCGGGCAGCGCTACGTCGGCCGGGGCGGGCATCATCTGCCCGTGGTCCACCCGCGTGGACGATCCGGACTGGTACCGGCTCGCGGTCGCCGGGGCGGAGCACTACCAGGAGCTGCTGCCGACGTTGGCCGCTGACGGGGAGACCGATTTCGGCTACCGGCGGGTTGGCGCGCTGCGGCTGGTCTCCGAGGCCGATTCCGAGGAGGCGCTGCAGCGCGTGGTCGAGCGCGCCGCGAAGTCCCCGATGGCCGGCGAGGTCGAGCTGATCAGCGCTCGCCGGGCCGGCGAACTCTTCCCACCCCTCGAACACGACGGCCCGGCGATCCACATCCCGGGAGCAGCGCGCCTGGACGGCCGCTCTGTCCGCGACGCGATGCGTCGCGCCGCGGTCCGGCGCGGCGCCCGGACCGTCAGCGGCACGGCCGCGATCGTCGCCGACAGCGCAGTCCGCGGAGTGCAGGTGGACGACGAGTTCATCGGCGCCGACGCCGTCATCGCGGCGGCCGGTGCATGGTCGCCGCGGCTGCTCGAACCGATCGGCATCCACGTGCGCGTCGCGCCGCAGCGCGGCCAGATCATGCACCTGAGGCTGCCGGGTGTGGACACCGCGAACTGGCCGGTAGTGCTGCCGGGGTCGCAGCACTACCTCCTGGCCTTCGACGACTCGCGGGTCGTGGTCGGCGCGACCCGCGAGGACGACGCCGGCTTCGACCACCGGGTGACCGCGGCCGGGATGGCGGAGGTGCTTCGCGAAGCGCTGTCGGTGGCCCCCGGGCTGGCCGGTGCCACGCACGTGGAGACCCGCATCGGGTTCCGCCCGGTGGGTCCCGACATCCGGCCGCTGCTCGGCGCGGTTCCGCAGGTCGCAGGGCTGGTCGTGGCCAACGGCCTGGGAGCGTCCGGTCTGACGGTCGGCCCCTACGCGGGTTTGGTCGCGGCGCGGTTGGCCCGCCGGGTCGATCCGGGGATCGACCTGACGCCTTACGACCCGCTGCGTTGAGGGCCTGGATGTATCGACCTGAAGCGTTGTTCACGCGGCTGACCGGTGGGTGGCCTCTCGCCGGCCGGCGGCGCGCCCGGGACGGATGTGACGAGCGTGGCCGGGGGCGTCAGCGCGTACATGTGGAGATCGTGAGGCGGCGTACGAGCGGCGAACCCGCCGCCCTGGATACACGGCAGCACCCGGCGTCTTTCTGGTGGCAGGAGAGCGCGGCCGATGGCATGCGCGGAAACGGCGCGGCTTTGAAGATCAGAGTGTTCACCCGTGCTGCCCGGTCCGCTGTGGCAGGCTCGAACTCGCCGCAGGGAAAGGGCCTTTGCCGGTGTGTGCGGGAGGCGGCCCCGTTCGGCGCGGACGCGGTGCGCGCTGAAGTCCGCCTAGCCACCGGGCTGTTCGAGCCGGAACGGCCGAGGAGTAAAGGAGGGGCGCGTGGGACGCGGCGTGGCCCCGTGGCCCTCCAGCGGCGGCCCAGGAGATCACGCCGGTGTCCAGGCTGAGCCGGCGATCCGTATCCTTGCTTCGACACAACCGGGAGGTAGGGACCCATGGCGCGGCGGCCGACTGTCACGAGCGTGCAGATTGCGCGCGAGGCGGGAGTGGCGCAGTCGACGGTCTCCCGCGTTCTCAACGGTGGAAGCGTGGCCCCCGAGACCCGGCAGCGGGTGCTCGAGGTGCTGGCCAAGTACGACTTCCAGCCCAGTCAGGCGGCGCGCAGTCTGGTGGGTGCCACTTCGGGGCTGATCGGGGTGGTCATCCGGGATCTGACGAACCCGTTCTATCCGGTGATGGTGAAGGCGATGGAGCGGGTCCTGCACGAGCAGGGGCTGCGGCTGTCGCTGGTCACGGATGTGATGACCGCGGAGGAGGGCCTGGCGCTGCTGCGGCGCGAGGGCGTGGACGGGGTGGTGTTCACCTCGGCGGTGCGCGACGAGCCGCTGGCGCAGCGCATGGTCGGGCATGGCATCCCCGTTGTGCTGTGTCACCGCACGCTTGAAGACTTCCCGGCCGACCAGGTCGAGGCCGACAACCACACGGCCGGCCGGCTGGCGGCCGAGCATCTGCTGGGTCTGGGGCATCGCCGTATCGCGATGGTGTGCGGCCTGGCCGGGGCAAGCACGGCCGAGCAGCGGGGCCGTGCCTTCCGTGAGCGGGTGCGGGCCCACGGGGGCGTCGCCCTGGCCGAGGTCGAGGGGGGCTACGACTACGCCACCGCCTATGGGGCGGTGCGCGCGCTGCTCGCCGGTGGCGAGCCGCCCACGGCGCTGTTCTGCCACAACGACATCATGGCGTACGCGGCGCTCAACGCGGCCGCGGCGGCGGGTGTTTCGGTGCCGCGCGAGCTGAGCGTGGTGGGTTGCGACGATGTGCCGTTGTCGGCGTGGGAACGCATCGATCTGACGACGGTGCGCCAGCCGTTGGAGCGGATCGCCCAGGTCGGCGTGGAACTGTTGCTGGACCGGCTGGAGCATCCGGACCGGCCGCACCGGCACGAAGTGCTGCCGGTGGAGTTCGTGGGGCGTTCCACCACCGCTCCGGCGTGAACCACCCCCGAAGCACCCCTGAGTCACGCGTGAAACACGTCTGAACCACCCCCGAATCACGCGTGAGACACCTCTTGACCATCCGCCCTTCGTCTCTCATGCTGTGGATACGTATCCAATGGATACGTATCCACAGCGAGAAATGGAGCTGGATGTGCCCCGCACCCTCAAGGCCGCCGTCACCTCGTCCACCGCACCGTCCGGTAACGACACCGTCGGCCAGGCCGTCCGCGAGCTGATCGCCGAAGTGCGCAGCCGCGGCGACGAAGCAGTCCGCGAGCTGTCGGCGCGTTTCGACGGCTGGGAGCCGGAGTCCTTCCGCCTGAGCGACGAACGGCTCGCCGAGATCATCGGCACGCTCGACCCTCAGGTCATCGAGGACATCAAGACCGTCCAGGCCAACGTCCGCCGCTTCGCCGAGGCGCAGCGGGAGTCGATGGCGGAGATCGAGGTCGAGACCGCGCCGGGTGTGTTTCTCGGCCACCGGCACGTGCCGATCCAGTCCGTCGGTGCGTACATCCCCGGCGGCCGCTACCCGCTGACGGCTTCCGCGCACATGACGATCGTGACCGCCAAGGCCGCTGGTGTGCCGCGCGTGGTCGCCTGCACTCCGCCGATCCGGGGCGAGATCCCCGCCGCGACCGTCGCCGCGATGTACCTTGCCGGCGCGGACGAGATCTACATCCTCGGCGGCGTCCAGGCGATCGCCGCGATGAGCGTGGGAACCGAGACGGTGACGCCGGTGGACATGCTGGCCGGGCCCGGCAACGCCTACGTGGCCGAGGCCAAGCGCCAGCTGTTCGGCGAGGTCGGTATCGACCTGTTCGCCGGCCCCACGGAGATCCTGATCGTGGCCGATGACGCCGCCGACCCGTTCGTCGTCGCCGTCGACCTGCTCTCGCAGGCGGAGCACGGCCCGGACTCACCCGCCGTGCTGGTGACGACCAGTGAGCGCGTCGCCGACGAGGTGCAGCGGCACATCGCCGACATCCTGCCCGGCCTGCAGACCGGCGACATCGCCGGCCAGGCCTGGCGCGACCACGGCCAGATCCTCCTCGCCGACGACCTGGAGGAGGCCTACCGGATCGCCGACGAATTCGCCTTCGAGCACGTCCAGGTCCTCACCGGGAACCCCCGCGAGGCACTGGACAAGATGCACGCCTACGGCGCCCTGTTCCTCGGCGAGGGCACCTGCGTCTCCTACGGCGACAAGGTGATCGGCACCAACCACGTGCTGCCGACCCGTGGCGCGGCCCGCTACACCGGCGGACTGTGGGTGGGCATGTACCTGCGCACCGCCACCTACCAGGAGGTGCGCGACCCGAAGGCGTCGGCCGACCTCGGCGTGCTCTGCGGCCGGGCTGCCCGAGTCGAACTGTTCGAGGGTCACGCCCGCTCCGGCGACGTCCGGGCTGCCAAGTACGCCGGTGTCACGCTGCCGTGGACCGACCACTTCGAGACCGTCCGCGCCTGACACCCCGCCCTCTCCCGCTCACCCTGTCCCGCTCGCCCTCGATCAACGGAGATCCCATGCCCACCGCCACCCCTCCGACGCCGGAGCAGATCCGTCGTCGATCACTGCAGTCCGGCACCATCGGCGCGATCGTCGAGTGGTACGAGTACACGATTTACGGAGTCGCCGCCGCACTGGTGTTCGGGCATCTGTTTTTCCCGAACTTCGCCCCCGGTGTCGGCCAGATCGTCTCGCTCGCCACGTTCGGCGTCGGTTTCCTGGCCCGCCCGATCGGCGCGTTCGTCGCCGGGCATCTCGGGGACCGGATCGGACGCAAGTCCACGCTGATCCTCACTTTCTCGATCATGACGGTGGCGACCGCGGCGATCGGCTTCGTGCCGACCTATCAGCAGATCGGGGTGGCGGCGCCGCTGCTGCTGTGCGTGCTGCGGCTGGCACAGGGCTTCGCCGTCGGCGGCGAGTGGGGCGGGGCGGCCATCGTCGCGGTGGAGAGCGCGCCGCAGGGCCGGCGCGGGTACTTCGGCTCCTGGCCGCAGATCGGGGTCTCCTCGGGACTGCTGCTCGGCACTGCCGCGGTGTCGTTCGCATCGTGGATCTCCGGCGACGCCTTCGAGGTGTGGGGCTGGCGGCTGCCGTTCCTGTTCAGCGTCGTGCTGGCCGGCATCGGCTTCTTCATCCGGCTGCGCGCCACCGAAAGCCCGGCCTTCCTCGCCGAGAAGGCCAAGATGGACGCTGAGCTCGAACGCCGCAAGGCGCCCGCGGCGATTCTCTTCCGCGATCACCGCAAGCCGCTGCTGATCACCATCTTCGGCCGGTTCGCCGAGGCCGGGAACTACTACCTGTTCACCACCTTCATCCTGTCCTACGTCACCACCACGCTCGGTGCGCCGAGGAGCTACGGCCTGACGGCGTCGATGATCGGTGCGGCGGTGAACATCGTCATGATCCCCGTGTTCGGAGCCCTGTCCGATCGCATCGGACGGGTGCGGACCTTCCTCATCGGCGGCGCGCTGATCGTGGCCACCACGTGGCCCAGCTTCGCGCTGGTCCACACCGGACACCTGTGGGCGATCGTGGCTGGGGTGGTGCTGTTCCTCGCCCTCGGGCACGCCATGGTCTACGCGCCGCTGCCCGCGCTGTACTGCGAGATGTTCCCCACCTCGGTGCGGTACTCCGGCATCTCGATCGGGTACCAGATGGCATCGATCCTGCTCGCAAGCTTCACCCCGGCACTGGCCAGCGCGATGGTTCTATGGGCCGACGGCAGCCTGTGGATGGTGATCGGTTTCGTGATCGTGACGACTCTGATCGCGATGGCGGCGATCGCGTTCGCCCCCGACCGCCGAGACCGCGAACTGAACGAGATCGGCGCCGTTCCCACCCACACGGACGACACGCAGGCCTTGTCGTCACACTGATCCGACCGCGCTGTCCCCGCCTGCGCCTACAGACGCAGTGCGTATCCTCGGCGCCCGGTGGAAGCCCGTCGTGACTGCTCCACCCGCCGGCGGGGGAGTCGGGGGCCGCTTCGGTCAGAGGCGGCCCCCTCACGGGCTGGGTCGTCGTCGACTCGCTGTACGACGGCCTGGCCATGGGCGGCGTACGGATGACCACCTGGGTCACGGAGGAGGAGGTCGCCGGTCTCGCCCGGGACATGACCCACCGGGTCTATCGTGCGTCGGCTCCTTCAACTCACCTTCCAGCAAGTCGAGTTCGCGGTCGCGTCCGACGAAGGCCACCGGCGTGAAGTGCCGGTCGGGGGTCGGTGCCCAGCACCTCCACCAGGCGTCCCGGGGCCGTCTGATAGTGCGTCAGGGCGTCGGCGATGAGCCCGCCGCGGTACAAGGCGAGCGTGAGCCGGCCCGCAACGCGCTCGAGCGAGTGAGGGACGTGCCATTTCCTGTGAGTCGTTCTGACGTTGTTCTGACTAATCGATAGCCATCATGGATATGGAATATCGACTGGTGCCATCAACCCGGTGTGGTGCTGTGCCGGCCGGATCGAGCTCGCACGCCCGGCCCGGCAGGCAGATGCGTGGCAACAGCAGGCGCCAGAACGAGGTGAGCGTCTGCCGGGACAGTCGGCGGTCGTTGCTCCGGCCGAGCGCCTCGAACCCCACGGCGGCGGCCATCACCGTGATGCAGAGGCAACTCCGATTTCCGGGTGGGCTCCTGGCCGAGAAGGAAGCCCGCGCGCGCGACGACGTTCTCTCTCAGCGGCGCGGCGATGGCGTGCGAGGAGTCGATGAGCGCCTGGAAGCTGCCCTGCGCGGCGGGCCGCGCGGTTCGGCAGGTCGCCCGCAGCCGCTTGGGGCTGCATGTGCGGCTCCTCGGAGAAAGGTCAAGGGAAGGTAAAAGAGACGGGTGGTAACAGGCCATCCGTGCCGTTAGCTTGCTCCTCCGTCGGGCCAACCTGTGGATCGGGTGGTCCGTTTTCGGCGCCTTGTGACCTGCAATGCTGGGTGATTTATCAGTTCTATACTTAATTGCCCGTCAGGATGGGCGGCAACTGAGGAACTTCCTCAGTTGCGCACTTCCTTTCGGGCTGCATTGAAAACAAGACGTCTGGTTTGTAATCTCCCGCGTCGATGTAACACGTAGCCAGCGGGGAAGGTGTCAGCGATATGACATTTGGCGACCACGGACAGCAGGCGCCCACGCACGAGGCGGACCGCCCAAGAGTCAGCGCTGCCGAGCCGCCGCTTTCGGAGGTGCACCACGTCCCGGTCGCTTCGCTTCTGCCCGGGGACTCGCCTCGCCGCAAGACGCAGGACGAGGAGCACGTGCGTCTGCTGGCGGAGTCCGACGCGGACCTGCCGCCTCTCGTCGTACACCGTGCCACGATGCAGATCGTCGACGGGCTGCACCGCCTGAAAGCCGCGGTCGTGCGCGGCGAGACAGAGGTCGCGGTCCGGTTCTTCGACGGGCCCGTGGAGGACGCCTTCGTCCTCGCCGTCGAGGCGAACGTTCGGCACGGTCTGCCGCTCTCCCTCGCCGAACGCAGGGCCGCGGCCATCCGCATCCTCGGCTCGCACCCCGGATGGTCCGACCGGTCCATCGCCCTGGTCACCGGGCTGACGTCCAAGACCGTGGGCGCCCAGCGCAAGAAGCTCGGCGGTGTCGGCGAGGCCGCCACCCGGATCGGGCGGGACGGCCGGGCGCGCCCGCTGAACAGCGCGGAGGGCCGTCGTATCGCCGGACAGCTCATCCTCGAGTCCCCACACGCCTCGCTGCGTGCCATCGCGAAGCAGGCCGGCGTCTCACCGGGCACCGTCCGCGACGTCCGCGCCCGCCTCGACCGGGGCGAGGACATCGTGCCCGACCGCCGGCGCGGCGAGAAGCCCCCCGCGCCGCTGGCTGCGGAGGCCGCATCGTGGCTGGAGCCGCGACGGGCCGGGTTACCGGACTGGGCGGCGGACGACCGTCCGGAGTGCCCCGCGGACGACTTCGACCGCGTCGACATTTTCCGCAGCATGTGCCGTGACCCCTCGCTGCGGCTGAGCGAGGACGGCAGGCAACTGCTGCGCATGATGGAGATGCACGTCCTGCACCCGCAACGCTGGGACAATATCGCCCGATCGGTCCCGCGCCATCGCGCGGAGGTCATCTCGGCGCTGGCCATGGAGTGCGCTTTGCAGTGGCAGCGCTTCGCCGCCCGCGTCGAGGCCGACGAGGTGGCCGTGGTCCCCGCGGCCTGAGGCCCCGCCCGCACCGTCGTGCCCCGGCAGGCCGGCATGCCGGCCGCCGGCCTTCCTTGGACGGGCCGCCCGTTGGGAATGTTTCGCGTCCGGCTGATCAGGACGCTGCTGGGAGAGGCTGGGCCCGTCCGTACGCCTCGCTCTGCGGCCGCTCTCCGTGAACAGGGCCTCGCCCTCGGGCCGGCCGGGGGATGGGGAGGGCGCGGCGGCAGGAGTTCCTGGCCGGGCGGTGGGTGCTGCGGCGGGCGCTGCGGGCCGTTGGGTGCTGTGCGGCCGCTATCCGGTACGAGGGGCGGCGGCCGAGGGTGCCTGACGGTGCCGTCGCCCCGCTGAGCCACTCCCGTGGGTGGCGCTCGCCCTCGCCGGGGAGTGGGCCGCCTTCCGTACGGTGGGAGTCGATCTGGAGCCGCGTCAACTACCTCTCGAAACCGCCCATCTGGTGCTGTCGCCCGAGGAACTGACGTGGCTCGGCCGATTGAATTCCCTGTGCAACCGGGAAATAGGCCCCGCAAACACGGTAGTTCGCACAATCACTGAAAGGGCTAGGCTGCCGGAAGTTTTTCGCCCGGACTTCCGATCCGGACCAGTCAGGTGCACTCGTGTTTTCCAGCCGAGCGTTTTCCACTTGAGTGCGGATTGGAATCTTCATCCCATGCCAGAAATGCAAGCCGTCGGAAAGGCACACTCGTGATGGGCCCGCTCATGGGGGGGTGCTGAACCTGGAGGAAATCGGTCCGTTCCTCTTCCGCGGAAGGAGGCCCGTGGCGTCCCCGCCCCGCGTCTTCGGCGGTCAACTACTCGCGCAGGCCCTCCTGCGCGGCGGGGCCCGGGCCGACCCCTCCTCTTCGACGTGCAGCGACTGCACAACGGCTGGTCGTCCGGTGTGCGGCAGGTGACGGTGCGTGGCGCGGCCCCGGACGCCCTGCGTGGCGCGGAGTTCTTCACCGGGCACGAGGGGCTGCTACTGGACTATGAGGACGCCATGACCCGCATCGACCGGCGCACCGGACTGCCGTACGCCGGCAGCGGCCGTTTCCTGTGGATCGGGGAGCGCACCCGCGACCTGGCGGAGCGCACGTCGAGTACTTCTCCCGCGTCCGCAAATCCGTCGGGGTCAAGCTCGGGCCGACCGTCACCGCCGACGAGGCCCTCGCGTACGCCGACCGGCTCAACCCGGCAACCTGCCGGGCCGTCTGACGTTCGTGACCCGCATGGGCGCGGAACGCATCCGCGACCTGCTGCCCGCCCTGGTGGAGAAGGTGACGGCCAACGGCGTCGCCGTGACCTGGGTGTGCGATCCGATGCACGGCAACACCTTCGAGGCCGCCGGCGGCCACAAGACCCGCCGCTTCGACGACATCCTGGACGAGGTCCGCGGCTTCTTCCAGGTGCACCGGACGCCGGGCACGCACGCCGGCGGCGTCCACGTGGAGTTCACCGGCGACGACGTCACAGAGTGCCTGGGTGGTGGCGACGGGTTGTTCGTCCGGGACCTGCACCGACGGTACGAGACGGCGTGCGACCCGCGCCTGAACCACCGCCAGTCGCTGGAACTGGCCTTCCTCCTGGCCCAGATGCTCAGGGGCTGAGCCGTGCCGCTGTGCAACCGAGGAAAATCCCCGCTTGCTCGGCTGCGTCTCTTTCCATTTCGGTGACCGCCTGCACAACCGCCTTGTTCAACTGCCTTGTTCAACTGCGGTCGGCCGTTTGATTTCAGACGGTCGACCGCAGTTGACGTCCCGTTCCCCTGCTGTTTCCCTTGGCTGCTCGTGACGGAAAGGCATCTGAAATGACTGAGAGCGCGGGTTCGCCGTCTTTCGTGGCGGGAGGCGCCGAATTGCCCTTCAATCCCGCCGATGGGGCCTTCCAGGCCGACCCGTTTCCCGCGTACGGCAGGCTCCGGGACCAGTTCCCGGTGCTGCGCGGCCCGCTCGGCGCGTTTCTGGTGAGCCGCTACGAGGACTGCGAACTCCTCCTGCGGGACCGACGTATGGGAAAGGACTTCGCCAACTCCAAGTTCTTCCAGCAGATCATGGGCGAGGCCGGGGACAACCCGCCGCCCTTCCTGGGCCTCGGCCTGGACGACTGGGACGCCAAGCTGTTCATGCTGACCGATCCGCCGGAGCACACCCGGCTGCGCGGTCTGGTGTCCCAGGCCTTCACTCCGGCCATGATCAAGGACCTGCGCGTCTCGGTCGCCGCCACCGTGGAGGAGCTGCTCGGCGAACTGCCCGAGCGCTTCGACCTCATGGAGCGGCTGGCCACCCCGATGCCGATCCGCGTGCTCGGCACGATGCTGGGTATCCCGGCCGAGGAGCAGGCGCAGTTCACCCGGTGGTCGGTCGAGATCGCCGGGCTGCTGGACCTGGACGTCGCGCTGCCTCCCGAGGTCGCCGAGGCCCGCCGTACCGCCGTCGCCGCGTGCACCTCGTACTTCCTGAAGCTGGCCGAGGAGCGCGCCGACGGCGACGGCCAGGACCTCGTCTCCCAACTGGTCCGGGCCCGCGACCAGGGCAGCATGCTGACCACCCAGGAGATCGCCGCAACCTGTGTGCTGCTGGTGGTCGCCGCGCAGGAGACCTTCTCCAACCTGTTGGGCAACGCCGCCGTCGTCTTCGCCCGGCAGCCGAAGGCGTTCACCCGGCTCGCCGAGCAGCCGGAGACGACGGACGCCACGCTCGACGAGGTCATGCGGCTGGAGCCGCCGGCCCATCAGGTCGGCCGTATCGCCCTGGAACGCATGGAGCTGCACGGCCATGTCATCGAGCCGGGCGACGCGGTGATCCTGTTGGTCGCCTCTGCCAACCGGGACGAGCGGGTCTTCCCCGAGCCCGACACCCTGGACATCGAGCGGAAGGGCCCGAATCACCTGTCGTTCGGTCGGGGGATCCACTACTGCCTGGGCGCCCCGCTGGCCACGATGATGGCCGAAGAGGCCCTGCGCGGCCTGACGGCGCGCATCACCTCGCTCGCCCTGGCCGAGGAGACCGTCGCGTACAAGCCCGGCATGGGACTGCGCGGTCCGGCGCGCCTGCCGGTCATGGTGCGGAAGCGGGTGAGTTGACGTGGGCCCACCACTGACCGCCCGGGCCCACCGCACGGGGCGGCCGACCGCGGGCCGGGCGCTGCTGCTCCTGTTGCGCAGCTGCAGCGTCCGCTTCACCGCCTACTACTGGGTGGGCTTCGCCGTCGGCCTCGCCGCGTGCGGTCGCCTCGGTGTGGGCCTGGCTCTCCTCGGCGTGCCCATGTGGCTGGCCTACTGCCTGGGCACCGAGTCGGTGAACCGCATCGCGGACCGGGCGGCCGACGAGGTCAACCGGCCCGAACGCACCCGGTTGTGCGAGGAGTTCGGATGGTCTCGGCTCACCGCGGTGGCCGTGCTGTCCTGGGGGGTGTTCGTGCTCATCGGCGCGGCCCTGACCTGGTGGCACCCCGGCCTAGGCCTACCCGCCCTGCTGCTCGTCGACATCGGGGTGGCGATCGGCTACTCGATCGGCCCGGCCTTCAAACGCCACCGCGTGCTGTCCCTGCTCGCGCTGACCGCGCCCCTCATCACGCCGCTGCTCACGGGCTGGGCGGTGTACGGCGGGCGGGACGTCCTGCTGTCGCCGGTGCTGCCGGCCGTCTCCGTGCTCGCCGCCTTCAGCCTGGGCCTGTCCGGCATCAAGGACATCACCGACGTCGAGGGCGACCGGCGGCTGGGCTATTCCAGCCTGTGGCTCGCGCTGGCCAGGATCGGCCGGGGCGCCGCCGTGTACGCCTTCATCGGGGCACCGTTCCTCCTGCTGGCGCTCTACGTCGCCCTGGGCCACCTGCCGGCGTCCGCCCTGGCGTCCCTTCCGCTCGTGGTGGTGTCGGTGCTCGTGGTCGCCGCCGCGTCCCGGGCCCATGCCGCGCCCGACCGCGAGGCGGCCCGTGAGGTGATGCACCAGTACACCTTCTACTTCCTGGCGCTGTGCCTGCTGGCCTGCGCCCCGACTCGGGCCACGGCCGTCGCGGTCACCGCGGGCGTCGCCTACTGGCTCGTGGCGAGCAAGGCCCTGCACTGGTCCGGCGGCCTGACGCTGACCCAACTGCGCCGCTGGGTCCGGCTGTTGATCCCGGCTTCCACCGTCAAGGAGCACTCATGAACGAGACCGACATCCGCGCCGTGGTCACTGACGTCGTCGCGAGCGTCCTGACCCTGCCCGCCGAGGAGGTGTCCCCGCGGGCGCGTTTCTACGACGATCTCGGCGGCGACTCGCTGCAGAAGCTGGAGATAGTCGCCCACCTCGAGGCTCGGTTCACCTGCTCGCTCACGCACGAGCAGGTCGCCGTCAGCGACACAGTCGAGGACTTCACCCGTCAGGTCGCCCAACATGTTTCGTGACGCCCGAGGCCGCCACCGTGTCGTGGTGACGGGCATGGGGCTCGCCACACCGCTCGGGACCGACGTCGAGGAGTTCTGGCACAACGTCACCGTCGGCACGGTCGCCACCGCACCCGTCACCCGTTTCCCCACCGACGGCTACCCCACCCACCACGCCGCCGAGGTCAGTGACCCGTCTCTGACGGCCCCGCTGACCCCGGACGGCCGCCGCACCCCACGCTCCCTGCGCTACGTCCACCACTCGGTCGAGGCCGCCCTGCGCGACGCCAAGCTGCTGGACCACCATGGCCTGGAGCGGACCGGGATCGTCGTGGGAACGGTCATGGGCACCCGCCCGCACCTGGAGGAACTGCGCCGCCAGGGCCGCCCTCTCGACGCCGACCCGGCCTGGGACTCACCGCAGATACTGGCCCAGGAACCCGGGCGCGCCTTCGGTCTGCGCGGCCCGCTGCATGTCGTCGCGGCCGGCTGCGCGGCGGGCAACACCGCCTTGGCGATGGCCGCCGACTGCATTCGCTTCGGACAGGCCGACGCCATGGTGGCCGGCGGCGTGGACGAGCTCTCGGAAGCCGTGTTCCGGCTCTTCACCACGCTGCGTGCGCTCGCCGCCGACGTCGTACGGCCCTTCGACCGCGACCGGCGCGGAATGATGCCCTCCGAAGGCGCGGGCATCCTCGTGCTGGAGTCCCTGGACCACGCCGTACGGCGTGGCGCCACCGTCCTTGCCGAATTGCCGGGCTACGCGCTCGCGGCCGACGCCCACCACATGACGGCCCCGCACCCACAAGGGCTCGGCATGCTGCGCTGCGTGGAGGAGAGCCTCGCGCAGGCCGGGATCGACCCGCGCGATGTCGACTACGTCAGTGCGCACGGGACCGGCACCCCAGCCAACGACTCCCTGGAAGCGGCCTGTCTGTCCGAGTACTTCGGGCCCCGGGGCGCCCGGCCTGCCGTGTCGTCCATCAAGGGCATGCTCGGCCACTCCCAGGGCGGGGCCAGTGCCGTGGAGGCCATCGCCTGCGTCCTCGCCATCCAGCGAGGCCGCGTCCCCGGCAACCCCACGCTGCGGGAGGTCGACGACAGCTGCGCGGGCGTGGACATCGTCCGGGGGCCCGCGCGGGACATGCCCGTGCGGGTCGCCCTCAGCAACGCCTTCGGGTTCGGCGGGAACACCTCGGCGATCGTGCTCGCCCGGTACTCCGGCTGAGGCTCCGACGCTCTCGCCAACTCGTCATACCTGCCTAAGGGATTGATGTGCGTACACCGAATCCGTCACTGCCCCCGACCGGCGCCGCGGTCACCGCTGCCGGAGCGGTGACCGCTTCCGGCACCTCGGTCGCCGAGCTCTTCGAGGATCTGCTGGCCGGCCGGCGCCCCTTCACCACCCGGAGCATCCCGCTCGTCAGCAACCCCCTTCCGGCCGCCGCCCACTCGGAACCGGGGGAGACGGACGACACCGAGGTGTTCGCGGCCCACGTCCAGACCCCGCTCGACCTCACCGACCTGGTCGGCGCCCGCGCGGCCCGGGCCATGAGCCGCGACGGCCGCCTCCTGCTGTACGCCGCGCACGCCGCCGGAGCCGGCCTGGGCACGGGCGCGGACCCCGACCGTACGGGCGTGGTCCTGGGCACCCTGCGCGCCGGCCGTAACGAGTACCTCGCCATCCACAACGCTTCCCAGGTCGTCGGCGGACCGGTCAACCCCGTGTGGGGCCCGCAGTCCGGCTACAACGCCCCGGCCGCCCAGCTGTCCATCCACCTGCCCGCCCGGGGGCCGAACCTGACCCTGTCCTCCGGGGCGACGGCCGGCCTGGACGCGGTGGCCGTGGGCGTCCAGCAGGTGACCTCGAGTGTCTGCGACACCGTCGTCGCCGGGGGCGTGGACACCCTGTCGCCCGCCGTGCCCGGCACAAACGGCGCCGGGGCGGACGACGTGCCGGAAGGAGAGGCGGCGGCCGTCGTCGTCCTGCGGGACGAGCACACCGCCGACCGCGTCCTCGCCCGGGTGCTGGGCACCGGCCGTGCCACCGCCGCAGGCGCCGACGGCGACACCGACGCGGACGTGATGCGGGAGCTGGTCCGGGCCGCTGACACGGCAATCCGCGACGCGCTGCGCGCGGCCGGTCGGCTCCCGGCCGACGTGGGTTTCGCCGTCACCGTCCGGGGCGGCGACCGGGCCGTCGAGGGCCCGGGACACGTCGCGTTGCAGGCCGCGTTCGGCCCCAAGGTGCCCGTCTGCGACGCCACGGCGACCACCGGACGCACCGGCGGCGCCGACGGGGCGCTGGCCGTGGTCGTGGCCGTGGAGGCGCTCGCCCGCGGTGTCGTGCCGTCGGACCAGGACCGCGGCGCGCCTGTGGCCCCGGTGGGACCGCTCGCGCTGTGCCTGGGCGTGGACCCGGGCGGAAGTGCCACCGCCGTGCTGCTCGCCCCACCGACCCCGAATCTCAAGGAGGCCACGTGAACACACAGGACATGGCGGTGAACGCCGCCTGGTGGTACCTGGACCGTCATCTGAGCGACGACGCCGGTGACCGGGTCTGCCTGGTCACCGAGGAGAGCGAGCTGACCTACCGTCAGCTGCACGCGCGGGTCTGCGGCACGGCCGGCGCCCTGGCCGAGGCCGGTGCGGGCCCCGGCCAACGCGTGGTGATCGTGCTGCGGGACGGCCTCGACGCGGTGGCGTGCGCGCTCGCCGCGATGCGGCTGGGCGCCGTCCCCGTCCCGGTGAGCCCGATGCTGCCGGTCGACGACCAGCGGTACGTCGTGGCCGATTGCCGCCCCCATGTGGTCGTCGTGGAGGACGCCGAGGGCGAACTGGCACGGGAGCTGACCGCCCGGTCCCCGGAGGTGACCGTGTGGAGCGCCGGACCGGGCGCCGGGCCGGTCACCAGCATGGTCGCGGCCGTCGCCGGGGCCACGCCCCTGGAGACGGTGTGCGCACGCGACGGCGCGGATCCCGCACTGATCCAGTACACCTCCGGCAGCACCGGCCGCCCGAAGGGCGTGGTGCACCTGCACCGGGGCCTGCTGGCCTTCCCGCAAGGCTTCGGCCGGCACCTGGGGATCACCCGCGAGGATCGCGTGCTGTCCACGGCGAAGCTGCCGTTCGGCTACGGCTTCGGCAACTCCCTGCTGCTGCCCTTCTCGGTCGGCGCCAGCGCCGTACTGTTCGCCGGCCGGTCCGAACCGCACGCCGTGGCCGCCCTGTTGGCCCGCACCCGGCCGACGCTGCTGTTCGCCGTGCCGACGCTGTACGCGGCCTTGCTGTCCATGCCCGAGGCCGCCCGGCGCCTCGACTTCTCCTCCGTACGCCTCGCCGTGTCGGCCGGGGAGCACCTGGGCCCTCAGCTGAGCACCCGGCTCACGGAGACCTTCGGACTCACCGTCGTCAACGGCCTCGGCTCCACCGAGTGCCTGCACATCTTCCTGGCGACCGTGCCCGGGGTCTCCCCGGCCGGCAGCACCGGGGTGCCCGTACCAGGCTTCGCGGCCGAGGTCTGCGACGACGACGGGCGCGCGTTGGAGGCGGGAGGCATCGGCCATCTGCGGGTGCGCGGCCCGAGCGTCGCCGACCGCTACTGGAACCGCCCGGACCTCACCGCCGAGACCTTCCGGGACGGCTGGGTGCACACCGGCGACACCATGACGTACGACCCCACCCACGGGTGGGCCTACCTCGGCCGCTCCGACAACATCCTCAACGTCGGCGGCATGAAGATCCTCCCCACCGAGGTGGAGGACGCGATCCTCGCCGTCCCCGGCGTCGACTCCTGCGCGGTGGTCGGTGTGCCCGACGAGGACGACGTCGTCCGCATCGTGGCCCACGTGGTGCCCGAGGACGGCGTCGGTGAGGCGCTGAGAGGACAGGTGCTGGCAGCGCTGCGCCGCAGCTTGCCGCCCTTCAAACGCCCGCACATCGTCCGTCTGGCCGACGCCCTGCCCACCACGTCCACCGGGAAGACGGCCCGATTCCTCATACGGCAGCGGGAGATGGAACGACAGCGATGACAGGCACACAGACGAGAGAGCCAGGCATGAGGGAGGCGCAGACATGAGAGGCGGTCCCGAACGCGTCGTACTGAAGGAGGGGCGCGGCTTCCATCTGATCTGCCTGCCCTTCGCGGGCGGCTCGGCACGCTCGTTCGTCCGGCTGGCCCGGTACACCCCGCCCGACTGGCAGGTCACCGCCGTCCAGCCGCCGGCGGGGTCCGCCCACGGGGCCGCCGGCCTCGACGGTCTGGCCTCCTTCTACCTCGGCCTGCTGGCGGAAGACCTGCGGGTGCCGGGCCTGGTGCTCGGGCACAGCCTGGGTGCCGCGGTGGCCCACCGCATGGCCCAGCTGCGCTCACTGCCGTCCGAGGGCCCGCACCTGGTACTGTCCGCCCCGCCGCGCCCTCACCATTCCCCGGCCGCGCTGCTGGGCCTGGACGACCGCGCGCTGTTCCGGGAGGCCACGCGCCAGGGCATGCTGCCCGACCTGGACGTGGCCGAGGACTTCGCGCTGCGGTTCCTGCTTCCCAACCTCCGCCACGACCTTGGTTACCTGGGCGAGCGGGGCTGGACGCCCGAGCCGCTCGACACCCCGCCGCACCTGCTCGGCGGGACCGAGGACGTGGCCTGCCCGCCCGCCGACCTGGCGCGGCTGGGCGACGCGCTCGCGCCCCGGTCGGTCCGGCTGGTGGAGGGCGGGCACATGTACGTCCTCGAACGGCCCGCCGAGACCGCGCGGGCACTGGTCGAGATCAGCCAACAGGACGCGGTGCGGCCCGATGTGGCGGCCGCCGCGGGATGACCCACGTGCCGCCGCGGTGTGCAAGTTGCGGTCCTGTCCGAGCGGCGGACCGGCTTTGTACGCTGCCACCCGCGCCACCCGCGCAGTCCGGAGCCGCCACAGCGTCGCCTCGTACGGCTGTGCCCGACGTACCGCGTCGAAGCCGAGCGGCCGCGGCGGACGGTCCGTGGACCGTCCCCCCTCAGCGCCCGAGCCGACGGCCGCGGGTGGAAGAACCATGGTTGACATCCTTGCTAGGAGAGCCGAGTGAGTAACGACAAGGGAAGTGCGGCACCGCTCGTGGTATCGCTCGACGACCCCCGGGCGCTGGATCGCGCCGAGGTCGGCGCGAAGGCCGCCGTACTGGCCCAGATGCGCCGGGCCGGCTTCCCCGTACCCGACGGATTCGTCTTCACGGCACGGGCGATGGTCCGGCACGTGGGGGAGCTCGGTGAGGTGACCGCCGACACGGTCCGCGAACGCCCGCTCGACGACGGCACCCGCGCCGCGGTCGAGGAGGTGGCCCACAACCTCAGCGGCTCCCTCGCGGTCCGGTCCTCCGGCATCGACGAGGACGGCACCCACGCCTCCCACGCCGGGCAGTACACGACGATCCTCGACGTCGAAGGGGCGGAGGACCTCGACGCGGCCGTCCGTGAATGCTGGGCCTCCGGCTTCTCCACGGTGGTGCGCGGCTACCGCGAGGCCACCGGAGCGGAGGGCGACGCGCCGCTCGCCGTCCTGGTGCAGAAGCTGGTGCCCGCCGAGACCGCGGGGGTGGCCTTCACCGTCAACCCCGTGACCGGCTCCCGCGACGAGGTCCTGGTCAGTGCCGTCCGCGGTATCGGCGAGCAGCTGGTCTCCGGCGAGGTCTCCCCCGACGACTGGACCGTTCCCGCGGGCGGGGGCGGCGAGCCGGTGAACACTGCCGGGCGGCACGGCGCGCTGACGGCCGCACAGGCGCAGGAGATCGCCACGCTGGCGGAGCGGGTCGCCGAGGTCATGGGTGGCCCGACGGACATCGAGTGGGCCCGTGCCGCCGGCCGCCTCCATCTCCTGCAGGCCCGGCCGGTCACCGCGATCGCCGACGCCGAGCCCGAGCCGGTGCCCATCCGCATCGAGGCGCCCCAGGGCTTCTGGGCCAAGGACACCACCCACGCGCCTCTTCCGCTGCTGCCGATGACCCGGGAGCTGCTGGACTACAACAACACCGTCCTCGAGCAGGTGTGCGCCCAGTTCGGCCTGCTGCTCAAGGGGCTGGCCTTCGCCACCATCGGCGGCTGGCGCTACCAGTGCACCCTGCCGCTGAACCCGGCCGACGCGCCCGCCCGGATCGGCACCTGCGTGGACGCCGTACGTCAGGACCTGACCGGCCAGGTGATCGACGAGTGGCTGCGGGAGATCCGGCCGCGCTTCGCCGACCGCATCGACCGGCTGCGCCGGCCCGACCTGCCCGCGCTGTCCGACCAGGAGCTCGCCGAGCACATCGCCGAGACCCTTGCGCTGCACCGGGACGGCACCGAGGTCCACTTCCGGCTGCTGGGCGCGGTGTCCATCGCGCTGGGCCGGTACGGCCTGTTCACGACGGGCGTGCTGGGCTGGGACCATGGCCGGGTCTTCGAACTGCTCACCGGCCTGTCCACGGAGAGCACGGGACCCGCGCTGGCGATGGCCGAACTGGCCCGCGCCGCCGAGGGGCGCCTCGACGGGCCGGCCGACCTTGCCGCCCTGCGCACCCTGCTGGAGACGGACACGGAGTTCGCCGCCGCGTTCGAGACCTACCGCGCGCAGTACGGCTGCCGTGCGCTCCAGTACGAGCTGGCCCACCCCACCCTGGCGGAGCGGCCCGAGCTGATTCTCTCCCTGCTGCGCGACCAGCTCGCCCAGGACGCCGACCTCGGCGAGGCCGGCGCGTCGGCCGAGCAGGCCCGGCATGAGGCGGTGGCCAAGGCCCACGCGGAACTCGCTGGCCGGCCCGAGGCCGAGCCCTTCGCCACCCTGCTCTCCGGCGCCGAACGCGCCTACCCGGTCCGCGAGGACAACGAGTACTGGACCGTCAGCGCACCCGACGCCCTTCTGCGCTGGGCCGTTCTGGAGGCGGCCGGACGGCTCGTGGAGCGCGGTCTCCTGGAGCGTGCCGAACACGTGTTCTTCCTGGAAGTCCGGGAGGTCTCGCAGGCCCTGCTCGAGGCCCGGGACGTCCGGGAGGTCGTCGCCGAGCGCCGGGGCGAACACCGGTGGGCGCTGCAGAACCCCGGCCCGGCCGGATACGGCGAGCGGCCCGGCCCGCCGCCGTCCATGGACGCGCTGCCGGCCGAGGTCCGCGAGACCATGGGCGGCTTCGCGTGGACGATGCAGCACATGGGCGGCGTCTCTCCCGCGCCCCAGCAGGGCGAGAGCGGTCGGCTGCGCGGTGTGCCGGGTTCGGCAGGACGCTACACCGGGGTGGTCCGTGTCGTGCTCAGCGAGGGCGAGTTCGACAAGATCCGGGCTGGTGACGTCCTGGTCTGCCCGATCACCTCGCCGGTCTGGTCGGTGGTCTTCCCGAGCATCGGCGCGCTGGTGACCGACACGGGCGGTGCGCTGTCGCACGCCGCGATCATCGCACGCGAATACGGCATCCCGGCCGCGCTGGCCACCGGCAACGCCACCGAGGTCCTCAAGGACGGCATGCTCGTCACCGTCGACGGTGTGAGCGGCGTCGTGGAGATCCACGAGCAGTAATCGCCGCCCCGATCAGTGCCCTGCCCCTACATCCCTCGGGGCAGGGCGCTTCTCCGTACGCACCTCTTCGCTCATGCGATCACCGCAGGCGCGGGCGGAGCCGGTCCAGCGCGGCGTCGTCGATGCCGAGGCCGACTTCGTCGTGTGGGAGTCCCGTCCCGTCGGGACGGCACTCGGCCCCGCCGGACGGGTGCCGGCAGGGCCGAGTGGGGTGCCCGGAGCAGTGCCGGGCGGGGGAGGGGTCAGGGGCGGCCGGCGCCCGCCTGCCGTCGTGCCGGTGCGGTCAGCGACGAGACCGCGTTGTCGACGATCCGCCGCCCGGTCCTGCTCTGGGCGCTCATGATCGACTCCGGGTGGAACTGCACGGCGGCCCACCGCCGGTCACGGTGCTCCACGGCCATCGTCACCCCGTCCTCGGTGGCCGCGGTGACCCGCAGCTGCCGGGGCACCGCGTCGACCGGGGCGTACAGCGAGTGGTAGCGGCCCACTTCGAACCGCGTCGGCAGCCCGGCCAGCAGGCGCGTCTCGGGGTCGGTGACCCGTACGGTCGACGGCTTGCCGTGCACCGGGCGCGCCAGCACGTCCAGCGTGCCGCCGCAGTACTCGACCATGCCCTGGAGCCCCAGGCACACGCCGAACACCGAGACACCCAGCCGCTCGGCCTCGGCCAGCGTCTCTGCCATCCCGAAGTCCTCGGGGCGCCCGGGGCCCGGCGACAGCACCAGCAGATCCGGCCGTTGCTCCCGCAGCACAGGCAGATGGCTGCCGCTGCGGAAGGTGATGACCTCCGCGCCCGTCTGCCGCAGATAGTCGGCGAGGCAGTGCGCGAAGGAGTCGCGGTGATCCACCATCAGCACGCGCACACCGGCACCGACACCGCGGTCGCGGACCACTGCCGGGGCGGCGGGCCGTACGGGCTTCTCCTCCAGGACCTCCAGCAGCGCCCGCGCCTTCAGCTCGGTCTCGGCCTCCTCGGCCTCGGGCGAGGAGTCGTACAGCAGCGTCGCCCCCGCCCGCACCGAGGCGACCCCATCCCGGATCTGCACCGTGCGCAGGGTCAGCACGGTGTCGAGGGTGCCGTCGAAGCCCAGCCGCCCCACCGCACCCCCGTACCAGCGCCGCGGCGACCGCTCCTGGCGCTCGATGAAGCCCACGGCCGCCAGCTTCGGCGCGCCGGTGACGGTGACCGCCCACAGGTGCGCGAGGAAGCCGTCCAAGGCGTCCCGGTCGGGCCGCAGCGTGCCCCGGACGCGGTCCACGGTGTGGATGAGCGCCGAGTACATCTCGATGCGCCGGCGATCCACCACCTCCACGGACCCCGGAACGCAGACCCGCGCCTTGTCGTTGCGGTCCACGTCGGTGCACATGGTCAGCTCCGACTCCTCCTTCACGGAACCGAGCAGCTCGCGGACGCGCCGCGCGTCCTCCAGCGCGTCCCGCCCGCGTGCGACGGTGCCGCTGATCGGCGACGTCTCCACCACCAACTGGTCGCCCTCCGCGCTGGGTTCATGCCGCACTCGGACGAACGTCTCCGGGGACGCGCCCACCAGGTACTCCCGTTCGCCTAGGTTCATGAGCAGGCTGTGCGGGGCCGGGTTGCGCCGGCGCAACCGACGGAAGACGTCGGACGGCGGGGTCGGGCAGGCCCGGCGGAAGACCTGGCTCGGCACCACCTCGAACAGGTCCCCCGAGCGGAACAGCGGCATGGCCTTGGCCACCACCTGCGCGTACTCACCGGGAGCGTGGTCGCGCGCCACCGCGGGCCCGCCGGCGACGAACGGCTCCACGGGGGTCGTACGGGTCAGCCCAGCGGTGTCCGCACCCTCGAACGCGAAGTCGTACCGGCGGCGCAGGGCCAGGTCCTGCCGTAGATCCAACTCCCATATGTCGTCCGGGAGATGAAGCACCAGGTCCCGGTCCGCCGCCGGGCGCTCCTGGTGCCGCTCGACCGGGTCCACCTGGAAGATCAGGTCGTACCCGAAAGCGCCGTACAGACCCAGCAGCGGGTCCTCGGGCGCCGACAGGCCGCGCAGGACGGCACGTACGGCGGCGAACACGCCCGCGTTGCGGGTGCGGTCCTCCTCGGCGAAGACACCCTTCGCGGTGCGCGCCCGGCCTCGGAGCGAGGTGTCCTCCGTGCCCTCCTCCAGCCGGAGGCTCGGCGCGAGCATCTCGCGCAGGGCGGGGATCAGAACCCGGCCCCGGTCGTTGAGGGCCCGGACCATCAACTCAGGCCCACGGACGACCAGTTCGAGGGGAGGGTCGACATAGCCGAGCACCCGGTCATGGCCCCGGAAGAGCAGCATGCCCCGCCGATCGTCGAGCGCGGTCTCCAGCCTGGCACGCGCGGCCTGAGCGCTCCCGGCCTGGTCGGCCCGCAGCCTCACCTCCACTCCGGCGCCGGTGGACCACTGAAGATCGACGGGTGCTCCCGTGGGCACACCCAACGTGTCCAGAGCAGACATGCGAACTCACCTTCGGTGCGACGGTATTCCTGATCGGTCGGATCGGTCGGATCGGTCGGCTCGGTCGGATCCGCGGCTCGGCCGGATCCGCGGCTCGGCCGGATCCGCGGCTCGGCGAGGGTGCGAAAAAAGGGGGAACGAACACGGCCCGCCCTCGAAACGGAGAATCGGAAAGGGCGCCGGTCCGGGATCCTGAAGGAGCTCATGATCGTGCGACGCCCTGCCGTTTTCAAGTGCCCCCGAATTGCACGAGGCGAGGCCGTCGGTTCCACAGTCGCACACGCGGTTGACGGAAGGCAGTGGGGAAACAATACGTTCCCTTTTCGTGCCTGCCCGCTGTTCCGAGAGGTGTGGAAGTAAGTGTTCATCCCACTCCGACGAAAGACATCCGGCGCCTGGATCGGGTGATGTCCGCGTGGGGTTCCACAGTTACTGACGCCCACCGCGGACGCAGGCCGCCCGGGTCGTCGCGTTCACGGTGTCGTTGTCACCGCGTCAGAGCGAGCCGCCGTTGCCGTCGGCGGACTCACGAGGACGTGCAACCGCGGAAGTTCCTCCGTTGAGCTCCGGCCCGGGACTGCCCCGGCGCAGTCCCGCACAGCACAGGATCGCGCACACCACCACGGCGATCGGGCCCATCATGGACAGCCGTAACGCTTCTCCCAGTCCTCGGCCGGCGGACAGGGCCTGGACCAGCGCGCCGAACACCGCGCTGCCCAGCACGTTCCCCACCTGCCGGGTCGTGTTGTAGACGCCGGAAGCAGCGCCGGCGAGTGAGCGGTCCAGCTGCCCCAGGGCGAGGTTGGACATGGGGGCGAACACACACCCCAGGCCGACACCGCACACCAGCATGGGAAGCAGCATCGCCCACGCGGAGGTCCCGGGCCGTGCCGTGTACGCTGTCGCGGCCAGCCCGACGACGTACACCCACAGGCCCCGGACCAGCAGGGACTTGCTGTTCTCGGCGTCGGACCGCCGACCGACGACGATGCCGATCACGCCGAAGGCCGCCGACAGGGGTGCGGTCGTCAGTCCGGCGCGCAACGGAGACAGACCCAGCGCCGTCTGGAGGTAGAGGGTCAGCAACAGCAGGCTGCCGGCCATGGCCAAGGTGACCAGGCTCACCACGGCATTGGCCAGGGCGAAGTTGCGGTACGCCAACAGGCCCGCCGGTATCAGCGGGTGGCGGCTGCGCCGCTGCTGGAGCGCGAACAGACCGAGCAGCACCACCGCTGCCGCCAGCACCTCCGGGATCGTCACCGGCCCGACTACGGTTCCCCAGTCGTACCGCTCGCCCTCCAGAAGGCCGAAGGCCAGCGCGAACAGGCTCGCAGAGATGAGCACGACGCCGGGCAGGTCAAGCCCCGTACGCTGCGGGTTCCGCTGACCGGGCACCAGGACGCCGACCAGGACCAGGCAGACCACGCCCACGGGCACGTTGATGAAGAACAGCCACTCCCACCCGTACCGCGTGACGACCAGACCGCCCAGTAGCGGTCCGACGATCGTGGCCAGGCCCGCCACGCCGCTCCACATCCCGTAGGCGGCGCCCCGCCGTTCAGCTGGAAAGAGCAGCGCGATGAAGGCCGTCGTCTGCGGAGTGAGCAGCGCGGCTCCGAGACCTTGCACCGCCCGCGCCGTGATCAGCGAGTCGACGTCCCCGCCCAGCCCGCACCAGGCGGAGGCGGCGGTGAAGACGATGAGCCCCGCGAGATACACACGCTTCTGGCCGAACAGATCCCCCAGCCGGCCGCCGGCCACCAGGAGCGCCGCATACACCAGTACGTAGGCGTTCACCACCCACAGAACCTCGTCGAGGCCGACGTGCAGGTCCTCGAGAATGACCGGTACGGCGATGTTCACAATCGTCGTATCCACCATGATCACGAAGAAGCCGAGGCAGAGCGCGCCGAGCGCCGTCCAGGGGTTTCCAGTGCGGGTCACACGCTCTCCTCGAAGTCGGGGAAATCCTGGGTGCGTCAGCGATGAGCGGTACTCCCGCGCACGCTTTCCCGGAATGTATATCGACAGGCGCAATGGGTGTTCGACTGTGTAACTGCCGAGCTTGTTCACCATTGACGCCGAGTTGAGCGGCTGTTTTCCTGGCCCCTCATACGTGCTGGATTGTTCCGTGCACGGCGTCCGACCATGCCGATCGAGAGGGGATGCTGGAATGCGTGGAATTGAGGATGCACCGGTGTCCGGCACCGCGGTCGATCAATGTCCGGTGCTGCGCGGACCGATGGGTGCCTGTCCGGCGACGCCGTGATCGTCCCGACCGTCCGCCCTGTGAACGCATTCCGACCTACCTGCGCTCGACCAGAGGAGAGGCATGACCCGCGAGGCCGCACACGAGCCCGTTACGCTGCTGGAACTGGTCAGTCCGGACGGGGTCACCATCGGCACCGCGGAGAAGCTCTCCGCCCACCAGGCTCCGGGCAAGCTCCACCGCGCCTTCTCGGTCTTCCTCCTCGACCGGACCGGACGGGTCCTGCTGCAACGCCGTGCCCTGACCAAGTACCACTCGCCGGGCGTGTGGTCCAACACCTGCTGCGGGCACCCCTACCCCGGGGAAGCGCCCGAGGATGCCGCTGCCCGGCGGAGCCGTGAGGAGCTGGGCTTCACTCCGACCCTGCTTGTGCCGGCCGGTACCGTGAGCTACCGCCACCCCGACGACATCTCGGGACTGGTGGAGCAGGAATACAACCACCTCTTCGTCGGCCCGGCCGACCAGCCCGTGAACCCGGATCCGAACGAGGTGGCCGACACACTGTTCGTGAACCGGGACGAGCTGGAGACGCTGTACGAGGAGAAGCCCTTCTCGGCGTGGTTCCGGACGGTGCTGGACGCCGCTCTTCCCGAAATCCGCCGCATCGCGCCGTTCGGCGGATGGTGAACCAGGAGACGATCGCGGAATCCCCCCGCTGCCCGGAGCCACTTCACCAGGCCTGATCTTCACCAACCACCCGCGAACTGGGGCCAGTTGGAGTCGCCTTGGTGGGCCGCTGAGCCGCCGCCCTAGCCACCCTGGACGAACCATCGCTGCATCCGCTGCCGTCCCGCTGGCGATCTCAGGATCGTCGGTGCTTGGCGTCTTTGCTTCGGCAGGCCCTGCACGGTACTGGAACTGTGGCTTCCACCACGGCAAATGTGGTCTTGTCCTGGTGAGATCACAGGATGCTTGGTTTCCTCCTCCGTCTCCTGCCGTTCTGGGTCCGCGAGCCCCTGCTCATAGCGGTCGGGTCCGTCCTCGGCGTACGCATCATGTATCTCGCCGTCCGCGATCACGATCGGGTCGCGGCCGGTCTCGGCGTGGTGTTCCTCGTGTTCACCGCAATACGCGTCTACGCGGTGGTCCAGGCCCTGCGCGCACGCCGGAACCCGAGTCCGGCAGCCTCCGCGGACGGGGCGGCAGTCGATGCTGCCGCCCAGCCCCAGCCCCAGCCCCAGCCCCAGCCCCAGCCTCAGCCCCAGGCCGGAGCCGGGCCGCGTCCCGGTCCGGACACCCCGGAGAAGGAGCCCAACGCATGGGGCCAGGCCTTCGCGGCCGTGGCCGTGTTCGGGGCACTCGCGGTCGCGCTGTGGGTGGCCCCACGCTTCATGCCCTCCGACGACAACGCCCCGCAGCCCGCCTCGTGTTCGGACGGCGCGCACGAGGAGCTTCCGAAGGCCTACAAGGACACGCCCCAGCCTGTGACCGGTGAAGAGCTGTGCAAGGCGCTCAACCGGCCAGACCTGGCCAAGCTCCTTGGAACGCCTGAAGAGACCGCGACCACTGTTTCCAGCACCAACAACACCGCTCCCCTGACTGATGGGAAGGTCGCCCAACCGGAGGCCGAGGTCACGTTCGAGACGTACACCGTGAATGTCTCGGCCACTTACAACGAGCTGTCGACCGACCAGTACGTGAAGCTGATGAAGTTCGGGAATGAGCAGGACATCAAGACGCTTACGGTCCTCGGTCGGCCCGCGGTCCTCGCCTCGGATCACACCATGAAGCTCGAGATCGATCTCGGGAGTGGCGGATCCGGCGGACCGGTCGAACAAGGCCCCTTGGCCAGGACGCTGTCCGTGGCCCTGGACCGCAATGACCGAGGCGGCTACTGCGACATCACCGTGTGGAGCACGTCCGGAGCCCTCCCGGGCGACAGCGTTCTCCTCGACATCGCTGAGAAGGTTCTTCCGAGGATCCCCGAACGGCCTGTCCGATGAGACGCCGAGAACATTTCGGCGAAAGGGTGGGGCCAGTCGCACCGCCGGTGATATCGGTGCCCGCGCCGTGCGCGGCCGCGCTGCAGGTGCCAGGCATCGAGGGCCAGTTCGGTGTGGTCGTCCTCGCGGTCGGCAACGGCCCGGAGGTCCGGATGTGATCGGTTCGGCCACGATCGCGGTCAGCGCAGGCGGACCACGGTGACGACCGTGTGCCGGGTCGTGCCCGCGACGACCTCCACCACGGCGTCGCCCACGGCGGGCGTGTAGGCGTCGCCTGCCTTCGTGACGGCGCGCCACGGCCTCGTCGACTGTGTCCGCAGCTTGTTGTGGGCGGCTCGGTCCATCAGCTCGCTGAGATCTGCATCGCCGCAGGAAGTGGCGCCGCGCATACGGGAGTTCGTCAGCTGTGGGCGGGGAGTTCGGATACCGAAGTGCTTGTGGGCCCGGGGGTTACGGCGTCGTATGACCTCATTGCGTATCAACCTGCTCGATCTTCGGCGGCCAGTGCTGGAGCACCGCCTTCACGCCGTGCGCGGCCCCGGCGATCCGGGCGCCAAGGGATGGATTGCTGTTGCGCTGCCGGAACGCCGTGTCCAGCTCCAGGACTACGGCGGCAAGCACCTCCAGCTGCCGTAGATGGGTGAGGAGTTGGGCGCGGGCGTGCTTGCCCCGACCGGCGGCGATCACCAGGGCGCGCCACTGCAGGGCCTCCAGCTTCTGCTCCAGCTCCGACTTGTCGACGAAGCCGCCGTCGTCGATCGCGCGGGAGCGGCGGATCGCCTTGCATCCCTGCAGCACCTGAACCGCCAGCTCGCCCTCCGGGCTGTCCAGGTCTCGCCGGATCACGTAGCTGTGGTGCAGACGGCGCAGTACCTCCGCCTTGGAGGTCGTGCCGCGCATCACTGCCTTCCCCCGGCTGGGCACGGCGTCGTTCCACAGCGGAGCGTCCTCGAAAGGCTTGCCGCGCCCGTACCGGACCCGGCGCAGATGGTTCCGACGCTCGTAGGACAGGTCCGGGTCAATCATCACGGGATCGTCGTCCAGGCGCCGTGCGAAGTCCGTCAGATACAGCTCCACCAGCTCTTCGAGCGCTTCCCCGGACTCCGAGGCCACCCTCTTCGCCAGCGGTACGGTGTCCTGCAATCCGGGCTCGCTCCGGTGCGCCGGGGAGTCCTCGACCGCTTCCCCGTCCAGACGCGCCAGCACATCGTTCGTCAGCACCCGGGCAGCCGCCGACAACTCCCGCGCCCGTATGGCATCCGGATGGTCGGCCGCCGCCTCCAACAGCGCTGCGGCCATCCGCCGCAACCCCCGGGTCAGCTCTTCGACCCGCTTGTCGACATCCCGCTCACTCATGTGTTCCCCCTGTGTGTGGCTGCGGGCAAGTGTGCCAGGGAAGAGACATGGCATTCCGCGCTGCCCTCAAGGCCTAGCCGCCAGGGCGCGGGTCAGGTACAGAAACCCCGGTCAGCCGAGGTCCGTCCCGGGGCGTGGCCGGCTGAAGTGACGGCCTCGCGGCGCTGCTTCGGCTTCTCGTCCTCGGTCGCGGGCTCGATCCCGAGGACCTGCTCCAGCATCCACTGCTGCACCCCCGGTGAGCTTGTCCCGGCCCAGACGCTGGGCGCGCACCCACCAGCTGAGGTCCTCGCCCTGGCGCATGACCACGCCCGGCTCGGTCGGCAATGCACCGGCTTCGTCCAGTCGCAGCGGGCGAGGTGGAATGCCCGCCACCACTCCACCGGCCGACCCTCGTGAGCCGATGTCGGTACTACGACCGTGCCGAGGGTCGTGGAACGTAGGTCCTGGGTGGGTGTTCCGCGGTTGGCCATGCGCGGTCGTCCACCGTCAGGAATGGCTCGCCCAGCACGGTCGCCGGGGTTGTACCGGTGAACGCCATGACGTCCCGATGCAGATGGGACTGGTCGAAGTAGCCGCCGTCCGCCGCGACTTGGGCCGCACTTTCACCCGCAACGAGACGGTGCACGGCATGGTCGAAGCGGACCAGCTTCGCGGCACTCTTCGGTGGAATGCCGATATGAGAGTGGAACCGGGACCACAGACGCTTGCGGGTCCATCCGAGTTCGGCCGCCAGGCGGTCGACCCGGACAAGGCCCCTGCCGACGACGATCCGGTTCCAGGCCCAGGCCACCGCCGGGTCCACCGGCGACCGTGCCTCAAGCCGGCGGGCGAGCAACGCGTCTGTGAACGCGAAGCGGTCCTCCCACGAGAGGATTTCGCCCAGTTGCTCACGAATCCGTGACGCCTCCCTGCCCCACAGGTCGTCGAGGGACACCACGGAACCGGCCAGATCGGCCGGACCGGCGCCCAGAACGGCGCCTGCGACCACGGGGGACAGGCGCACCTGCACACACTCGACATGTTCGCCCCACGCCCGGACCCCGCCTCCGGAGCCGAACCCGGGCCCGGCGACGAGACTTCCCCGATGTCGCCGCCCAGCGCCATCCTCCACGGTGGGCGAACTCGCCCCGAACTCCAAAATCAGCATCACGGACGGGTGCGGAACCACCCGCAGGCCACCGAACAGCGGGCCGGGGACCCGGAACCCGGCCATGTCGACACCAGCCACCCGGCTGGGCCGCTGCGGACGTGCGATGTCCCACACAGCGGGATCGTCACATTCACTCGTGGTGGACCCCATCACCAAATGCTACGCGGGCCAAGGAGGGAACATTTGTCCAAGCCGCCGGTGCGCACCGGCGCCGACAGTGGACTCATGACTCCTTCCGACGGGCACCTTCATACGAACGGCGACGCCGGCGCCACCGAGGATTCAATCCTCCGCCTGGAGCACGGCGACATCTACGTGTGCCAGGACGGCCCTCGCGACGCCCCCGTGCTCCTGCTCATCCATGGATCCGCCGCCTCGAGCCGTTCGTGGGACATGCTGGTTCCGCTGCTGACCACGCTCCATCACGTCATCCGGATCGACCTGCCGGGGCACGGCCGCTCGGCCGAACCGATCGGCGGCGACTACGCGGTCCCGGAGCAGGGACGCAGGATCGGCACGGCACTTGACCGGCTCGGCGTCGAGCGCGCCATGGTCGTCGGCCACTCCAGCGGTGGCTATTCCGCCACCGCTCTCGCCGAGCAACGACCCGACCTGGTGACCGCGCTCGCGCTCATCAACACCGGCCCCAGCATGGATGCCTTCATCGCACCGGGGCCCACCGCGATCGACCCCGCGCAGTGGCCACCGACCGACGAGCAGATCCGCCAGTTCGCGAGCACCGCATTCCGCGCGGGCTACCAGGTTCCACAAGAACTCGTCGACGAACTGCGCGGCATGACCTACCGCGCCGTCACCACAGCGATGCATGCATCCACCGCCTATCTGAACCAGCGTGCGCTCCCGGATCGGCTGATGACCCTCGGCAAGCCACTACAGGTGATCTTCGGCGACCAGGACCGCAGATGGCGACCCTCGTCCGCGGCCGACTACCGCGTCGTTCCGGGCGCGGAAGTCGCGTTGCTGCCCGGTGCCGGACACACACCCATTCTGGAGGATCCGCCGCGGACCGCCGCACTCCTCCTGTCCTTCGCCGAGATCCACACCGCTCGAGCACCCAAGGCCACTTGACGATCCGTCGATGGCGGGCGAGACACCCGCACACCGCGAGACCCGGCGGTGAACCCGTTCAAGGAAGCCGCGGAAGACCGATGACTTTCCGCGCCCGCGAGCGTCTACAGATGCGACAGTCCCACCCTGTGCGAGACGAGGAGACGAGACATGAGCATGGAGCAGACCACCGCGGACAACGGCTTCGCCTATACGCTGACCCGAACGCTGGACGCCCCCGCGGCGAGGGTATGGCGGGCATGGACCACCCCCGAGCAGTACGACCAGTGGGCCTACGCCGCTGCCGGTTCCGTCGAGATGGACGTACGGCCGGGTGGGGCATGGAAGGCCACGATGGTCACCCCCGACGGCGGGCAGTTCCCGCTGACCGGCTCCTATCTCGAGGTCACCGAGAACCGCCTCTTGGTCGTCGGCATGGACGTACCCGGCAAACCAGAGCCCGCAGCCATGACCATGGAACTCGACGAACGGGACGGTCAACACACACAGATCGTGCTCCGCCAGACCTGCGACACCGCCGAGGAACGCGACATGGCCGAACAGGGAAGCACCATGCTCCTCGACGGCCTGAGCGCCTTCCTGGCCAAAGAGACGAGGGACTGAACCTGCTCAAAGCTTCGTTCTGCCGATCAACGACATACGGCGAGAGTCAGCGGAAGTCGTCGGCGTGGTCCACCGTCCAGTCGGCGTAGGTGCGCCCCGGCTCCCCTGTCAGGTCCTGGTACGTGGTGAACACCGGAGCCGGGCGCCCAACGGCCTCGACCAGATGCCTGACCAGGGTGTCGACCAACTCCGCGTCGCCCCAGCGGCCGAGTGCGTCCCGGTACTCCTCGGCGGTGATCTCCTCCAGGACGACCTTGCGGCCGATGGCTTCGGAGATGCACTCGACCTGCTCCCGCTGCGTCACCGACTCCGGACCGCTCAGTGGATACGCCTTGCCCTCATGGCCCGGCTCGGTCATGGCCAGCACAGCGATGTCCGCGATGTCGCTCTCATGGATCGCGGAGGCGTGGGCGTCCGGGAACGGGGCCTTGACCACCCCCGTGCCGCGGATCTCGTACGCCCACTGCAACGTGTTCGTCGAGAATGCCCCCGGACGCAGAAACGTCCACGAAAGCCGGGACTCGCGCAGGGCATTCTCGGCGGCACGGTGCATCCGCACGATGGGGTCGGTCGCGGGGTCGCCCGCCTCCACCCCGCTCGCGGACAGCACGACGATGTGAGGTGAGCCGGACTCCTCGGCGGCAGCGACGAACCCGTCTATCCCCTTCGGTTCCGCGTACAGGAACACCTTGCTGACACCGTCCAGTAAGCCCGGCAGGGTGTCCGGGTCGGACAGGTCCGCTTTCACCACCTCCACCCCTGCCGGCAGCACCGCCTCCTCCGGCCTGCGGCTCGCCACCCGCACCTTCCGCCCGTCAGCCAGCAGTCGGTCAACCACCGCCCGCGCCACATGCCCACGCCCACCAGTCACCAGAACCGTCACAACAACTCCTCGCATCAACTCGTCTCGCAGGTCATGCCGCGGAGTCCAGGCGTTCGCGCTGCTCGGCGGTCAACTCCAGTGACACTCCCGCGAGCGCCTCGTCCAGTTGCTGGACCGTGCTGACGCCGACGATCGGTGTGGCAGCCGGGTTTCCTCCGGTCAGCCACGCCAACACCACCCGGTTGCGGTTCGTGCCGGTCTCGTCGGCGATCTCGTCGAGCGCCGCGAGGCGGCGGGCGGTGCCGGGGTGGTCGTACTCCGTCGGCAGCGGCTTGTCCGCGCGGGTGTAGCGGCCGCTCAGCAGCGGCGTGTAGGCCCACAGAGCCATGTCCGGGTGGTGCTCCAGGTAGTGGAGCACCTCGTCGGTGACCGCACCGAACCGGTGCACCACGGTGGGCCGGGTCGCGGGGCGCGGTTGCAGGTACGTGTGGTGCTGCTGCACCGCTGTGAAGCCGGCGCTGCCGTGGGCCCGCGCGATCTGACGGGCCCGATCGATCTGCCAGGCAGGGTAGTTGGAGCAGCCGAGGCGACCGACCGTGCCCGCGGACACCAGCTCGTCGAAGGCGGCGACCGTGTCTTCCAGTGGTGCGACCGGATCCGGCTTGTGGGCCCAGTACAGCTCGACGTGGTCCGTGCCGAGTCGCCTGAGGCTGCCCTCGATCCCGCTCTTGACGGCCCCGGCCGAGAGCCCTTCGGCCGTCTCCGGGAACCTGCCGGCCTCGGTCGGCTCGCAGCCCACCTTGGTGCTGATCCTGACGCGGTCACGGACGCCCGGGCGGCTTGCCAGCCAGCGCCCGAGCAACGTCTCGCTCTGCCCGCCGAAACCGGACGGGTCCGCCCAGAACGAGTAGCAGTTGGCGGTGTCGATCCAGACGCCACCGGCGTCCACAAAACGGTCGAGGAGTTCGTACGATCGGCGCTCGTCCTGAACCGTGCCGAACAGCATGGCGCCAAGAGCCAGGTTTTCAATCATGCTCATCACGGTAGGCAGATTCGGCTCGGCGGTACGCTCCAATCTCGTGACTGATTCCCAGACCAATCTCGCGTGGGCGACGCTGCTGGACGTCAGTCCGCCGGAGCGCGGCAGGCGGCGCCTGCACGATCGCCTGGCTCACGCGCTGCGCACCTCGATCCGTACCGGCCGACTGGCGGAGGGCGCCGCCGTGCCACCGAGCCGAGCGCTCGCCGACGAGCTCGGCTGCTCCCGTTGGGTCGTGACGGAGGCGTACGGGCAGCTCATCGCGGAGGGCTACCTCTCCGCCCGAGTGGGCTCGGCCACGCGGGTTTCGTGGTCACCGGACACCGCGCCGCCGCTCTCTCGCGTGCGGCGCGCACCGGCGCGGACACCGATCCGGTACGACCTCGCGCCCGGCCTGCCCGACCTGCGGGCGTTTCCGCGCCGTCGCTGGGCGGACGCCGTCCGAACGGTCACCGGCGCGGCCGTCCACTATGACCTCGGCCTGCCCGACCCCGCCGGACACTCGGTGCTGCGCACCACCGTCGCGCAGTACCTGCGGCGCTCGCGCGGCGCGGACACCAACATCGAGTCCGTGTCCGTGTGCGCCGGCGTCACCGAGGGTCTGCTCCGCACGTGCCGAGCGCTGCGCGCCGAGGGGATCACCGATCTGGCCGTGGAAGACCCGGGCTGGGGGCGGCTGCGGGACGCTGCGACGAGCGGCGGCCTGCGCGTGCACCCGGTGCCGGTGGACCATGACGGCCTCCGCGTCGACGACCTGGCCCGTACGCCGGCCCGGGCCGTCGTCGTCGGCGCGGCACACCAATTCCCCACCGGCACGGTGCTCTCCCCGGCACGCAGGGCCCGTCTGGTGCGCTGGGCCCGCGAGGTGGACGGCTTCGTCATCGAGGACGACTACGACGCCGAATTCCGCTACGACCACCACCCGGTCGCGGTCATGCAGGGGATGGATCCGAGCCGGGTCTTCCTCCTCGGCTCGGTCAGCAAGACGCTGTCGCCGGCACTCGGACTGGGCTGGCTGGTAGCGCCTGCCGCGATGACCCCGGCGCTCCGGGCAGCGAACCTCGTCGCCGCCGCGCCACCGGTGCTGGACCAACTCGCGCTCGCCACCTTCATCGACCGCGGATGGTACGACGCCCACCTGCGCGCATCGCGGCGGCGGTTCCGCTCCCGCCGCGACCTGCTGGTCCGAACGCTCGACGCCCAGGTACCTGAGGGCCGGGTCGCCGGCACCGCCGCCGGGCTGCACATCCTGCTCCACCTGCCGGACGGCGCCGACACCCGCGGGGCGCTCCGGGCCGCGACCGCCGTCGGGCTGCGCCTGGCGGACCTCGACGACTACCGCACTGAGCCGTCGGCGAAGCGCGCGCTCGTCCTCGGGTACGGCAACATCAGCGACACGGAGATACCCCCGGCCGTCACGCTCCTGCGCGAAGCGCTACGTTCACCGACGGCCTCGCCACCAACGCGTACAGCACAGCTGAGCCATGACGATCGCTGACGCGGGGTTCATGCCCGGCATCGAGCTGTCACAGGTCCTGTAAGAAGAGGCGGTGCGACTGCTCTTCGGGGAGGTCTTTGCAACAGGAGGTCGGCTCCGCAGCGGCAACAGGGCCGAGCCGGGCGGAGGACGTTGTGCTCACGCCGGCGACCGGCGTCGAGGTGGTGAGTTCAGCGACTCAGCTACCGAACCGGGAGGCGCTCTACCGGCGGACCGCCGAGATCAGTCCGCCGGGCCGCTCCTCGCGCTGCGGCGGGGTGCTGATCGGGCGGCCGTAGGCGGCAGCGCGCTCGCGCAGGGTGTGGCTGCCGGCCTCCCAGCCGTGCCCGGCCAGCCAGCCCACCGGGTCGTCGGGCATCTCCGAGACCCACATGGACGCCGCCGAGCCCGGCTCGGCGTCCGCGCCGAAGCGCTCGATCACGCCGCGTGAGCCCAACGTCAGCCCCATCCGACTGCCTGGCGCCGACTGCGCGCTGATCCGGGCCAGCAGCAACTCCACCGCGTCCTCGGGCAGATAGATCAGCAGTCCTTCGGCGATCCACACGGTCGGCACCGCCGGGTCGTGCCCTGCGGCGGCCAGCGCGGCTGGCCAGTCCTCACGCAGATCCACCGCGACGGTGATCCGCTCGCAGCGTGCGACGGCCCGCTCCTGGCGCAGTACCGAAGCCTTGAAGTCCAGTGGCGCGGCGGTGTCGACCTCGAACAGCCGGGTGTCCTCGGGCCAGTCGATCCGGAAGGCCCGGCTGTCCATGCCGGCGCCGAGCAGCACAACCTGCCGGACCCCGGACGCGGAGGCCTGCTGCAACAGGTCGTCGAGGAACTTCGTCCTGATGACGATGGAGAACGACACGGCCAGCCGGCGGCGGCGCGCGGCCTCGTCACCGGGCAGCGGCGGCGAGGAGGGCCCCAGCAGGCCGCCGGCGGTGGCGAAGGCCTGTGCCATTGGGTCGCGGAACAGCGCGTTCTCCCGCTCGGTCTCCAGCGCCCGCACCCTGGCCACCCCCACCGCCGTGGCCCACACTCCCGACGGCCGCACCCGCTCCTGCTCATCAGTCACCGCGCCAGCCTAGATGTTCGATTCCGAGGGGGGTGAGGACGATGTCAGCGTTCCCGCTCTCGACGGCACGCGAGCCGATGATCGCCGCGTCGAGCGAGGAACCGCAGAGCCGGTTGACGGTGGTGGCCGGCACCGAGGTCGGCAGCCCGGCCAGAAGCCAGACCACGTCGCCGATCAGTACGACGTCCTGCACGGATCGCCCGCACGGTACGCGCGCAACTGCACGGCGAGTCCTTCCAGAGAGGGGAGGGGGAAGTGGCTTCAGACGAGCGGGAGTTGCGTGGCTGAGTCGATGAGAATGGCCTGCCACTCCCTGTCGAAGTTGGCGTCTTGCTTGTCGCTTACGCGGGCGGGGGCGGTGGCGGTGGCGAGCAGCTCCTCCGCTATCGGCCACGCCTTCGCGCGGGGGCGGACCCAGGACCGGGCGCGCCCGTACAGCGGGTCGCGTTCGACGTCGGAGCCGTGGCGATCGGCCTTCGTTAACCGTATGGGAGGTCTGCAGGCTCTGTGCCGCACATTCGGTTTGTCGCATTCGTGCGCTGCCCATCCGGGTCTTGCGGGGGCAGGAAGAAAAGCAGATGCCGACGCGTCCGGCAGTCCGTGATACTCCGACGGTGCTTGGCAATCATCGAGCGCCGCGCGAAGCGGGGCGCGTACCGTGACCGGCTTCTCTCTGCCGCCCGCCCTGTTGGCGTGGGTGTCCGAGACGACAGGAGCGCGTCTTGAGCGTTGCACCGTAGATCCCATGCCTGGCGGCGCGGTGTCCGGCCTGGTGGAGCGGATCACGCTGCACCTGTCTGGCGGACGGCGCATTCAGGAGGTCCAGGTGGTGCGCAAGCGCGCCTTCCCGCATGAGGCGGGCGGGCTGGAAGCGGTGCAGGCGATCCGGCCCGCCGCAACTGCCGTACCGGAGTTGATCGCCTGGGGCGAGAGCGCGAAGGGGGCGTGGCTCATCAGCCCCTTCCTGCCGGGCTCGCCCCTGCCAGACCGGGGCGCCCCGGTGCCCGCCAACCTCTTCGATTCGCTGGCACGCTTGCACGCCCACTTCCACGGTGCGACGAACGTGCCGGCGGGCATGCCCCGCGTGGACCCCCAGTGGTGGCAGCAGTTGTGCCACGACTGGGTTCTACCGCAGATTGACCGCCATCGCGGCAGGCATCCCGCGAGCACCATCACGCGGGCCAGGGTGCTGATCAACCGGGTTGCCGATCATCCTGCCGTGGGGCGCACTCTCCCTCGGCTGACTCCCACGTTGCTGCATGGCGACGTCCACTCCGGCAACGTGCTGATCGATGGCCAACACGCCTGGCTGATCGACTGGGGTAGCTGCCGGGTCGGCCCAGCCATGCTTGACCTGGCCAACCTGGTGTCCCTCGACTCCGACGGGTTCGCCGTTTACCGTCAGACCTGGGAGGAGGTCACCGGGAGCTCCCTGGACATCGGTTCGGCCGAACTCGGCTACCGGTGGGCCGCCCTGCAGATCCCGGTCCAGTGCCTTCCCTGGATGATCGGGAACCTGCCGACTACCGGCGTCGAGGCTGCAGTTGACCGTGCCGATCAAGCCCTCGCCGCGCTGTGAAGCCCGCATCGCCTGGTCCCGGGGCGAGCAGGAACCCGCTGTTGAGCACCGCCGGTTGTTTGAGGCGGCCCTCAGGTCTGGTCGCGCCAGGCCACCATGCCTCTGCCTCTGCCTCTGCCCATGGCCGCGGCCATGGGAACGCCGGTGGCCATCGGCACCTGGGCAGAGTCGGCCAGTTCGACCGGGGGTTTGCGGATCACGGTCGGGATCAGATCACTGTCTGATCAATGCATGTGTGTGGGCCGGACGCAGATCGCGGTCCGGCCCACACACGCATCTGTCAGACGTAGGTGAATCCGCCTGTGACGGTCACACTGCCGGCGGGGGTCGTCACAACGACCGCCGCGTTTCCGGCCACTCCGGCGGGGGTGACGGCTACCAGCACTGTGCCGGTGGCGTCGACGACCACGCTGGTCGCCGGGACACCTCCGATGGTCACGCTCGCCCCGGCGAGGTTGGTGCCGATGATGGCGATCGGCGTGCCACCGATGACAGCGCCGACAGCCGGGGTGATGGAGATCGCCGTGGGCAGCGGCAGCCCGACGTAGGTGAATCCGCCTGCGACAGAGGCGCTGCCGGCCCCGGTGGTCACCACGACGGGCACGTTGCCGGCGGCGTGCGGCGGAGTGACACCGGTCAGCACCACGCCCGCGATGACGTTCACCCCGACGGCAGGTACGCCGCCGAAGGTGACGCTCGCGCCGGTGAGGTTGGTCCCCACGATCGTGAAGGGGGTGCCGCCGGTTGTCGGGCCGGTGGGCGGGGTGAAGCCGAGGATGGTCGGGGGCGGCGGCACGATGGGGCCGACGTAGGTGTAGTTCGCGGGGGTGCTGGTGCCGGCCGCGGTGGTCACCACGACGGGCACGTTGCCGGCGGCGTGCGGCGGTGCGACCACGGTGATCAGGAATCCGAAGAGGTCCTGGGAGACGATGGCCGCGGGCGTGCCTCCGAAGGTGACCGAGGTCGCACCGCCGAGGTTGGTGCCGATGAGCAGGACGGAGTTGCCGCCGGCGATCGGCCCGAAGCCGGGGACCGCGGCGATCAGCGTCGGCTGCGTCAGGGCGGGGAGCAGGGTGGTTTCAGACATGAGTGTCCTCCTGGACCGGGTTGTTGTTGTGCGAGATGCATCAGCCGCTCCCCGCGGGTGCCTGCGTGGCTCGGTGCAGAGTCGGCACGGCTGCATGGGCGGGGGAGAGGGCTCGGGTGGGGCGCTGGACGATCACAGTGCCGGGCCAGAGGCCACGGTCATGGGGCGATGGTGACGGCCTTCGACGAGCCGTCGAAGACCTGTCGTTCAGCTCTCGGTGTGGGCTGCGGCGCAGCTGCATGTGCGACTGACGCGCATCAGACAGGTCGCGAGCATCAGCGATACCCGCTACCCCGAATGGGATGGGCCACCCACCGGTATCTCCATTGATCCATACGGGTGATGGGGTGACAAGAGAACTGACGAAACGTCACCCGCATGGCGGGGCGCGGGGACAGTGTCAAAGCGGTACGGCCCCCCACCGGGCTTCAAGAGCACCTGCGTGCGCCCCTATTCGCGAAAATGCGGGTGTTTCATTCCCGAGGACTGCACCGGCGAGCCGACGTTCGCCGACAACCGCAGCACCGCCGACGCCGACCTCGCCGTCAACGGCCTGCTGCTCGACTTCAAGAGCACCCGCCGCCCGCCGGCGGGATGCCTCAGCGCACCGCTTGGCAGCTGACCCAACGACCGTGCTGTGGCTCAGGGACGCGACGAAGCCCCGGAAGTCCGCGCACACATTCGGCTTGCGAGCAGCTGCGCAAAAACGGCTTGTTTGTCCTCCCGCCCCGTTGTCCGCGGCCGGTTCCCGGTATTGGCTTCGCTTGGCCCGTACGTCCAAGGCCCAGGGAGCTTGTCGAAGGGGGAGCAATGCGTTGTCTGAGACAGGTCGCCGTGCTGGCGGCCTTAGTGGGCAGCTGCGCGACCGCGCTGCCTGTGACCACGGCGGCGGCGTCCGGTCGCGAACAGCGGCCGCGCACGGAACGGGTCAATGTCACGGCCGAGGGCACCCAGGCGAACGACTACTCCGACGTGGGCGGGATCAGCGCCAACGGCCGCTACATCGCCTTCGATTCCGCGGCGACCAATCTGGTGCCCGGTGACACCAACGGGTTTTCCGACATCTTCGTCAAGGATCTGCACACGGGAACGATCAAGCGGGTCAACGTGGCCGACGACGGCACCCAGGCCGACAACGAGTGGGTGACGTACTCGTTGAGCGCGAACGGCCGCTACATCGCCTTCAGTTCCTACGCCGACAACCTGGCGCCTGGTGACACCCTCGACGCCCAGGACGTCTTCGTCCACGACCGCCTGACGGGGCGGACAGAGGTCCTCGTGCAGGCCGGGGCCGACGGGGCTCAGACGTACGAACCGTCCATCAGCGCCAACGGCCGCTACGTCGCCTTCACTTCGAGCAGGAGCGATCTGGTCCCCGGGGACACCAACGACCGTGGGGACGTCTTCGTCCGCGACCGCTGGAAGAAGACCACCAAGCGGGTCAGCGTGGCCGACGACGGCAGCCAGAGCGACGGGTTCTCGGAGGGCGCGGCGATCAGCGCGGACGGGACCCGGGTCGGCTTCCGGACCCAGTTCTCCCTCGAGGCGGGCGACGAAGCGGGGACGCGGCCGGACGCCTCCGGGGTCAGACGGCCGGAAGCCTTCATCTTCTACGTGCACGACACCCGCACGGGGCGGACGGTCCTGGCGGCGCACACCCGCGACGGCGTGCCCGTGGCCGCCCGAGGCAACATCGGGCTCAGCCCGGACGGGCGCTACGCCCTCTACGCCAGCGAGTGGTCGGAGATCGTGCCGGGCGACACCAACGACAAACGGGACGTCTTCGCCAAGGACCTGGCCACCGGAGCCACCCAGCGCCTCACCCTCGCGTACGACGGGTCGGAGCCGAACGACCACTCGGCCGGCGGGACTGCCAACTTCTTCGGCGGGCCTGCTCTCAGTGCCGACAATCGGCATGTGGTCTTCACTTCGTACGCCGACAACCTGGTGCCGGGCGACACGAACGGCGACCCGGACGCCTTCGTGCGCGACCTGGTCACAGGCGAGGTCCAGCGGGTCAATGTCGCGGAGGACGGGACACAGAGCGACAAAGCCCAACGCTCGTCCCCTGTTGTCGACGCCTTCGGCCGGACCGTGGCCTTCAGCTCACCGGGGGACAACCTCGTACCCGGGGACACCAACGACACCGCCGACGCCTTCGTCCGCCACCTCGACTGAAGGGCGCCGGTCTCCCATTGTGGTGCGCCGCACCACAATGGCCACCATGGCCATTTGGAGCAGCGCACCAATTTGGTGCGCTGCTCCAAATGTGTCACGATGGTGGCATGGCATCGAGGACTCGCCGGCCTCAGCGGCGTAACCAAGTGCTCTCCCGGGAGCAGATCATCGACACCGCGATCGAGCTGCTCGACGCGGGGGGCGAGGGCGCGCTGACCAGTCGCGCGCTGACCGAGCGCCTGGCCACCGGGTCCGGGGCGATCTACTACCACGTGGGGTCCCGGGGCGAGTTGCTGGACACAGTGACGGAGACGGTCGTCACTGCCGCTTTGGCGGCGAGGCCCACCGGGGCGGAGGCCACGCCCGGGGACGAGATCCGTGTCGTCGCGCTGGCGCTGTTCGATGCGATCGCCGAGCACCCGTGGCTCGCTACGCGGCTGATCCTGCAGGTCGTGCGGAATCCGGTCGGCCCGGTGACGGTGGGGATCTTCGAGAGGATCGGCCGGCAGGTGGAGGCCCTGGGTGTGCCGCAGGGTTCCTGGTTCGACGCTGCCTCGACGCTAGTGCATTACATCCTCGGGGCTGTCAGTCAGAACGCGCACATCGATGGTGACTCCTCGGCCGTCGAGCCGGACCGCGCCGAGTTCCTGGACGCGTCGGTGACGGCCTGGCAGGAGCTCGATCCCGAGGACTACCCGTTCATGCACGCCATCGTCGGCCAGCTCGGCGAGCACGATGACCGCGAGCAGTTCCTCACCGGCATCGCCATCGTCCTGGACGGCCTGACCCGTCTGGGCTGACCGTCCTTGCGGGTCGGGTTTCTTCGCGCGTGTGTTTCAGAAGGGAATCTCTCATGCGAGACGTAGTGATCGTGGGCGCCGGCCCGGTGGGCCTGTTCCTGGCCGGCGAGCTCGCTCTGGGTGGCTGTTCCGTCCTGGTCCTTGAGCGCGATGAGGACGTCACCTCGCCGTGGAAGGCGCTGCCGCTGGGGCTGCGGGGCCTGAACACCGGGTCGGCCGAGACGTTCTACCGCCGCGGACTGCTCGAAGCGTTAATCAGCGCTTCGGGCGCCGACGAGAAGAGGGTCGGCGCGGCCCCCGACGCGGTCGAGGCACCCGCCCCCCGTGACGTGAGTCATTTCGCGGGCATGGGACTGGACGCGGTCGACATCGATGTCTCCGCGCTCCCGTTCAGGCTTCCCAGCCCGGCGATGGAGGGGTTCATGACGAGCCTCGAAGCGGTCGGCTCGGTCCTGGCCGAGCGCGCCACCTCGCTCGGCGTCCAGATCGTGCGGGGCGCTGCGGTCACGGTGGTGACGCAGGACGACGAGTGCGTCCTCGCGACGGCGGGCGGCAAGGAGTACCGGGCACGCTGGCTAGTGGGGTGCGACGGTGGGCGCAGCGCGGTGCGTGCTCTCACGGACTTCGACTTCGTGGGTACCGAGCCGCTGTTCACCGGCTATGTCGCGCAGGTCGAGTTCACCGACCCCGACCCGGCGAAGCTGCCGTTCGGGTTCAACCTGACGGCGAACGGCATGTACCTGCGCACGCCCATCGAGGGGCATCTGGGCATGATGGACTTCGACGGCGGCACGTTCGACCGTTCCCAGCCGCTCACCCGCGAGCACCTTCAGGAGGTGCTGCGCCGCATCACTGGTACCGACGTGACGCTCACCGGTGTTCTTCGGGCGTCGACCTTCACGGACCGTGCGATGCAGGTGACGACATACCGCAAGGGACGCGTGCTGCTCGCGGGCGACGCCGCGCACATCCACTCCCCGCTGGGCGGTCAGGGCCTCAACCTCGGCATCGGTGATGCCGTGAACCTCGGCTGGAAGCTCGCGGCGACCGTACACGGCACCGCGCCCGCGGGCCTGCTCGACACCTACACCAGCGAGCGTCACCCCGTCGGTGCCTCGGTGCTCGACTGGTCACGTGCTCAGGTGGCGACCATGAAGCCGGGCCCCAACGCTCCTGCGCTGCGGCAGTTGGTTCACGACCTGATGAGCACCGCCTCGGGAACCACGCACGTGTACCGGCAGACGACGGGACTGTTCCACCGCTACGACCTGGGCAGCGAGCAGCCGCTCGTCGGCCGCACCGCCCCCGACTTCCGTTTCGGCGACGGCACCCGCCTCGGGGACCTTCTGTGCAAGGGCCAGGGCGTCGTGCTCGACTTCAGCGGCGACCACGCGCTGCGCGGCGCGGCCCAGAGCTGGGAGGGCCAACTCCGTTACGCGGGCGGCCCGGTACGCGAGGACCTCGGATTCGGCGCACTGCTGATCCGCCCCGACGGCGTCGTCGCTTGGGCCGAGGGCCATGCCCCCGACCCCGAGGCTTTCCGGCACACCGCCACCCGCTGGTTCGGCACACCCACCCCGTGACCGCCCACACGCGGCGCACCACCACATCCTCCGCGACCGGCAACCGCAGCCGTTATTTCAACTGCGGTGGCCCGGAACTGCCCCGGGCCGCCGCGTCAAACGGAGGAAGCCGTCGGGGCGGGCGCTCTCTCCGGGACGGATGGGTCGGCGATGCCGCTCTGAGCAGCCAGGGCCTTCTCCAGTCGCTGGATGTGGTAGTACTGCACCCGCGTGGTGCGCTGCAGGGCCATGACCGCGGTGAGGAACTGGTCCATCTCGGTGGCCCGGGTGAGGATGTCGTCGGGCACGTGCTCGTCCCGCAGGCAGGCTTCCGCGTCCTGGGTGAGCACGGCGTGTGCCCAGCCACGGGTGATCGGCTTGAACAAGTCCGGGTGGTTGGCCACGATCCGGGCCCGGATGGCCAGGTCGTTCTCGGCGGCTTCCAGGTGCAGTCCGGTGTCCTTGTTGCGCGCCCCGAACAACGGCTCATGGATGTGGTGGGCGTCGAAGCCGTGCTCGACGCAGCCGATCCAGAAGTCCCAGTCCTCTCCCGCCCGCATGGTCTCGTCGTACCCGCCCACGGTCTGCCACGCTTCGCGACGGTACAGCGAGCAGTAGAACATGATCAGTCGCTGGAGCAGCAGTTCTCTGCTGTACGCGGGGAGGGGCATCGCCTGCGGGGGCAGATCGTCTTCGGTGAAGGTGAACACATCGGTTGAGGCGATGGCGATGTCGGGGTCACTCTCCAGTACCTCGACGGTCTTCTCCAGCATCGTGGGCGCAATCACGTCGTCGGCGTCCAGCGGAAGAATGTAACGGCCGGCACTGGCCTCGATTCCGGTGTTGCGCGCGGCGGAGACCCCGGCATTGGCCTGTTGGAGCAGCCTGATGCGCCGGTCGGGGTGGCGGGCAACCAATTCCTGGACCACCTCGACGGTGTCGTCGGTGCTGCCGTCGTCGACGATGACGAGTTCCCAGGCGCGGAACGTCTGGCCGAGGACGCTGGACACCGCCTCGGGCAGATAGCGGGCGTAATTGTGGCAGGGGATGACCACCGAGACCACAGGGTCGGATCTGTGGGACATGCGCCATCTTTCGCTTCGGAACGGAACGGAACGGGATGGAATGGAGGGGATCCGCGGGTACGGTCGGCAGGATTCCGCGACGTCGGGCGCCGACGCCCCCCCCGGCCCTGTTCGAGGACCACGTCGCAGCGGACCAGCCGGACCGCGTGCTAGCTGGAGAGCGTTTGACGCCCAGGCACGAGGTGGTGGTGGTTGTGCCCGTGCTCCTGATGGTGCCCGTAGTCGCAGATGGTCACGTTGCTGATGGGCGTGCAGCAGTGCCCGTAGTCGGTGATGGTCATGTTGCCGATGGGCGTGCAGCAGTGCCCGTAGTCGGTGATGGTGACGTTCCCGATGGGGGCGCAGGGGCGCCCGTCCACGGAGGCGAGGGTGACGTCGCCGCCTATCAGCTGTCCTTGGTGCGCGTATGGTGCGGACGCTGTCAGCGTCTCCGGACCGAGGGCGGTCGCGTAGGCCGCCTCCGCGGTATTGAGCAGTCCGGCGGTTGCCAGTGCGGCAGGGAGGGCCAGGGAGGACATGACACGGGCTTTCACGGTGATGCCTTTCTCTCGGGACTGGGAGCTGCCCCACTACGGTGGGTGAACTTCACGGAAGGGGCAGTGGCACCACCGTAGGATTTCATTACTCACCGTGCCATCGTGATTACTCCATGTGGTGTACTCGCGGTCCGGCACCCAACGCCCGGCCCCGATCGGTCACGACGGGGACATGGCCCCGATGTCCGCCAGATCCGTGGCGTGGTGCGGGTGCAGCACTTCCAGGTCGGGCAGCGCCCAGCAGGCCGTGCCCATGTCCCGGGCCATCGCGGCCAGACCCTCGGTCTCGATGAGGTGCTGGTACGGGAAGGAGGGGAAGATCAGACCGTCCCGGTGGAGGTCGGCGCGTACCAGCAGTGCGGTGCCGCCGACCGAGTCGACGCGGATGAGCCCTTGCCCGCGCAACTCGTCGAGGTACGTCCGGCCGAACCCCCTGGGCGGCTGCAGAATGCCGTCGCGCAGCCATTGGGACCAGTTGAGCGTGCCGGCCCTGGGGTGCAGGACGAAGGTGTTGAGGTCGTAGGTGGGTCCACCGGTCGTTGTGGCACAGTGCGGGACGACGATGTCCTTGCGCGCTCCGAGCAGGCGCTGGACGAGGTCTGCCGGGTAGCCGGTGACATCCGCGTCGAGCCACAGGACCCACTCCTCGTCGGCGAGGGTTTGGGAGAGCAGATGGTTGCGTACCTTGGCCAGCACCGATCGGCGCCCACGCTGGACGCCGGGCTCCCAACGGGGTCCGGCCAACTGGAGGCCGAAGTCACGGTGCACGAGGGTGACCCGCCGGTACTCCGCCTCAAGGCCGGGCAGGACCTGTCGGAGCAGCTCCGGCGTCGCGTCCGTGCTGTCTCCCTCAAGCAGGCCCAGTGAGATCGCCTCGCGCGGGTAGTCCAGGGCGCGAAGGTTCTCCAGATAGCCCGGCAGGAACGCCGCTGCGTCCTTGAGAGGGGTGAGCACCAGCACCAGGGGTCGCTCACTCGCCGGACCCGGGGCGGGCTCAAGAGCCGTCCGTGGTCTTCGCTCGGAGGCTCGGGCGGCAGCGCCGGTCTCGGCGTGGGCGATGTCGTCCGGCCCGATCGGCAGGCGGGTCGCCATCGCGAGCAACCGCTCGGCGTATGCGCCGGGTTCGGACCAGATCTCGGTCGCCACGTCGAAGTGCTCCGCGAAATGGGCCTCGTTGAACGTATTGCTGCCGTGACACACGTACGTGTACAGCTCCGGTGCGTCGAGCGACACCACCCGGCAGGTGCGGACCACCTCTTCCGCAACCGGGGTGTCCTCGCCCCGGCGCAGTGCCGGGTAGCGCGGGAGGCGGGCCTTGGCGCACACCATTGACCCCTCCCACACACGCGCGCAGGAGATCGCGAGCTTGTGGCGAGCCGGCCACCACAGCCGTTCGCGTGCGAGGAAGCAGGCCTCGGCGTCGAGCGCGAGAATCGCCGCCATCTGTGTCTCGACCCGCTCCGGGTCGTACAGGTCATCGTCGTCCCACTGGCATACGTAGGGCCCGGTGGCCCGGTCCACCGCCTCGTTGCGCAGTTCGCCCAACGGCCGCCCCTCCGGGGGGAGTCGGTGATGGCGGATCCTCGGGTCGTCCAGCTCGCGAATGTGCTGTTCAAGGGCGTCGTCCGTGCCGTCCTCCACGACGACCAGTTCCAGACGAGGGTAGGTCTGCGTACGGAAGCACGTGATCGCGCGACGGGCCGTCGACGAGCGGTCCTTCGTCACCATCAGGCATGACACCATCGGCGCGGGCGTGCCCGTGGCCCAGCGGCGACGTTGCGCGTCCAGGTTGAGCAGGCCGTCGGCGAGCGGTTGCAGCTCCTGGCTCGCCCAGAACGGAAGCCGTTTGCCGACCGACGTCCGCGGAGTCCCGGGGGCGTCGCGCACCCAGCTGCCGGACCAGTGGTGCACGGCGTAGGCGCGCTCGTAGTCGGCTTTCTGAGGGCCGAACAGCTCTGTCGCGTACGGGCTCACCTCGGGGTACAGGATCTCCGGTCCGAGGATCGTCATCGAGTCGGGCTCCGGGGCGCGGTCGATCGCTCTGCTGAGGAAGAAGGGGCCTGTGGCGTCCAGAGCTCCAGGAATTCTGTGGGCGCCGACCAACTGTCGGTGCACATGGGCCCAGAAGGGGTGGCCCGGCCGTGACGCGATGAACGCGTTGCCGACGATACGGCTGAATCCGCGCTGACGGGCCAGCAGCATCTGCGTGTGCACCTCGGGCTCGCAGCCGAGGACGAGTTCGCGACCCTCAAGGATTCCGTCGACCGGACTCAGGCACTCGAAGTCCAGGTCCACGTAGAGCCCGCCGAAATGGTCGAGCAGGAAATAGCGAATTGCGTCGGCCCGCATGATTGGTTCCGCATAGCCGTCGTAGACCGGCAGGAACCATGGATAGTGCTCCTGGAGAAAAGCGCGATTGTCGGAGTCGGTCCACAAACGGTATCCCCAGCCGGGGTGGTGCAGACGCCATGAATCGGCCCATTTTTTCCATTGGTCGGGCACATCAGCGTCTTTCCAAGTCTGGTGAATCAAGGCGGGAATCTTCTTCTGCATCCGCATTCACACAGTATGCCGATCCGCTTGGCCGACAGGATTTCCAGTGGGACCCGTCGGTAGAACATTCACCCGGGCGGCCCATTCGCGTGTGAGGGCGTGCGCCCGAAGGGGGGGGCAGTCCGCAGTCAAGTTCTCCGGGGTGAGGTCGCGGTATTCGGCAGTCGTACGAGATTCCGGCCCCATCGGGCGCTTATGGGGCACGGGCGACTGTCTGTGTGCCGCTACTGCGACGGAGTCGGCTTCCTGCGCCGGGCGAATCGACGCCAGGCCACCCAGAGGTTGATCAAGAACAGCACTGATCCGGCTATGAGCCAGCCCAAGGATCCACCGTCGCGGTAGGTCTCGATGCCCACCAGCAAGAACATCGCGCCAACCGCCGCGCCCATCAGGTCGAGGAGGATGTCTGCCTGCCGCGCGAACTTCGAAAGGTTGACCACGGCTTGATCGTGACAGATGACCCGCTCGCCACCAAGGGCGGGTTTCTGCCGCATGCCGGTGAAGGAGCAGAGATGAGTGGTGGTGGGACCGCTGCTGATCGCCCTCGCAAGACGAAGCCGCGTTCGACGAGCAGGGCCATGGTGGCCGACTGTGCGCCGCGGGCGCTGAGCGTCTCAACCTCCGGCAGTCCGGCGGGAATGTCCGAAACGTGACTGTCGTCGTCTCCAACCATTTCCCTTTCCCCTTTGTCTCACATGGCGTAGATGCGCAATTCGCAGAAAATGGAAGGGAGTTGCTCGCCGATGAGACGCTGGGCAACCGTGCTGGCAGTGCTGGCGCTGGTACTGACGGGAGCGGGCACAGTGTCGACTGCCGCTGCCGCGCCGCAGACCACAGCTTGCGAGACGGGCTGGGGGAGTATGGCGAAGGCCGCGCCGGGATCGATGGCGATGACCGGTTCCCTGACGGATGTCAGGACCGGCCGGCACGCCTGCTACGACCGGATGGTTTTGGATATTCCGGGTATGACGACGGCAGACCCGGCCCTGTACTGGGTCCAGTACGTCCCGGGTTTCGCCCATCCCCCGTCCCAGACCGGTATCCCGGTCGCGGGAGGGGCGGTCATCGAGATCGAGTTCACCGCGCCGGTCGACGACTCGCAGTACGACGTCGGGCTCGCGGATCCGCTGCCGGGACTGGACTTCAGCGGATACCGGACCTTCCGGGACGCGAAGTTCGGCGGCCACTACGACGGGGGGACCCACATCGGACTCGGTGTCCGGGCCACGTTGCCGTTCCGGGTGATGGTGCTTCCCGACCGGTTGGTGGTGGACGTGGCGCACAACTGGTAGCCGCACAACTGCGATCATCCGTGATGCTGGGCCGGCGTCGACGGTCCAGCGGCTGCGGGAGTCCGATGACTCGCTGCACGTGACGTGCTTCGACAGGGAATGCCGTCTGTTCAGCGAACAGCTCGTGCTCCCGCAGGCAGCGACAGAGCTGGCCGAGCATCCGGTGGAAGAGGTTGCGCAGGGCGGCCTCCGCCTCGAAGTCCGCAGCCACCATGCGCGTGTGGCAGCCCAGTCCGCTGCCACTCGCTCGTACGTACGGGGCACCAGGTCATCCTCGGCCGGTCTCCAACACCCACGTCGGAACGTGGCACATCGCCGCGCGGACCCGCCTCCAAGCTCACGGCGGCGGTCGTTTCTCGCCCTCTGAATTTGGCCTTTCTTCCCTACTCCCGGCTCTGAGGCGCGGTGTAGCCTCATGGATACCGGCGTTCACGCGGCCAGACCGCCCGAGGGGCGGACGTGCGGGCGGCGGGGCGCGCATCCGGGCGGCCGCGGATTGCGCACGGGCGAGAGCTGATTCGGGGGAGTCTGTTGTCCTTTCGTTTTTACCTCTACGTAAGCGACACCAAGGTCGACATGCTGCTCCAGCAGATCGATCCCGCGTTCACCCGGAAGCGGACGTCGGAGGTCAGCGTCGGTCTCAAGGTCGTCGGCGCCAAGCGGGGCACGGAGGTGTCCGAAGGCACCGACCCGATCACCCGGCTGGAGCGCGTCGTCCGTCATCTCGACGAAGTCGGCGATGTGGGCACGGTCGACGAGCCGGGACAGTTCTTCAGGGGCCTGATGGACATGCGGTGGGGGCCGTTCGCCACCGGCGCCGGGTCGTCACTGGTCTACTTCGGCGGCCGCACCGAACGCACCGTCCTCGGGCTGGGCGGCTCCAGCCGGCATGTCCTGGGCTCGCCGCTCTCCGCACCGGACGGCGACAACGCGGTTCTCGCGCGTTCCCTCATGCCCTCGCTCCTCGACGGGCTCGCCGAGCACCCGGAGATCGAGGAACTTTTCGAGGACGCCGGTCAGGCGCCCCTCGACCCGAATCTGGTCCCGCTGAGGGCCGTTCAACGGGCGACCACCCTGCTGAGAGCGCCCGCGCAGAAAGTCGAGTTCCTCGCCAAACGGCTGCTGCACGGGCCGATCCCCTCCTCCGAATCCGGTTCCCATGACGGCATGACGGTGCTGCTGGGGTCCCCGCTGTACGTCGCGCTCGTGGACTGAGGGCGCCGGATGGACGGCGAGCGGGGCGTCGTTGACGAATGGCAGCGCGGCGAGGTGATCCTCGGGCTCTACGAGGTTCTCGACGTCGTACGCAGCGGAGGAATGGGACTGGTCTACCGGGTCCGCCACCGGGGCTGGAACGTGGATCTGGCCGTCAAGGTGCCTCGAAAGGAACTGGTCTCGTCACCGGAGAGGCTGCGGCACTTCGAGGCCGAGGCCCAGTCATGGGTCGACCTCGGCCTCCATCCGCACACCGTGCACTGCGCGTACGTTCGCCGGCTCGACGACGTGCCCCGGGTATTCGCCGAGTGGGTTGACGGCGGCAGTCTCGCGGAGGCGGTCCGGAGCCGCCGTATCTACCGGGGCGGCCCGCGGCGCATGCTAGGCGGGATTCTCGACATAGCGATCCAGTTCGCCTGGGGACTCGATCACGCGCACCGGCAAGGGCTGGTGCACCAGGACGTCAAACCCGCCAATGTGATGCTGACCCGGGACGGGACGGTCAAGGTCACCGACTTCGGTCTGGCCAAGGTCCGGGCCGCGGCGGGAGAGCCCACCGCCTCCCGACCGTCGGCTGAACCCACGGTCAGCTTCGCCGGGATGACCGCCGCGTACTGCTCACCCGAACAGGCACTGGCCGCCAGGAGAGCGCCCGTGCGCCTCACGCGTGCCACGGATGTGTGGTCCTGGGCGGTGAGCGTGCTGGAGCTCTTCGCCGGGCATCCGCCGACTCGCTACGGCCAGGCCGCCGCCGAGGTGTTCGAGGAGTTAATCGACCGGGACCGGGACCGGGCAGGGACTGACGGTCTGTCGGCTCCGCCGATGCCCGCCGGGCTGGTGGAGCTGCTGAGACGGTGCTTTCGCCAGGATCCGGCCGCCCGTTCCGCCGGGATGGACGAACTGGCCGACGAGCTGATGGGCGTCTATGCCCGGGAAACCGGCGAACCCTACCCCCGTGAGCGGCCGACGGCGGCGACGCTGCTCGCCGACGGACTGTCCAACCAGGCGCTGTCGATGCTCGACCTCGGGCACCCGGAGCGCGCGGCAGCCCTGTGGGAGCGGGCCCTGCGTGCCGATCCGCACCACCCGCACACGGTCTACAACCGCGGTCTGTACCGCTGGCGCGAGGGCGGGCTGACCGACGAACAGCTCATCACCGAACTGCGGGACATCCAGGCCGGCCACGACCACGACTGGACCGACGAGTACCTCCTCGGCCTGGTCCACCTTGAACGCGGCGATCCGGAAGCCGCCCTGACGACCCTTCGGGGAGTGGTCAGGCAGGCAGGACATGAGCCGGGAGTCGCCGAAGCCCTGGCACTCGCCCAGCGCATGCCCGGGCCCCGCCCGCCCCTGGAACTGAAAGGCCACCTCAATTGGGTGGAAGCCGTGGCGCTGACCCCGGACGGGCGGCTGGCCGTGTCAGGGGGCTCCGACAACAGGAGCCCGTCGCCGCCGGGCAGCGAAGGCGGCACCGTACGGGTGTGGGACCTGGCCACGGGACACTGCCTGCGCACCCTGCGGGGCCACGAACGAAGAACCGACGCGGTCGCGCTGAGCCCGGACGGCCGGCTGGTCGCCTCCGGCGGCCCGGACGGATCCGTACTCGTGTGGGAGGTGGCCACCGGACGCCGTCTGCACCGGCTCGCGGATCACGCGGCGAAGATCGAGTCGGTCGCCCTGAGCCCGGACGGCCGTCTGCTGGTGTCGGCGAGCCCCGACGGGGCGGTGCTGGTCTGGGAGACCGGCACCGGGCGCCTGGCCCGGACCTTGCAGGAGGGTCGGCACGACCGGTCAGAGGGCTTTGGCGGGGCCGTCGCCGTCAGCCCCGACGGTCTGCGAGTGCTGCGTTTCGAGGCGGCGACGCAGCGACTGCGCGTGTGGGAAGCCGCCACCGGTCATCTGTTGCACTCCGTACAGTTACGGCGCGCTCGCGCGGTCTTCAGCGCCGACGGGCGGGTCGCCCTGACCGTTCAGGACGGCGGGATGACCGAGGTCTGGGACCTGGAGAGGGGCCGCCCGCGGAGTGTGGCGAACGGGCGGGCGCGCCTGGGCAGCTATCTCGCGGTCAGTGGTGACGGCAGCCGGGTGCTGTCTCAGGGTTCCGACCACGTCATGCGGTTGTGGGAACCGCGGACCGGACGCAGCCTGCGCACGCTGGGCGGTCCGCGGTTCGCGCATGGAACCGCGTTGAGCAGCGACGGCCGTACCGGAGTCATCGCCACCACCGAGGGGACCGTGCAGGTGCTCGACCTGGTGCCCGGTGGTCCGCCGTCGCCGTGGAGCCATCCCAGGCCGAGGACCGCCGTCGAACTGGTCAGGGAAGCGGACGTCGTGGGACTGGCCCTGGAACGGGCGGCCCGGTTCCTCGGAAACGGTCAGCCGGACGCCGCCGCCGAGGAACTCCGTGCCGCCCGGAGGGTACCCGGCCACGAGCGCAACCGCGATGTACTCGACCAGTGGGCCCGGGTCGGCCGCCGCGGCCGGCGCAGCGGCCTGCGGGCCGCCTGGGAGATCCTCGAAGTCGCCATCGACGCGGAGAACGCGGTCCTGAGCCCCGACGGCCGCCTCGCGCTGTCCGACCACCGCATCGAGGGCCTGCGGATATGGGACGTACGGACCGGGCGCCCACTGCACACGCTGGACGGCCACATACGCACCGTCAACGCTTTCGTGTTCAGCCCCGACGGCCGACGTGCGGTGACGGCCAGTGATGACAGGACGGTCCGGGTGTGGGACACGGGGACCGGTGCCTGCCTCCATACTCTGACCGGTCACCGCCATGAGGTGCAGGCGGTGGAGGTGAGCCCTGACGGACGGATCGCGGTCTCCGGCAGCGGGGACCGGGAACTGCGCGTGTGGGACCTCCTCGAAGGCCGCTGCCTGCGCAGGCTGGGACCGCGGACCTGGCGGCGCCCGCAGAGCCTCAGGCCGGTGACGTTGCGGACCAACGGCCGGATCGCCGTGTCCGGCCAAGCCGACAACCACATTCGGGTGTGGGATCTGGCGACCGGGCGCAGCCCGCACACCCTGATGGGATGCACCGACAGTGCCTTCCTGTGCGCGATGAGCATCGACGGCCGCACAGGGCTGGTGTGTGTGAACAGCGTGATCCCCACGTGGGACTTGACGACGGGCCGGGATGGACCACTGCTGAGAAGTGCCGCCACCGGTCACATCACCTTGGATCGCGTCACCTCGCTGGAGGTGACCCCTGACGGGCGTATCGCGTTCGCGATCGACGTGGAAGGGGTGATCCGCGTCTGGGATCCGAGGAGCGGCGACTGCCTGCACGAGCTGACCGACGCCGGAGCCGAGCAGGCGCTCGCCACCGGCGACGGCCGCTTCCTGCTGTCCACCGGCGAGGACCGCGTGGTCCGGGCATGGGACCTGTCGTCGGGCACATACCGGCACGTCATCCAGGGGAGCAAGGCGACAACCCGGCTGGCTGGGCTGAGCTCCGACGGCCGCACCCTGCTGACCTGCGGCGCCGACAAGATCATGCGGGTCTGGGAGCTCGACTGGGAGTACGACTTCCCCGCGCCCGCTGACTGGGACGAGGGCGCACGCCCCTACCTGGACGTCTTCCTGACGCCCGGCGTGCGCGGTGGACCGGCGTGGACGGAGGAGGACTTCCGACGACTGCTGGACACACTGGCGGATGCGGGCTTCGGATGGCTGCGGCCCGACGGCGTACGCGCGCAGCTGCAGCGGATGCGAGGGCCCGGCAGCGACAGCGGGCAGCCCCGGCCGGGGCTGCCCCGGAGGATGCGATGAGCGGGGGGAACACCTGTGGCCGTACTTGGTTGCTCCGGTTGGGCCTGCGAGCGGCTGATCTCGGTGTCCGGTCTTCCCGGCGGCAATCCTGTCGCCGCGGCGGAGCCGGAATACTGGTCGACGGAATACTTCTTCTGCAGGGAGTGCGGTGAGGCCTTCTGTGACCGGTGTGCCGCGAATCGACGCGGGCGCACATTCGCCGTCGTGAAGAGCTGCGGCTCCTGCGGCGGCAGGCTGGACAGGGCTCGCCCCGGACAGCAGGCCTCCGACCGTCCCGTCTCCGACGCCACCGCCTACTACCGCCGGGGGAAGGCGCTTGGCGAGGCGGGCCGAGCCGACAGGGCACTGACCGCGTTCGACGAGGCGGTGCGGTTGCGTCCGGGGTATGCCGCCGCCCACTTCCATCGTGGAATCGCGCTGGTGGAACTGGGCAGACTCGCGGAAGCCCTTGATGCCTTCGCGGAGGCCAATCGTCGCGATCCGGCCCACGTCCAGGCGATGTTCGACCGCGGCAACGTCTTCTTGAAGCTCCGGCAGCCGGAGAACGCTGTTGAGGCCTACGCCCAGGCCGTCAGAATCGAGCCCCGCTACGTGAACGCGCTCGTCAACAAAGGGGTCACCCTGTCCGACCTGGGCCGGCCTGCCGAGGCGCTCGCCGACCTGGACGAGGCCGTCCGGCTGCACGCCGTGAACGAGGCCGCCGGGGGCACGGATGCCATCGGCTACGCCCACGCCGCGAGGGGGGCCGCGCTGATCAAGCTCGGCCGGTACGAGGAAGCGGTGGCGGCCATCGACACAGCCATCAGCATCGGCCCCGACCTCGCCCACAACTACCACAACAAGGCCTACGCCCTCGAACGGCTGGGGCGCCTGGAGGAGGCCCGCATCGCCCGCCGCCTCTACGAGGACACCCGGCGGCGTGAGGGGGAGTAGCGGAGACCATGCCGACGACGGTGATACTGACGGTGAGGGGGGCTGTCCCCACCGCTGGGAAGACGTACGAGTACACGCGCCCGACGACGCTCGTCGCGGGCCGGGCGCGTGACTGCGAGCTGCGAATGCCGGATGACGACGTGCGGGTCTCGCGGAGACACTGCCGGTTCGACATCGATCCGCCCGAGGTGCGGGTCCGCGACCTGGGGAGCCTCAACGGCACCTACGTCAACGGCATGAAGATCGGTGGCCGGCAGCCGGGGCCGCGGCTTGGCGACGGCGAACTGGCGCTGGCCGAGGGCGAATTGGCGCTGTTCGACGGCGACGTGGTGCTGTCCGACGGCGACGTGGTGCGCGTCGGCCGCATGGAGCTGCTCGTGTCCGTCACAGCGCCTGGCGACGACGCGCCTTTCGCCGTCCACGACTACGAGTTGCTCAGGGAGCTGGGCCGCGGGGGGCAGGGCGTCGTCCACCTGGCGCGCCACAAGAACACCGGGGAGCTCATCGCCGTGAAGCTGCTGACCGCCGAGGTCGCCACGGAGCCGGAGGCCAGACGGGAGTTCCTGCGTGAGATAGAGAACACCAGGGCCCTCCGGCACCCGAACGTGGTCGAGTTCCGTGGCAGCGGCACCACCGGAGAGGCACTGTTCTTCTGCTGCGAGTACTGCGAGGGCGGCAGTGTCGACCGGCTGATCGCGCGGCGAGGCACCCCGTTGCCGCCCGGGGAAGCCGTCGCGATCGCCACCCAGGTGCTCGACGCGCTCGTGTACGCGCACCACGCCGCGATCCCCAGCGTTCAACTGGCGGACGGTTCCGTGGATTCCGGCCGTGGACTGGTGCACCGGGACATCAAACCGCAGAACATCCTGCTGTCCGGGCCGGGCGACGCGCCGGTGGTGAAACTCGCGGACTTCGGTCTCGCGAAGGCGTTCGACCGGGCCGGATTCTCAGGCCTCACCCGTACCGGGGCAGTGGGTGGCAGTGTCGCCTTCATGCCGCGTGCCCAGATCGTGAACTACAAGTTCGCCAGGCCCGAGGTCGACATCTGGGCGACCGCGGCGTCGCTCTACTGGATGCTCACCGGACATGCCCCGCGGGACTTCCCGGTCGGCTCGGACCCGGTCGCCGTGGTGCTGCGCGAGCCCTCGGTGCCGATCCGTGAACGCCTCTCCTCGATCCCACCCGGGCTCGCCGCGGTGATCGACGCCACGCTGGTGGACAGTCCGCGCCTGCCCGGCACATCGGCTGAGGCACTCAAGCACGCGCTCCTGCAGGCACTCTGAAGGGCCGGGGCCGTTGCCGTGCGGATCCGTGCGGCCTCCAGCCGCGTGCTGACACTGATCCACCCCGGCAACGCGGCTGGCACCGGGCATCGGCTTCGACTCTGTCGGCGACCAGACTGGTGGTCGGTCACGGGAAACTGGCGGCGCTGCGCTGGTTGTGGCGGGAGTGTGCGTTCCACTACGCCCCTGCCGTCTCAGTACTGTGACTTCGCATGACCGACACCGAGATCGAGATCACCGCAGACCTGGTCCGCGACCTGCTGCAGGAGCAACATCCAGACCTTGCGGGGCTGGCCATCCGTGAGGTGGCGGGTGGCTGGGGCAACCAAATGTGGCGCCTCGGGGACGAGTTGGCCGTGCGCATGCAGCGAATGGACCCCACCCCGGAGCTCCAGCTCAAGGAGCGGCGGTGGCTGCCCGTGCTGGCCCCGCGCCTGCCGCTCCCGGTGCCGACCCCGGTGCGGTTCGGCGAACCGTCCGAGCGCTTCCCCAAGCACTGGACCGTGATGACGTGGGTTCCCGGCGAGCCGCTGGACCACGGCTCGATCAGCCGCGGCGCCCACGCGGCCGACACGCTGGCGGGCTTCCTCCAGGCGCTCCATGTGGAGGCGCCCGCCGAGGCGCCGATCAGTACGGACCGCGGTGCCCATCCCAGGAACTGCACGGACGGCTTCGAGGCCTTCTTCCAGGCCGTTGCCCCCGACGACATCGCTGACGACGTCCGGGCTGTCTGGGACGACGCCGTTGCGGCCCACGTGTGGGAGGGCCCGCCTGTGTGGGTGCACGGCGACCTTCATCCCGCGAATGTCGTCGTCTCGGACGGAACGCTCTCGGGCATCGTCGACTTCGGTGCCATGTTCGCCGGTGATCCGGCGTGGGACCTCGCCGCCGCATGGGTGCTGCTACCCGCGGGCACGGCCTCACGGTTCTTCGACACGTACGCGCATGCAGACGAGGCGGCGATCCGGCGCGCCCGCGGGCTGGCCGCTATGAAGAGCCTCTTCCTGATGCTCATGGGGCAGAACGGAGATCGGGGCCTTCCCGGCGGCAAGCCGAACTGGGGACCTGTAGGCCGGGCGGCACTTGATCGTGTGCTGAAGGGCGTTTGACGCGGGCATGGGGCGAGATGCCGCACTCAGGGGCTGTTAGGACGGCACTCGGCGAGAGGGAACTCGCTGGAGCAAGAGCATGCCGGTGCACAGGAGCAGTCCGGGGCGCATGCTGAGAGATGGGCCTTGACGGTTCGGCCTTCTCGAACCAAGGAGCAGATCATGCCATCCCTGCATTTCCATCTGAAATCCTCGATGAGCCCCTCCGAGGTAATGGGGGTACTGACCAACTTCAGCCCTTCGCGAGTCGAACAGTGGCCTTCCATCGACGCCGAGCACTTCCAGGTCCATGAAAGGGGCGAGACCTGGGCTGAGGTCACTGAGGGGAATGACAAGTCGTGGGAGCGCGCACGCTATGAATGGGATCCGTCACAGAACAGGGTCACCGTCACCACGCGCGAATCGACGCCCTTCGGGTCGGGTGGGTGGAACTTCCAGATGACGCCCACGGACGACGGCACCCGTATCGATGTCAAACTCGAACGGCATCCCAGCTCGGTCAAGGCGAAGATGCTGTCGCCGATCATCCCCTTCGCCGGGCCGGTGTTCCGCAAGTCCTTCAAGGAGCCCCTGAAGGCCGTGTAGCCACCCCCGTCAACGGCGAAAGCAGGGGCGTATGCGCCATTCAGGCTTCCTTGGCGACCAGGCCGTGGAGTCCCTTGCGGTCGTAGTAGTGGGTCATGGCGAGGCGGAAGACCAGGGCGCCGGTGAAGCCGATGGCGATCAGGGTCCAGCCGCGGGTCAGGCCGGCGCCGGCGCGGGCGTCGAAGGTGCCCGGCTCCTGGGTGGGCGGACCTGACGGAGGCGCTGGAGCAGGCTTTGCTTCCTGCCCCGCCGTTTGAAGGTGTTCCTCCCACTCGGCGCACGGCCGCGTGCTCGCCGTGGCCGCCTCCCGTGGCATCTGTGCCGTCCGCGCGCAGGAACTGGGCTGGCATCCCGAGCACCGCGACATGCTCGCCATGAACGGCGACCAGCGTCTGCGTGATCTCGCCGCGAGCGGCGCCTGATCCACGGCCCGGCCCCCGCCGCTCCTCAGCCCCAGCGGGACCGATGTTTCCCGACGGCCCGTGGACGCGGCCACCTCTGCGCACCCTCCCCGTGGGAGTTACATGACTTTCTAACCGCCGAACAGGGGGCAAAGCCTGATTGTCGACGCGCGCACGGGGCGGCGAGATGCCGCCCCGTGCGCGTCCGTCAAGGGCGGGCCTGGATCTTCAGGTCGCCGCGGGTCTGTACGCGGATGTGGTCACTGGCGAGCATGGCGTGAGGGAAGCCGAGGTCGATCGCGCTGACCTCGTCCAGGCACGCCATCTGGGCCGGGGTTAGGTCGACTTCGAGGGCTTCCAGGTTCTCCTGCAGCTGTTCGACAGTTCGCGCCCCGATGATGGGCGCGGTCACCCCTGGGTTGTGCAAGGTCCAGGCCAGCCCGACCTGTGCAGGGGTCCGGCCCAGTTCCGCCGCGACTTCCTTGACGACATCCACGATGGCGAGGTTGCGCTCGGTCACTCCGCCCAGGGCCAGGTTGAAGCTCTTGCGGGCGCTCTCACTCTGGTCGGACGCCGGTGCGGTCAAGTCCTGGCGGCTAATGCGCGCACCCTGCTGGCTACCGAGCCGCCCGCACAGGCCCTCCACGCGTGGATGCTCCGATTCGCCGACTGGGCCGGCGAACGACGCGGCATCTGCGAGGCCCTGGTCGCCATGAGTGCTTCCGGCCGCTTCGGCACCGGACCGGTCTGTGACGAGGTCCAGCAGGTCCTGGCGATGGTGCTCAAGGCCGGCGCCACAGCAGGAGAACTGCGCAGCGACATCGACCCGACCGACGTAGGCGGCATCCTCGCGGGTTTGCTTTCCGTAGCCGGCGCACCCGAGCAGCGCCCCCAACTGAACCGCATGGTGGACGTCGTCGTCGACGGACTCAGGTCCCGCTAAGCGATACGTCAGCGGTTCGGCGAGCCGTCGGCCTATGCCGGACGACATGGCTGCCGCCGCGGCGGTCGTGGTACCCCAGACCTTGGTGAGAACCCACGGGGTGGTCGCCTACGTTCGGCTCGTTGCCCGCCTCGCGACGACGCCCGAAACGGCTCGTCAGGTGCGCCGTAGTTATACGAGAACAGGGCCGTGTCAGGCGCAGCCAGGTGCTGCGGGCGTCGTCCGGATCGTGCTCCCGCTCGACGAGATGGCGGGCCGGCCACCAGACGGTGGGTGACGTTGGTGGTGCCGCCGGTGGACAGCATCAGGGAGCGGGCGAGCTGGTTCGGCTTCACGCCGTACGGCGCACCTGCCCGTCGCAGCGCCACCAGGACGTCGAACTCGGCCGGGGCCAGACCGAGTTCGGTCAGCTCACGGCACATCGCACTGTCCAGCGTGCTGGACATGAACATGATCCGCTTGGTCGGTTCCGAGGAGCCGTGTTCGACCTCGGGCAGCTCGGTGCGTCACGAGTCCGTCCATGCGTCCACGGTCTCGCCCTGTGCGGACGGAGGGGTCCGATCCGCTCCACGGCGTGAACGAGGCCGGGCGAAAAGGCCGTCTTGCCCGGTGCATGCCAATGGTGCGAGACTCCGGAAACCGATGCCTGCCCGTGAGCCGTTCGGCGAACTGGGCACGACCCACGCTCAGTTGGCTGATCTCGACAGCAAGGGAGTGGCGTGTTAGGCGCACTGAGGTTCAGGCACGTGTCCGTGGCGGCGACGGCGGCCGTCCTCGCGCTCCTTCTCTCCGCATGCGGCGGTGACGGCCAACCGGGCGGAAGCGGCCCCGCCGCTTCCGCGTCGCTCGACCCCGAGGCGGATCTGAGCAAGCAGCGGCTCACCGTCTCGAACTGGGACGGCTATATGCCGAAGGACCTTCCCGCCCGGTTCGAGTCGGCCGTCGGCACGCCCATGACCGTCGCCAAGCACAGCACCAACGAGGAGATCGTCGCCAAACTGACCGCCTCCGCCGACAGCGGCATCGACGTGGCGTTCGTATCGGGCCAGTACGCGCAGGCGCTCGCGGCGCAGGGGCTGCTCGAACCCATCCATCACGATCTGGTCCCGCACCTCAAGAACCTGGACCCGCTCGCCGCCCGGCTCGCCCATGACAAGGGCAACGTCTACTCCGTCCCGTACACCTGGGGCACCACCGGGCTCTGCTACCGCAAGGACCTCGTCGGCTACACCCCCGACAGCTGGAACGACCTGCTGAAGCCGCGCGCCGCGGTCAAGGGCAAGGCCACCATGCTGAAGACCGAACGCTGGCTCTTCCTCCCCGCGCAGAAGGCGCTCGGCTACTCGGTGAACACCACCGACGAGCAACAGCTCGCCCAGGTCAAAGAGTTGCTGCTCACCGCGAAGGACGGACTCCTCGCCTACGACGACACCACGTTCGGCGACCGGCTCAAGTCCGGGGAGGCCGTGCTGGCGGAGGCCTGGGACGGCTGGTGCCCGACCGACGACAAGAGGATCGGCTTCGTCGTCCCCAAGGAGGGCAGCGACCTCTGGACCGACACGATGGTCATCCTCAAGTCGTCGAAGAACAAAGAGGCGGCGCACGCCTTCATCGACTACGTCCTCGACGCGAAGGTGCACTCCTGGGTCGCCTCGAACATCTTCTACAAGGTCCCCAACACCGCCGCCATGGCCGAACTCGACCCGGCCCTGCTGAAGAGCTACCCCGCACTCGCCATGCCCCCCGAGCAATTACTCAAGGGCGAGTCCGTCGTCGACCTCGGGGACGCCGCGACGGCGTACACCCGGATCGTCACGGAAGTCACCGCGGGCTGATGGCCCGCCGGGGGAGGGCGGCCGCAGGACCACACGTGCGAGCCCGTCTCGTCCTGCTCGGCCCGGGCCTGTCCTACCTGACCGTCCTGCTCCTGTTGCCGCTGGCCCTGCTGATCGGTTACACGGTCTTCCGGCGGGGCCGCTTCGGCGGGATCGCGTACGAGGACGGAAGTACCGGCGAGAACTTCGCGCGGATCACCGACCCCCTCTACGCCGGCGTCCTCACCGACTCGCTGCGCATCGCCGCCGTCACCACGCTGCTCGCGCTTCTCCTCGGCTACCCGACCGCGTACGCGATCAGCCGGCTGCCCGGCAGATGGCGCACGGTCGCCCTGGTCCTGGTCGTGCTCCCGTTCTGGACCAACTTCCTGATCCGTACGTATGCCTGGATCGTTCTGCTGTCCAGCCGCGGTGTGGTCAACTCGGCCCTCACCGGCATCGGGGTGATCGACCGGCCGCTGAAACTCCTCTACACGGAACCCGCCGTCGTCCTCGGACTGCTCTACGCCTATCTCCCGCTGATGGTGCTGCCGCTGTACTCGGCGATCGAGCGGGTCGACCGCCGGCTGCTCGAAGCCTCGGCCGATCTGGGCGCCCGCCCGGCTCGCACGTTCTGGAGCGTGACCCTCCCGCACACCCTGCCGGGCGTGCTGACCGGCTGCGTCTTCGTCTTCGTGCCCAGCCTCGGCAACTTCGTCGTCCCCGAACTGCTGGGCGGCGGGCACACGGTCATGGTCGGCAACCTGATCAGAGACCAGTTCCTCACGGCACGGGACTGGCCGTTCGGCTCGGTGCTCGCCCTCGCCCTCATGGCGTTCCTGGTCCTGCTGCTCATGGCGCAGGCCTGGGCCGGGCGCCGGCTGGGCGGCCGTTGATGCGCCGGGCGACGCTCCTCCCGCTGTGGTTGACGTACGCGTTCCTCTACACGCCCGTCGTGGTGCTCGTGGTGATGTCCTTCAACCGCTCGGACAGCCCCTACGAGTGGTCGGGGTTCAGCACCGCCTGGTACGGCACGCTGGCCGGCGACGACGAGGTCCTGCGGGGCCTGGCCAACACGCTGATCGTGGCCGCGGGCGCGACCGCCCTGTCCACCGTCCTCGGCACACTGCTCGCCGTGGGGCTCGCCCGCCACGCGAGCCGGTCGCGGCTGCTGCCCGCCCTGTCGGTACTGCCCGCCGTCCTGCCGGACATCGTGCTCGCGATCGGCCTGCTCGCCTTCTACTCGCTCGTCTCGGCCACCCTCGGCCTGCACTCGGTGCTGCTCGCCCACACCGTCTTCGGCCTCGCCTTCGTCACGGCTGTCGTGCGCACCCGGATCGCCCACGTCGACCCCTCCTTGGAGGAGGCCTCACGCGACCTCGGCGCGGGCGAGGTCACCACGTTCCTCCGCATCACCCTGCCGACCCTCGCCCCCGGCATCGTGGCGGGCGCGCTGCTGACGTTCACGCTCTCGCTCGACGAGTTCGTCATCGCCTTCTTCACCGCGGGACCGAAGGACCCCACCCTGCCGATCGTCATCTACTCGATGATCAGGTTCGGCGTGACCCCGGAGATCAACGCGCTCGCCACCCTGCTGCTCGCGGTCAGCTTCACCGTGGTGATCGCCGCCCAGCGCATCAGCCGGCTGACGGAGGCGCTGTGATCCGTATCCATGCCGTCACCCGGCGGTTCGGCGAGGTCACCGCCCTGGACGGGGTGAGCCTGGAGATCGAGGAGGGCGAGTTCTTCGCCCTGCTCGGCCCGAGCGGCTGCGGGAAGACGACCCTGCTGCGCGTCCTCGCCGGATTCGAGGCCCCGGACAGCGGCACGGTCGCCCTGGACGGCCAGGACCTCCTGGGCGTGCCCGCGCACCGGCGGCCGGTCAACCTCATGTTCCAGTCGTACGCGCTGTTCCCGCACATGAACGTGGAGAAGAACATCGCGTACGGGCTGGCGCGGGAAGGGCTCGCCCGGGCGGAGATCGGCGAACGGGTCGCGGCCGTACTCGCCACCGTCGGACTGACCGCGCAGGCCCGCAGACGGCCGCACCAGCTGTCCGGCGGGCAGCGGCAGCGGGTCGCCCTCGCCCGTGCCATCGTCAAACGCCCCCGTGTGCTGCTGCTCGACGAGCCGCTGTCGGCGCTCGACAAACAGGTCCGCGCCGAGATGCAGCTGGAGCTCAAGCGCCTGCAGCACCAGGTGGGCATCACCTTCCTCGTCGTCACCCACGACCAGGAGGAGGCCATGTCGCTCGCCGACCGGATCGCCGTCCTGGACCGGGGGCGCGTCCAGCAGGTCGACACCCCCGTCGAGCTCTACCGGCACCCTCGGGGCCGGTTCGTCGCGGGCTTCGTCGGCGCCAACAACGTCTTCTCCGGTCGGCTGCTGCCCTACGGCGGACTCGACGTACCCGGCGTCGGTGTCCTGCCCGCCCCGGCCGGTGACACGGCCGGGCTGGTCGGCGTACGCCCGGAGAGCATCCGGCTCGCCGCCGGGGACTCGGACGCCTCCTTGCACGGCACGGTGTTGGACATCAGTTACTTCGGCGGCTCCTCAAGGATCGCGGTCACGGTCCCCGGTCTGGACCGGCCGGTCCTGCTGACCGTTCCGGGCCCGGCCACGGTGACCTCCGGGGCCCGCGTCGCGCTGTCGTGGGACCCGGAGAGCGCGGTACTGATCGAGACGACGGGAGACACCCCTTGAGCAGGCCCCTGACCATCCTCTTCGCCCCGGAGAGCGCGTACGGCCCGACCAACAACTGCGTCGGCATCGGCGACGTACTGCGCCGACGGGGCCACCGCGTGGTGTTCGCGGCGGAGGCGTCCTGGAAGGGCAGGCTCGCCCCGCTCGGCTTCGAGGAGGACCTGGTCGACCTGGCCCCGCCGCCCGAAACACCCCAGGAGGCGGGCCAGTTCTGGAAGGACTTCGTACGTGACACCGCCCCCGAGTTCCAAAAGCCCACGATCGAACAGCTGGGCACGTGGGTCAGACCGGTCTGGGAGGAACTGGTCGCCGGTGCCCGGTACTGCGAACCTCAACTCAAGAAGATCGTCGACCGGGTCCGGCCGGACGTGATCGTCGAGGACAACGTCGTCTGCTTCCCCGCGCTGACCACCGCGGACGTGCCCTTCGTGCGGATCGTCTCCTGCAACCCGCTGGAGGTGAAGGGCGAACACGTTCCCCCACCCTTCTCCGGGTACCCGACCGGTGACCGCGCGGGCTGGGCCGAGTTCCGTGCCGAATACGACCGCACACACCGCGAGGTCTGGGCCGAGTTCAACGCCTGGGTCGTGGACCAGGGCGCGAGGCCGCTGCCCGACCTGGAGTTCATCCACGACGGCGAACTGAACCTGTACGTCTACCCGGAGACCGCCGACTACGCCGAAGCCCGCCCGCTGGGCCATGCCTGGCACCGGCTGGACTCCTCGGTCCGCGAGACCGACGAGGAGTTCACCCTGCCGCCGGAGTCGGCCCAACGGCCTGAGGGCAGCGCGCTGATCTACTTCAGCCTGGGCTCCCTCGGCTCCGCCGACGTCGGCCTCATGCGCCGGATCATCGCCTCCCTGGCACGCACCCCGCACCGCTACATCGTCTCCAAGGGGCCGCTGCACGACGAGATCGAACTGCCTCCCACCATGTGGGGCGCGGAGTTCCTCCCGCAGACGCGGATCCTCCCACTCGTCGACCTCGTCATCACCCATGGCGGCAACAACACGACCACCGAGAGCCTCCACTTCGGCAAACCCATGATCGTGCTCCCGCTGTTCTGGGACCAGTACGACAACGCACAGCGGGTCGCCGAACTCGGCTACGGCGTCCGCCTCGACCCGTACCGCTTCACCGACGCGCAACTGCACGGCGCCCTGGCCGAGTTGCTCGGCGACACCCGCCTGCGGCACAGGTTGACGCAAGCCTCCACGACCATCCGCGCCCGCGACGGACTGCGCACCGCCGCCGACCTCATCGAACGGCACGGCCACGAAAGGCACGGAACATGAAACTGCCCTTACGACTCGGCCTCGGCGTCGCCGTCCTCGCGGCGCTCTCCGCCTGCGCGGACGGGCCCTCCTCGTCCTCCGACGGTGACCCCGGCGCCCGGGCCACGCTCCGACTCGCCGTTCCCTCGGCCGTGATCGCCCCCAAGGAAGAGGTCGCCACCTACGCGGTGGGCGACGCCGAGGGCTATCTGGCCAAGGAGAAGCTGAAAGTCGACGTGATCAACACCGACGGATCGGTGGCAGCGGTCCAGGCCGTCGCCTCGAACAGCGCCGACATCGCGCCGGCCGACGCGGGAGCCATCCTCGCCGCCCGGGAGAAGGGCGTCCCGGTGAAGGCCATCGGGGGCCTGGTACGGAACTGGCCGTGGCGCATGGCCGTCCAGCCCGGCAGTGAGGTCAGGAGCCCGGCTGACCTCAAGGGCAAGAAGATCGGGGTCATCAGCCTCGCCTCCGGCTCGGCCATCTACGCCCGCGCGTACGCGAGCGACGCCGGACTGGACGCGGCCAAGGACGTCGACCTGCTGCCGGTCGGCGTGGGCGCACAGGCCCTGGCCGCCCTGGCGGACGGCAAGGTCGACGTGCTCGCCCTGTACACCCAGGCGTACACCACCATCGAGAACACGGGCACCGATCTGCGCTATCTCGACAACTCCGACGCGTTCGACGGGATCCGCTCCCTGACCTACGCGGTGACCGAGAAGACCCTGAAGGAGAAGAAGGACGTGCTGACGCGCTACTTGCGCGCCTCCTACAAGGCACTGCTCTTCTCCGCCGTCAACCCCGAGGCCGCGATGCGCGACGGCTACCAGGCGTTCCCCCAGCTGCTGACCGGCAAGAAGGCCGACGACCGCATCGCCGACGACACCAGGACCCTCGAGGCGTGGATCAAGACCGCAGTCCCCACCACCGGTGACCCCGAGAACTTCAAGGACTGGGGTGCGATCAGCGACATGGAGTGGGACAAGACGGTCGCGTACACCAGGACGGCCGGCCAGATCACCGAGGACGTCCCCCTCCCGGCCCTGTGGGACGGCAGCCTGCTCAAGGACGCCAACGACTTCGACCCGGCGGCCGTGATCGCGAAGGCGAAGGCCGCCGGGTGACGCAGGAAGGCGGGTGACCCAGTAAGGCGGGTGACGCAGTAAGGCGGGAGAACAGGAGAGCGGGGAGACCGTGGACGAAGACCGCTGGATCGAGGTCACCGGACTGCACAAGACCTACCGGCCGCGCAGGTCCGAGCCGACCCACGCACTCTCGGACGTCACCTTCACGGTCCGACGCGGCGAGTTCCTGTCGGTCGTCGGCCCGTCGGGGTGCGGCAAGACCACCCTGTTGAAGATCCTCGCCGGGATCGTCTCCAGGAGCCAGGGAACGGTACGCGTCGCCGACCGCGACGTGACGGGCCCGCTGCCCGAGGTGGGCATGGTCTTCCAGACGCCCACCCTCCTGCCCTGGCGCACCGTGCTGCAGAACGTGATGGTGCCCGTGGAGGTACAGAAGCTCGACGCCTCGGTGTACCGGGAGCGGGCCGAGCGGCTGCTCGCGATGGTCGGCCTCGACGGCTTCGAGGGCAGACACCCACATGAGCTGAGCGGCGGGATGCAGCAGCGCGCCGGAATCTGCCGGGCCCTGGTGCACGACCCGGCCGTGCTGCTGATGGACGAGCCCTTCGGCGCACTCGACGCCCTGACCCGCGAGTCGATGAACGTCGAGTTGCTGAGGATCTGGCGGGAGAGCGGCCAGACTGTCGTGTTCGTCACCCACTCCATCCCCGAGGCGGTCTTCCTCTCCGACCGGGTCGTGGTTCTCAGCCCCCGCCCCGGCCGCATAGCCGAGATCGTCGACATCGAGCTCGAACGCCCGCGCACACTCGGCGCGATGGCCTCGGACCGCGCCGGAGTCTTCGTCGAGCGGATCCGCAGGCACTTCAACGCCACCTGGGCGATCGACTCATGAAGCGACTCCGTGAGCGGCGGCTCCGCGTGGACCTGCGAGAGCGCCCCGAACTGCTGCTCGCTCCCGCCGTGTTCGTCGTCGCCATGCTGGCCTGGGAGTTCGCGGTCCCCGCCTTCGGTATCGACGACTATGTGTTGCCGCGCCCCTCGCAGATCCTCGACGCCCTCCGCACGCAGCTGGCGGACCCGTTGTTCTGGGGACATCTGAAGGTGACGGTCCTGGAGTCGCTGTACGGCTTTGTGCTCGGAGTGGCGGCGGCGCTGGTGCTGGGCACCGCGATCTCCCAGGTGCGGCTGATCGAGCGCACCTTCATGCCGTATGTCGTCGCCTTCCAGACGGTGCCCAAGGTGGCGCTCGCGCCGCTGTTCGTCGTCTGGTTCGGCTTCGGCATGACGAGCAAGGTCGTCATGGCGGCGGTGATCTCGTTCTTCCCCGTGCTGGTCAACGTCATCGAGGGGCTGCGCTCGGCCGACGCCGACCGGATCCAGATGCTCACGGTGTTCGGCGCCGGCAGGTTCCAGGTGTTCCGGATGGTGCGGCTGCCGAGCGCGCTCCCCTTCATCTTCGCCGGCCTGGACATCGGGATCGTCTTCTCGATCCTCGGCGCCGTCGTCGGCGAGTTCATCGGCGCGAAGGAGGGGCTGGGATACCTCCTGCTGCAGACCAACTACAACTTCGACATCGCCGGGATGTTCGCCGTGCTGGTGGTGCTCTCCGTACTGGGGCTGATCGCCCACTTCATCATCCGGTTCGCCCAGAAGCGGCTCGTCTTCTGGGCCGAGGAGAACCGGGTGATCGGCGCATGACGAACTGAGGACGACAGAGGCAGGAGGCCTGCATGACCGCATACGACCTGGTGGTGAAGAACGCCCGTGTCGTCACCCACGACCACGATGACGCACGCTCCGCGGACATCGCCGTCAGCGGAGGCCGGATCGCCGCCGTAGCCTCTGACATCTCAACGGAAGGCGCCCGTCGGGTGGTTGACGCCGGCGGCAGGCTGGCGTTCCCCGGTGTCGTCGACGCCCACCAGCACTGGGGGATCTACCACCCGCTGCCCGAGGACGCGGCCACCGAGAGCCGCGCATGCGCACAGGGGGGCGTCACCAGCGCCCTGACCTACACCCGGACCGGCCGCTACTACCTCAACAAGGCAGGTGCGTACGCCGACTTCTTCCCCGAGGTGCTGGCCGCCGCGTCCGGCCGCGCCCACGTCGACTACGGCTTCCACCTCGCGCCGATCTCGCGCGCTCACATCGACGAGATTCCCGACCTGATCGAGCGGTTCGGCGTCACCTCGTTCAAGGTCTTCATGTTCTACGGCAGCCACGGCCTCCACGGCAGGTCGGCCGACCAGAACGCGTTCCTGATGCTCCCCGAGGACGAGCGGTACGACTACGCGCACTTCGAGTTCGTCATGCGCGGGGTGCAGGCCGCCCGCGAGCGGTTCCCCGACCTCGCCGACGAGATCTCCCTCTCCCTGCACTGCGAGACCGCCGAGATCATGACCGCGTACACCAGGCTGGTCGAGGAGGCGGGTGACCTGACCGGGCTCGCCGCCTACAGCGCCTCCCGGCCGCAGCACTCCGAAGGCCTCGCGGTCGCCGTCGCCTCCTACCTGGCGCACGAGACCGGGCTGCCCACGATCAACCTGCTGCACCTGTCGTCCCGCAAGGCGGTCGACGCGGCCGTGCGGATGAGCCGGGCGTTCCCGCACATCGACTTCCGCCGTGAGGTGACCGTCGGGCATCTGCTCGCCGACATCACCACCGCACACGGCCTCGGCGGCAAGGTCAACCCGCCGCTGCGACCCCGTGACGACGTCGAGGCGCTCTGGGAGCACATCCTCGACGGCACCGTCGACTGGGTCGTCAGCGACCACGCGTGCTGCCGCGAGGAGGTGAAGTTCGGCGAGCCCGAGGACGACGTCTTCCTCGCCAAGGCCGGCTTCGGCGGCGCCGAGTACCTCCTCCCGGGCCTGCTCACCGACGGAACGAAACGTGGCCTGCCGCTGGGCCGGATCGCCGCGCTGACCTCCTGGAACCCGGCCCGGCGCTACGGACTGCGCACCAAGGGCACCCTCGCCCCCGGCTTCGACGCCGACATCGCCCTGGTCGACCCGGGCCGCACCTGGACCGTGCGCGCCGCGGAGTCGGAGTCGACGCAGCAGTACACCCCGTTCGAGGGCTTCGAGCTGACCGCCCAGGTCACCGACACCTTCTTGAGGGGCAACCACATCCTGCGGGCGGGCAAGGTCGTCGGCCCACCCGTCGGCACCTACCTGCACCGTCCGACGGGCACCGCCTGAGTGTGCGTGGTCGAAGTCGTCGATCATCCGGTGTTCCGGGCCGTCGAACAGCCGGGCCGGTGTCCAGAGACATGCGGAACAGCTCTGCCACAGACCGGCGTGATCGGCCGGAAAATGCTTAGCCCGGTGGGTGGGTGGTTGCGTAGGGTGAGCCGCATGGGAACTCTGTGATCGCCCCGCGCACGACCGCGTAGAGCTCGGCTCCGCTGTCGTAGCGCCCATTCGTCTTCACGAATCCGTTCTATCGGCATGGCCGAGAACAGGGGCTTTCGCATGCGTGCGTCACATTTCTCTGCGTCCGTACGTTCCTCGCAGCTTTCCCTGCACGGCGTCACCAAGCGATACGGCGACCGCACAGTGCTCGACCAGGTTTCCTTCAGCCTCGCCCCCGGCGAGAAGGCCGGCGTCGTCGGTGACAACGGGGCTGGGAAGTCCACACTGCTCCGTCTTCTCGCCGGTGCGGAGCGGCCCGACGCGGGTGAGATGAACGTGGCCGCGCCCGGCGGGACCGGATACCTGGCCCAGACGCTCAGCCTGCCTGCGCAGGCCGGCGTCCAGGACGCCGTCGACCTGGCGCTGGCGGAGTTGCGTGCGCTCGAGGCGACGCTGCGGCAGGCCGAGGCCGCGCTGGCCGAGGCGCCCGAGGGCGCGGCGCTGGAGGATGCTCTCGCCGCGTATGCGCGGCTGACGGAGCAGTACGAGGCTCGCGACGGTTACGGCGCGGATGCCCGCGTGGATGCCGCGCTGCACGGGCTCGGTCTGCCAGGGCTGGAGCGGTGCCGACGGCTGGGGACGCTCTCCGGCGGCGAGCGGTCGCGGCTGGCGCTGGCCGCGACACTGGCGTCCCGACCGGAGCTGCTGCTGCTCGACGAGCCGACCAACGACCTCGACGACCGGGCTGTGGGCTGGCTGGAGGAGCATCTGCGGGCCCATCGCGGAACCGTCGTCGCCGTCACCCATGACCGGGTGTTCCTGGAACGGATCACCACCACGGTGGTGGAGGTCGACGGCGGTCGCGTCTCGCGCCACGGCAACGGCTATACCGGCTACCTCACCGCCAAGGCCGCCGACCGTCGGCGCCGACAGCAGCAGTACGACGAGTGGCGTGCGGAACTCGACCGCAGCCGTCGGCTCGCCGAGTCAGGCGTGGCGCGCCTGGACGGCATCCCGCGCAAGATGCCGAAGGCCTGTTTCGGCCACGGCGGGTTCCGGATGCGAGGGCGTGCGCATGGCGCGATGAGCCGTATCCGCAACGCCAAGGAGCGGGTCGAGCGGCTCACCGTGAACCCGGTGACGCCGCCGCCGGACCCGCTGTCCTTCACGGCCCGTATCGCCACCGCGGGCGGGCCGGGCAAGACGCCGGCCGCCGAGCTCGACGGTGTGGTCGTGGAGAGCCGCCTGCACGTGCCGGAGCTGCTGCTCGATTCAGCCGAGCGGCTGTTGGTCACCGGCCCCAACGGCGCGGGCAAGAGTACTCTGCTGCGCGTCCTGGCCGGGGAACTGCTGCCAGAGTCAGGCACGGTGAAGGTTCCCGGGCGTGTGGGGCACCTGCGGCAGGAGGAAGCGCCGTGGCCGCCGGGTCTGACCGTGTTGGAGGCATTCGCCCATGGCCGCCCCGGTGACCAGGACGAGCACGCCGACCGGCTGCTGTCACTCGGTCTGTTCGACCCGGAGGCGCTGCGACTACGCGTCGGGGAACTGTCCTACGGGCAGCGGCGCCGTATCGAGCTGGCCCGGCTGGTCAGTGAGCCGGTGGACCTGCTTCTGCTGGACGAGCCCACCAACCACCTCTCGCCCGCGCTCGTGGAGGAGTTGGAGGAAGCACTGGTCGGCTACGCGGGCGCGCTGGTGATGGTCACCCACGACCGCCGGATGCGGACGCGGTTCACCGGCTCTCGGCTGGAACTGCGCGAGGGCACCGTCGCTGGGCCGACCTCCTGAAGCCCGCCGACCGGCGCGGCGTGACCCCGCTGTTCTGGTCCCATGTACGTCCGTACGGCGAGGCGGCCTGGGAGTGTACGGACGTGTGAGGTCAGACGTTGGGTTCGGAGACGTAGGTGAATGTTCCGGTGGGGGTGCCGCCGGGGCCTGTGATGGTGACGCCGACGGTGACGTCGCTGCCGCTGGGCGGGGTGGTGGCGGTCAGGGTGGTGTCGGAGATGACCGTGAAGGGCGCCGGGATGCCGTTGAAGGTGACCTGGTTGGTGGAGGCCAGGCCGGTGCCGGTGATGGTCACCTCGGTGCCGCCGGTGGTTGGTCCCGTGTTGGGGCTGACGCCGGTGACGGTGGACGGGGCGACGTAGGTGTAGGTCAGGCCGTGAGCTGTCCCGCCGGGGGTGGTAACGGTGACGGCGTTGCTGCCCGGTGCCGGGGCGCCGGCGGCCCTGACGGTGATCTGGGTGTCGGAGGCGGTTTGGATGACGGCTCGGGCGGGGCCGAAGTACACGTCGATGGCTCCGGCGAGGTTTCGGCCGGTGATGACGATCTCCTGGTCGCTGCCTGCGACAGGGCCCGCGGCGGGGCTGATGCCGGTGAGGGCGGGAACCGGCGCGTAGTAGAAGGATCCGAGGGCACAGGTGCCGCCCGGCGTGGTGACCGTCACGGGGGCCGCACCGGATCCGGCGGGGGTGGTGACAGTCAGCGAGGTCGCTGTATTGGCGGTGATGACGGCCTGGGCGGTGCCGAAGTGCACGGTGGTGGCGTCGGCCAGCTGGTGACCGGTGAGAGTCACGGTGGTCCCGCCGGCCGTGGACCCTTGGTCGGGGATCACGGTCGTTGCCATGTCGCTGACAGTGCCCGCGAGCGCGTTGGTCACGTAGGCGTGTGTCCCGTCGGGGAAGACCGCGATGGCCGTGGGGCCCTCTCCCACGCAGATGTTCTCGACGACGGTGTTGGATCCGGTGTCGATCACACTCACCGTGCCCGGGCCGGAGTTCGCCACATACACATGGGTACCGTCCGGGCTCAATGCCATGAAGCGCGGCTGGGCGCTGACGCCGATGGTGGCAGTGACGGCGCCGGTAGCGGTGTCGATCACGCTCACCGTGGAGCTGCCGGCGTTCGTGACGTAGACGCGGGCCCCGTCCGGGGTGACTGCCAGCAGGATGGGGACGTCGCCCGCGGTGATCGTGGCAGTGACGTTGTTCGTGGCGGTGTCGACCACGTAGACGGCACCCGAGTAGCACGCCACATAGGCGCGGGTCCCGTCCGGGGTGATGACCACGCCGGTCGGCCCGGCCCCGACGGTGACGGTGTTGGTGACGGTGTTGGTGGCGGTATCGATCACACTCACCGTGTTCGTGGTCTGCTGCGTCACGTAGGCGCGGGTGCCACCCGGGGTGAGCGCTACGGTCGTCGCTCCTTCCCCGACGGCGATCTCCGCGACAATGGCGTTGGAGACGGTGTCGATCACGCTGACGAGACCGTCGTCGTAGATGGTCACATACGCCCGGGTTCCGTCCGGAGTGACCGCCACGAAGGTGGGACCGGCCCCCGTGGCGACGGTGTCGGTGACCGTGTCGATCACACTCACCGTGTTCGAGCCCCGGTTGGCCACATACGCACGGGCCGCACCGGGCGTGAGGGCGACTTGCCAGGCCCGCCGGGGCAGCTTGGCAGCCAAGTCATCCGCACGGAACTTGCCTGCCCCGGTGGCCATTTCGGCCGGGCAGGCCACTGCGAGCACGTAGCCCATGCCGCGTTCCTCCAGAGCGGACTGCAGTTTCGGGTTGCCGCCATAGACCTCGCCGCCGGTCACCCAGCCGACATGCTGTCCGGCGTCCAGGAACCGTTCGATCATCACGCGGGCCGGCTCCGGCTTGGTCGCGAAGTCGGTGTCCTCGCCGATCGGACGGCGAACTGTCGGAAATCCGGGGGACGGCCACCGACCCGGCTGACATGCTGGCGCACATGACCACGCCACGGACTGCGAGACAACGACTCGCCGCGCTCCACAGCCATGCGGCCGTGAACGGGGCGGACTTCACCGGCAAGAACCTGGCTTCCGCTCGCACGTCGCGGCTGCGGTTCACCGGCTGCTCGTTCATCGGGGCCGATCTACGCCACGCCACCCTGGACGGGTGTTGGTTCAAGTTCTGTGACTTCAGCGACGCAGACCTGCGTGGGGCCTCACTGCGCGAGGTCAGGCTGGCCGGATGCGATCTACGGGGTGCTGACCTGCGCGACACCGATCTGACCGACGCCAGGTTCGGAAGCGTGAACACTGGCGTGCCCCCGCTCGGGCTGACCAACGTCACCGGCGCCCGGTTCGAGGGAGCGTCCTTGCGCAATGTTCAAGCGGAAGGCGTCATCGGGTGGCCACCCGGGCACGGCGGGAACGAGTAGGGCCTGCCTGGCGGTGCGCGCCTGGTCTTCCATGTCTTCACGGCCCTCACGGACTTCATCCGCGAACTTAGCGGCCGACTGTGCTGTGGCTCAGGAGGTTGAACAGCAGGGACAGGTACAGCGGGTCCGGGCCCGTGGTCAGCGCTTCGTGAGGAACGCAGCCCGCCCGAGGCCCGCCGACATCACGTCGGGCCGATGTCTCGGCGAGCGGATTGCCGCAGTAGGCGCAGGTCATCTCGGCGGCAGGGACCGGCCGTTGCGCGGCCGCGGGGTGACAGGCCAGACTTCGCCGAAAGCGGCCGTGAGTTCACCCTTGGCCGCCTGCGGAGCGGCGACCTTCTCCGGCTCCCGGAGCAGGAGTTCGGCGACACCACACCCAAGCACCGCGCAGAAACCACACGCCGCTGACAGTACTGGTTCGACACCGTCGGCCTCTGCCTGACCCGGTGAGCGGACGTCGGCGATCCGAGCGGCCAAGGCGCCGCCACTGGCCATGAGTTCGCTGTGGTAGCCGTACTCGATGATGTGGGCCGTGGTCGGAGGACGTAGTGGGGGCGCCGTCGATCACCCCCACCGCCTGAGCCTGCCGTCTCCGCCCTTGTCCCCCTCCGCCTCATTCCGCCCGCGCGGTCAGCGCTGTGCGGAGCGTACGGCGTCGACGGTGCGGTTCACCGCCACGGTCAGTCCCGGGGCGCCCATGTGGACGGGCCCCGCGAACTCGTCCGCGGCGGTCCTCGCGAGGTGGGAGAGCCACTCCGGCTCGCTCGACGCGAAGTGCGTGAGCACCAGTTCCGCCACGCCCGCCGCCCTTGCCACTCGACCTGCGTCAGCGCCCGAGAGGTGGCCGTGGTCGCTGCGGTCCGTCTCGGCGAGGGTCGACTCGGCGAGCAGGACATCGACGCCGGCGGCCAACTCGACCAGCGCCGGGGTGACACCGGTGTCCCCGGTGTAGGCCAGGGTCCCGCAAGGCGCCTCCACCCGCAGCCCGTAGTTCGGCAGGACGTGCCGCAGCTCCTGCGGCGTAATGGCGCAGTCGCCCGCCTGGAAGCTTTCGCCGGGGGTGTATTCGCGGACGTCGAAGGCGACCTCGAAGGCCCGGTCGAGCAGCGGCAGTGTGGTCACCGGAAACAGTGCGCCCCACCTGTCGAACAACTCCCGTGCGCCCGAAGGAACATACAGTGGTACGGGCCGGAATTCGCCTTCGCGGCGCGGCGGTCCGCCCTGCACTTCGAGCAGACCGTTCAGCAGCGACTTTCCGATCGGCAGCAGGTCATAGCAGTGATCGGAGTGGAAATGGCTGATCACCACGGCGTCCAGGGACGACGGCGGTGCGACGGCGCTCAGCGCGACGGCCGTTCCCGGTCCGCAGTCGATGAGCAGTCGCGCGCCGGCGGTGTCCACCAGATAGCCGGAACTCGGCTGTCCGTCCGCCGGCATTCCGGCCCGGCACCCAAGAACGGTGAGCTGCATTGCGATGTCCGATCTACTCGATTCCCCGTTGTTCCCGCGCGGGGTCGACTGATCGAGGGCCCACGTCGGCGATGTGAGTGTGCCCGATATCCATCCCTCACCCGGGTGTGATTGAACTGGTCAACCGGTCCATGGGTGTTCGCTATCGTGACGCGCGGTCAGAGGTCGAGGACCAACTGGGGCGACCTGGCCCGCGACACACAGAGCATCATTGTCTCCCCGGCCGCTCGCTCCTCCTGTGACAGCACCGAGTCGAGGTGCTCCACCTCGCCCTCCAGCACCGTGGTCTCACAACTGGCGCAGGTACCCTCCCGGCACGAGGACGGAACGTCGATTCCCGCGGTGCCGAGGGCATCCATGATGGACTGCCCCGGCCCGACCCGGACGGTGACGCCGGTGCTGACGAGGCGGACATCGAACCCCTTGTCCGACGCCGTGGAGGGCTCCTGCGGGCGCGGCTGGAACCGTTCGACGTGCAAGGTGCCCACCCGCCGCTCGTCCCACAGGCGTTCCACGGCGGCGAGCAGCGGCTCGGGACCGCAGCAGTAGACAGCGGTGTCCGGCCCGGCTACGGCGAGGATGCCGGCCAGCGGCAGCAGCCCGTGTTCATCCTCGGGCAGCACCCGTACGCGCTCGCCGTAGCCGTCGAGATCCGGCAGGAACGCCATCCGCTCGCGCCGCCGGCCGCCGTAGTACAGCCCCCAATCCGCGCCCTGCTCATGGGCGGTGCGGACCATCGGCAGCACCGGTGTGATGCCGATACCGCCCGCGACAAAAAGATAGTGCGGCGCGGAGACGAGCGGAAAGTTGTTGCGCGGGGCGCGCACCAGCAACTGGGAACCGGCTGTCACCCTCTCGTGCAGAAAGCGCGAGGCACCACGGCCGTTCTCCTCGCGCAGAACCGCGAACCGATAACGGCCGGAATCATCGGGATCACCGCACAGTGAATACTGGCGGACCATATCGGGATCGGCGTCGGTGACGAGCACATCGATATGCGCGCCCGGTGCCCACGTCGGCAGCGCCGCACCGGCCGGATGGACCAGTTCGAAAGAGCGCACCTCCGCCACTTCGTCCCGGATGGCCGCAACGTCAAGGACCGTCCAGTCAACCAACGTCGTCACGGTTTCTGTCCTCCTCAGATCGGCGCATCACGCAGTCTCTCCGAAGGAGAGCGGCGAAGGAGATCACGGACCCGAATCCATTCGGCCGATTGGTTCTGGCAATGACACCGGCACCGGTCGCGGCGCTCTGGCGGAATGGTCGCGGCACAGCGGTCGAGGACCGCGGTGATGACGGCGCCGGCAACCGCGTGGCCGACCGCGCCGACGACCTTGTCGATGACTGCCCGACGTGGAGGAGCCCCAGGTGCCAAGCCCGCAGGAACTCAGCGTATCTACCCGCGCTTTCGTCCAGGAACGCGTCCTTCCCGTCGAGCGGGAGCTGGTGGTGGACGGCCGTCCGATGGACGACGCCCTGCGACTGGAACTCCAGAAAGCGGCGAAGGAAGCGGGCGTCTTCGGCCCGATGTCCGCCGTCGAGTACGGCGGCCTCGGGCTGGACATGCGCGGCGCGGCGCTGGTCATGGAGGCCGCGGGCACCAGCCTGATCGGACCGCTCGCCCTCAACTGCTCGGCGCCCGACGACGGCAACATCCATCTCCTGGCGCACGCCTGCGACGAGGAGCAGGCGCGCCGCTACCTCTCCCCGCTCGCCGCGGGCGACCTGCGCTCCGCCATCGCCATGACCGAGCCCGCCCCCGGCGCCGGTTCCGACCCGAGCATGCTGATGACCGTCGCCGAGGAGACCGCCGACGGCTGGGTGATCAACGGCAGGAAGCACTTCACGACCGGGGCCGAGGGCGCCGCGTTCACCATCTGTGTGGCGAACACCGACTACGGCGCCACCCTGTTCCTCGTGGACCAGGACAACCCGGGCATGAAGGTGGGGCGGCGCATGCCGACCCTGGACCACAGCAACCCGGGCGGCCACAGCGAGGTCGAGTTCGACAACTGCGCCGTACCGAACAGCGCGGTGCTCGGCGAGGTCGGCCGGGGCCTGGACTACGCGCAGGCCCGGATGGCTCCGTCCCGCCTGGCCCTCTGCATGAACTGGCTCGGCCTCGCCACCAGGGCGCACGAGATGTCCGCGCGGTACATCGGGAACCGGACCGCCTTCGGTGCGCCGATCTCCGAACACGGCATGGCACAGGGCCTGGTCGCCGACAACGAGATCGACATCATGGCGTCCCGGGCACTGATCCACTCCACCGCGACGGTGCTCGACGAGGAGGGCCCGCTCAGCTCGGCCGCCCGGCATGCCGCGTCCGTCGCCAAGACCTTCGTGGCCGAGGCGGTCTGGCGGGTCCTCGACCGGGCGGTGCAGCTGCACGGCGGGCTCGGGGTCTGCGAGGACCACTTCGTGGCCCGCTTCCTCATGGAGGCCCGGGCGGTCCGGATCTACGAAGGGGCGTCGGAGGTCCTGCGCTGGTCGATCGGCCGCCGGGTCCTGCGGAACGCCCAGAAGTGACCATGCTGAACCGAGTATTCAAGGGATGACGAGCGTGACGACCGAAGTGAAGACCCCGGCCGGCGGCGCCTACTCCGCCGCGTTCGGCGACATCGACCCGGCCGACCCGGACTACGACAAGATCCGGCGCATCGCCACGACCCTCGTGCCGTTCGGCAACCACGCCGACGTACGGGTCACCGAGATCGGCCCGGACCGGGCCGTCGTGGAGATCCCCGACGCGCCGCACCTGATGAACCACATGGACACCGTGCACGCGGGAGCCCTGTTCCTCGCCGCGGACATCGCCGGAGCGGCCGCCTTCCTCGGCGGCGCCGCCACCCGGCTGCACTCCATCCGGCGCTTCGTGCTGCGCGACAGCAGGACCGCCTTCCGGAAGCCCGCCATCGGCCGGATCCGGGCCTTGGGGATGATCGACGAGCGCGCGCTGCGCGAGGTGCTGGCCGCCGAGGGCGAGCAGCGGTTCGAGGTGGACGGCAAGGTGCTGATGTACGACGACGCGGACGTGCTCGTCGCCAAGGCCACCTTCGACTACGTCGTCGATGTCGCCGCCGTCCCTGGCCGGGAGCAGTGATGTCCGCTCCCCGGGCGAACTCCGAGAAGAACTCCCGGACGGGCGCCGCGACGGGTCCCGCGGTTGTGGACCCTGCCGCGGACTCCGGTACGGATCCCGGTGCGGATCCCGCGAAGAACGGCAAGCGGCCGTCCGAGTTCAGCACCCTCGAAGACCTCCGCCTGACCACGCCGGACGGCGCGGCGTTCGTCATCCGGGTGCTGCCGCAGCCGGACCCGGCGGCCCCGGTGGTGCTGCTCCTGCCCGCGATGGCGATGAAGGCCAAGTTCTATCTGCCGATGGCCAAGGCACTGCACGCCGCGGGTCTCGCCGTCGCCACCGTCGACCTGCGCGCCCAGGGCGAGAGCACCCCAGCCTTGCGCGAGGCGCCGGAGTTCGGCTACCGCGAGCTGGTCGAGATCGACCTGCCCACGATCGTCGATGCCGTCAGCGAGCGCTTCCCGCAGGCGCCGCTGCACCTCTTCGGGCACAGCCTCGGCGGCCAGGTGGCGCTGCTCTTCAGCGCCACCGCGCCGCACAAGGTCGCCGGTGTCACCGTCATCGGCACCGGCAGCGTGTACTGGAAGGCGTTCGAGCCCCGGCGCTGGTTCGAGGCGCTGTGGAAGATCCAGTGGATCGGCCTGGTCGCCAGGGTCACCGGCAAGTGGCCCGGCGGCGTGCTCATCCCCGGGGCCATGCAGGGCAGGCTGATGGCCGACTGGTCCCGCCACTCGCTGGGCAGCCGCTACCGGCCGAAGGGCCGCACCCACGACTACGACAGGAAGCTCGCCGAGCTGAGGCTGCCCGTTCTGGCGATCTCCCTCGACGACGACCGGCTGGGCCCGAAGTCCAATGTCGACTTCCTGTGCGGCCGCATCGCGTCCGCCGAGGTGACGCGCTGGCACATCGACGCGTCGTCGGACGTCGCCCACCGCGACCACTTCGAGTGGATCAAGGACAGCGCGGTCATCGGCCCCGGGATCGCCGCGTGGATCCGGGACGGACGGCGTCCGCGGTGAAGCTCTACACCGCCGCCCGCGTCCTCACCGGGGACGGGGAAGTACTGCCCGGCGGCGGGGTCGTGACCGGCGATGGAGTGATCAAGGCCGTCGGCAGGCTCGGTGAGCTGCCGGCGGCCGCCGAGCGGGTCGACTTCCCGCACGGCACGCTGCTGCCGGGGCTGATCGACGCGCACGTACACCTCGCCATGGACGGCGGCGACGACCCGGTTCCCACGCTCCGCGCGGCGGACGACACCGTCCTGCTCAGGACGATGCGGCGCAATGCCCGTGCCCTGCTGGCCGCGGGCGTCACCACGGCTCGCGACCTGGGCGCCCGCGGCTTCCTGGACGTCGTGCTGCGCGACCAGATCACCGACGGCCTCAGTCACGGCCCCCGGCTGCTCACCGCCACCCGGCCGCTCACCTCGCCCGGAGGCCACTGCTGGTACCTCGGCGGGGAGCACCAGGGCGTCGACGCGATACGCCGCGGCGTGCGCGAGCGGCATCTGAGGGGCGCCGACCTGCTGAAGATCATGGTGACCGGAGGAAACACCACGCCCGGCTCGAAGGCCTGGCTGCCCCAGTCCACCGACGCCGAACTCGCCACGGCCGTCGCCGAGGCGCACAGTCTGGGCATGCCGGTCGCGGCGCACGCGCACGGCGTCGACGGCATCCGGGCCGCCGTCGTCCACGGCATGGACACCATCGAGCACTGCACCTGGCAGACCGAGCACGGATTCGACGGCTACCTGCCCGCCCTCGCCGACGCGATCGCGGAGGCCGGTATCCCGGTGTGCGGCACGTTCAATCCGCTGCTCGCACGCGATGTGGCGTACGCCGAACAGCGCCGCCGGGTGGTGAGCGACATGCGCCGCCGCGGCGTCGTGTTCATCGCCGGGACGGACGCCGGTATCCGCGACACCCCGCACTCCGCGTACGCGATGGCCCTCGCCACCATGGCGGGCTACGGCTTCACCGCCGCCGAGGTGATACGGGCCGCCACCGTCGACGCGGCGGCCGCCCTGGGCGTGGCCGGATCGACCGGCCGCCTCACGCCGGGCCGCAGCGCCGACCTGCTCGCCGTGCACGGCGACCCGCTGACCGACCTGTCGGCGCTCGCCGAGCCCGCGCTGGTCGTCGCCAGGGGCAGGGAGTACCTGCCTCAGCCGGTGGCGAGCGGATGACCGCCGTGGACCGTGCCGGGTCCGGTCTGCCGACCGTGACCGGCGGTCTCAAGTGGACCCGGCACCCGCCGGCCGTGCTCGCGGCGTGGGTGGCGGAAATGGACTACGCGACGGCGCCGCCCGTCCGGGACGCCGTCGAGGCAGCCGTGCGACGCGGAGCGTTCGGCTACCCGGACGACCGCTCCCGCCAGGACCTCGCCTGCGCGTGCGCCGACTGGCTGGGCCGTGCGCACGGCTGGCGGGTGGCCCCCGAGCAGGTGTACCTGCTGCCCGATGTGCTGCACGGCGTACAGGTCGCCATCGAGGAGCACTCACCGGCCGACAGCCCGGTGATCCTGCCGGTGCCCGGCTACCCGCCGCTGGCCGACGCGGTCCGAGTCTGCCGACGGCCGCTGTTCGAGGTGCCCATGACCATCGCGGACGGGCGGCCCACGCTCGATCTCGACGCGGTGGACCGCGCGTTCGCCGCCGGTGCCCGCACCCTCGTGCTCTGCAACCCGCACAATCCGCTCGGCACGGTCGCCGAGCCGCGCGAGCTGCACGCCCTCGCCGCCGTGGTCGACCGGCACGGCGGCCGGGTCGTCGCCGACGAGATCCACTCCCCGCTGGTCTTCCCGGGCCACCGCCATGTGCCGTACGCCTCCCTGTCGAAGACGGCAGCGCACCACACGGTCACCCTGGTCTCCGCCAAGGGGTGGAACATCGCCGGGCTCAAGTGCGCCCAGGCGATCGTCACCCATGAGCGCGACCGCGCGCTCTGGTCGGCGCTGCCGACCGTACGGACCTGGGGAGCCGGCCTGTTCGGCGTCCTCGCCTCGGAAGCGGCGTACCGTCTGGGCGGCCCCTGGCTGGCCGGTGGTGCGCGCCCTGGACGTGAACCGGCGGCTGCTCGCGGACCTGCTGGACGAGCTGCTGCCCGCCGTCCGGTACCGCGTCCCCGAGGGCACCTACCTGGCCTGGCTGGATTTCCGAGGCCTCCAACTGCCCGAAGAACCGGCCGAGTTCCTGCTGCGGGAGGCCAAGGTGGCGCTCAGCGCGGGCCGCCCCTTCGGCGCCCCCGGGGCGGGCCACGCCCGGCTGAACCTCGCCACCTCACCACGGATTCTCGAACGGCTCGTACGGGCCATGGCCGAAGCGGCGGGACGACGTCGGTGGAACTGACGGTGGAACTGAACCTGGTCCGCTACGCCTGGCACACCGCGGAGCCGGTGCATGCCGTGATCTACTACGCGCCGGAGACCCGGGCCGCGACCGGGCCGCTGGAACTGCCCGGCCGGTGGATGTGGTACTTCGGCTGCCGGGCCGCGCCGCTGGGAGCCGTCGGCGCCGCCACCGCGACATCGGTGTTCTTCCACCTGGCGCCCGCGATGGTGTCCCGCTCCGTCCCCGCGCTGTGGCAGCACGCGAGCCCGGACGACTTCCTCCGGGTGCGGCACACCGCCGTGGACGCGGCGCTGCGCCGGCTGCTGGGACCGCTGGTGAACTCCCCGGGTCTGGCCCGCGCGGCGGAACTCGCCACCGTCGCCGCGTCGGTCGTGGACGGAGAGGGCGGCCGGCCGCTGGGGACGGCCAACGCCGCCCTGCCGGTGCCGGACGCGCCGCACCTGGCGCTGTGGCAGGCGCTGACGACCCTGCGCGAATACCGCGGCGACGGACATGTCGCGGTGCTGGTCGGCCTCGAGATCGACCCCTGCGCGGCACATGTGCTCGCCGCCGCGTCGGGACGGTCGCCGGAGTCCGACGCGAAGCGGTACCACAAGTGGACCGAGTCCCAGTGGTCCGCCGCGCTGTACGACCTCGGGCGGCGCGGCTGGCTGCGAACCGACGGCACGCTCTCCGCGGCCGGTGCTCTCGTCCGCGAGCGCATCGAGACGGACACCGACCGCCTGGCGGCCCGGCCCTACCGGGAGCTGGGGCGGGCGCGCACCGAGGAACTAGTCGCGAGTGTGCGCCCGGTCTCCGACCTGGTCATGGCCGCCGGTGCCGTGCCCGTCCCCAACCCGGTCGGCTTCGACTGGCCGCCCGTCAGAAGCGGGGCGGGCCGCGGCCGTGACACCCTTCCGCCGCGCTGACCCCTTGGGCAGGACCACGGCGGTCAGCACGGCCGCGAGGCCGGCGGCCACGGCGGCCACCACGAAGGTCAGGTGCATCGAATGGACCGTGCCATCGCGCTCCGGCGACAGCAGGCCCGCCAGTGCCACCCCGAGGACCGCTCCGAACTGCCGGAAGGTGTTCACGGTGCCCGACGCGGTCCCGGCGAGGCCCGGCGGCACATCGCCCATCATGGCCTGCAGCGCCACCACCCCGCTCGACAGCGGTACCCCCGCCCCGAGCAGGAGCAGCGCCCACGCGTAGCCGGGGTAGCCGACGCCGGTCTCCACCAGGACCAGGCCCGCCAGACCGACCGCGACACACACCAGGCCGGTCACCATGGTGCGGCGCGTACCCCACCGGGCGACGACCGACGAGGCGAACACCGCCGCCACCGCGAGAGTGCCGAACAGGGTCAGAAAGCGCAGACCCGTCTGAAGGGCCGAAAGTCCGAGCGTGCCCTGAAGGTACGTGGTGAGCAGGAACAGCACCGCGTACAGCCCCAGCAGGCCGAGGAAGTTGACGGTGCAGGCGACGGCCGCTGTCGGAACGCGCAGCAGCTCGGGCGGCAGCATCGGCTCCGGCGTCCGGGTCTCCCACCAGCCGAACAGCACCAGGGCGACCACGCCCACGGCGAGCAGGCCGAGGATCGGCCAGGACAGCCAGCCGCGGTCACGGCCCTCGATCGATACGAAGGTGAGCGCGCCACCACCGCCGACGAACAGCAGCTGGCCGAGCACGTCGACGCGCCGGGCGCCGCCGGACCGGGGCGCGGCCGGCATGGTGACGAGCAGTCCGGCCAGGGCGACCAGGCCGATGGGGATGTTGATCCAGAACATGCTGCGCCAGCCCGCGCTCTGGACAAGGAGCCCGCCGAGCAGCGGACCGAGCGCCAGCGCCACACCGCTGGTGCCACCCCAGATCCCGATGGCGCGGGCGCGCTGCCGCGCCTCGTCGAACAGACCCGAGGTCACCGCCAGGGACAGCGGCACGACGGCGGCGGCGAACACCCCCTGCGCCGCGCGCGCCGTGATCAGGGCACCGACGTCGGGCGCCAGCGCGCAGCCGGCCGAGGCCACGGTGAACCCCGCGACGCCCAGGCACAGGACGTTTCTGCGGCCCAGCCGGTCGCCCAGCGAACCGGCCGTCAGCAACAGGCAGGCGAACGCCAACGTGTAGGCGTCCAGCAGCCATTGCCCGGCGGTCGCGCCACCCCCGACGTCCGCGCGAATGGCGGGCAACGCGACCGGAGTGATGCTGGTGTCGAGATAGACCAGGAATGTTGCCGCACACACGAATGCAAGGACGAGCCGAGAACGCATGGGTTCGATGCTGACCGGGCGCAGGAGGCCTGTTTGTCATCAATTCTTTTCTCCACTCGGCTGATCGAATAATTCAATCGCCGCCGCACGAATTCATATCGTCAGAGGCGGTTTACCTCGCATACATCTGTGAATGTTGTGGTTCTCCTGAACAATAACCGGCGCGAAAGGAATTGAGCAGTGAGCCGACTACGCATCGAGGGTGTGACAAAAAGCTTCGGCCGGACCGTTGCCGTCGACGGAGTCAGCCTGGATGTCGGCCACGGCGAGTTCCTCGTCCTGCTCGGGCCGAGCGGCTGCGGCAAGTCGACTCTGCTGCGGATGATCGCAGGACTCACTGCGCCGTCCGCGGGCCGCATCCTCCTGGACGAGGCCGACATCACGCACACCCCGCCGCGTGACCGCGACCTCGCCATGGTCTTCCAGAGCTACGCTCTCTACCCGCACCTCAGTGTGGCCCGCAACATCGGCTTCCCGCTGCGCGCCCGCCGTCGGCCGAAGGCCGAGATCAAGGCCAGTGTCGCTGACGTCGCCGAGGTGCTCGACCTCGGCGAACTGCTCGACCGCCGCCCGAAGGAACTGTCCGGCGGACAGCGCCAGCGGGTCGCGCTCGGCAGGGCGCTGGTACGCGACCCCGGCGCGTTCCTCATGGACGAGCCCCTGTCGAACCTCGACGCCAAGCTGCGCGCCTCCACCCGCGCCGAGCTCACCGGCCTGCACTCACGGCTCGGTTCGACCTTTGTGTACGTCACGCACGACCAGGTCGAGGCCATGACCATGGCGACAAGGATCGCCCTGCTCAACGGCGGCCGCCTGGAACAGGTCGGCAGCCCCGCCGAGGTCTACGACGAGCCCGCCTCGGTCTTCGTCGCCGGGTTCCTCGGCTCCCCGCCCATGAACCTGATCGACGGGCGGGTCATCAGCAGGGACGGCCAACTGCGGGCGGTGGCCGACGACATCGACCTGCCCCTGGGCATCGGGGGCGACCTGCCCCCGCGTGATGTCGTGCTGGGCATCAGGCCCGAGCACATCACGCCGGGCGCGGCGATGCCCCGCGCCACGGTACGGGCCGTGGAGAACCTCGGCAGCGACGAGGTCGCCCACTGCTCCGTCGGCGCGGCCGAGGTCGCGCTGCGCGGCCCGCGCCCGCTCGGTGTCGCCGCCGGCGACTCACTGGGACTCGGCGTGGAGCCCCACCATGTCCACCTGTTCGACCGGGCCGGCGGACGCCGGCTGGTCTGGCAGAACGACCCGATATCCGAGCCCTCTTCCCCCTCGCGTTCCCGATTCCCCGTCTCCGCGGTGGACGCGGGGGCGCACGCTTCACCAAGGAGCATTCCGTGAACAGAGCCCGTTTCCCTCTCGGTGCCACACTGAGCATCGCCGCCGTCCTCTTCGGCACCTCGGCATGCGGCGGCCTCGGCGATACCTCGGACGCGAAGTCCGGTTCTTCGCCGGTGCCGGAACTCAAGTCGAACCAGAAGGTGTCGATTACGTTCGAAAGTTACAACTTCGGTCAGGCCGGCCCGTGGACGGACACGTTCACCGCACTTATCAAGAAGTTCGAACAGGGTCACCCGAATATCAAGGTGACCGCACAGAAGCCGCAGGGCAACAGCCCCAACCCGGCGGCGGACGCGGTCTCCAGCGTCCAGAACGAGACCGCTTCCGGTAATCCGCCGGATGTTGCCCAGCTCGGCTTCGGCGACCTCGACTACGCCGTCAACGGCCTGGGCGCCAAGCCGCTCGACGACCTGGTGGGCAAGCCCGCGGTGCAGAAGAACTTCGACGGCGCGCACCCGTACGCGGCGAAGGCCCGCACGCTCGGCGACTGGAAGGGCAAGACCTACGGCGCCCCGTTCGTCTTCTCCACCCCCGTCCTCTACTACAACGCCTCGCTCTTCAAGAAGGCCGGACTCGACCCCGCCAAGCCCCCGAAGACCTGGGACGACGTGGCGAAGGACGCCCTGGCCATCAAGAAGAAGACGGGCAAGGACGGCCACTACAGCGACTGCCTGACCAAGATCGCCAGCGACTGGTGCCTGCAGAGCATGGTGCGTTCCAACGGCGGCCGGGTCATCTCGGAGGACCGCTCCGAGCTGACTTTCGACCAGGCGCCGGCCGTCGAGGCCGTCAAGACCGCGCAGAGCATGGTGAAGTCCGGGGCCACTCCGAAGCTGAGCCAGGAACAGGCGTACACCGAGTTCGCCCGCGGTGACATGGGGATGATCCTGGAGACCAGCGCGATCCAGGGCGCCTTCATGAAGGGCGCCAAGGACAAGTGGGACGGGCCACCACCTCGCCCGGCTACCAGGGCAAGACCGTCATCCCCACCAACTCCGGTTCCGCGCTGTTCGTCTACTCCAAGGACCCGGCCAAACAGCGCGCCGCGTGGGACCTCATCAAGTTCCTCACCAGCGACGAGGCCTACACCATGATCTCAAGCAAGATCGGCTACCTGCCTCTGCGTACCGGCCTGGTGGACGACCCGAAGGGCCTTCGGACCTGGGCCGAGGAGAACCCGCTGGTCCAGCCCAACCTGGACCAGCTCACGCGCCTCGAACCGTGGCAGTCCTTCCCCGGCAAGAACTACATCCAGGCGCGCAACGAGATGATGGACGCCGTGGAGAAGGTCGTCTACCAGGGCGCCGACGCCCAGTCCACGCTCACGGACGCCCGGAAGCAGGCCTCGAAGCTCCTGCCGACCGCATCGAAATGAGCGATCCCGAGCTGACCCTGGTGCAGTTCAGTGACACCCACATCCTGCCCGAGGGTGAGCTGATGCACGGCCAGGTCGATACGCTCGCCAACCTGGAGGCCGCCATCGAGGTGGTGGCGGCCTCCGGCGCGCAGGTGTCCACGCTGCTGTTGACCGGCGATCTGACGGACAGCGGCTCTCCCGAGGCGTACCGGCGGCTGCGCGGCGCGGTTGAACCGTTCGCGCGGCGGATCGGCGCGGCGGTGGTGTACGCGGTCGGCAACCACGACGAACGCACCGCCTTCCGGGCCGAGTTGCTCGACGGGCAGGACGATGACGCCACGGGCGACGGCGAGCCGCCTCTGGACCGCGTGCACTGGGCGGGCGGACTGCGGATCGTCGTCCTGGACAGCAGCGTCCCCGGGCGGCACGACGGCCATCTCGACCGGGCCCAGCTCGACTGGCTGGCCGCCGAGCTGTCCCGGCCCGCTCCGCTGGGCACGGTGCTGGTGGTGCACCACCCGCCGCTGCCGTCCCCGGTGCCCACCGTCCATCTGCTGCGGCTGCGCGACGCCGGCCGGCTGAGCGCGGTCGTCGCCGGGAGTGACGTCCGGCTGATCGTCACCGGCCACGCCCACCACACCGGTTCCGGCATGCTCGGCGCCATCCCCGTATGGGTGTCGCCCGCGCTCGCGTACCGGGTCGACGCGATGTCCCCGCGCGGCAGGCTGCGCGGCGTCGAGAGCGCCGGGTTCAGCAGGATCGATCTGATCGACGGCAGCCTGGTGACCACCGCCCTCCCCGTCGAGCAGGGCCCGGCCGTGTACGACAACGAGCGCGACGCGATGGTGCGCCTCATCAAGGACCTGACGCCCGAGACGGAGTGAGAGAGATGTTCATGGAGGTTCCCGCGCCGCCGCGGCTGTCGGATGCGGCGCCCAAGGCGGCGCGGCCCTCGCTGCCGCGCCTCGTGCTGCGCGCGGCGCCGCCGTATCTGTACCTCGCACCGGCCCTCATCCTGCTGGGCATCTGGGTGTACCGGCCGCTGGCGCAGACCGCGCAGCTGTCGTTCTACTCCTGGAACCTGCTGCCCACCACGCCCATGGAGCCGGTCGGGCTCGACAACTACCGGCGGATGCTGGACTCCCCGGAGCTCGGCCAGTCGCTGTGGCGCACCGTCGAAGTGATCGTGGGTCTGCTGCCGTTCTCCATCGTCATCCCCGTCGTCGTCGGCCTGCTCACCCGGCAGCTCGGCGACCGGGCCAGGGCCGTCTACCAGGCCCTGGTCTTCGCACCCATGCTGGTCGCGCCGGTCGCCGGCGCCGCCGTCTGGGGATGGCTGCTCGACCCGCGTGGCGGCGTCGTCAACCGGGCCACGGGCACCTCGGTGAACTGGCTTCAGGAGAGCGGATTCGCCCAGATCGCCATCATCCTCATCACCGGCTGGCACGTGCTCGGCTTCGCGGTGCTCGTCGTCGCCGCCGCGCTCTCCGGCATCAACGGCGACTACTCCGACGCCGCCGCCCTCGACGGCGCGTCACGTTGGCAGATCACCCGCTGGATCACCCTGCCGCTGCTCTCGCCGACCCTGGTCTTCCTGATGCTGATGACCGTACTGCTGTCCGCTCAGTGGACGTTCCCGCTGATCGACTCGCTCACCCAGGGCGGACCGGCCGACTCCACCACCAACGTCTACTACCTGCTGTGGGACTACGGCTTCCGCAGCTACGACGCGGGCATGGGCGCGGCGGCCGGGATGCTGCTCTTCGTCGGCTTCGGGCTGGTCGCCGCCGGGCTGGTGTGGCTGTCGGAACGCCTGGCCTTCCACGACAACTGACCCGACGGCCGTCCCCATCTGATGACCGTCACCACAACTGAGGAGACAACACCGTGTCCGAACAGGCCGTCGGCGACCGCGGACGCCTGCGCACCGCGCGCGCCCATGGGGTGCTCGCGGTGCTCAGTGCGGCATGCGTCTTCCCGATCTACTGGCTGTACGCCACGTCACTGCGCCGCCCCGGCGACATCAACTCGCTCTCGCCCCTGCCCTGGCCGCTGTCGGTGCGGAACTACACGGACGCGGCCCGCCAGGTCGACGTGCTGCACCTGCTGTTCAACACCATGGCGATGGCCTCGCTCATCGCCCTCGGCCAGCTGCTCACCGGGCTGCTCGCCGCGTACGCCTTCGCCGCGTGGAACTTCCCGCTCAAGCGGCTGCTGTACGTGGCGTTCGTCGGGACCTGGCTGGTGCCGTTCCAGGTCACCATGCTGCCGAACTATGTGCTGCTGATGCGGCTCGGGCTGCTCAACACCATCGTGGGCGTGGTCGTCCCGACGCTGTGCTCGGCGCTCGGTGTCCTGCTGCTGCGCCAGCACCTGGAGAGCTTTCCCAGGGAACTCCTGGAGGCCTCCGCGATGGACGGCCGCTCGTCCTGGACGACGCTGTGGACCGTCGTGGTGCCCAACCTGCGCTCCGCGCTTTCCGCCCTGGCGGTCGTGCTCTTCGTCAACGCCTGGAACGAGTACTTCTGGCCGGCGATGGTGATGCAGCGCAGCAACGCCGTGCTCCAGCTGGGCCTGCGCAGCTTCATGGGTACCGAGGGCACCGACTGGGGCCCGCTGATGGCTCTTTCCGGCCTGGCGTGCCTGCCCGTCTTCGCGCTGTACCTCGTGCTTCAGCGGAACATCGTCAACGCGTTCGTCCGCTCCGGACTCAAGTGAGCCCACAATGCCGACGGGGCGGGAGCTACGCGCTTCGAACTGCCCCTGCTCGACCGGGTGTTGGAGGTGACCGACACGAGGGTGCGGGCCGTCAAACGGCTCGATCCCCGAGCCGAC
>NZ_JBFAGK010000012.1:205346-266692 GCF_040660135.1 Streptomyces sp. NPDC050997
CGTGTTCGACCGCTCGTCACACATGTTCGCCCACATTGCCGGGGGGGCGGGAGCTACGCGCGGCGTAGCTCCCGCCCCGTCGGCATTGTGGGCTTCAGAGCGTCAGCGTCTCGAGGAACCGGGTGTCGTGCTCGACCGCGCGGAAGCGCGGGTGGTCCAGGACATCGGAGAGGAACTCCGTGGTGGTGGCCACGCCGGGGCCCCCGACGCGGGTCTCGGCGAGCGCCCGGCGCATGCGCGCGATCGCCGTGTCCCGGTCCGGGGCCCAGACGATCACCTTCGCCAGCAGTGAGTCGTACAGCGGCGGAACCTGGTAGCCGGGCCCCACATGCGTGTCGACACGGACGAACGGGCCCGAGGGCAGCACGCACTCGGCGAGCCGTCCCGGGGTCGGCGCGAAGTCCCGCGCCGGGTCCTCGGCGTTGATCCGGCACTCGATCGACACGCCGCGCGGCATGACGTCCTCCTGCCCGAAGCCGAGCGGCTCGCCCGCCGCGACACGCAGCTGCTCGGCGACCAGGTCCACCCCGGTGACCATCTCGGTCACCGGATGTTCGACCTGCAACCGGCAGTTGACCTCCATGAAGTAGAACCCGCCCGCCGGGTCGACGAGGAACTCGAAGGTGCCCGCGCCGACGTACCCCGCGGCGCGGGCACCACGCACCGCCGCGGCGGCCATCTCGTCCAGCAGTTCGGCGGGCAGCCCGGGCGCCGGGGACTCCTCGACGAGCTTCTGCTGACGCCGCTGCAACGAGCAGTCGCGGGCGCCGAGATGCACCACATTGCCGTGGGTGTCGGCCAGCACCTGGATCTCCACATGCCGCGCCGAGTCCAGGAACCGCTCGACGTACAGGCGGCCGTCGCCGAACACGGCCTGGGCGCCGGCCCTTGTCCGCAGCCACGCCTCGGCGAAGTCGGCGGGGTCGCGGACCACACTGATCCCCCGGCCTCCGCCGCCCGCCACCGCCTTGAGGATGACGGGATAGCCGATGCGGTCGGCGAGCTCCGACGCCTCGTCACCCTCCAGTGGCCGGCGGCTGCCGGGGAGCAGCGGCAGACCTGCCTCGGTCATGATGGCCCGTGCGCTCGCCTTGTCGCCCAACTGCTCCATGACCGTGGCCGGAGCGCCGACAAAGGTGATTCCCTCCGCCTCGCACACCTCGGCGAAGTCCGGGTTCTCGGAGAGGAAGCCGTACCCGGGGTGGACGGCGTCCGCCCCGGTGGTCCTGGCCGCCTCGATCACCGCGGGTATGTACAGATAGCTCGTCTTCGCCGGGCCGGGGCCGATCTGCACGGACTGGTCGGCGAACCGCACGACCGCGGAGTCGCGGTCGGCCGCCGAGTGCGCCGCCACCGTGCCGATGCCCATCTCGCGGCAGGTGCGGGCGATCCGGAGCGCGATCTCGCCCCGGTTGGCGATCAGCACCTTCTTGATCATGACTGCGGCTCGAGCACGATCAGCGGCTGGCCGTGCTCGACCGCCGCGCCGTCCGTCACCAGGATCGCGGCGACGCGGCCGCCCTGGTCGGCCTCCACGGGGATCATCAGCTTCATCGCCTCGATGAGGCCCACCTGGCGGCCGGGCTCCACCACATCGCCCTCCACGACGAAGGGCTCCGCCCCCGGTTCGGCGGCGTGGTAGAACACCCCGACGGTGTGGGCGCACACCCGGTGGCCGTCGTCCTGCCGTGGCGCCGTGGGCAGTTCCTCCTCCACCGCGGCCGCCGGGGCGGCGGGTGGCAGCACCACGGCGGGCACCACGGCGGGCACGACGGAGGTCACAGCTGACGACGAGGCCGCCTCCCGCCACTCCACCTGCACGGACAGATCGCCCGCGGTGACCCGCACCAGACTGGGTGCCCGGGCCTCCCGCGCGGACAGTGCCACCGCCTGCTCGCACAGCACACCGACCACCCGGTCCACATCCTGTGCCGTGACGAAGGCGGTGCCGCCCTCGCCGCCGTTGGTCGCCACGCTCATCGTGCGTCCTCCTTCTCGACGGGATCCTCGTCCAGCACTACCGATGTGTCGGCGCCGAACCGGCGGAACCGGGCGCGCCGAGCGGTCACCAGGGTCATCTGGTCCAGCGGGAGCAGCCCGGCCAGGCCGTCGGCCAGCGCGTCACGCAAGGCGCCGGCGGCGGCCAGGTGATCGGTCTCCGCGCCGTCGCCGGGCTCGCGGACCACGCCGTCCACGATGCCCAGGGCCAGCAGGGAACGGGCGTCCACCCGCAGCGCGGCGGCGGCCTGAGGCGCCGCCGCGGGGTCCTTCCACAGGATCGAGGCGCAGCCCTCGGCGCTGATCACCGAGTAGACCGCGTTGGCGCACATCAGCACGCGGTCGGCGAAGGCCAGCGCCAGCGCGCCACCGCTGCCGCCCTCGCCGGTCACCACGGCCACCACCGGAACCGGCAGCCCTGCCATCAGCTTGAGGTTCTCCGCGATGGCCACCGACTGGCCGTGCTCCTCCGCCTCGATGCCGGGATAGGCCCCCGCGGTGTCGACGAAGGTGACCACCGGGAGTCCGAGCTTGGCGGCGAGCCGCATGACACGTGCGGCCTTGCGATAGCCCGCCGGGGTCGGCATGCCGTAGTTGCGCGCGGCCAGATCCCGCGCGTTGTGCCCCTTCTGCGTGCCGATGACGACGACCGACGTCCCCTCGAGGCGGCCGAGACCGGCCACCAGCGCGGGACAGTCGGCGTAGGCGCGGTCGCCGTGCAGCTCGGTGAAGTCCGCCAGCAGCAGCCCGATGTAGTCCAGGGTGGTGGGGCGCCCCAGCCGCCGGGCCGCCTGCACGCATTCCCACGGGTCGCGCTCCGGCAGCATGGCCGGGTCGCGGATCACCGCGATCCGCTCGGCCGACCGCTCGTGCGGTACGCCGTCGGGCTGTCGGCTCGCGACCGACAGCAGCTGTCCGAGGGCGGAGCGCAGCTCCACCCTCGGCACGATCATGTCGACCACGCCGTGCTCCAGCAGGAACTCGGCGGTCTGGAAGCCGGGCGGCAGCGTCTGACGGATGGTCTGCTCGATCACCCGGGGCCCGGCGAAGCCGAGCCGGGCGCCCGGCTCGGCCACGATGACGTCGGTCAGCGTCGCGTACGACGCGGCCACGCCGCCGAACGTCGGATCGCTGATCAGCGTGATGGTCAGGATCCCCGCCTCGTCCAGCTGGCCCAGCGCCTGGCTGGTCTTGGCCATCTGCATCAGCGAGACGATGCCCTCCTGCATCCGGGCCCCGCCAGAGGCAGTCACCAGGAGCAGCGGCGTACGCTCGCGCAGGGCGATCTCGCACGCCTGGGTGACCGCCTCGCCTACGTTGGCGCCCAGGCTGCCGCCGAGGAAGCGGAAGTCCATCGCCGCGACCACCACGGGGTTGCCCTCGACGAGGCCCCGGGCGCACAGCACCGCGTCCGGCATGCCGGTTTTCGCCCGGGCGTCCCGCAGCCGGTCCGCGTACGGGCGGCTGTCCGTGAACTCCAGCGGGTCGCTGTCGGACACGGCGGTGTCCAGCAGGCGCGTCGACTCCGGATCCAGCAGCTGTTCGAGGCGCTCGGCGGCGGTGAGCGGACCGTGCCAGCCGCACTCCGGGCAGACCCGCGCACCGCGCGCGTACCGCTTGCCGTACAGCATCGCCGAGCACCGGCCGCACACCAGCCAGGCCGCGGGCCCGGCCGAGAGGGTCGCCGTCATCGCAGGTCCTCCTGGTCGCCGTCGGACAGGGGCGCCGGCACATACGTCGCACAGTCGGCCGGCAGCCGTACGCCGGCCAGGCGCAGCTGGCCCGCCCGGGCCGTGAAGGCGGCGCCGCGCATGAGGTGCGTGGCGACCTCGGCGACGGCGCGGTTGGCGGGCGCGGCGAGGTGCGTGTCCGCTACCCACTGGTTGAACGCGCCCATGGCGGGCCCGCACCAGATCTGATAGTCCGCCATCCGCTCGGGCACACCGCGGATGCTCCACCCCGAGGACAGCCCCAGGTACCAGCGGAACACCAGCGCCATGCGGCGCTTGGGGTTGCACCGCGCACGCTCGATCTGCTCCGGGTCGCGCTCGGTGAAGAACCGCGTGCAGTCCTCCCACACCTCGTCCAGCGGTCGCTGGAAGACCCGCTTCTCCAGATCGGCCCGCTCGCTCTCCGCGATGGACTCGATCGAGTCGTGCGTCCGGTACGCCTCGTACAGCCTGCGCGCCCGGCCGGGGAACATCGTGCCCCGCTGGAGCACCTGGACGTCCACCCCCATCTCGAACATGTCGGCGGACGGGGCCATGACGCAGTCCGCCACCCCGGCGGCGGCGAGCAGGTCCTTCGCCGCCGGGGACTGGTCGGTCTCGACGCAGGCCTGGTTGACCGAGCCGGTGACGACATACGCGGCGCCGAGCGCGAACGCGGCCGCGGCCGCGGCCGGAGTGCCGATGCCGCCCGCCGCACCGATGCGCACCGGGCGCGGGTAGGCCAGCTCGCGCTGGATCCGGTCGCGCAGCGCGATGATCTCCGGCAGCAGCACCACCAGCGGGCGCCGGTCGGTGTGGCCGCCGGAGTCCGCCTCGGCGGTGATGTCGTCCGCCATCGGCACCCGCAGAGCCAGTTCGGCCTGGTCCGCAGTGATCGCGCCGGACTCAGCGAGGGAACGCACCATACCCTCGGGCGCCGGGCGCAGGAACCGCTCGGCCACCTCGGCCCTGGAGACCTTGGCGATGATCCGGTTGGCGGCCACCACCCGGCCCTCCGCGTCCAGGGAAAGACCGGCGGCGCGGTAGTGCACCACGTGCGGCGTCAGATCGAGGAACGCCGACGCCTCTACACAGCGCACCTGGTGACGCAGGCACAGCTCCACCACGGCCCGCTCCATGGCCGGCTCGCTCGGGCTGTGGATCAGGTTGACGGCGTACGGGGCGCCCGGCACCGCCTCTGCGATCCGGCCGAGCGCCGTGTCGACCTTGTCGGTCAGCACCCCGGCCGCGCCGAACGAGCCGAGGAAACCGGCCCTGGCCAGGGCGATCACCATGTCGGCCGACGCGATGCCATTGGCCATGGCGCCGCCGTGGTAGGCCTGGCCGACCCCGTGCGCGGCGCGGAACGCCGGGTCGCCGAGCGCCTGAGGCGGCAGGGCCGGCACGGAGGCCAGCACCTGTGCCCGGCGGGCGAGCCGGGCGTCGGTGGTGACACCGACGCCCAGCTCGTCGCGCACGACGAAGACCGGACGGTCCAGCAGATTCAGCTCGCGGTAGATCGCCTCGGAGTCCCGGGCGGTGCCCGTCTCCCGGTCGGTCGGTGTCACCACGGTGCCGCTCCGTTCTCGCGCAGTTCGATGGCGATGTCGGTGAGTTCGTAGATGCGCAGCCCCGGCTTCCACATGCTGGCGTCCGCGGTGAGGCGCAGCCGCCCGGACTTGCGCTGGACCTCCTTGACGTGCACCTCCAGCGTGGAACTGCCGTCGGTGGGCAGGAACTGGCCCCGGTACTTCCAGGTGAACGGCACACCGACCGGCAGTACGAAGCCCGGGTCGCGCATGCCCTCGGCGAGCCCGGAGTCCAGCAGCCACTCCTGCATCGCCTGGATGACCGTCTCGACCCCGAGCGAGCCGGGGATCACCGGGTCCAGGTGGAAGTGGCGGGCGAAGAACCAGTCCTGCGGGTCGATCGTCCGCTCGGCGTGCAGATAGCCCTTGCCGTACTGACCGCCGCCGTCCACCACGGTCAATTCGTCCAGCAGCGAGAGGTGGTCGCGGGAGCAGAGCGGTGCGGCCGGGGCGGCGCGCCGGGCGGCCACGTCGATGGTGCGCACCTCGGGACCGGGGTTCTGCTCCAGCCAGGTGGGCACCGAGCGGCCCGCGTCGAGACCGGTCTGGTTCGCCAGCGCCTGTTCGCTGAAGTAGCCGAACAGGGTCTCCCCGGCATAGAACGGCTCGCCGTCCGCGGTGAGCGTGTAGGTGAAGCTCTGGAGCGTCGAGCCGGGCATGTCGGTGGTGCCCAACAGCGCCGAGTCCTGCCGGATGGTGGTGTCCCGCAGGTCGACCTCGCGCAGCACGGTGGCCGTGCCGCCGAGGTTGCGCAGGCTCTGTGTCTCGTCCGGCCTGCTCAGCGTGGCGCCGAGGTGGTAGCCGATCAGCAGCGCCGACTGGAGGGAGGTCTCCATGTAGACGCAGTTCGGCATGGACGCGTTGGCGGTGTCCGCGTAGTACCAGGAGTCGGCGGGGGAGTCGTACTCGGTCTGGTACGTCGCGCTGTCGAGCTTGCCGCGCTCGCCCTGGAGAGCGACGACCCGGTCGACGAGCAGCAGCCCGCCGGTGGGAATCCGGGTCGCCTTGATGCCGGAGTAGTGGGCGAACTCAGGGCCGAGCGCGATGCCCTGGTCGCCCCGGGCGAGGTGGGCGAGCTGGAACTCGCTCAGCAGCACATGCTCGCCGAGGGAGCTGGTGCGGCCCAGCCATCTGGCGGGGACGCCGCCGCGCTCGGGGCCGACCGGCACCCCGGGCCTCTCGTGCAGGGCGAGGGCGACGTCGGTCATCAGCGTCCCGCCGCAGCGGGCGCGCACCCGCAGGCCGGGCCTGGGCACCAGGTCGATCCACTCCACCTCGACCTCGACGACGTCGTCGCCGTCCGCTTGCGCCGACTGCTCGATCCGCGTGACCTGCGGGTCGACGCGGACGAACCGTGCGTCTGCGAGGCACAGATGCAAACCGGTGTACAGGGCGAACACCTGGGCCGCCTGCACGGCCGCGTCGACCGGATCGGCGCCCGGAACGCGGCGCGCCAGTACGCGGCCGCGGCTGCCCGCGCCGCCGCGCAGCTGAAGAGCCGTCACCTCGGCCAGCGCGAGCTCCGCACCGGCCGCCAGGCGGACATCGGGGTTGCAGTCCTCCTGGTCGTACCGGGCGCCGAAGACACCCGCGATGTCGCCGACGGCCAGCCGTCGCAGCTCCGTTGTGCCCAGCCGGGTGACCGCGGAACGGGCCAGGGGCTTGAACGCCGCCTCGTCGGACACCCGGACCAGCACCCCGGAAGTGGCATACCCGCCGGGCAGGCGCAGCAGCCGGCGCTGGAGCGCAGCCTGCGCGCGAAGCGCGCCCGAGTGGGCACTGACCAGCGCCGTTCGCAGCTCGGCGAGGGTGGAGGCCGCCGGCGGCGCGCCCTGCGCCGGGGCCGGGACGGCCCGCAGGGCCACCTCGTGGGGGCGGGGTGAAGCCGGTTCGAGCAGGGCCGCGGGGCCGGGCTCGGGCGGGGGAGTGGTCCAGGCGACCGCGTCGAACGGCTCGCCCACGAACTCCAGGACTTCGGTCATGACGCGCTCGTCTCCTCCCGGCCGGCCGGCTGGTGCCACAGCCGTACCGACTCACGGAACTTGTCCGTCATGTCCCTGGTGGACACGACGGTGACGTCGGCGAAGCGACACAGCTCCCGGCCGTCAGCCGTGGCCGCGGTGGCGGTCACCGTGACCGCGCCGGCCGCCTGCCGCGCCTCGTCCAGCACCAGGACGAACGGCTCGTCGTCGGGCAGCGGTGCGAACCACTCGGCCCGGCCGATGCCCAGCGGCAGACAGGCGCCGCCGAGCAGCTCCTTGCCCAGCACCGGCGGGCCCTGGAGCAGGACGTCCGCGAGGACCGGGCTGTGCAGCCGCCCGTGGTACGCCCCGCCGGCCACGTCCGCGTCGGCGAGGCGGCACAGCAGCACCATGCGGTCCGCCGAGCGGTCGAGCACCCGGCGCATGCCCTGGAGGCGCGGCGCGTGGAACTGGGTGGCCTCGCGGTAGATCTCCAGAGCGTCCTCGGGCCCCTCGGTGACCGGCGGGACGTCGATGACCGGCGCCTTCGGCGTCCGGGCCGAGAGCAGGAACGTCCCCGCGTAGTGCGAGACCAGGGGGCCGGCGGCCGACCGGCCGCGCACCGCGGCCCGTACGAGCACCTCGTCGCCGTCCGGGGCCCCGGCCTCGGCCTCGACGCGGTAACCGCCGTGCTGCGCCCCGTCGAAGACGATGCCCTTGTGCACCTGGAAGTCCAGGGCCCGCACGACCCGCAGGCCCGGGTGGGCCCGCTCCACGACGCCGATCAGCCAGCCGAGCCCGAAGGTGGCGGGGAGTACCGGCCGGCCGCCGATCCGGTGCGCCTGGATGACCTCGTCGGCTTCGATGCCGGCGATGTCCCGGTGGGCGGCGAACGCCGGGGCGGCGACGGACTGCCGGCCGCCGAGGGCGGTGTTCTCACCGACCAGCACGCACACCTCCGCGGAGGGCGGCTCGGTGAACTCCTCGACGAACGCCCGCGCGCCGACCCGGGGGTCGAGCAGCGGGATGCCCCGGGCGGTGAACAGCTCGCGCAGATCGGGAGTGACCATCCCCGCGTCCCAGGCGCCCCAGTCGACGGCGGTGACCCGCGCCTCGGGATGCGCGTGCCGCCACCCGGCCGCGAACCGGCACAGCGCCTCGTTCGCCGCGGCGTAGTCGGCCTGTCCCGGGTTGCCGAGCAGGCCCGCCACCGAGGTGAACAGCACCAGGTGGCGCAGAGTGGCGCCGTCCAGAGCGTCGAGCACATGGCGCAGCCCGTCGAGCTTGGGCGCGAGAACCCGCTCGATCTGCTCCGGCGTCTTGTCGGGCAGCAGCGCGTCGGCGAGCACACCGGCGCCGTGCACCACGCCCGTGATCCGGTCTCGGTGCCCCTCCAGCGCCGTGCGGACGGCAGCCTGGTCGGTGGTGTCGACGGCGAGGTACTCACCGCGGTCGCCCAAAGCGGCCAGCGTGGCGCGGATCTCCCGCTGGGCGAGCAGCCCGCCGTGCGCCCGCTGCACCTCGCGCGGGGCGGGCCGGCCGCCTTCCGCGGCGAGAGCGGCGATCACCGCGGGCTTGAGGTCGGCGTCGGCGACACCGGCAGCCCAGTCCGGCTCGGGCTCCAGCCCGGTGCGGCCGAGCAGCAGGAAGCGGGCGGGCGCGTGCTCGGCGAGCGCGCGGACGCACTCGGCGGTCACGCCCCGGGCGCCGCCGGTGACCAACAGCAGATCCGCCGCGGTCAGCGCGGTGGCCCCGAGGTCGCCGCCTGAGTCCACCGTGCTGACGCGGCGAGCCTCGCCGTGCCTGCCGGGCACCACCGTCCAGCGGGCCCCGCGCTCGTCGACTCCCACCTCGAGGGTGTCCCGGGCCGCGTCGCGGATCTCGGTGAGCGCCGCGGCGGTGAACTCGGCCTCGGACCGGGCCGGGTCGATGTCGATCGCCCGGCAGAACAGCGCGGGCCGCTCGGCCGCCAGGGTCTTCACGACCCCGCCGACACCGCCCACCAGGGACGCGACCGCGCCGCGCCGCCCGTGCAGGCCGAGACCGCCGTCGAGCCGGGTGACGGTGACGAACCCGGCCCGTCCCTCAGCGGGGTTCAGCGCGTCGGCGGCGCGACCGGCGATCAGGATCGCGCCGGTCAGCCGCCGCCGCGCCGCCTCCCAGTCCTCGGCCGCGTCGACCAGCGTGACGCACAGGTCGACGCGGTCCGCCAGCGCGTCGGCGGCGGCTGCGGCGGTCGGTGCCGCCCTGCGGACCGTCCAGCCCTGGTCCTCCAGGGCGGCGGCCAGCGCGTCGCCGTCGGCACCCCCTTCGTCGAAGAGGACCGCGACCGGCTCCGCCGGGTAGGGCCGCTCGATCACGTCGACCGCGGGCAGGCCCACGAGTTCGACGACGTGCCGGGGCGCGCGCGCCCCGGCGTCACGGCCTTTTGGGTCGACATCACCCGCTCCGGCCAGGTAGTCGGCGATCTGATCGACTGTTCGCAACTCCCCGAGCTGTTCCAGCCGGATCTCCGGCACGCCCGGGATCCGCTCCTGGATGGAGCCCAGCACCTGGACCCGCTTGATGGAGTCGACGCCGAGGTCGGCTTCGAGGTCCATGGTCGGGTCGATCATGTTCGCCGGGTAGCCGGTCTTCTGCGCGATCACGTCGACGAGCACGGTGCGTACGTCATCGATGCCGACGGAGCCGCCATTCACCGACAGTTCGGCAGCGGCCGGAACGGGGGCCGGTGCGGGCTCGGGGAAGGCGACCGGAGCGGGGGCCGGAGCCGGAGCAGGCACCGGAGCAGGGACCGGAGCAGGAGTAGGGACGGGGGCCGGGGCGGCGACGGCGAGCTCGGGCGGCGTGGGCGCGCCGAGCAGCTCGGGGAACTCCGCGTCGACGGCGCCGGCCGGCACGGCCCGCGGCGCGGCAGCGTACGCGCCGTTGGGTACTCCGGCGTCCAGCTCCGCCAGGGTGGCCAGGATCTCGCTCGCCCGGGCGTGGGCCCGGCCGATGGCGACGCTCTGCTGGGCGACGGCGGTGATGGCCTCCGAGGTGTGCGGCTGGGCGGGCTGCCGCAACGCGCCGGCCACCTGGTCCGCCACCTGCAACTGGCTTTCGAGGTAAAGGGTGTGCAGCGCGAGATGCTGTTCGACTGGGCTGTGCACGGTGGTCTCCACTGACGCGACGGTAGGTGTGACGGGGACGGACACACGGGTGCTCGACGCGCTGCTCGCGGGCAGCGGTCGCGCGTCCCCGTTCGACACCGGCGCCCCGTCGGCCGGTGACGGTTCAACAGCGGCCGTGACGGACGGCTCGGCCATCGGGGCCGGAACCCGGTAGCCGCTCTCCAGCGACTCCCGGTACGCAGTGGCGCGCTCCTCGGGTACGTACTCGGGCGCCGACAGAGAGATGGTCATGCCGCCGGGCGCGGCGGGCTCGGCCGGCGGCTCGGCGTACCGGTTGATCTCGGACAGCGGGACGCCGAGCACCGCGAGCCGCACCGCGGCCTGCTTCAGCGCCGTGTCGCTGTCGCCGAGCGGACCGCCGTCGGTGGCGAAGGCGTGCACCTCGTCGCCGAGGGTGCGGCGCACCAGCTGGGTCAGCACCTGCTTGGGCCCGAACTCGACGAAGACGTTGACCCCGGCCTCGCGCATCGACCGCAGCGCGGCCACGAAGTCCACCGGCTCCAGCAGCTGCCGGACCAGAGTCTCCGCGTTGGCCTCGGCGTCCGCGCCGTACGCGGCACCGGGGGTGGTGGCGTGCACCGGCACGGTCGGCTCGCCGACGCGCGCGGCCTCCACGGCCGGTCGGAACGCGTCCACCGCGTGCCCGACATAGTGGGTGTGGAACGCCGCGGAGACCGGCAGCAGCCGCGCGGTGACCTCCTGGCCGGCGCAGGCCTCGACCAGCCGCTCGACATCCTCGGTGGGACCGCCGACGACCACCTGGTCGGGGGCGTTGTTGTTGCAGATCACCACGTCGGGGAAGTCCTTGAGCAGCTCGCTGACCTGCTCGCGGCCGAGCTGCACAGCCGCCATCGTGCCGCTGTCCTCGTCGCCCACCGGAGCCATGGCAGCGCCGCGCGCCCGGGCGAGCGTGAAGTAGTCCTCGTCGGACAGCGCAGCGGAGGCCCACAGCGCGGTCAGTTCGCCGAAGCTGTGCCCGGCGAACGCCGAGCAGGACAGGCCGAGTTCGCCGAGGTAGCGGAACTGACCGGCCGACAGCGCGCCGATCGCGGGCTGGGCGTGCTCGGTGCGGCGCAGCGACGCCTCCTGACGCTGGCGCAGCTCGGCGTCGAACACGGGCGGCGGGAAGACCACCTTGCCGAGCCTGGTCTCCGCGCCGGAGAAGCACGCGTTGGCCTCGTCGAAGGCGCCCGCGACGACAGGGATGTTCAGCGCCGCGTCGAGCCCCATGTCGAGATACTGGCTGCCCTGCCCGGCGAACAGCGCGGCCGACCTTCACATCGGGCGCGGCCCGGCGGCGGAAGTCGACGGCCTTGTTCGGCTCGTCGACGTTGATGGTGCTCGGCAACACCTTGTGATGCAGCGCGAAGGCGAGCTTCATCAGGCTCGCCGTGCCGGCCGCGCCCTTGGTGTGCCCGATCTGCGACTTCACACTGCCCAGCGCGGCGAAGTGCTGCTCCTCGGAGGCGTCGCGCAGCAGGTCGCTCAGGGCGCTCAGCTCGGTGCGGTCGCCGACGGAGGTGCCGGTGGCGTGCGCCTCGAACAGCTCGACCGACGCGGGGGAGCACTCGGCGTCGGCGTACGCGCGGTCCAGAGCGACCCGCTGGCCCTCGGCCCGCGGGGCGTAGATGCTCTTCGACCGGCCGTCGCTGGACGAGCCGATGCCCCGGATCACCGCGTAGATCCGGTTTTCGTCCCGCACGGCGTCGTCCAGGCGGCGCAGGGCGACCATCCCGATGCCCTCGCCGAGCAGGGTGCCGTCCGCCTCGTCGGAGAACGGGCTGATCCGGTCGCTCTTCGACAGCGCCCCGACCTTGGAGAAACACATGTAGATGAAGATGGTGTTCTCGGTGTCCACCCCGCCGGTGAGCATCATGTCGGCCCGGCCGTCGACCAGTTCGGCCACCGAGAGCCGGATCGCCGCCAGCGAGGCGGCGCACGCCGCGTCGACCGTGGTGTTCATGCCGCCGAGGCCGAGGCGGTTCGCCACCCGCCCGGCGACAACGTTCGCCAACAGGCCGGGGAAGGAGTTCTCCTGCCACGGCGCGAACGCCTTGACGTACTTCTCGGCGATCTCGGAGGCATCCTGTGCGGTCAGCCCACAGCTGCGCACCACCTCCTTGAGCACCGGGGTGGACAGCCGCGCGGCGAGCGGGTGCATCAGCGGCACCGGGCCCGTGGTGCCCAGCACCACGCCGGTCCGGGAGGCGTCGTACCAGCTGGACTCCGAGGCGCCCGCGTCGCGCAGCAGGTCGCGCGCCACGCCGAGGCTGAGGGTCTGCATGGTGCTGGTGACTTCGAGCTGGTTGGGCGGCAGCCCGAACTCCAGCGGGTTGAAGTCCACGTCCGGCAGGAACGCGCCGCGCCGCGAGTAGGTCTTGTCCGGTGCGTCAGGGTCGGCGTCGTAGTAGTCGTCCAGACGCCAGCGCGATTCCGGCACCTCCTGGGTGCAGTCGGTCCCGTCGACGACGTTCTGCCAGTACTCGTGATGGTTGCGCGCCATCGGGAAGAGCCCCGATGTGCCGACGATGGCGATCGGGGTGCGGGCCAGCCTCCGGTCGGCCAACTCCTCGCTCATGTCTTTCCTTCCGAGAAAAGTGCGTTACGGCCGTGATCAGGCGGCGTTCAGGGCGGTCATGCCGGTGGCGCGGGAGAACAGGTCGGCCATGGAATCGGCGAAGCGCTGGTGGCCGAGCGGGCTGGGGTGCAGGCCGTCCTCGGACCAGAGCGCGGGCTCGCGCCACTCCGGCAGCCGGTCCAGGCCCAGGCAGAGGGTGCCGGTGGCCCGAGTGACCTCGTACAGTGCCGCGTTCGCCTCGGCGAAGCGCTCGCGCATCTGGTTGCGGAAAAGGTCCGGGAGCTGAAGGTTCCCGGGGATGTCCGGGTAGCCGGCGGTCAGCACGGTGGTGTCCGCGCCTGCCAGCGAGCTGAAGACGGTGTGCAGATTGCGCCGGAAGCGCACCTGGTCGTAGTCGCCGATCAGGTCGTTCACCCCGACGATGACCCCGGTCACCGGGGCCTTGTTGACCAGCGCGCGGCGCAGCTGGCCGTCCACCACATCCTGCGTGGTCGCGCCGTGCACGCCGAGGTTGAGCAGGGCTGCGCGCGGCAGGTTCAGCCAGTCGGCGAACCGGGAGACCCAGCCGCGGAACCCGTCACCGGGCGCGGGATCTCCTCTGCCTTCCACGAAGCTGTCGCCGAGCACGGTGAACCGGATCGCCGGCATGGGATGTCCTCTCGATCGTCCGGCCGGGAACCCGGCCAGGTGGGTGGAGGTGCCCGTCAGCTCTGGGTGAGCAGGCGCTTGTCCTGCGGGAAGCCGACTTCCTCGTAGAGTGCTTCGAGGTTGGCGGTGGAGAAGAACTCGTCGCCGTGGACCCCGCCCGCGATGAGGCCGAGGAACTGCGCGGAGTACTTGGGGCTCTGGGCGGCCGCGCGGAACACCGAGTCGTAGTACGGGGTCAGGGACAGTTCGGACAGCGTGCAGGTCAGCTCGAACGTGCCGTTGCTCTGCACGTCGCGCAACTTGGCGTACTCAGCGACCGCGTCATCCGTCGACCGCTGACCGGACAGCCCGAGGTGCAGCTGCTCGGCGAGCAGCTCGCCGTACTTGAACGCGTCGGTGATGCCCCAGCCGGTGAACGGGTCCTTGTGGTAACCGGCGTCGCCGACCAGCGCCCAGCCCGGGCCGTGTGAGGTGCGGTAGTAGTTGTCCGGGTAGCGCATCGGCCGGAAGTTCTCGGTGCGCGCGCCGCTGTCCCGCAGCTGCTCGCCGAGCTGAGGGGCGACCTGGTCGTAGACCTCCTGGAAGCTGCCTTCCACATCGCGCCGGAAGTCGCGGAAGCGGTCGTTCTTCCGCATGACGGCCAGCAGGTTCCGCCCGTCGTTGGTCGGCCAGGTGCCGATCTGCTGCTCGGCGAAGGAGGTGTTGTGGTGCATGCCCCAGTCGAGACCCTCGAAGTACGAGTAGTAGACGAAGCAGGCGGCGGGGACGCTGCGGTAGATCTCGGCGCCCACCTTGTCCGCGACGACGGAGTTGCGGCCGTCGGCGCCGACCACGAAGGAGGCGTGGAACTCGCGCTCGGGGCCGTCGTTCTCGCGGGCCTTGACGCCGACCACACGGTCGTCGGCGAACAGCACGTCGGTGACGGTGAACCCCTCGATCACCTCGGCACCCGCCTCGCGGGCGGCGTCGACCAGGATGGCGTCGAGTACCGTGCGCCGCGGGCAGTAGACGGCGTCGATGCCGTCGATCGGGTCGGCGAACCCGACGATGTCGATCCCGGTGTACGAGAAGTTGAGCTCCCGGATCGGCGGCACGCCGCTGGCGATCACACGGTCGAGCAGACCCCATGCCTGAAGCCGGGAGAGCCCCGCCTGGTGGATGTAGTGGGTGGAGATGGTGTCGCTGGGGAACGTGGACCGGTCCAGTACCAGGACGCGGTGACCCTGGCGGGCGAGCAGCATGGCCAGTGGTGAACCGGCGCAGCGGGCACCCACGACAATGACGTCATACATGTGATCTCGCTCCTGAGATGAAGTCGGCACAAGCGATTCTGTCGACCGCCGCAAAATGCGGTCAACATCAACAATGGAAACCCATCATTCGATTAGCCGGAGCAATGAAGACGGGAATAGGAAACGCCCCTGAAATTAAAGGGGTTGATCCGGTGGCCTGGTGTTGCGGTGCGGTTTACCGGATGGCCAGATCGGTCCCGAATCGCCGGTCAGTAGAGCGCGGTGACATCGGCCGCGAATGATTTCTCGATGGCCGCCCTGCGTAGTTTCATCGAAGGGGTCAGCAGTCCGGACTCCACCGTGAAGTCGCCCTCGACGACCCTGAAGCGCCGGATGGACTCGGCGCGGGACACCAGGGAGTTGGCGTCCTCGATCGCCGTCTCGATCTCCGCGAGCAGCGCGGGGTGCTCGGTCCACCCGGCCCCGTCGAGGTCGAGGCCGTGGTCGGCGTTCCACTTCGCCATCGCCGTGCGGTCCACGGTGACCAGCGCGGTCACATAGCTGCGGTTCTCCCCGACGACCATGCAGTTGCTCACCAGCGGGTGCAGCCGGATCCGGTCCTCGAGCGGGGTGGGGGAGATGTTCTTTCCGCCACTGGTCACCAGGATTTCCTTGGCCCGCCCGGTGATGACCAGATAGCCGTCCTCGTCGAGCCGGCCGAGGTCGCCGGTGTGCAGCCACGGCTGCTCGGTCGCCGCGGCGCCGGTGGCCTTCTGCCGCTCCGACGGCCAGTAGCCGGGCGAGACGTTGCCGCCGCGCACGAGCACCTCCCCGTCCTCGGCTATGCCGACGGCGGTGCCCGGGATCGGCCTGCCGACCGTGCCCATCCGGTTGGTGCCCGGCGCGTTGACGGTGACCGCGGTCGCCGCCTCGGTCAGCCCGTAGCAGTTGAGTATGGTCACGCCGACTCCTTCGTAGAAGGCCGCGGTGGTCTCGTCGAGCGACGCCCCGCCCGCGATGACGTAGCGGAAAGCTCCGCCGAAGCTCTCCCGCAGCCGCTCGAACGTGTCCCGGTCCAGGGCCTGGTACGCCTCGGCGACCGCGGCGTCGACGCTCGTCCCGTGGGCGTCGGCGAGGCCCACCGCGATGGCGGTCTCCTCCGCGGCGGGGTCGACCAGGGCGCGGCTGCGCTTGCGGATCTTCTCCAGCGCGTAGGGCACCAGGGCCAGGAAGGAAGGCTTGAAGACCGGTAGTTCGGCGAGCAGTTCGGGGATCCCGGGCACCAGGCCGGTGCGGGTGCCGCCGCACAGGCAGGACAGCAGGATGGTCCGGCCGAAGACGTGGGCCAGCGGCAGGGCGAGCAGCGTGGACGCCTGGCCCGCCGACGGGTCCTCGGCGGCGCGGCGAAACAGCCACCCGGTCTGCTCCACGGTGTTGGCGGAGGACGCGTACATATTGCGGTGGGTGAGCATGCAGCCCTTGGGCGGCCCGGTGGTGCCGCTGGTGTAGACGATCGTCGCCAGGTCGTCGGCGCGGACCCGGTGCCGGCTCTCCCGGAGCTCGTTCTCGCGTCCGGCGACCTCCCACTGGTGCACCTCGGCCATCAGCCACACCCCGGTGGCGCCGGCGGCCTCGAGCCGGTCCCGGTCCTGAGGCGTCTCGGCGAAGTACCAGGACGCCCCCGAGTCGGTGAGCACGTGCCGCATCTGGTACTCGGAGGCGGTGGGGTAGACCGGGACGGTGACCGCCCCGATGCTGAGGACGGCGAAGTCGGCGAGCACCCACTCGTAGGAGTTGCGGCCGAGCACCGCGACGCGGTCGCCGAACTCCACGCCGTGCGCCAGCAGCGCGCGGGCCACAGAATTCACCTGTTCCGTGAATTCGCGGATACTGATGTGTTGCCAGCCGGTTTCATTCTTTGTGGCCAACGCGATACGATCCGGGTCCGCGGTTGCCGCACGGTCGAGAACGTGGAACAGGCCATGTTCGTCGGGGAGATCGAGACCATTCTTGGAATAAGAAACTGTCGTCACATGGAAAAATACTCGACTACCCGCCGGGGACCGGCAACGGGTAATTTCTGAACGGACGGTTGGCGCTGCCTATCGCAGCAGCTTCGATTCGGCCCGGGCGGCGGGGGCGGGGCAGTCGAACGGTCTGACCGCCTCCATGCAGTCCAGAAAGGCCTCGACCAACGGGCTCTCGTCCGAGGCCCGCCAGACCGCGCACAGGTCGATCATCGGCACCGGGTCGTACAGCTGCACCACGGCCGGGCGCGTCCCGCCCGCGTTCGAACCGACGGACAGCCCGCGGGACATCGAGGCGAAACCGACCAGCGGCTTGATGGACACCACGATCGCCGTCGCGCCCGGGTCGTTCAGCGTGTGTGCGACGTTGAGCGAGATCCCGCAGCGCTGGGCCGACGCCAGGATCGCGTCGTACATGGCGGGGCACTGGTCGCGGGCGAAGAGGATGCACGGATGGTGTGCCACCTCGGCGAACGGCACGCCGGGGCGTCCGGCCCACCGGTGCCCCTGGCCGACCACCGCGACCAGCGGCACCTGGAGCAGCCGCCGGTAGCGGAACTCGGAGGTGACCGGGTGTCCGTACACCAACGCGATGTCCAGGGCGCCCGCCGCGAGCGCGTGCAGCTGCGGACCGGTCCGCTTCTCGCACATCCCGACGGTGACATCAGGGAAGTCGGCGCTCATCTTCGCCAGTGTCGTGGGCAGAACGTGCTGCCCGGCCGGGAAGTTGTAGCCGACGTTGATCGTGCCGGTCCGCCCGGCCGCGGCTTCGCGTGCGGTCAGGGCCGCCTTGTCGACTTGGGCGACGATCGTCCGGGCCTGCATCTCGAATGCCCGTCCGGCCTGGGTCAGCCGCACTTCGTGCGACGTCCGGGCCACCAGCTCCACCCCTAGGGTTTTCTCCAGTCGCTGGAGCTGTTGGCTGAGTGAGGGTTGGGTCAGGTGAAGCTTCGTGGCCGCACGGCCGAAGTGCAGCTCCTCAGCGATCGCCAGGAAGGACACAAGGTGTCTGAATTCCATCGCGGGCCTCCGCACGCCAGGTATGGCCGACATGCTCACGGACCCGGGCAAACCTGCGGTGAATCGCACCTGGATGGAGCCGGGCAACCTGGCACCGGGTGCCACCCCCCGGCCCCCTTCAGCCCCTGGATGGTTCAGCCGAGCAGCTCGCCCAGCACCGCCAGGGTCGTGCCGTTGTCCACGTGACGTACGGTCCGCCAGCCGCGGTCGGCCGCGGCCGCGCAGTTGATCTCCGTGTCGTCGATGAGCAGGCACTCCCGCGGGGCGACGCCGAACGCCTCCTCCGCGAGCCGGTAGATCTCCGGATCCGGCTTGCGCAGGCCGGTCTCATGCGACTTGATCACCCTGTCGAACACCGTCTGATCAGGGATCATCGCGGCCCGGTGCACCTCCCATTCGCGCACGCTGTTGGTCAGCATGCCGAGCCGGAACCCCCGTCGGCGCAGCCCGGTCAGCGTCTCGTAGAGCGGCCTGTTGAGCGGCCGGTCCGCGTACCAGTAGTCGCCGAAATCCCCCAGATCGATGCGCGGAACCCACGCCGGAGCAAGCTCGGCCGTCAGCCGGCGGCCCCACTCGCGCTGTGAGATCCGGCCCCGTTCGAGCAGCTCCAGCAGATCCACTCCGTCCCGGTCCGCCAACCGGCGAATTCCGGCCAGTAGTTCGCTCACCGGCATCCCGGCCGCGTCGGCCACGTGCCGCAGCGCGGTGTCGACCGGCGGGGTGAGCACTCCGCCGAAGTCGGCCCATACCATGGTGACTTCGGACATCAGCCCCTCTTCCTCAGTCGAAGGACTGCACCAGGCAGGTGCAGGTGCCGTGCGCGACCAGCTTGTCCTCGGCGTTGTAGACGTGCGCCTGTGCGGTCGCGGTACGCCGCCCCACGTGCACGGTGCTCGCCTCGCAGCGCAGCTCGCCGTCGTCCAGCGCGACCGAGCGGACGCCCTCCTCGATCCGCTGCCCCCCGAGCGTCATCGCCCGCTTGGCGGACCGGGTGGTCAGCTGCACCGGAGGCTCGTACCGCAGCAGCTCGTCCACCGCGCTGGGCACGTACTCCGGGTGCTCGCGCAGGCGCGCCATCTCGCCCGGGTCGCGCATCAGCGCCAGCAGGCCGCTGCCGACCAGATTGACGGTCGTCTCGTGCCCGGCCACCAGCGTGGTGACACACGTGGTGAGCAGCTCCGTCTCGGTCAGCACATCACCGCGGTCCTCCACCGCGGCCAGCGCGCTGAGCAGGTCGTCCGCGGGCGCGGTGCGACGCTTGTCGATCAGCTCGCGGAAGTAGCGCATGAACTCGCGCGACGCGGTGCTGCGCGCGGCCTGCGTCTGCGGGGTCATCAGGACGTCCGGGGCGAAGCCGCGGGCGAGGTCCTGCGACCACTTCTGCGCCGCCTTGTGGTCCGCCGCCGGCACTCCGACGAGCTCGCACACCACCGTGAGCGGGAGCGGGTAGGCGATCAGGTCGAACAGGTCGAACTCCCCGGCCTCGAGAGCCGCGTCGACCAGGTCGGTGACCAACTGCTCGATCCGCGGGCGCAGGCTCGCCACGGTGCGCGGGGTGAACGCCTTGGACACCAGTGTGCGCAGCCGCGTGTGGTCCGGCGGGGCCATCCACAGGAACGAGGTGGGCAGTTCCTGAGCCGCCTCCTCGGCCGAGACGCTCGGGTGCAGCTGACCCCGCCTCGTCGGCGTGGCTCCAGTCGTTGCTCGGGAGGACCGAGGCGCACTCCGCGTAGCGCGTCAGCAGGTGCAGACCCAGCGGGGTGCGGTGCACCGGACCGGCCTCCCGCAGTTTCCGGGCCGGCGTATAAGGGTCGGCACGATGAGTGGGAAGAAAGAGCTCGGCCATCGCGACATCGGTCGCGGAGGGCCGGCCCGGCATTTCGTCGCTGTCGGTCGCAGTGTTCACTTCAGGAGTCATCTCCCGCCGGTTGCCGCGAAAGCCTGGGGATCCGGGGAACCCCGGGCCGATCGATGCGGGTCACCATCCTGGCGCCAGATGAATTCGCCCTGAATCCGTGCCGACAAAACAGTTTCGTGCCCACCTGCCAATGACGCGATAGGCAAAGCCCCGAGCACATTGCTTCTCCGCCGCACGTCCGGCGAGATTTGGTCCTGCCCCCACACCGGACTTCTGCGAGAGAGAAAGGGCGGAGCATGTCGGAACGCCGTGCGGTCGTGATCGGCGCGAGTATCGCCGGGCTGCTGGCCACCCGGGTGCTCGCGGCCTCCTTCGACCGGGTCGTACTCGTCGAACGTGACGACATCTCAGGCACCGGCCAGCGCAGGGGCGCTCCCCAGGGCAGGCATCTGCACGGGCTGATGGAGCGCGGCCGGCAGATCATGGAGGAGCTCTACCCGGGGCTGACCGAGCAGCTCGCGGCGGCGGGCGCGCCCACCACCGAGGTGCTGCGCGAGTCGCGCTGGTACCTCTCAGGGCTGCGCGTCCACCCGATGTCCACCGGGCTGACCACGCTGCTCGCCGGCAGGCAGGCCCCTGCTGGAGAACGCGATCCGCGAACGCACCGTCGCCCTGCCGGGCGTCGAGCTGCTCACCGGCCGCGCGGCGACCGGCCTGCTGGCGGACGATCCGGCCGAAGCCCGCCGGATCACCGGCGTACGCCTTTGCGCCGAGCGCGCCGAGCGCGCCGAGCGCGCCGAGCGCGCCGAGACGGCCGCCGACGGGGGCGAGGCGCTCCACGCCGACCTGGTCGTGGACGCGACGGTACGCGCCTCCCGGGCCCCCGACTGGCTGGCCGAGCTCGGCCACCAGCGGCCCGCGGAGGAGCGCGTCGACGTCGACCTCGGTTACGCCTCCCGCACCTAGCGCCGCCGCCCGGACCACCTCGACGGTGACCTCGCGGTCGTTGTCTCCACCATGCCCGGCCGGCGCGGCGGCGGTGCGATCACCCTGGAGGGCGACCGCTGGCACGTCACCCTCGCCGGGATGCTCGGCGACCACCCGCCCACCGACCCGGCCGGGTTCGAGGCGTGGCCGCCACGCTCCCGGTCGGCGACGTCCACGGCATCGTCCGGGACGCCGAGCCGCTGGACGACCCGGTGCCGCACCGCTTCCGCGGCTCGCTACGCCGCAGATACGACCGTATCCTCGCCCCACCGGCCGGCTTCCTACACCGAAAAGAGCTGCTGCGCTGCTTCAACGACACGGCGTTGCCCCTGGAGGTCCGCGTCGCGGCTGCTCTCGTTCGCCTCTACGCCCTCCCCGTGACCCGCATCGTCGAACTCACCGACGACCACCTTCGCCACGACCAGAGACATACCTACCTGACGGTCAACCACCACCCCTTCGTGCTCCCGCCGAAGCTCGCCCGCCTCATTGACGATCAGCTCCAGCACAGCCCCCGACACAGCAACCCGGCCGGGTGCAGATACCTCTTGCCCGGTCACAGCCCTGGACGCCCGCGCAACCCCCTCGGCCTCGCCGACACCCTGAGACACCACGGTCTGCCCGCCCGCGCAGCACGGAACACCGCCATGATGGAAGCTCTGGTGGACCTGCCGCCCATGGTCATCGCCGACCTGCTCGGCATCCACCCCAAGACAGCCGAACGCTGGGCCACCCTCGCCGGCGGGAACTGGTCCGACTACTTGGCTGCGCGACGGGCCGCCCCGCGGGGCTAGGCAGTGTGCCCGGCGGATCACTCGAACCGGGGCTGTTCAGGCTGCTCAATACGCCAGCTCCCCGATCCCCCCATCAACCCGCAGCACCGTGCCCGCGGTGTAAGCGGACTCATCCGAGGCGAGGTACACGGCCGCCTTCGCCAGCTCCGTGGCGGTACCCAGGCGGTGGAGGGGTACGGTCTGCCGGAGTTCCTCATAGAGGGCGGCCTGGCGTTCGGGGCCGAGGGAGGCGAACGCGTTGGTGACGGTCGGCCCCGGGCTCAGCCCGTTGACGCGGATGCCCCGGTCCTTCAGCTCGTAGGTCAGACCGCGCGTGTAGGAGAGCAGCCCCGCCTTGGCCGCGCCGTAGACCGTCGCGTTCTCGTGTCCTATGTACGCGGAGACCGAACCGACGAGGATAACCGAGGACTGCTGCGAGAAGAGTGGCAGCAGGTCCCTGATCAGGAAGAACGGCGACTTGAGATTGGTCGCGACGAGCCTGTCGAACGCTTCCTCGGTCCATGCGTCGAGTGGTAGGTGGGTGACGTCGGCGGCGTTGCTCATCAGGATGTCGAGCTTCGGCCACTCCGCCCGCAGCCGTGCCGCGAGTGCTGCCTGGCCTGGTACGTCGCCGGCGTCGCTGGCGATGGTCAGCAGCGGGCCTTCCAGTTGGCGGGCTGCCTCGTCCAGCCTTTCCCGGGAGCGGCCGGTGATGGCGACGGTCGCGCCTTCGGCGAGGAACTGGCGGGCCGTTTCCAGGCCGATGCCGCTCGTTCCTCCGGTGATCAGTGCGTGCTTCCCTGCAAGACGATTCACTGTTCTGATCTCCTCAGATCGCGGTCCGGCCGCCATCGGCGGCCACGATCGCTCCGGTTACGTAGCTGGCGCGGTCACCGGCCAGGAAGGCGACCACCTGGGCCACTTCGGCCGGGTCCGACGTGCGCTTGAGCGCGGTGGTCAGACCCATGCCGCCCATGTCCGGGCCCATCGCCGCGACCACCTTGGAAGTGCGCATCGGTCCTGGGGCCACGGCGTTGACCCGCACGTTCGACTCGGCGAACTCCGCCGCCCAGGTACGGGTCAGCGATTCGAGCGCCGCCTTGGTGGCGCCGTAGACGGCCATGCCCGGCATGCCGAGGCCGGCCGCGGTGGAGCTGATGTTGACGATGCTGCCGCCGCCGCCCGCCGCCATCTTCTCCGCGAACAGCGCGGTGAGCAGGAACGGCGCGCGCACGTTTACGGCGAAGGCGGCGTCGTAGTTCGCGAGGTCCTGCCCGAGGGTCGGGGCGAACGTCATCACACTCGCGTTGTTGATCAGGATGTCGACGGTTCCGGCGCTGTCGGCCAGTTGCCGCACAGCCGCGGGGTCGGACAGGTCGGCGACGACGAACCGCACGGTTCCGGCCAAGGAGCCGCCACCGGCCGCGCGTATGTCCGCCACCACCTGGGCACCGCGCTCGGCGTCGCTGCCGGTGAGGATCAGATCGGCCCCGCCCGCGGCCAGCACCTCGGCCGTCGCGTGCCCCAGCCCGCCGATGGCGCCGGACCCGGTGACGAGTGCCGTCTTGCCTGCGAATTCCATTTCTTCGCCCTTCACGCCGGCCGTTGGCCGAGCGACTTCTGTGCATCTGTTCAAGAAGTAACGCAGCAGAAGTTACGACTTCTTGAACGCTGAGTCAAGAAGTCGTAGTCTTGGTCGCGTGGCACGAACCGGACGCCCCCGCGAGTTCGACAAGGAACAGACGCTGGCGCGCGCACTCGAACTGTTCTGGTCCCGGGGATACGGGGCGACGTCGGTCCAGGACCTGGTCGACGCGTTGGCCGTCGAGCGCGGCAGCCTCTATGGAGCGTTCGGTGACAAGCGCCGCTTCTACCTGGATGCCGTCAGGCTCTACTGGGAGGTGTACGAGCGGCACCTGACCACCGCGCTCGACACCGCCCCGCTCCTGCCGGCCCTGCGCGAGATCCTGACCCACCCGGCGCGGCTGGACGAACTGATCTCCGACGTGGGCGTGCCGCAGGGCTGCCTGGTTGGCAACACCACTGCCGAACTCGTCCCCCAGGACAGTGAGGCCACGGAGGTCGTGACCCGCTCGTACCGCCGCTTCACCGAGATCGTCACCGACGCGCTCCGCCGTGCCCAGACCGCCGGCGAGGTCACGGCCAACTCCTCCCCCGAGGCCCAGGCACAGCTCCTGCTCTACATCGTCCAGGGCCTGTCGCTCGTATCGAGGGCGGGTCTCGATCAGAGCGCGGCGCTGGCTGCGATCGACACGGCGGTGGACGGGCTGCGGGCGTGACCAGTCCCTATATCCAGCGGCTGCCTAGGTCTGTCGCGGACAGGCAGAATCCGTTGTCCTCGGGGTCGGTCAGCACGACATTGTCCGTATGTCTGGCCTGAACGGTCGCGCCCAACGCGGTCAGCCGCCGGATCTCGGCCTCCGAGTCCGCGGTGAGCAGGTCCAAGTGCACACGGTTGCGTGGAGCCCTCAGCACTCGCGTCAGACCGCGTCCCGTGTGCGGCGGCGGCCTCGTAGTCGATGGTGTTGATCCGCCCCGAGGAAACCCCGAGGCCAACAGCAAGGCGCACGTAGTCCCCTCCGTGCAAGTCGAGGAACACCGCCGGCGTCCCGACGGCCCCCCCTGAAACCGGCTTCGACGCCTTCGCCGAAGTGGACGACGGCCCCAACCTGGACCCGCAGCGGGTCCTGGTGCCGGGGCGAGGCGATGGCGATCACGTGCACGCCGGCGCGGCAACCCGGCGAGCCACCGCACACGGCGTCTTCGCGCGGACAGTGCCCGTTGCGGCGAGAGCTGTACGCCTTGTCACCGCTGACGTAACCAAGTCGGCCAAGTGCGGGGCTACTCGCCCTGCGCGGCCGAATACTGCAACTCTCGAATACCGACACTCCACCAATGCGTCGGTGAGGACGTCCGCCCAGTTGGGCTCGGCAGGTATGTCGTGGATCACCGGCGTGTTGACGACAAGTGGCATATGCGGCAGGTGGAGCGCCAGCCTTTGTGCGGTGTTCACCAGCTGATTCCGGCCGCCACCGGCAGGTGGTCACTGCCCGTGGCCGGCAGCGACCACGAGCTCTCCGGCTTCACGCCGCGGACCAGGATCTGGTCGATCCGCACCACTGGAAACTTTGCCGGCCAGCTGAAGCCGAAGCCGTTCCCGGCCGCGTCCTGGGCCGAGCGCAGCTGCGAGGTAATGTCGGCGAACGCGCGGTCGTCCATGGCGCCGTTCAGGTCCCCGAGCAGCACCACCCGCTCATTCTGCTCGGCGGCGATGGCCTTGCCGAGCGCCTGCGCGTTTCTGTCCCGCGAGTCCGTCCAAAAGCCCGCCCTGAGGTTCACTCGTGCGGACCCCAGGTGGGCCACATACACCGCCAACGGCCCGTGGTCCGTGGCCACCGTGGTGCGCAGCGCGCGGTTGTAGGCCATCTTGACGTCGACCGGCTTGGTGTCCGCCAGCGGCCCGTAGTCCGTCGCGATGTCGACCGGCCGGGTGTCCGACAGCGGCAGCTTGCTCCACAGCCCCACCGTGCCCTGGACCGTGTGGTACGGATACGCCTTCGCCAACTCCTTCTCGTACATGCCCCTGGCCTGCTGGGCCAGCTCCTCCAGTGCCAGCACATCCGCACCGGAGGCGGCCAGGTCGTGGGCGGTGCCGACCGGGTCGGGGTTGTCGGCGCCGACGTTGTGGCTGGCCACGGTGAGGTCGCTGCCCGGGTGGGACTTGTCGATGAGCAGCCCGCCGAAGAGGTTCAGCCACACCGTGACCGGCAGCAGCAGCGCGGCCACCGCGGAGGCGGAGCGGCGCCAGAGCGCCCCGGCCAGCAGCACCGGGATGAACAGGCCGAACCACGGCAGGAAGGTCTCCACCAGGCTGCCGAGGTTCGTGGTCCGGTTCGGGATCTTCGCGTGCAGCAGCATGAGCAGGCCGAGCAGCAGCGCCAGCGCCGCGAGCACCAGGCCGCGCTTCCAGGGCCCGGGCCGGGAGCCGACGCGGATCGCCCGGCGGATGCTCGCGCTCCAGCTCCGGGCGCCGGTGTCCCGGCGGATGCCCGCGGGCTGGGTATCGGCGCCGGTGTCCTGGCGGCCGGCGCCGGCCTGTCCGGTCTCCGCTGTGTCGACCTGCGCCATCGTCTGGCCTCGCTCGCTGCTGGTCACTGCTGCATCCTCGGGTCATGGGTGGGGTCGGCATACGTACGCGGGCAGCGACGATCGGTCGCATGGGTGCGCAGTTCGTAGTGCCAGGGTTCGTTGCGGTAGATCTGGCACAGCCCGTACTCGGCAACGTGGTTGGGCAGCCACGCCGTCGCATCGGAGTGCTCGATGTCGACTGCGTCCCCCGACACGTGAGGAGACGTCGCCGCGCTGGCCACCCATCGGGCGGCCGCATGTTCGGATCCGTACGTGGAGACTGCCTGGCGAAGAAGCTGATTCTGGTACGCCGGGGAACGCCGGCTGCTGGTGACGTAGAACTCGACTCCGCCGCCGGCGGCAGCCGTTGCAGCCTGGCGGAGGGCCTTGAGCAGACCTGGATCGAGCTTGGCCACAGCCGGAATCGCGTCATCGAAGACCGTCACGCCGTCGGGGACGTAATGCGGCCGAGGAGGACGAGGACTTCGCCACCTGGTGGCCGAGGGCTGCGGTGATCACTGCCGGGACGACCAGCAGGCCGACGACGACGAGGAGCCGGCGAATCCGGCGGGTCGGTGTTCGTGCCGATGCCGGCGGGTCGGTGCTCGTGACAATGGTGGGGTTCGAGTCATACCGCCAGTCAAGGCAGCGCGGTGTTGCCGGCACGTATCTGGTTTTCGATATGCCGGCGATATGCGTCGGCTCGTAGCCTCGGAGCATGCGTGTGCTGATCGTCGAGGACGAGCCCTATCTGGCAGAAGCCATCCGCGATGGCCTACGGCTGGAAGCGATCGCGGCCGATATCGCCGGTGACGGTGACACCGCTCTGGAAGTGCTGAGCATCAACGCCTACGACGTCGCCGTCCTCGACCGCGACGTCCCCGGACCGTCCGGTGACGAGATCGCCAAACGCATCGTCGACTCCGGCAGCGGCATGCCGATCCTCATGCTCACCGCGGCCGACCGTCTCGACGACAAGGTCTCCGGGTTCGAACTCGGCGCCGACGACTACCTGACGAAGCCGTTCGAGCTCCGGGAGCTTGTGCTCAGGCTCAGAGCACTCGACCGCAGGCGCGCCCACAACAGGCCACCCGTGCGAGAGATCGCAGGCCTGCGTCTGGATCCGTTCCGCCGCGAGGTCTACCGGGACTGCCGCTACGTCGCGCTGACCAGGAAGCAGTTCGCCGTGCTCGAAGTCCTCGTCGCCGCCGATGGCGGTGTCGTCAGCGCCGAGGAACTCCTGGAACGGGCGTGGGATGAGAACGCCGACCCGTTCACCAACGCCGTGCGCATCACCGTCTCGGCACTGCGCAAACGCCTCGGCGAACCCTGGATCATCGCCACCGTGCCAGGCGTCGGCTACCGCATCGACACGCGACCAGAGGCCGGACACGAGAGAGGCCGGCGTGGATAGGGCGCCCGGGTTGAGCGTTCGCCTCAAACTCACCCTCAGCTACGCCGGGTTCCTCATGCTTGCGGGTACCTTGCTGCTCGCCGCCGTGTGGGTGTTCCTCCTGCAATACGTACCCGACGATTGGGACCGTCGACTTCTCCACGAGAATCCCAACCGCCAACTCCTCCTGCGCACCTTCGCCCCAGCGGCAGTCGCGGCAATGGCGTTCCTGCTGGGATTCGGTCTCCTGGGGGGATGGATCCTCGCCGGCCGCATGCTCGCCCCGCTGACTCGGATCACGGACGCCACCCGCATGGCCACGAACGGATCATTGTCCCACCGAATCCGGATACCAGGCCGCAAAGATGAGTTCCGCGAACTCGCCGACGCCTTCGACACGATGCTCGCACGGCTGGAAGCACACGTCGCCGAACAGCAGAGATTCGCAGCCAACGCCTCTCACGAGTTGCGCACCCCGCTGGCGATCTCGAAGACGCTTCTCGACGTGGCCCGCACCGATCCGAACCACCACGCCGGCGAAGTCATCGACCGCCTCCACGCCGTCAACACCCGAGCGATCAACCTCACTGAAGCACTGCTCCTGCTCAGCCACGCCAACCAGAGGTCTTTCACCCGGGAACCTGTCGACCTGTCCCTTCTCGTAGAAGACGCCACCGAAACACTTCTGCCCCTCGCGGAAAAGCACGGCGTCACCATCGAGACCTCCGGCGACATCACTCCCACGTTCGGATCGCAGGCGCTCCTGCTGCAGCTGACCACTAACCTCGTGCACAACGCGATCGTCCACAACCTGCCTGAACAGGGCACCGTATGGGTCAATACCGACGTCTGCCCCAAGACTGTGGTGCTCACTGTCGAGAACACCGGCGAGCAGCTCACTCCGGAGCTGGCCTCGACACTCACCGAACCATTCCAGCGCGGCACCGAGCGCATACACGCCGACCACGCAGGCGTCGGGCTCGGCCTGGCAATCGTCAAGACCATCACCCACGCGCACGACGGAGAACTCACCCTCACCCCGCGCTCTGCCGGCGGGATCCGCATCACTGTGGAACTACCCGCGACAGCCCCGCACGCCGACAGGCGAGCCGACCCAGGCTGATCTACGAAGAGCCCGATCGGCGCAGGGTCGGAACACCCCAAGGCGGTTCGTTTAATCGCCATGCCCTGGGGGGCATCCCAGCTCTTGTCCAGCCTATCGAATTTCGATAGATTCCCATCGTAACTCGATGGAAGGATGGGTCGTGGGAAAGCTGACAGTGCGTGCGCTGCGCGCCGTGCTCGTGGTGGTGCTCGCCGGCACGGTGTTCGTGCAGGCGTTGATGGTGTGGGCGTTGGTCAGCGGGAGTGACCCGGAGGACGGGTCGCTCCCGCTGACCCCGCTGCGCGTGATCACGATCCTGGGCATGGTGTCGGTCCAGGTCGCCCTGGTCTGCGTATGGCGGCTGGTGACGATGGTGCGACGCGGAACCGTGTTCTCCCACGCCGCCTTCCGGTACGTGGACGGCGTGATCGGCGCGTTCGTGGCGGCTGCCCTCGTGTGGTTCGCGGTGACGGTCATCAATGCGCCGGGCCAGCGGGAGGACCCGGGCGTCACCGTCATCATGGGCGGGGTTGGCGTGGCCATCCTGGGGGTCGCGCTCATCGTGCTCGTGCTGCGGATGCTGCTCGTCCAGGCCGTCGCGCGCGACGTCGAAGCGGCGCAGATGCAGGCAGAGTTGGACGAGGTGATCTGATGCCGATCGCCGTCGACATCGACGTGATGCTGGCCCGGCGGAAGATGTCCGTGGGCGAGCTCGCGGACCGCGTAGGGATCACGCCCGCCAACCTCGCGGTACTCAAGAACGGCCGCGCCAAGGCGGTGCGCTTCGCGACGCTCGCCGCGCTCTGCGAGGTGCTCAGGTGCCAGCCGGGCGACCTGCTGCGCTGGGAGGCCGAGGAGGCCGAGGACGCCGCGGGCGGATGACGTGCCCCAGGGCGGGAGTGAAGACGCCTGGCACCACCGGCCCGTGACACGACACGTGTCCGCCGTGGCTCCGATGAGGACCGGCCCGGCAGTCCTCAGCCGCCCACCATCGTGGCCACCAGGCGCGTCATGGGGGGCCGTGGGTCAGGTGTGCCCGGCCAGCTGGTCATCAGGAGGTGGTGGGCGGTGCCGACGATGGCAAGGGCCGCAATGCTCGGGTCGACGGTCTCCGCCACCCGGCCGAGCCTCTGTTCGGCCGCCAGATAGAGGGCGATGGCCTCCTCGATCACGGTGAGGCCGGGCGCCCCGCCTTCCAGGGCCTCACGGATTCGCCGCGTGGTGGCCGGTCGGCTCATCGCCAGGCCCGAGAGAGCCGGGCCGGCGGAGTCGAACAGCGCGAGGGTGACGGCGTCGAGGTTCCCCGCCACCGTGCCATGCCCGGCGAGCCGCGACAGCGCCTGCGCCTTCGCCGCCGTCCGCGCGAACCGGTCAAGGCAGAGCTCGGCCACGAACTCGTCGAGCCCCGCGAAGTGCGCGTGCAACAGTCCCTTTGCGCAGCCCGCCTCGGTGGTGACGGCCCGGCTGGTGAGCGCGCCGGGCCCGTCCCTCTCCACGACGCGCTCGGCCGCCGCGAACAGCCGCTCGCGTACGTCCGGCGTCGCCACTCCGCGCGGTGACATGGGCCTCTCTTCCGTTCTGCCTGTGTCGCCCTCAAGGGGCACAACTCCGTTGATGGTAGCGGGGATTGCCAGTTTGGGCATGCGCCCATACTGTTTGGGCGCATGCCCATTATCCGTTGCTCACCACAGGAGGCCCCGTGCCGGACGTTGTCAACACCGAGCAGGCACAGGCATGGAACGGCCCAGAAGGCTCCCACTGGGCCCGCAACCAGGACCGCTGGAACGCCGTGAACGAGGGCTTCGACGAGCCACTGCTCGATGCCGCCGGGATCACAGGGGGCCACCGAGTCCTCGACCTTGGCTGCGGCTCAGGGCAGACCACGCGCCTCGCCGCGCTCAGAGTGCCCCGCGGCAACGCGCTCGGCCTCGATCTGTCCGGCCCGATGCTGGCCGAGGCGCGGGCCCGCGCGGAGCGGGAGGGCGTCACGAACGCCTCCTTCGTGCAAGGCGACACCCAGGTGTACCCCTTCGAGGAGGGCTCGTTCGACGCGGCGGTCAGCCGCTTCGGGGTGATGTTCTTCGCCGACCCGGAAGCGGCCTTCGGCAACGTCGGCCGGGCACTGCGGCCCGGCGGGCACCTGGCGTTCGTCTGCCCGGCCGATGCCACCCTCAACGGCTGGGTTGCGGCGATGGCGTCGCTGCGCGACTTCCTGCCTGTCGGCGACTTCGGGCGGCCGGGGCTGCCCGGCATGTTCTCCCTGGCCGCCCCGGACCGCATCCGCGAAGTGCTCGCCGCGGCCGGATTCACCGGCATCAGCATCAACCAGGCGCAGGTGTACGGGACATGGGGACACGGAGCCGAGGACGCGGCGGCGTTCCTGCTGGGCACCGGCCCCGGCCGCCACCTGATGGAACAGGCCGACGCGGCCACGCGATCCCGCGCCCGCCGCACCCTGACGGACCATCTGCGCGCCCAGGAGGCAGCGGACGGCACAGTCCGGCTGCTCAGCACGTCGTGGCTGGTCACGGCGGACCGCCCGACCGACCTACAGGACAGGCCCCAGGTGTGCTGACCGGACAGGTTGGTGACGCGGCTGGCTGTGATGCCGCCGGTGTGCCGGTCCTTCGGCGGTCGCTGGGGAGGGCCGCCGGTCGAGCTCGTCGTCCGCGCCTCGAGCGCACGGCCTCGACCGCACCGCCACGGCCGCGGGCGTCATCTTGCGGGTGGTCGCGGAACGAGTTCCCGCTGGATGAACTGGTTGAGGTGGTGCCGTGCTTCTTGTGTGGTCAGCGGAGGTGCCTGGCGTAGTCGTTGCAGGGCGAGGCCGTCGGCGAGGGCGGCGAAGCGGGCTGTGAAGCCGTCGAGGTCGTCGCAGCTGAACTCGCCGTCGGCCTGGCCTCGTTCGGCGAGGGCGTGGATCTGCCTGTGCCAGGCCGTGTACCGGTCGGCCTGTCCTCGTGTGAAGGCTGCGTCGGTGCCCTGCTCGCCGGCGTGCCAGTATTCGAACCACATCCGCCAGTGGCGGTCGGTGTCGTCGGTGAACAGTGCGTCGATGAGCAGTCTGAGTGCCTCGGCGCCGCTGGTCGCGTGTTCGGCGGCTTCGCTGAGCGCCGTGTAGTAGCGCTCGATGTGCAGCACCATGGCCTCGGAGAGGATCTCCTGCACGCTGTCGAAGTGGTAGGTGACGGTGCCGACGGACACTCCGGCGGCCGCTGCCACGTCGCGCACGCCGACCGAGGTGTAGCCGCGTTCCGCGATCAGTGGGACGGCCGCGTCGATGATGAGGCGTCGGCGTACCTCGGTGGGCTGCCGGGTCCGGTCGCGGGCGGCGACGGCCCGGCGGGGGCCTTTCGCGCCGGACCGCGGCTGCTCGGCGGCGGTCATCCCGAGGTCCTCGGGGTGGTGCGGTGCCATGCGCGCTCGGCCACTGTCTCTCCGTTCCCCCGCGCTTCGATACGGCTGTCCATGATGAACTCGGCGGCCGTGGCGCGCAGCTCTGTCCGCGTCATGATCTCAGCGTCCCAGTCGTCCCCGCGTCGCAGCCGGATGTGCCATTCGGAGACGGCACGCGCCGACAGCGGGTCGTCGGTGCGGATGGTGTAGGTCTCGCGGGCGCTCTCCTCGTAGCGCAGCCCGTCCGGGTACGTGCGGGAGCCCCCGTATCCGGGGTCGACGTCCAGGGTCCACTCGCCCTTGGCCACGTCGTGGGTGACCAGCCGCTCGGGGCGGGGGTGCGCGGGTGTGTCGTGGCTGATGGGCAGCGGCGGCGCCTGCTCCGGTTCCTCGAAGCGGACGCGGGCCTGGTCGGCGGCCTCGCGCACGGGCAGCAGGACGGCGCTGTCGGCCGGGACGACGTGCAGCGCCCCACGTTCGCCGTGCGGCCACACCCAGGGCCAGTACGTGTCGGAGACGGCGACGCGGATGCGGTGGCCGGGCGGGAAGGCGTAGCCGATGCCGTTGAGCTCCAACTCGACGTCCTCGTACGTCCCCGGAGTCCACTCGACGGCGTGTTCACGGCCCTGCCTGCTGAGCAGGTTGAGCACGCCCCGGGTGACGAGTGTGGACGAGCCGTCGGGAGCGACGTCGCACAGGCGGGCGATGACATGGGCCCGGGGGGTGGCGCTGTCGAGGCGGAGGCGGACGCGTGGGCGGCCGAGGATCTCGACGCGCCGGTCGAGGGGCGCGGAGTCGAAGCAGACCGAACGGCCGTCCTCCTCGCGCTGGTCGGGCGGCAGGTCGGCGGCGTTGCCGAACGGGAAGAAGCGGCCGGCGTCGAGGCCGGTGTGCTGCGGAGAGCGTACGAGGACCGGGTCACGGCCGGTGCCGAGCGGGCGGGTGTCCCATGTGACGTCCGGGCTGGGCCACTTGGTGTCGCTCACCCAGCGGCCGGGCAGCTCCTCGTGGGACGGGGCGGGCGGTACGGGGTCGCTCAGCCAGGCGCGCAGCAGCGGCTCCGTCATGACCCCGGTGTCGATGCCCTTGAGGTGCTGGTCCCACCAGCGCAGTGTCTCCTGCAGGAACCCGATGGCCGGGCCGGGCGGCAGTCCGCGGTCGGGGTACTGGTGCGACCAGGGGCCGATGATGCCCCGCACCTGTTCGGCGGGGAGGTGCTCCACGAGCCGCAGCACGGTGTCCCGGTACGGGTCGTTCCAGCCGCCGACCGCGAGCACGGCCGCGTCGATCGCGCCGTAGTCCTCGCAGACGCTGCCGTGCCGCCAGTAGTCGTCCCGCTGCTGGTGCTCCAGCCAGGTGTGCAGGAAGGGTTCGAGCGCGTCGAGGCGCTCGCGCCACAGGGGCAGCCAGCGGTTGGCGCCGACGTTCGCGGGGTCCGGCGGGCGCGCGGTGAAGGCGAGCATGGTGCCGGCCCACGCGAGCATGTCGATGCCGAGGACGGCACCGCCCGTGTAGTGGACGTCGTTGTCGTAGCGGTCGTCGGTGGAGCAGACGGTGACGATCGCCTTGAGCGGTTCGGGGGCCAGCGCGGCGATCTGGAGGGAGTTGAAGCCGCCCCAGGAGATGCCGAACATGCCGACCTTGCCGGTGCACCAGGGTTGTGCGGCAAGCCAGTTGACGACGTCGACGCCGTCGGCGAGTTCCTGGGCGTCGTACTCGTCGCCGGGTGTGCCCTCGCTGTCGCCGTGGCCGCGGATGTCGACCCGGACCGAGGCGTAGCCGTGACCGGCGTACCAGGGGTGGCGCTGGGCGTCGCGCGGGGCGGTCCAGTCGCTCTTGCGGTACGGCAGGTACTCGAGCAGTGCGGGCACGGGGGACGCGTCGGCGTCGGCCGGGCGCCAGATACGGGCGTGCAGGCGGGTCGTGCCGTCCCGGGTGGGGATCCACACGTCCTCGCGGACGACCTGGTGCTCGAACCGGTCGCGGTACTTCACGTAACTCCCTCGGCGATCGGAGCGGAGGGGGAGTCCGGGGTGTCCCGGGTGGTGTCGGCGGGCCGCCAGCGGCGCGTCCGGTGGCCGTCTGCGTGGTCGGTCCACACCTCGCCCTCCTGGGCGGCGTCGGTCCAGTCGGGGGCTGCCTCCACGGGAGGCTGTGCGTCGGGGTCGGGTTCGAGGGCGGCCGCCATCAGCTGGCGCGTGTAGGGGTGCCGGGGGTCCGAGAAGACGGCTTGGGTCGGGCCCTCCTCGACCACGACACCGTCGCGCAGGACGACGACGCGGTCCGCGATGCCGCGGACGACGGCCAGGTCGTGGCTGATGAACAGGCAGGCCAGGTCGCGTTCCCGGCGCAGGTCGTCGACCAGGTGCAGCACGTCGGCCTGGACGGAGACATCCAGCGCGGTGGTGATCTCGTCGGCGATGAGGACGTCCGGTTCGCCCGCCAGCGCCCGTGCGATGCCGATGCGCTGCCGCTGGCCGCCGGAGAGCTGGGCGGGCAGCCGGTCGGCGAGGTCCGGGTCCAGGCGTACGTCGGCGATGAGCCGCCGGGCGCGCTCGGCCGACTCGGCCCGGCCGCCGGCGGTGCCGAAGTACCGCAGCGGGCGCCGGATGGCGTCGCCGACCGAGCGCCGGGGGTTGAGCGAGGTGTCCGCGTTCTGGAAGACGAGCTGCACCCGCCGCCGCAGGGACATCGGCCGCCGCTGCGCGGGCCGGGCCAGGTCGCCCGACTCGTGGGTCATGGTGCCGCCGGACGGTGTGCGCAGCCCTGCCAGGGTCCAGGCCAGCGTGGACTTGCCGCTGCCGGACTCGCCGACGAGGGCGAGGACCTCACCGCGCCGGACCTCGAAGGAGACACCGTGCACGGCACGGGAGCTGCCGTAGTCGACGGTGACGTCACGGGCCGAGACGGCGACCGGCGCGTCCTCGGGCACGACGGCCCTGGGGCGGATCTCGCGCTCGCCGGTCTCCCGCACGAGAGCGAGACCGGCGTCGTCCAGCCGGGGCACGCTCGCCAACAGCCGCTTCGTGTACGGCTGTTCGGGCAGCGCGAACAACTGCCGGGTGGGCGCCGACTCCACCACGCGGCCCGACTTGAGCACACACACGTCGTCGGCCAGGTGTGCGACGACGCCCAGGTCGTGGCTCACCAGCACGGCGGCCAGGCCGAGTTCGTCGCGCAGGGCGGCGATCAGGTCCAGCACGCCCCGCTGGGTGACGACGTCAAGGCCGGTCGTCGGCTCGTCGAGGACCAGCACCTTGGGGCGGGCGGCGATGGCCATGGCGAGGGCGACGCGCTGCTGCTGGCCGCCGGACAGCTCGTGCGGATAGCGGCGGGCCAGCTCGGCGGGGCGCGGCAGCCGGACCTGGTCGAGCAGGTCGGTGACGGGGATGTCGCCGCCCGCCTCGGCGATCTGCCGGCCGACGCGCATGGAGGGGGTCAGTGCCTGGCCCGCGTTCTGGGCGACCATGGCGACCGTCCGGCCGCGCAGCCGCCGCAGCTCGGGTGCGGACAGGTCGAAGACGTCCCGGCCGTCCACTGTCACCGAACCGCCGGTGACGTGGGAGCCGTGCCGCAGATGCCCGAGCAGGGCCGCGGCGAGGGTCGACTTGCCGCTGCCGGACTCGCCGACCAGCGCCAGTGTCTGCCCCGCGGCGGCCTGAAGCGACACCTCGTGCACCACGGGTATCCGGCGAGCGCCGGAGCGGTAGGCCACGGACAGGGAGTTGACGCGGACGAGCGGGGTCATCACAAGCCCTCCCTGATCCGGTCGACGCCCCAGGCTTTGGAGAGGCCGTCGGCCGCGAGGTTGAGTCCGATCACGAGCGTGGCCAGGGCGATGATCGGCGCCACGCTCGCCATCGGCACGACGGTGATGGCGGTGCGGTTCTCGGCGACCATCAGGCCCCAGTCGGGCGTCGGCGGGTCGGCGCCGAAGCCGAGGAAGGACAGCGAGGAGATCAGCAGCACGACCCAGGAGGCACGCATCGCGAACTCGACGCACACCACGTCGACGATGTTCGGCAGGACCTCCCGCCGCAGGATCGGCCAGGTGCCTTCCCCGCGGGCCCGGGCGGCGGTCACGTAGTCGGCCGGCACCACCGCGAGGGCGGCCCCGCGCACGACCCGCACCACCTGCGGGACGAAGACGACGGCGACGGCGAGAACGATGACCGCAGGGCCGGTGCCGAGCGCGGTCACGACAACGAGCAGCGCCAGCACCGCCGGAATGGCCAGCACGGCGTCCAGCACCCGCCCGATCAGGTCGTCGAACCAGCCGCCGCGCAGGGCGGTCGCGCAGCCGATGACCGTGCCGAGGGCGACGCTCACCACGGTGGCGGCGACGGACACCCCGAGCGCGTACCGGCCGCCGTACAGGACGCGCGCGAGGACGTCGCGGCCGTACTGGTCGCTGCCCGCCCAGTGCGCCCCGCCCGGACCGAGCAAGGCCTGCGAGGCGTTGCCCGCGATCGGGTCGTAGGAGGTGAGCAGCGGGGCCAGCAGCGCGATCACGACGTGGACGGCGACGATCGCGAGCCCGACGACGGCCGTACGCGAGGAGCGCAGGGTGCGCCACGCACGGGCGGCGCGCGGGGCCGGGGCGTCGGCCCGGGCGGTGTCGAGCGTGGTCATCGGGTCCTCCCTCGGGTGCGGAGCCTGGGGTTGAGGGCCATGGCGCCGAGGTCGGCGGCGAGGTTGCACACGACGTAGACGACGGCGCTGATCATGGCGATGGCCTGGATGACGGGCAGGTCCCGGTTCTGCACCGAGGAGAGCATCAGCTTGCCGATGCCCGGATAGTTGAAGACGTTCTCCACGACGGCGACCCCGCCCAGCAGCCACGCCACATTGAGCGCGATCACGTGCAGGACCGGCAGCAGGGCGCTCGGCAGGGCGTGCCGGGTGACGACCCGCCAGGTGGACAGGCCCTTGAGGCGGGCGGTTGTGACGTACTCGCTCGCCATCACGTCGATCACCGAGGTGCGGGCCATGCGGACGATGTAGGCGGCCATCACCACCGCCAGGGCGAGGGCCGGGAGCCAGACGGCGGGCAGGAGCTGGCCCACCGTGGCGTCGGGGCCGTAGAGGACGACCGCGGGGAACCACGGCAGCGCGACCGAGAAGCACAGCACGAGGACGGTGGCCACGACGAACTCGGGGACGCTCATGCCGACGAGGCTGACCGTCGAGATGAGGTGGTCGGGCCAGCGGTCGCGGTAGAGCCCGGCGACGATGCCCAGCAGCAGCGAACCGGTCACCGCGAACAGGATCGTGATCAGGGCGATCAGCGCGGAGTTGCCCAGGTACTGGGCGACTTCACCGCCGACCGACTTCCCGGAGACGAGGGACGTGCCGAAGTCGCCGTGCAGGGCGCCCCGGATCCAGTCGGCATAGCGTTCCCAGGCGGGCCGGTCGAGGCCGAGACTGCCGCGCAGTTCGGCCACCGCCTGCGGGGTCGCGTCCTTGCCGAGGACCTGGGTGGCGACGTCGCCGGGCAGGGCCTGGACGGCGAGGAAGACCAGCAGCGAGGAGAGCAGCAGCGTGCCGAGCGCTGCCACGGTCCGGCGGGCGATGAAGGAGAGCATGGTCAGGCCCCCTTCAGGCCGATGCCGAGGTAGTCGAACTCGAAGCCGTGCTCGGCGTACCCGCGCACCTTGCGCGAGATGCCCACGAGCCGGTCGGCGAACATCGGGGTCATCGCGCCGCCCTTGTCGATCACCCAGGTCTGCGCCTGTCCGTACAGCTCACGGCGCCTGGTGTCGTCGGTCTCGGCACGCGCCCGGTCGAGCAGGGCGTCGAAGCCCTTGTCGGACCAGGCGGTCTCGTTGTACGAGGAGCCGCTGCGGAAGATCTGGTTGAAGAGCTGATCGACGGGCCGGCCGGTGTACCAGTAGGTGGCCATCAGCGGCTGCTTCATCCAGATCTGTGTGTAGTACGAGTCCGCCGACGCCGTCTTGACGCGGATCCGGATGCCCGCCCGCTTCGCCGACTCCTGGTAGGCGAGCGCCATGGGGGTGAACAGGGGGTCGTACGCGGAGGTGTAGAGGTCGACGGCCAGGTGCTCGTGGCCCGCCTTCTTCAGCAGGTACCGCGCCTGCTCGGGATCGTGTGCGGGGTGTGCGGGGATGTGCGCCGGGTCGTCCGGCGGGACCGGGTTGTCCCAGCCGGCCGTGCCCGCGCCCTGCAGTGCGGCCTTCACGACGTGTTCGGGGTCGTAGGCGAGCTTCATGGCCCGACGGACGCGGACGTCGGTGAAGGGCTTGTCGGTGGTGAGCATCGGCAGCACGTACCACTGGCCGTTCTTCACCCGGGCGATGGTGGCGCGGTCGGAGGCGGCCACGACGCGGGCGGTGGCGAAGTCCAGGTTGGTCTGCGACAGCAGGTCGACCTGCCCGGCGAGCAGGGCGCCCGAGCGGGCGGACATGTCCGCGACCGAGTAGAAGGCGATCGCGTCGAGCACGGGGCGGCCCGCCCAGTGGTCCTTGTACGCGGTGACGCGTCCGGGGCCGGCCGGTGCGAAGGACTCCAGCCTGAAGGGGCCGGTGCCGATGCCGGTGCGGCCGATCGACTTCCCGCTGCCCTCGGGGACGACGTAGCAGTTGTAGTGCGTGAGCAGGCTCGGGAACTCGGCGTTCGCGGTCTTCAGCGGCACCACGAGGGTGTGGGAGTCGGGCGTGCGCAGCCGCCCGGGGTCGACGAGCGGGGCGAGGACGCCGGCCTGCGGTGATGCCGTCGCCTTGTCGAGGATGTGACGCAGCGTGTAGGCGGCGTCGGCGGAGGTGAAGGCCCGGCCGTTGTGGAAGGTGACGCCCTTGCGGAGCCGGAAGGTCCAGGTGCGCGCGGTGCTGTCCGGTTCCCAGGACTCGGCGAGGTCGGGAGCCGGCCGGCCGTCCGGGCCGATGCGGACCAGCCGGTTGTAGAGGGCGCCCAGGTACTCGTAGGCGGACAGGGAGCTTGCCGGGTCGAGGGTCTCGGCGTCGGAGGCGGGCGGACGGGCGATCCGCAGGGTGCCGCCGCGGTCGGGCAGACCGGGCAGGGCGGCGGTCGGCAGGGCGGGGGCGGCGGTGGCGCCCGAACAGCCGGACAGCAGCCAGGACGCGCCGAGCGAGGCCGCACCGGCGGTGCCCGCGGCGAGCACCGAGCGGCGCCCCGGCTGGTGGATGTCGGACATGAACCGACCTTCCCTGTCGCTATTCGTTCACTGAACGATTGAGTGAAGTCCGTGAACGATAGCGAGCAGGCGGTTTCAGGCCAACCCTTTGGGCTGTGAAGAAGTCGACACATATACAACCTGCCGCCCCCGGCCGGAACGAGGACCGAGGGCCGACGCCGCTGCTCCGCCCGGCCGCCTCGCCCGCTCCGTACGCCTGACGCACGCTGGTCCTATGGGGGAGCGCCTTCCACTGCAGACCACTGCAGACCACCCGGCTTCAACGGGGTGTTTCCGGTGATCGCGCAACAGACTGGCGAATTTCATCCGCAGCGGGGGACAGCCGGCGCTGGGGCTTGAGCTCGTTGAAGACCGCGTGGAGGCGTTCGCCGTTGCGGACCCGGAAGAACCCTCGGCACCGAGGCCTGGAGCGTGTAGCGAATGTGCTGGTCACAGCGACTCGTTTGAGGGCCGCTACGAGGACGGTCTACTCGTAGCGGACCGCGAGTTGCTGTACCTCGTGGCCACGGCGCGGTGCCCTTTTCAGACGATTGATGCCGCACTCGACCGCGTGCCGAGTCTTGTAGTCCTGGAGTCGTTCCGACGCGACTTCGGGAGCCGCTGCAAGGCTCCCTTGCATGATCAACGTCGATGAGTTCGGGAGTCACGTGAGCCTTCGTCTCGGCCCAGTGTGACCCGGCGCTATCGCGGAAGGACAACGGCACAGACCGGTCCCCTGGGACAGATGGACCAGGGACCACCACCCACCTCGTCACTGAGAGTGGCGGCTCCGGAGCCGACGAGCCCCCGGCGACCACACGGTCCTGCCGGGTAAGGCAGCCGACGGTCAGGCGACGGCCGGCTGAACTGTCAGGGTTCCTTCGGCTGTGCTGATGGTGGCCTGAGTGCCGAGCGGGATGGTGGGAGGGTGTGAGCCGTGTCCGGCAGGGAGCCCGCCGAGGACAGGAACGCCCAGGCGAGTCAGCCGGTCACGCAGGACGTCGGCGATGCCCCAGCCCCCCAGGGCCGGGTCATCGGCATCCCGGTCGAAGCCGAGGAACTGGCCGAGCGCGACCCCGTGCAACCCGTCCAGAGCCCCGGTCCGGGTCAGCTGGGTCAGCGCGCGGTCGACCTCCCCCAACCCTGTGCCTCGCTGGTGTTCCAGAAAGAGGATCGCCCCCTTCAGGCTCGGCAGACCGGCGCCGGCCTCGGTGCTGATCGCGCCAAGGTTGCCGCCGACCAGGACACCGCTCGCGGTGCCCTCGACGGTGACGGCCGCACTGGCCTGGCTGGTGTCCCGGTGGATGACGACGGGATCAGTGGTCATCAGCGCGCGGCGAACGGCCTCGGCCGATGCCGGCCCGCACCATTCGTCGCTCGCGTTGGGGAAGGGGCCGTGCAGGCAGGCCAAGCGGCATCGAGCCCATAGGGCGAGGTGGAGGTGGGTGATGTCGCTGAAGCCGACCACCGGTTTCGGGTCACGGCGCAACGCGTCGGTATCGAGGTCGTCGACGATGCGGTAGGTGCCCTTGCCGCCCATGGCGGCAAACACAGCGCGGACCCCCGGGTCACCGAACGCGGAGTTCAGGTCGAACACGCGATCCTCATCCCGACCGGCCATATACCCCCATCGGTCAAAGACGTGCTCACCCACCTCGGCCCGAAGCCCCCATGACGTCAGTACCTCAACGCCACGGGCGACATGCTCTCGGCCGGGGGGACAGGCCGCTCCAGTGCTGCGCCGCGGAAGTTCCGCCGATGAGTTTTTGGCGGTTGCGCGGTCTACCCGTCAACGAAAGGAGCGCACCATGCGCGAGATCACCGTTTGCACGTTCCTGACGCTGGACGGCGTCATGCAGGCGCCGGGCGGCCCGGACGAGGACGCTGAGAGCGGCTTTGAGCACGGCGGCTGGCAGAAGCCGGTGGCCGACGACGAGGTCGGCACGGCCATCGCCGGTTGGTACGAGCACTCCGACGCGATGCTGCTCGGCCGCAAGACGTACGAGATCTTCGCGTCGTACTGGCCGACCGCCGATCCCGACAACCCATTCACCCATCGTATGAACAGCATGCACAAGTACGTGGCGTCTCGGACCCTGACGTCCGTCGACTGGCAGAACTCCACGGTGCTGGAGGGCGACATCGTCGATGCCGTACGCAAGCTGAAGGCGTCCGACGGCGGCAAGATCAACGTCGTCGGCAGCGGCGACCTCGCCCAGACCCTCATGCGGCACGGCCTCGTCGACGAGTACCGGCTGACCATCCATCCGGTGATCATCGGCACCGGCAAGCGGCTGTTCGCCGACGGAGCGATCCCCACTGCGCTGGAGCCGGTCAGCGTCTCGACGACGAAGGGCGGCACCATCGTCGGCGTCTACCGGCCGAACGGCAAGCCCAGCTACGACAGCTACTAGCCAGGATGCCGAGGGCCGTGTCCGGTCGGCAGCAGACGCAGGCGGGCACCTGCTGTCACAGCGCCTCCAGCGCCTGCTGCCGTGTCACCGGACGGCACCGGCCGCCGCCCAGCACTCACCGGTGTGCACGGCATCGACGTTCGTGCCAGGAGGGCCGCGTGCAGTTGGGGCCACACACCGGCCTCAGTCCACTCAGCCAGGTGATGTGCAGCAAGCACGGCAAGGTCGGCGAGCCCCATAGCCTGCGCGTCCTCGCCGAACCCGCCCAGACCGCGCACCGCGACAGCATGCCTGTCGCCGCCTTTGTTGTCCGCGGACAACAAACCTGCCGCGGGACGGACCCGCGACGTCCTGAACGGCATCGCGGCGAAGAAGACCCGCCCGCCCAAGCCGCGCGCCCGCTCGCTCGCCCGGCTGCGCGCCGACTGGAAGGCGAGCGCGATCCGGGCCGTCGGCGTCGACGTGGTGACCTCGCTCCTCGAGCGCGCCCGTGCTGCGGCGGCGGCGATCCGGGCTCGGGTCGCCGCTGTGGTCGACGTCGGCCTGGCGGCCGTCGACGTCACCGCGATGGTGTTCGTGATGGACAAGGACGGCTTCTTCCACCGCCGGCATCTGCTCTCCGAAGCCCATCGTCATCTCGCTCTCGTCCTGCGCGGACGCCGCCGCGAGCCGGGCCTGGACGAGAAAATCGTGGACGCCGCCATCGGCGCGCACTGCCTGGACATCAGCGAGCCGAAGACGCTGCGCGGCCACATGCCGGCCTACCGCTTCTACACCGCTCGCTGGCTACTGGCCGACCTGCCCACCCGCCGCCGCCCACCGGACGCCGACCCGATCCGAGCCCCCGGCCCCTGGCCGACCCCGGCGACCAGGACACGCCCCGCCTGCCCCTGGAGCCGGGGGAGTGGGACATCTCGCGCGTCCCGCTGCTCTACCAGCGCGCGGTCATCGCCTCCACCGTTCTCAGCACCCGGCTGCGCGCCGCGCGCCGCACCGGCCGCGCCCTGTACGACGACGTCGTGGCGCACCAGCAGGCCGCGATGCCCGAGCAACTCCTCATCCCCTTCCCGGACACCGACGCCGACTCCAAGCCCCGGTGGGCGCTCGACATGACGGCGCTGCGGACCCTGAAGGAGTCCCGCACGGACGTGGAAGCACTCGATCTCACTGCCGAACGGCTACGCCACCTCCAGGACGCCTTCACCGCGGCAGCCGACCGAGCCCGCGCCACCATGGACCGCTACGCCGACCGCGAGGACACCGGCGGACCGCACCCGGAGCGCGAGGACGACCAGCGCGCTCACCAACCGCACCAGCCCGGCCCCGGCCAGAGCCCCAACGCGCGGCCATGAGCGCATCTGGTGCGCACCGAGGCGCGGTTACCAGCGCGTACATGCGCACCAGATCTGGTGGTGGTGCGCACCGAACGCCGCACAGTACTTCGCCCCGCTAAATGATCTAGCGGGGCGAGGCCTGAGCTACTTAGGACAGGGCTCACAGACACCAGGCGGGTCCCGGTACTGGACGCATCCCAATGTGCTGTCGCCATCGGTGCTGAACGCGATGACACCGGAGTTCGGGTCGATACGGATCTGAGTGATCTCGTTCTCCCCGAGCGTCACGGCTCGGCGCCCCAACTTCTCGAAAACGAGCTGGCCGATGTACTCGAGTTGCACGAGCGACGCCTTCGCGCTCGCTTGCGCTCTCTTGAGCTCGTCCGGAGCAAGGCGGACCGGTTCGATTTCTTGCTTCATGCCTACCACCAGGATGTTGGCGGAGAGGGATTTTGTGATCCCTATGGCAGACGGGCGTCTGCCATAAGAAGTTCAACACTGCTGCACACCGCCGACATGCTTAGGCGCACCCATTCGCGTGACGTGCCGTGAGCCGTGGCGGCCTCGGCATACCCCATTCCTTGATCCACAAGAGGGAAGTATGCCTCCCATTCCCGGACCAGCGGCCTGTTCCCCTGAGGCCCCCGGCCACCACGAATCTCGAAGTCCATTGCCACCTCTGAGCTGAGGTGTTGCAACGACCACTAGAACCCAGACCACGAGCCCGACCACGGCTCGACAAGGGGGCATGGTTGGGGCGACCACGTACCCCTTGTCCAAGTTGGCGCGGGCCGCCAGGGGCGAGCGTTTCTCCTAATCCAGGGTGTAAGCAGCTCGGTCCGGCCCCCCCCGCAAGGGGCTGGAGGGCGGCTCGCAACGGACAGCAGTACGCCTTGGCCCTCTCCGGTCCTTGAGGCCCGCTCTGAGACCGGCGTCGCTGTCCGCCTGCGGTTCCGTGGCGGTGACGTGGGCGTCGGGCAACGCCTGGAGTCAGCCTGGCCCGCGAGGCCTCCCGTTAGAGCGGCGAGGCCCGGTGCCTTCGCGCCGCCACGGAACCACCGCACGCCGCGATCCTCGTGGTGGTGACGCGGGTACCGGGCTGATGCCGTTGTTTTCCCCGGCCGTTGCAGGCCTCGGTCTAGAGCGGCACACCCGGTACCTCCGTGGTCACCGCGAAACTCACGGCGACCGGCTGAACGTTGATCGTCACGGTGCGAGCCCGCCCCAGGGTCTCCCTCTTGTTTCATCCGCGAGCCTGCGAGTTCTGCCGACAGATCGAGCCCCTGGGGTGCGCTGGTGTCGCGAACGGCTACTGAGATGGCGGACCGACGAGTCCTTGGATTAGGGCGCCGCGTGACCCGCATGTGCTCGTGACCTGCATGAATGAACGGATCTGGGAGGACAGCTTGACTGTGTTCTGCGGCATCGACTGGGCGGAACGCCACCACGACATGGCCCTCGTCGACGACACCGGCACCCTGCTCGCCAAAGCTCGCATCAGCGACGACGCGGCCGGCTACAAGAAGCTGCTGGACCTCCTGGCCGAACACGGTGACAGCCCCGAGACCCCCATACCGGTGGCCATCGAGACCAACCACGGCCTGCTGGTCGCGGTCCTGCGCACCGGCAGCCGCAAGGTCTTCGCGATCAACCCGCTCGCCGCCGCCCGCTACCGCGACCGCCACGGCGTCAGCCGCAAGAAGTCCGACCCCGGCGACGCCCTGGTCCTGGCAAACATCCTGCGCACTGACATGCACGCCCACCGGCCGCTGCCGACCGACTCCGAACTCGCCCAGGCCATCACCGTGCTTGCCCGAGCCCAGCAGGACGCTGTCTGGAACCGGCAGCAGGTCGCCAATCAGGTCCGCTCGCTGCTGCGCGAGTACTACCCCGCCGCCCTGCACGCCTTCCAGGGCAAGGACGGCGGACTGACCCGGCCCGACGCCCGCGGCATCCTCACGCTGGCCCCGACTCCGGCGAAGGCCGCGAAGCTTACTCTCGCCCAGCTGCGCGCCGCCCTCAAGCGCAGCGGCCGCACCCGCGCGTTCGACTCCGAAACCGAGCGGCTGCGGGGCATCTTCCGCTCCGAGTACGCCCGCCATCTCCCGGCCGTCGAGGACGCCTTCGGCCACCAGCTCCTGGCTCTGCTCAAGCAGCTGGACGCCGCCTGCCACGCCGCGGACGACCTCGCGGCGGCAGTCGAGGAGGACTTTCACCAGCACGCCGACAGCGAGATCCTGCTCAGCTTCCCTGGCCTGGGCCCCCTGCTCGGCGCCCGCGTCCTCGCCGAGATCGGCGACGACCGGAGCCGTTTCGCCGAGGCCAGAGCCCTCAAGGCCTACGCCGGCTCCGCACCGATCACCCGCGCCTCCGGCAAGAAACGCTACGGCGGCCGCCGTTTTATCAAGAACAACCGCCTCATGAACGCCGGTTTCCTCTGGGCTTTCGCCGCCCTCCAGGTCTCACCCGGAGCCAACGCCCACTACCGGCGCCGACGTGAGCACGGAGACTGGCACGCCGCCGCCCAGCGCCACCTGCTCAACCGCTTCCTCGGCCAGCTCCACCACTGCCTCCAGACCCGACAGTACTTCGACGAACAACACGCCTTCGCCCACTCCCTCAAGAACCTGCGTGAGCCGGCCATCGGTCGCAGGCGCTGTCAGTGCACCCGTCTAGATTCACCGCGTGACTGAGCCTTCCTACCTTGCCGCGGTCCGGGAGTCATACGACACCGTGGCCGACGACTACGCCTCCCTCGTCAAGACCCCGTCTGAGCTGGACCCCCTGTCACGCTCGATACTGACCGCCTTCGCCGAGCTGGTGCAGGCATCCGGCCGAGGACCGGTCGCGGACCCGGGCTGCGGACCCGGAAGAGTGACGGCGCACATGGCCGGACTCGGGGTTTCTGCGTTCGGCATCGATGTGTCCCCCAAGGTGATCGAACTGGCCCGAAGCGCCTATCCGGACCTGCGCTTCTCCGTGGGCTCCATGACCGCGCTGGAGATCGAAGACGACACGCTCGGCGGCATCCTGGCGTACTACTCCACCCACCACACACCTCCGGAGCTGCTGCCGGTCGTGTTCGCCGAGTTCCACCGCACCCTGGCACCCGGCGGACATCTCCTCCTCGCTGGCCACGTAGGCACCGGTGAGCACCGCCGTCCGACACACGCCTATGGCGGCCACCCCGTGTCCTGCGCGTCGTATCGGCTGCCCACACACCAGCTCGCTGAGCTGCTGAACCAGGCCGAATTCACCATCACCGCTCAGCTGGTACAGGAACCCGACGAGAAACTGAACTGGAAGTTCGCCAGTTTCCTGGCCTACAAGCCGACTGCCGAGGAGCCAGCTTGACCTCCTAGCCCCCTGAGATGTCTAGACCGACCTCGCTACCGCCCGCCAACAGGTCGCGGACAAGGGGTGGGCGTTCACGATGGCCGTCACGCGCTCGCAGGAGGGGCATGCAGCGGCCACCGAGCCATCGGGGCGGCTCTCCCTCGTGCGGGCACGGCATGCCACCGGCCTCACAGGGCCGGTGAAGGACGCCAACGCACAAGGGAGAGACCGGATGATGACCGACCACAGGCGCCCGCCGTACCCTGCCCGCACCGCCGAACGGCCAGTCGCACGCCCAGCGCCGGCAGGGCTGGTCGGCCGGGCGAGCCGCCGCAGTCTCCTGCCGCCAGCGCTTGCGATCCCACTGCCGTACCCACTTCCGTGCCCGGCACGAGAGCTGGCCCTATTTGCCCTGCACACCACGGCTTTTCGGGACTGTGGCGCGTCGTCACAACCCTCTTCTCTCCTCCTCTCACTGACCAAGCCCTGGGAAATAGGTGGGGGGTGGGGTGTCAGTGGTGGAGACGATCATCGGGTTCAGGGCGCGCCTGGTGCCCTCTGCGGCCGGGGGCCGGCGCCCGGCCGGTGGCCGGTCGCGACGCACGGGAGGGCGCATCTGATGGCGAAGCGCAAGACGAACGAGGCGGGATCGTCGACCAGGCATCGCGCCGATGTGCTTCGCGTGCTCGGGGTGCTCAAGGCTGCGACGGCGGATCAGATCCAGCGGTTGTCCTCACCGCACCTGACGTACCGGCACACCACGAAGAAGACGGCGGCTGTGCGGAAGGAGGCGCGCACGGGCTCCCACCGCGGCGCGCTCAACGATCTGCGCAGGCACGGCCTGTCCGTCGACGGCGGCCGCACCCGAGGCGGAGAGGAGGTGCGCCTGCTCACCAAGGACGGGCTGGCCGCCGCCGGACTCGAGTTGGACCGGGGGCCGGAGGAGATGGGCGACATGCCCAAGAGCGCGGGCCGCTCGGGTGCCTCGCACGCGATGGCTGTCAACGAGACGGTCATCGCGATGATCCGCCCGAAGCCCGACCTGGACCTGGTGTCCGGTGAGCCGGCCGAAGCCGTCGCCGCCGCCCAGGCCTGTGTCGACGCACCCGACGGGATTGGCACCATCACCTCCTACGCCACTGAGGTCGCCCTTCCGGCGACGGGCACGTGGAAGAACCCTGGCGTGGGAGGTGCGTGGGCGGACATCGTCCCCGGAGGCCGGGCTGCCGCTGCTGTTCATCGAGGCCGGCAACTGCACCGAAGACGTCGCGAAAATAGCGGCGATTCCCTCCACTTCATCGGTGTTGCCGTTACTGCTGGTCCTCGGCCCCAGGCGGCGGGGCACCGGGCTCATGGGAAGGCTCTGCGTAAACGGTCTGTTGAGGGCACCTGATGTTGTGTCGCGGAGTCATTCGAGCACTGTCGGCGGCAGGGCCCCTCCCACGGCACGGGTCTCAGGCCGAGGTAGCCGACGACATCAGTTCCTCCAGCTTGTTGAGCCCCTGTGTCCAGCCCTCCTCGTGAAGAGCTTGGCGCGGCTCAGTGGCGAAGTCGCCCTGGTCGCAGACCAGCTCGGCCGACGCACCGCCGATATCTTGAAGCGACAGCGTTACCACTGTCTCCCGATCGTCGGGATCGGGATCCTCCCACCGGAAGGTGTAGGACAGGCGTTCCGGAGGGTCGACCTCAAGGAATTCCCCCACGAGGTAGAAGAGGGCGCCTTCCGGAGGCTGCATCGCGATCCGGTAGCCACCTCCTGGCCGAAGGTCGCTTTCCACCCTCGGGGTGGTGAACCCGTCAGGGCCCCACCACTTGGCCAATTCCTGCGGCTCGGTCAACGCGCGGAATACGACCGGGCGCGGTGCGGGTAGTACACGCTGCAGATGCAGCCTCAGCCTGCCATCGTGCGTCATAGCGGACATTCTGCCATCGAAGGTGTCGGGATCGACCACCGCATTGCCCTATGTATCCCAGCCATCGTGCCGATCCGGGGCGGTGCGGGGGCAGGTACGACCACCCGGTGATCATCGCGTGCTGTCTGGACAAACGAAGATCAAGCGGTGGCCACAGGCGCCCGACAGGGCACCATGTTGGACGTCTTCTACCGCCCACAGTGCGAGACCCCGGGCCATGACTCCGGGGTCTCTTTGTGCACTGGTGTGTCCGATCGGTTCAACGACCTGCAAGCCGTGGTGTCACGCCCATTCGACCTCCAGCTCCGCGAGTGCGGCACTGTCCGGGAGCGGCGTGTCCGAACTGCGACAGTGAACCAGGGCGCCGCACCTTCTGCCGGGAAGCTGTAGTTCCGCCGGCTGGGCGGTTGAGGAGGGGGTGAGGGCCTTTTTCACGGACGGACGTCTTGAGCCGCTGCTCGTACGCCCAGCCGGTCAAGTCGTCCTCGCGTGGACCAGGCCGAAGACCACGTAGTGAGCCGGTCACTGGCGCGGCGCCTCGACCGCACCGGCCCCGCGTCGGGCGAGCGGCTGCTGAAGCCGCTCGAACGCCAGCCGGTCTCGCTCCCACACCACCAGCTCGCCGTTTATGCGGGCTGCCACATCTGTCTCATCAACAGCCCTCTTCGAGGCGGTGTGCAAGGTGGAGCAGATCTGCCAGGTGCAGCACGCGTCCGTTGAATCCTGGGAGGGGGGCATGGAGTGGCTGGGTCCAGTGGGCGGGGATTGCATGCAGCCCGTAGTACGCCCCCGCGAGGCCTCCGGTCACCGCGGCGACGGTGTCCGTGTCACCGCCGAGGTCGATCGCCGCACGTATCGCGTCTTCGAAGCTGGTGGTGGTGCGCAGGGCCCAGAGGGCGGAGCTCAGGCAGGGCCAGACGGCACCGTTGAACTCGGTTGCCTGATCGGGGTGCCAGTCGGGCGCGAGGACGGTGGCGTAGCGGCAGCGGTGGTCGGTGTGGACGTGAGCCAGGATGAGACCCGCCGTAGTACCGCCGTGGATCTCGGCATCCCGGTCTTTCGACACGTCGCCGACGAGTCGGCCGACCAACTCGCAGGGCGTACGGCAGCTTCGACGGCGTCGGCACGTACGGCGTCGTGAGCCTGGCGAGCCGGAAACCAGGTGGGAGGGCCTGCCTCGCCGACAAGAATGCTCCACAGCAGGAAGGCACCGCTCCGGTTCACGTCAGGGTCTGGGCTGCGTACAGGGCGCCGAGGGCCGCGGCGAGCGTGCCGAGCAGGAGGCGTAGGGCTCGTTCGGGCAGGCGGGGTTGGAGGTGGGCGCCGAGGTAACCGCCGATCAGTCCGCCGGTGCCGCGGGCGAGGCCGAGCCACCAGTCGGGGGCGACGTCTCCGGTGCTCGCGAGCGACAGCAGCGTGTAGGCGGCGGCGCCGACAAAGGAGGTGGCGAAGGTGGCGGCGAGCGCGGCCGGGGCGACGCGGGCGACGGGCAGGCCGCGCCCGACGAGGATCGGGCCGAGCAGGGAGCCGCCGCCGATGCCGCCGACGACGCCGACCGCCAGGGCGAGGCCGGTGAGCGTGCGCGGCGGCAACTCTCCTGCGGGTGGCGGTCGGTGGTGTGCCGCCGTGAGGGCGTGCAGGCACAGCCACAGGCCGAGCGGCAGCAGCAGGACGGCGATCAGGAGCCGGAAGACGTCCGGGCCGGGGAGGGCGAAGACGCGGACGGCGGCGCCGAGGACGACGCCCGGCAGCGTGCCCAGCATCAGGCGCCGGGCGAGGTCGCCGCGCAGGGCGCCGTCGCGGCGGTAGCGCCACAGGGCGCCGGGTCCGGCGACGACGTTGAAGAGCAGATTGGTCGGGGTGATGGCCGGACTGGGTACGCCGAAGACGCTCATCTGGATGGGGAGGAGGAACACGGCTCCGGACACGCCTACCGGGGCGGTCACGGTCGCGATCAGCAGGCCGGCAACCAGCCCTCCCGCCAATGTCCAGCCCACCATTGCCCCCGCTTGTCGATCGCCTGGTCAGTATCAGGGCCTCGGACGGTGGTGGTGACGGCCTGCAACGAGATGTTCATGAGCAGCAGGCGCAGCCGGGCCGGCAGCCGCACGCGTCCGCGTCGTCCTTCAACGGGGCAGCTGTGGGGGCGGTTGTCGGTGCGCAGCAGCCTTTGCCCTGCCAGGCGTCGCGGCCTTCCTTGACGGCGATGGCGGCGATGGCGAGGGCGGCGACGGGGTCGGCCCAGGACCAGCCGAGGGCGGCGTCGAGGACCAGGCCGGCCAGGAGCACGGCCGAGAGGTAGGTGCACAGCAGGGTCTGTTTGGAGTCGGCGACCGCGGAGGCGGAGCCGAGTTCGTGTCCGGCGCGCCGCTGGGCGGCGGACAGGAACGGCATCACCGCCAGGGAGAGGGCGGCGAGCGCGATGCCCGGCAGGGAACGGTCCGCCTCGCCGGTGCCGGCCAGGGCGCGGACGGCGTCGATGGTCACGTACGCGGCGAGCGCGAAGAACGAGAGAGAGATGATCCGCAGCGTCCTGTGCTCCCGGGCTTCCCGGACGGCATGATCTCGGGTGGAGAACTGCCAGGCGACCGCGGCGGCGGAGGAGACCTCGATGACGGAGTCAAGGCCGAAGCCGATCAGTGCGGTGGACGAGGCGATCGTGCCCGCGGTCAGGGCCGCGATGGCCTCGATGACGTTGTAGGTGATCGTCGCGGCGACCAGCAGCCGTATCCGGCGGGCGAGCGCCTCGCGGCGGTTCGGGGAGGGCCCGAGGGATATCGCGGTCATCAGCAGCAGCCCTTCGACTCCGCGTCCGGGCACGTCCTGTCCGCCTCCACCGCGACCACTGCGGCGCGCAGGTCGTCGAGGGCGTGGCCGAGGCGTTCGTCGGCGAGTTCGTAGCGGGTGCGGCGCCCGTCGGGCACGGTGACGACCAGGCCGCAGTCGCGAAGACAGGCCAGGTGGTTGGACAGCCGGGTGCGGGAGATGCCGAGCTGGTCGGCGAGGTCGGCCGGGTAGGCAGGGGCCTGGCGCAGGGCGAGCAGGATCCGGCAGCGGATGGGATCGGCGAGCGCGCGGCCGAAGCGGGCCAGCACGTCGATGTCGGAGGCAACGGTCAGCACCCCATGACAGTACAGCGAATCATGAATTCAGGAAACCATGGATAGTGGGTGGGGGTGTGTACCCGCACCCACCGCAGAGAAGGAGAGGAGTCGTGTCCGGCGACGGCAAGATGTGGCTGGGGCGCGGCGGCAGCGCACGACTTGCTTGGCGCGGTCACGGCTGCGGAATTCCGTCTACGGCTCCGCCCGCGATCGGCTGAACCCAGGGGGCCCGTTCATCACGCGGTACATGCCGATCGAGTCGTGCGCGGCGGTGTCGGCGAAGCCGAACTTCTCGTAGAGGAAGCGCGCGGGACCATCCGCGATCAGCGAGACATAGGCGGTGGCGGGCGCCCGGCGCTCCAGTTCCTCGGTGAGCGCGGCCATGATGCGCTTGCCCAGGCCGCGCCCCTGGTGCGCGGGATGTACGCAGATGTCGACGATCTGGAACGCGGTACCGCCGTCACCGATGATGCGCCCCATGCCGATGGGCTCCCCCTCGTGGTGAAGGACCACCCCGTGCCAGGTGTTGGGCAGGGCGAGCGCAACCGCTTCCGGGTCTTTGTCCGAGAGGCCGGCGTCGGTGCGCAGGCGGCGGAAGACCTCGACGGAGGGCACGCCCCCGCTCAACTCGTACGGGTCGTTCAAGCTGTCCACTTCCGATCGTGCGGTATGTGCGGTGACGGCCTGCTCCGGTGCCCGGCTCGTTGGTCAGTGGCCGGTTTCGGCGTGGTCGCCGTGGTCGCTGAGCTGTGCTTCGAACCAGTCATGCAGGGCGTCGACCAGGGCGGGCTCATCGGTGGTGTAGGTGAGGGTGGCCCCGTCGGGCCGTTCCCGGTAGTGCACCTCGATGCGTTTGTGGCCGCCTTCCAGTTCTGCCAGGCCCGGCATGGTGTCGCCGTGGATCTGGGCGAGGTCGCCGAAGTCTCCCTGGCCGAACGCCTTGGCCTCCTGTTGGAGGTGGGTGCGTATGAGGTTGACCTGCTTGGCGTCGTCGGGCTGGTCGGCGACGACGTCCTGGACGCCGCCGGTCTCGGTGGGGGTGAAGTGGTGGGTGGTCTGTTCGAGGTCGAAGGGCATCACGGTCCGGCCGCGTTCGGCGACCGCTTCCTGCCGGCCGGTCTGCCCGTCGTCTCCGTCGTGCTGCGTGCTGCCGAGCAGGAGGGCTGCGGCCAGTGCCGCTGCGACACCTGTTGCGGTGATGCCGGCCGTCAGCAGTCGGCGCTTGCTGTAGTTCATCCAGGGCCTCCGTGTTGTGGGTGGGGTCGCTGCGGTGCTGCGGCCGGCAGGGTGCATGGGGCGGGCTTCCGGCTTCGGCTGCGCCGCGGCTGTCGAGTGCTGGCGCGGCCCGTCTCTGCTGGCCTGGTCCTAGTGCTGCTTGGCGGGGATCAGCCACAGGGCGATGACGGCGGAGGCCGCGGCCAGGCCCGTGGCGACGAGGAACGCCTCGTCGAAGCCGGAGCCGGTCCGGGCGCCGGTGTGGACGGCGATGCTCGTGGCGGCGGCGCTGGAGACGGCCGCAGCACCGGCCGAGGCGCCGAACTCGTGGAAGGTGCTGACGATCCCCGACGTCACCCCGGCCTCGTGGGGTGCGACGGTGGCGAGCGCGGTGGCGGAGGCGACGACGAACAGAGCGCCCAGTCCCGCCGCGGCGACGCTCACCCCGGTGACCATCACGGCGGTACCGGACCACAGCACCGGCACGAGGAACCCGGCGGCAGCGACAGCCAGGGAGATCACGGCCAGCAGCCGTGCTCCCAGACGGCCGATCACACGGCCGGCGGCTGCGGCGGCGGCCATGGTCAGCAGCGCCACCGGCAGGAACAGCACGCCGGTCATCAAAGCACCGTGGCCCTGACGGTTCTGGAGGTAGAAGGAGCCGAGGAAGAAGGCCCCCACCATCAGCGCCGTGGTGACAGCGATCACGAAGGTGCCCGCCACCACCGGGCGCCGGCCCAGCAGCCGCAGGTCCATCAGCGGTGCCGCCGCCCGGCGTTGCCAGAGGGCGAACACCGCGTAGCCGGCTGCCGAAGCGGCGACCAGGGCCACGGTGACGATGTCGAGCCAGCCGTGGTCGCCGGCACGGATCAGGGCGTAGATGAGGTCGCCGGTCGCGGCGGCAACGAGGGCGGCGCCGGGTATGTCGAGGGAGCCGGTGGCCGCGCGCGGCAGGCCGGGCAGGATCCGGGCGAGCGCGACGAGGACGACCAGTCCGACGGGGACGTTGACGAAGAAGACCCAGGCCCAGCCCGGACCCGCCGTGATCAGCCCGCCCAGCAGCACCCCGAGGGCGGCGCCCCCGCCGCCGAGCGCCGACCAGATGCCCAGCGCGCGGTTGCGCTCGTCGCCGTCGAACAGCCGCACCACCACGGACAGTGCGGCGGGCGAGAGCATCGCGGCGCCCGCCCCCTGGGCGATGCGTGCGGCGAGCAGCAGCGGGGCGCCGGTCGCGAGTCCGGCCGCCAGCGACGCGACGGTGAACACCGCGAGCCCGGCCAGGACGACCCGCTTGGGCCCGAACAGGTCCGCGGCCCGGCCGCCGAGCAGCATCAGACTCCCGAACGTGAGGGCGTATCCGCTCACCACCCAGGTCAGGGCCGCGCGGCCCAAGTCCAGTTCCACGCCCATGTCCGGGAGCGCGATCGCGACGACGGTGATGTCGAGGATCAGCATCAACTGGGCCAGCCCCAGCAGGCTCAGGGCCGTCCAGCGCAGCGGATGCGGTCCATCCGGTGCGCGTGTGGTGGTGGTTTCCGTGTCGCTCATGACGCTCACCCCTCGCCGTTAAGTCGTACAGGTGTGTTCACGTTATACGCCCCGGGGGTATAAGCCAAACAGTGTTGTACGACTTGCTGGGGTACCGTGGGCGTATGGGCAGCAAGAACTCCACGGCCACCAAGCGCGCTGACGCGCTGCGCAGCATCGAGGCGATCGTGCAGGCCGCCGCCGAATGCCTCGGACGAAACCCGGAGGCGAGCCTGAGCGAGATCGCGCGGGCCGCGGGCGTGGGCCGGGTGACGCTGTACGCGCACTTCGCCTCCCGGGCGGAGGTCGTCGACGCGGCGATGAGCCGCGCCATCGACCGGGGCAACGAGGTCCTGGACACGGTCGATATGACCGGTGACCCGCGGCTCGCCCTGACCCGCTACATCGAGGCCGGCTGGCACCTGGTGGACCAGGCACGGGCACTGCTCGCGGCCGCGCAACGGGAACTCTCCGCCGGACGCATCCGCGAACTGCACGCCGGGCCCGCCGCCCGGGTCGAGGCACTGGTCGCCCGCGGCCGCGCCGAGGGCGCCTTCCGCACCGACCTGTCGATCGCCTGGCTGGTCAACGTCCTGCACGCGGTCATGCACAGCGCAGCGGACGAGATCCGCGCTGGCCGCCTCACCTCCGACCGCGCCGCCGACCACATCACCGCCACGGTGCTCGCCGCCTTCACGCCCCCGGGTACACCGGCACCCACCGGCGGCGGAGCGTGACGGTCAACAGCACTGACGTCGTCCACCGTGATCGGGTAGCAGTAGGCGGTGTCGGCTGCTAAGCGGAACCAGAGCGACCGAGGCGGCGGATCGTGCCCGGCGTCTGATAGCCGGTCAGCAGCACAACCAACCCCCGGCCCTTCCGTGGCAAGGTACGTTCCAGGGCCGGGAAGATGCCCAGGAGCTGCTCGCGCAGCCGGTTGATCTGCCGAGTGCGGTCGTTGACGGGATCGAGGCGGCGGCTGGTGAGGATGCGCAGGTCGACGGCCACCCCGTCACCGGGCCGCAGGAGTCCCAGGTCCTGGCGCATGCGGGCCTGGTCGGCGATGACGTGGGCGTCCTTGGCGTCGGTCTTGCTCTGGCCGCGGTAGCCGGCTGCGGCACGGTGGACAGTCAGGCCGGTGAGGTAGACCATCGACTGGCCTTGGTCGAGCAGGAGCCCGATGAGCAGAGCGGCGCCGCCGTGGTTGGTGTCCACTGCCCACAACACCTCGCCCGGATCGGGGAGAGCGAGCACATCGCGGATGAGCTCCAACAGCGCGGGCTCGTCGTTGCCGACGCGGCGCGACAGCCGTCGTTCCCCTTGGGCATCGAGTGCCACGCAGTGGTGGTGCTCTTTGCCGATGTCGACTCCGGCCCAGATCGTGAACATGGTCGCCTCCGCCAGCTGTTCGTTCTGTGATCCCGCGGACGGCCTTGCCGACGTTGTCCTGCACAGCGATCAAGTCGCTTATCCCAATGAGCGGTTGTGACCGTCACGGCTCCGGGCGGCCAAGTCATTTCAGCCATCAAGCGGCGACAAGCTCACTGCCATATCCGGAGCCCTCGGGCTCACCGATCCTACGAATGACCGGAGTTGGCCCGCCCTAAAACGGTAGGACAAGCTCAGGCGCATTCGCACCCGTTCTGGTGAAGTCCTTCATTCGTACGAGCTAGATCAATTACTACCAAGGGTGAGGAGTGGAACGCTCTGCGTGTGCGCTGCTCATCCAGTGCGCGGCCATAGCGTCCTCAAGAAGGAGTTGCCCCATGAGCGTTCGCCGTTCCCTGCCGGCCGTCCTCGGTGCCGTAACCCTCATCCTCGGACTGTCCACGGCCGCCGCGCCGTCAGCGGCCGCCGACCCCTGCGGGTTCTACGAGACCTCCAGTGACGCGTACTACAACCACTGCACGAGCGACGGCTCGCGCGTGATCATCGAAGTCGAGGTATGGGGGCCCAACTACGAGCGATGCGTGGGCCCTGGCGTCAGCTGGCTGGGATCGGCCAGCTCAATCGGCGGCGCATGGTACGTCGGGCGCACCTGCTGACCACTGATCGCAGGCGTCGCCCCACTGGCTAATCGGGTCGCAGACGGCTGCAACACACATCGTTGGTCCTTCACGGCGGGGGGGCAGGGGTGGGAGTGCTCACCCTTCGGAGCTTAGTTCGAGCGACCGACAGTGCTCCGGCTCCGGCTCGTTCCTCATCGCACTCGACACCGGCCTGGCCCACCTGCCCGCACTGGACCGCTGACCTACTGAGTTCGGCATTTGAGGGTGACGATGGTTGGCTGAGGGCCGGGCCGAGGTGCGCATTGTGCTGAGTATGGACCTGCTTGGTCGTATGCAGTGTGCAACGTCGTCGCCACCGAGCGGCTCACTCCGTGTTGGAGGGCTCGGCCGTCCGCAGGTGGGCAACCGTCAGGTTTGGCTCCCGGCGCTTCAAGCCGTGGCCCTCACATCCTCGGGGTTCGGGTGCGCAGCCGGTCGATCTCAGCGAGCACGCGGTCCACATGCGGACGCACCTGCGCCTGCAATGCATTGCTCCAGCTCTCCTCGGAGTAGGGGCAGTTGAGATAGAGCTCCCTGGCGTGCTGGAGCGCGGCGCGGTGCTCGGGCGGTAGCTGGGCGAGGGCCCAGTCGGCGGCGGCGTCCTTCGACTTGATCTGGCCAGTGGCGAGCGTGGTCCAGATGCGGGCGAAGGTCAGCAGGACGTTGCGGGTGTCGCTGTCCAGGTCGTCGAGCAGCCCGGGGATACCCGCCACGCTCGCCCGGACCAGGTCGGCCTGCGGAACCGGGTCCAGGACCTGCGCCGGGCGCGGGCCAGTGAGGGGGTGGTCGCCGGTCAGCGCCATGGTGATCAGCAGGGCCAGATCGGGCATCGGCTCCGGCTGGGGGACCTCCCCGGCCTCGTACTCGGCGCGCAGCCACTCGCCGTAGAGGAAATCACCAGTCGGCGGGTATCGCCACGGCCGGACCTCGGACTGGACGACCACGGTGAGCTCGACCGGGCGTACCTTGTTTCGGGAGCCGGAGATCCGGAGCAGTCCCCCGAGGAGTGTCCGTCGATGCTGCTCGTCCATTCGCCGCCGGGAGACGACCAGCACGTCCACGTCGCTGGCCGGCCTGAGTCCACCGAGCACCCAGGAGCCGTGGAGGTAGGTGCCGATCACATCTTTGCCCAGCACGCCGCCGACCAGCCCCACGATCTCCTGAACCTGATTCACTGCACCAGTCTCTCTTGTCATCCGGCCGAGTGCGCACCAATATCCGACTTCGACTGGTCAGGGCGATGCGTCGAGGGCGAGGCCGGTTCCGGCGAGGAACCCGCCGAGGATGCTGTGCCGGTACTGCAGTGCATTGAGCCGCCTGCGCAGCAGAGTCTCCAGCTCGCTGAGGGTGCGGGCGGCGAGGTTGGCCAGGCTGCGCTTGATGTGCGCCCACAGGCCCTCGACCGGGTTGAGCTCGGGCGCATACCCGGGCAGCAGGACCACGGTCAGCCATTCCCGCTCGGCCACAAGCGCCTGCATCGCCTTGGAGATGTGGGTGCTCAGCCGGTCCCACACCACCATCAGCGGGGCCTTGAGCAGGTGGTGGGCGCCATCCAGCAGGTGGATGTAGTCACTCTCGCCGAGCGAGCGGCGCTCGCCCTTGCGGCCGGTATGCCGGCGCAGCCGGTAGCACAGGCGGGCGGGCAGGCCGGGCCGGTAGCACAGCAGCCCGGCCACCGAGAGCCGTCCCCGGCTACGACCGGGGACTTTGACCCTCGGGGTGATGCCGCGCCGGCCCCAGGTGCGGCCCTTGGGCGGACGGCCGGTCACACCCGCTTCGTCCTCGAAGCAGACGAACGCGCCGGTCGCCGCCCTAAGGGTTTTACCTCCCGCCGGGTCGCCTCCCGCCATGCGGTGATCGCGTCCTCGTCCCGTTCGGCGGCGGGCCGCGCTGGCACCTGCACACTGAAGCCCATCCGGTGCAGCAGCCGGGTCACCCCGGAGACGCTGTAGGAGAAATGGAACTTCCGCCCGATCAGCGTGCGCACCCGTGCGGCGGTTCACACCTGGTCCTCACTCCAGCCGTGCGCGGCCGGCCCCTCTTCCAGCCATGCCGCGAGCCTGGCCTGCAGATCGGAGCCGAGCCGGCAGTCATAGCCCGGCGGCCCCTTGGAACCCAGCGCCTCGCGTCCGCCCGAGATCCAGGCACGGCGCCACTGGTAGACCGACTTCTCACTCACCCGTAACTCCTGGGCGATGCGCGGGACTTTCACGTCGTCCTGGAAGAGGTCAGCGGCCCGCATGCGTACCTCTTCGCGGCGCTTACGCTGCTCGGCGGTCAACCCGCCCCCGTCCGGATACCGCATACTTCCGGGCTACCAGCCATCACGGAACCTGTCACCGGGACCGACGAAGACACAGACGCTATAACGCCAAGGTCAGTAAGCCTGGTCCGCGGGCCGGTGGACGATGCGGCCACGGCGTCGAAGCGCACTGCCGTCCCGAGGGCGGCGAGGCCGGCCGGGCTGCCCAGGATGAGGAAGGCGTCACGGATACAGGCGGCGACGTCCGGCTGAAGCAGTGAGTAGGCGCAGCGTTGCGGCGTCGAACCCCTTTGGATGTCGCGTCCTTCGGCAGCAGTCGGCGGCAGTGCTTGTACGCGCACTGTCGGCGTTTCGGCTTGTCGAGCGACATTGCCGTCACCTCCGGTGCCCAGGTCGGCGGATGCGTATTTTGGTGCGCAACCACTGCGCAGTGCTGTGACCTGCTGGGGTCGGGTCGGTCCGTGGTCGGGTGGGTGGGCATCGGCGACGGGGCAGTGCTGAGGGTGTGACACGTGCGATGCCCCGTACGCTGTGGCTGGTGGGGCCGTTTTGAGGTCCCTGCAAGGCCCGCTTTCCCCCGTGAGCGGGTCATTGCCCGCGAGGCGGGCAGGTGCACCCCCCCGTCGACTGCCCGCCCCGTGGCCCAGCCCCGGCGCGGATGATCAGGCGGATCCGGTGGGTTCGGCCCGGACGCGCTGGGCGACGTCGCGCAGTTTGATGTTGTGGTGCTGGGAGATGCTGCGCAGCACGTTGAAGGCGTCGTCCTCGCTGAGCTGGTGGCGTTCCATCAGGATGCCCATGGCCTCGCCTATGGCGTGCCGTGTCTCCATGGCGTGTTCGAGCTGGTCGATGGTGCGGGCGTCGGCCAGGGCGACGGCGGCGTGCGAGGCGAGCAGCCAGCCCGCGGTCTCGATGTCCTTGCCGAAGGCTCCGGGGCGGCGGGAGTACAGGTTCAGTGCGCCGAAGTCGTCGTTGTCGGTGTAGAGCAGGACGCCGGTCACGCTCCCGATGCCCAGCGTGCGGGCCTGGGCGCCGAAGCGTTCCCAGGTCGGCTGGGGTCGGGTCATGTCCGCGATGCGGTACACGCGCTCGCCGTCCTGGCGGCGGGCGAGATCGAAGCACGGTCCCTCGCGCAGCTCGCCCTGCACGCGGTCGGACTCCTCGACCATGTCCCCGCAGGCGGCCAGCGTCACAACCCGGTCCTTGCGCACCGCGAGGATGCCTGCCGCGTCACAGCCCTCGACCAGCTTCACCGCCGCCGCGGCGATCTCATCCAGTGTCGCCTGGACCGAGTCCTGGGCCAGCAGATCCCGGGCGAGCAGAGCCATCTGCTCGGCCTACTCACGCCACTCCACCGTCACCACCAGCCTCGATCAGGATGCAGCCACCGTATCGCCGGCCCGCCAGGTTCCGCCGGGCGTGGCAGCCCGTGAAGTGTGTGGATCGCTGGTGGCTTCCGGGGCGGGGGAGCCAGCGCTTGCACTGACACCGTCGGCGCTTCGGCTTGTCGAGCGACATCGCAGGCACCCTCAGCGCCCAGCGTCGCGCCGCAGAGGGGTGCCGGAAACCCTCAGCGCCGCCCATCAGGAGCACTTTCGCCAGGGGCCGCGATCACCCTGATGACACGTAGCCTCGCCCGCCAGAACAAGAGCCTGACCATCACTCCACCCCCACAGACAAAAGCTGCCTGACCAGCCCGGTCACAGCAGGCGGCCCACCGGATCCCCGCCGGGGTCGTCGGCCAGCACGATCACGGCTTTCACGCGTTTGCCCACCGGCTCGCGCCGGACCTCGAAGCTGCGGCACACCGCCATGGCGATCTCCAGGCCGTGCTGTCCGACCCGGCCCGGATCGGTCGGGCAGGCCGCCGGCAGCGTCGGATCGGTGTCCCACACGCTGATCTGCACGGCTCCGTCGGCTATTTCCAGGTCCAGCAGGCACGGTCCGGGCGCGTATTTATAGGCGTTGGTCACCAGCTCGCTGACCACGAGTTCGGTGATGCCCATCGCACGTTCCGACACCGGGAGTCCGTGAACGGCCTGCACGTCGGTCATGAAACGGCGGGCAGCATGCCGCGCCTCAGCGATCGGCTCGCTGCCGGCCAAGGCCACGGCCACCAGGATCGGACGGCTGTCCAGCGGCTGAGACTCGTTTTTCGTGCATGGCTGAGCCACACCGCCACCCTTGTCCTGAGTTCCATGGTCAGGCCGCGGATACCCCTGAAACGGCGCCGCACACCAGGCACACGGTGCGCAGCCACCGCGCGATGCGGTGACCTGCTGTGGTGGGGCTCGTGGTCGGGAGACAACTCGACCACGAGGAGGTGTGGCTGGGGTCCGGTGGTTGGAGGTGCAGGTTCCACTGCTTCACCGGGCCCCAGCTATGAGGCCCGGTTCCCAGGAAGGTGTCAGTTACACCGTTTGCCCGAAAGAGCTGTCCGCATGTGGACACGCCTGTGGGCCCCGGATGTTTCCCGGGACCCACAGGCATGCTGCTGACAGGTGGTGGGTTACCAGCGATACCAGCGGCCCTTGCGGCCGCCTGTGCCCGCGGAGCGCATGATGAAGCCCAGCAGCCAGACGACCAGCACGATGACGGCGATCCACCACAGTGCCTTCAGCGCGAAACCCGCGCCGAAGAGGATCAGGGCCAGCAGAAGAACGAGAAGCAGGGGAACCATAGTTATCAACCTCCGTCGCTCCTCGTGCCCGGCGAATCGAAGAACATACGGTCGATTTCCCTGGTTTCTTCACCGCTCTTACGGGCACTGAACCCTTTCTCCACTGGCGCGTGGCATCGCGGGAGTCGCCTGGCCACACGTGTCGGGCCGCAGTAACTGAGCCTGGACGTCGCATCCTTGGGCAGCAGTGGGCGGCAGCGCTTGTACGCGCACCGTCGGCGCTTCGGCTTGTCGAGCGACATCGCCCCAGGCGTTTGTGCCGTTGGGGTCGATCGACCCGATCCGGATCGCGGAGGGCTACTTGGCGCCGGACGGGGCCGTCGCGGCGAAGCCGTACAGGCTGCTCGTCCAGGCGCTCGGCCGTTCCTCGAAGGTCGCCATCGTCAAATATGGGTGGTCGGGCCGGGAACGCCTCGGTCTACTGCGGGTGCACGGTGACGTGATCGTCCTCTATGCGATGCGCTGGCCCGACGAAGTCCGCGACCCGGCCGCCGTCGACCCGCCGACCGCTGACGTGTCTGATGACGAGCTGCCGCCAGCGGTAGGGCAGCAGCTGTAGGCAGCCGTGCAGCGGCGGTCAGCTGAGCGGTATGCCCCGGGCCCGGAGGCCGGGCAAAGGCCCGAGGCGCTGGGGACGCTGGCACAAGCGGCCACGAAGGTTAGGCGGTAATGGCCTGTTCGACGGTGGGATGGCAGGGGATGACCTGGTCCAGGCCGACGAGCTGAAGGACCCGCAGTACCGGGTTCTGGGCGCGGGCGATACGCA
>NZ_JBFAGK010000013.1:0-78424 GCF_040660135.1 Streptomyces sp. NPDC050997
GGGCGTCGATGCGGAGCATCGGCAACCGACGACAACGCGGCAGATGTGCGTGCCACACCCCGCGTCTGCGGCGTGATCCAAACGACAGGCCCTAGAGGAAGGTGTGGCCCTCCCCGCGATACGTCGGGACCGTCGCCGTCACCGCGTCCCCCTCGATCAGGTGCAGCGCGTCGAACCGCTCGCACAACTCGCCGGCCTTGGCGTGCCGGAACCACACCTTGTCACCGATGAGGAGGTCGTCGGCGGGGGAGCCGAGCAGCGGCGTCTGCACCTCGCCGGGCCCCTCCTGGGGGTCGTACTTCAACCCCTCCGGCAGATACGGCACCGGCAGCCGGTCGGGCCCGGCCGCGCCCGAGGCGGGGTAGCCGCCGCCGAGGACGGTCACGACACCGACCCCGGGCCGCCGGACGACGGGCTGGGCGAAGAGCGCGGCGGGACGCCCGCTGAACGACGTGTAGTTGTCGAACAGCCGCGGTACGTACAGTCCCGACCCGGCGGCGATCTCGGTGACCGCGTCCTCCGCGGCGGTGTGCTGAACACTGCCCGTGCCGCCGCCGTTGACGAACTCCAGGTCCGGCACGACGGCCCGCACCGCGCGCACCACCTCCGCACGCCGCTCGGCGAGTTCCCGGCGCGCGGTGGCCTGCATCAGCCGTATCGCACGCGAGCGCAGCGGCCGTCCGGCGACGGCGTCCCCGACACCGGCGATGTGCCCCTCGTACGCCATGATCCCCACGACCTTGAACCCCGGCCGCCGGGCCACGGTACGGGCCATGTCGGCGACCTGGGCCGGGGAGCGCAGCGGGGAGCGGCGGGCGCCGACCCGTACCCGGCCGCCGAGGAGATTGAGCGCGGTGTCCAACTCCAGGCAGACACGGATGACTTCGCTTCCGCCGCCGCGGGCGTCGTCGATCAGCCCCAGCTGCGCGGGGTCGTCGACCATCACGGTCACGGCGGCGGCGAGCTTGGGGTCGGAGGCCAGCTCGGCGAACCCGGCGCGGTCGGCGGAGGGGTAGGCGAGCAGGACGTCGTCGAATCCACTCCGGGCCAGCCACAGGGACTCGGCGAGGGTGAAGGACATGAGGCCCGCGAAGCCGTCCCGCGCCAGCGCGCGTTCCAGCAGGGCCCGGCAGCGTACGGACTTGCTGGCGACCCGGACCGGCTTGCCGTCGGCACGGCGGACGAGATCGTCCGCGTTGGCGTCGAAGGCGTCCAGGTCCACGATCGCGAGAGGGGCGTCGAGATGGGCGGTGGCCCGGTCGTAACGGGCCCGGTCGGAGGCGCGCGCAGTCATGAACGCAGCCTGCCAGACAGGATTACCGCAGGGTAGGGGGATGTTCCGGGCAGATGCCCCGGGGGGTGCGGACTGGTTCCCGTTCGCCCGCCAACAACCCGTAGAGTGACGCGCACGCACGGAGGGCCGCTCCGTCTCCGGCCGCACGTCCGCGCCGGGATGCCGGTCCGTCCATGCGGGTATGCGTGCCAGGGACGGCCGAGTCCACGCCGGGCCCGGCCGACGGTGACAACGGCCCGTGTGCGTGGAGACGGCCCGGGCGCGAGGAAACGGGGGGTGCATGAGCACGGAAGCGCGGCGCGCCCCCATTCCCCCACGCCCGTCCCAGCCGCCGACGGCGGGGACCGGGGAGAGTGCTCCGTCGGAGCCCGGATCAGGATCTGGATCTGGATCGGGGGCCGGATCAGGTACCGGCGGGGAAGTCGCCCCCGATTCCGCTGACGGTTCGCTGCCTGGGGGCGGGGGTGTCTTCGGGGCTCGGACGATGCCAGTGGGTCCAGGGGCTCCCGCTGTCGGTTCCGGTCCGGTCGGTGGGAGTGGCTCCGGCTCCGGGGCCGGTGCGTCCGGTCGCCGCGACAGTGAGACCGACGGCGACAAGGTCGGCCGCGCGTCCTCCGCACGGCACATCGGCCCCCGCGTCCCTAACCTGCGGGCACCGTCCTTCGGGACCAACGGTTCCTCCGCCACCCCGCCGCCCCCGCCCAGGGCCTCGGCCCGCTTCCCCGACACACCACCGGCGACCGACCGCGTGCCGCCCCGGTCGACTTCCGGGTCCCCGGCGTCGGACTCGATACCGCCCCGTCCGAGCCATCGGCCTCCGGTCCCGCCGCGCCGTACGCCGGCACCCGCCGAGACCGCGTTCGAGACAACGTTCCGCCTCCGCCCGATCCCCCCGGCCCCCGCGCGGCCGCAGCCGGAATCGGGCCCGAGCGCCGCCCCGCAGGCACCGCGGTCCGGCGCCCGCCCGGGCTCTACGTCCGCCGAGCCTTTCGGAGGGGTGGGTTCACCGGGTGGCCGGGCGGTCGGCTCGCAGGCGGCCGGGTCCGCTGCCTCCGGGGGACCGCAGCGGTCTGACTCCCGCCCAGGTTCGGCCCCGTCGGCACCGCGATCCGGCGGCGCCCGCCCGGACGCCGTACCCGATCGCCATCGCGGCTCCGCGATGCCCGCCGCGCGATCCGGCGCCCGTACGGATTCCGCGCCCGATCGCCACCCTGGCCCCGCCGCGCAGCCAGGCGCTCACCCAAGCACCCCGTCCACGCCCGCCCGCCCCGGCTTCCCGCCCCGCCCGACCCGGAAGGCGCCGGGCGCCTCCGGCACCGACAGCGGCTCGGACGCGCCGTTCGCGACGCCTCCCGTACCCACGAGCGCTCCGCACACGCGCCCGGCACCCCCCAGGCCCCGGAGCCGCCCGCAACGGTCCTCCGCGCCCACCAGCCCTGAAGGCCGTACGCAGTCCCCGTCGACGCCCGCCGGCTCCCGACCTGGGGCCCCCGAGTCCCCCCGCCCCCCGCACGACTCCGATTCCGTCGGTCGTCGGCCCGACCCCGCGCTCTCCTGGAGCGCGCCCATGGCACCCGGTGGACCCCCTGGTTCCGGGCGGCCCATCGTGTCGTTCGGGGAGCCCGAGGGGTATCGCGAGCGGGCCCGGCCGCGGGCGCTCCCGGCGTGGATCCGGCCTCGGGTCGCCGCCGCGGCGGCGTGTGTCGTGCTCGGGCTCGGACTCATCGGCGGTGCCGTGACCGGGAGTTGGCTCGTGGGGGAGCCGGGGCCGAGCGGGACGCGGGACAGCTTCGCCGCGGCCGGTGGGCTGTGGCACAGCGTCCCGGTGGACCGGCTGTTCCCGCCCACCGTGGAAGGACAGGGCGCCGGCCCCGGCGGTGCCGACCGCACCTGGACGCGCATCGCCGTCGCCCCGGACACCGACTGCGAGAAGGCCTTCGACCCCCTGCTGAGCAAGGCCCTCGCCCCCGTCGGCTGCGAGCGGCTGCTGCGCGCCACCTACACGGACGCCACCCAGAGCTACGTCACCACCGTCGGCCTTCTCTTCACCAAGGCCGACGCCACCGCGATGAGCGCCCTCGCCAAGGGGTTCAAGGACCAGGGCCTCGCCGACCGCACCGATCTGATGCCCCGCCCGTACGCCGCCAAGGGCACTCTCGCCGCCGGGTTCGGCACCGAGCAGCGCGCCTCCTGGACCATGTCCGTCCTCACCGACGCCCCCGTCGTCGTGTACGCCGTCTCCGGCTGGGCCGACGGCCGTACCGTGGACGACCCGCAGCCCGCCGCGCAGGCCCTGACCTCCGGCGCCACCACCGCCTCCGCCCAGGCCGGCCTCGGCAACGAGGCGCAGGGCCTCGCCGACCGCGTCGAACGCGGCCTGCGCAAGACCGTCAGCTCACCCACGGAGCAGCCCTCATGAGCCGCGTGAGCCGCAAGAACCGCGTGAGTCCGACGAGCGGGGTGAGCGTCAGAACCCGCCGGGCCGGCCTCCTGAGCGTCCTCCTCGCCGCCTCCGTCACCCTCGTGCCGCCCACCGCCGCGCACGCCGACGGCATCCGCGCCCAGCAGTGGGCCCTCGACGCCATGCACACCGAGCAGGCCTGGCGCACCACGAAGGGCGCGGGCGTCACCGTCGCCGTCCTGGACACCGGCGTCGAGGCGGACCACCCCGACCTGGTCGGCAACGTCCTCACCGGCAAGGACATGATCGGCTTCGGTGCGAAGGACGGCGACCGCGCCTGGGCCCGCCACGGCACCGCGATGGCCGGGATCATCGCCGGCCACGGACACGGCGCCGACAACGCCGACGGCGTGCTGGGCATCGCACCCGAGGCGAAGATCCTCCCTGTCCGGGTGATCCTCGAGGACGGCGACTCGTCCCGTGCCAAAGCCCGCAGCACCCGCGGCAACGCCCTCGCCGAAGGCATCCGTTGGGCCACCGACCAGGGCGCCGACGTCATCAACCTCTCCCTCGGCGACGACTCCGCCTCCGCACATCCCGAACCCGCCGAGGATGAGGCCGTCCAGTACGCCCTCAAGAAGGGCGCCGTGGTCGTCGCCTCGGCGGGCAACGGCGGCGAGAAGGGCGACCACATCTCCTACCCGGCGGCCTACCCGGGCGTCATCGCCGCCACCGCCGTCGACAAGTACGGCACCCGCGCCTCCTTCTCCACCCGCCGCTGGTACTCCACGGTCAGCGCCCCCGGCGTCGACGTCGTCATCGCCGACCCCGACCACAAGTACTACGAGGGCTGGGGCACCAGCGCCGCCTCCGCCTTCGTCTCCGGCGCGGTCGCGCTGATCAGGGCCGCCGACCCCGGCCTGACCCCCGCCCAGATCAAGAAGCTCCTGGAGGACACGGCCCGCAACGCCCCGGCGGACGGCCGCGACGACTCCCGGGGCTTCGGCTTCATCGACCCGGCCGCCGCTCTCACAGAGGCCGGCCGCCTCAAACCGGAGGGCCTGGAGTCCGCTTCGTACGGCGACAAGTACTTCGGCTCCGGCCCGGACACCGCCGACGAGGACGACGGCCCGGCCGGCTGGGCGGCCTCCCTCGCGGGCGGCGCCGGGGGCCTGCTGCTGGTCGGCGCGGTGTTCCTGTGGCGTGGCCGCCGCCGTGCGCCGCGCCCCTACGACGGCTACGAGTCCCAGGACGGCTGGACATGATCGCCGACCTGCAGTGTGTGGTGCTGGACTGCGCCGAGCCCGGGCAACTGGCCGAGTTCTACCGGTTGTTGCTCGGCGGCACCGTCAACCGGCCGGACCGGCGGTGGGCGGTCGGTGACGACTGGGCCACCCTGCACGCGTCCTCGGGCCTGGTGCTCGCCTTCCAGCGGGTGGCCGACTACCAGGCCCCGCGGTGGCCGGATCCCGCCCGACCTCAGCAGTTCCACCTGGACTTCGCCGTCACGGACCCGGACCGGGCACGCGAGGAGGTGCTGGCCGCGGGCGCGACCCTGCTCGACGGCGGCTCCGACAGCCGGAGTTGGCGCGTCTACGCGGACCCGGCAGGGCACCCCTTCTGCCTGGTCCGCCACTGACCGGTCACTGCGCCGAAGACGCCGAAGACGCCGAAGACGCCGAAGACGCCGAAGCGGCCGAGGACGCGGAGGACGAGGCCGAGGCGGACGCCCCGTCGGCCGTGAACACCGACACCGCCGCCTTCGTCGCCGCCTCGACCAGCGAAATCCCCCGCGCCTTCGTCGTGTTGCCCTTCGACAGCGCGGCCACCAGATAGTCGTGGCCGTCCACGGTCACCCGCCCGATGCTGTTGATGACCCACAGACCGGTGGCGCTGCGTGGCATCCAGCCGTTCTTCAGCGCCCACGCGGAGCCGTCGGCCACCGCGGACACCCCCCAGTGCTGATCGGCGGCGATCTGCCCCATCAGCCCTCGCAGATACGTCCGCGAGGCCTCACTCAGCTCCGAGTCCGTGCCGAACACCTGCTGGAGCAGGGTGAGTTGGTCGGCGGCCGTGGTCTGGGTGAGCCCCCACAGCGCCCCCTCGGCGCCCTCCGTGCCGGTCAGCCCGAACCGTTCGTTCGCGGCGTCCAGCCCGTCCGCCTCACCGATGCCGCGCCACAACGCCGACGCCGCGTCGTTGTCGCTGTTCTCGATCATCACCGTGGCGTACGACTTCTCCTGCGCCGTGAGATGCCTGCCCTCGTCCTGCGCCTGGAGCAGCAGCGTCGCCAGGATGTCGACCTTGACGATGCTCGCCGTATCGAAGGCCCCGTCGCCGTACCCGGCGCTCGCGCCGGAGTCCGGGTCCACCACCGCCACCGACACCTCCGCGGTGTCCGCCACGCTCACCGTCTTCATGGCGACGGCCAGCAGGGCGTCGTGGTCCACCGTCGGCTCCGTCACGGGTTCCACCGATGCCTCCCCCTTCCCCGAGGCCGAGGCCGAGGCCGCGGCCGAACCCGGGGCCGTCGACGAATCCGACGGCGCCCCCGCCGAAGATATGACGCCCGTACCGGAGTGCGCCTGCGCCTTCACATACACCGTCCCCGCGGCCGTGGCACCGACGATCGCGACGGAGGCGAGCGCGGCGTACAGCAGTGGGCGCTTCCGGGACGGGCGGGAGCGGTGGCTTCGCGCGGCTCTGGAGGACTCCATGCCCGCGATGCTGGGGGCGTCGACTGTGCGAGGCGTTAGACGAACGTTAGATGTGTGTCAGGGAAATCTGAGAAAACTGTGAAAGCTGTCACCGGCGGGTTTCCGGACCCGCACAAGCCCAGCAGCATTCCCCCGATAGGGTCGGTGACCGTGGCGAACAAGAACATTCCCGACTCCGGCTTCTCCGACGACGACGGCACGGCCGATCCCCGGCTGAGCGCGGCGCTGGCCGCCTGGGCGGACGACCATGGCGCCGAGGGACCCGTCCTGGAGGCGCTCAAGGACGCCCGGCTGCTCGTCCCCGTCGTGGCCGTGCTCGGCGAGGTCGAGGAGGACGAGAAGGGGCTGCGCCGCGAGAAGACCAGCGACATGGCCGTACCGACGCTGAAGGCGGGCCACCGCACCGCCCTGCCGGCCTTCACGTCCACCGAGTCGCTGGCCCGCTGGGACCCGGCGGCCCGCCCCGTCGCCGTACCCCTGCACCAGGCGCTGCAGGCGGCGGCGCACGAGAAGGCGGACACGATCGTGCTGGACCTGGCCGGACCCGTGCCGTACGAGCTCGCCGGATCCGCACTGCTCGCGCTGGCCGAGGGGCGGACGACGGCCGACCCGCTCGCCGACCCGGCGGTGCGCGACGCGGTACGGACCGCGGTGGCCGCCGAGCCGGGCGTGCTCCGTGCCCACCTCGGGCCCGGACAGGCCGACGGCACCCTCGCCCTCGTACTGGACGCGTCCGCACCCCCCGCCGAGGCCGCCCGCGCGGTCGCCGAGCGCCTCGCCGCCGACGAAACGCTGAGGGCCCGCCTGGTGCGCGGCCTCGACCTGGCACTGCTGCCGGCCGGGGCGACGCCGCCGGGCGAGCCCTTGTACGTACGCGGATGAATCAGCGGATGAAGTGGATCTGACTGCGGATCTGACTGCGGATCTGACTGCGGATCTGGCTGCGGTCTAGCCGTAGATCGGGCCGGTGTACTTCTCGCCCGGGCCCTGGCCCGGCTCGTCCCGGATGAGGGAGGCCTCGCGGAACGCCAGCTGGAGCGACTTCAGACCGTCCCGCAGCGGTGCCGCGTGGAAGGAGCTGATCTCGGTCGCGCTCGCGTCGAGCAGACCGGCGAGGGCGTGGATCAGCTTGCGGGCCTCATCCAGGTCCTTGTACTTGTCGCCCTCCTCAGTCAGGCCGAGCTTCACGGCGGCGGCGCTCATCAGGTTGACCGCGACCGTCACGATCACCTCGACGGCGGGGACCTCGGCGATGTCGCGGGTCATCTCGTCGAAGCCGGGGCCCGCGGCGGACTCGGCGGACTCAGCAGGGGTGTCACTCATGCCCCACACGATAGGGCCCGGTGTACGACGGTTCGCACCACCCCCGGCTAGCTGCTAACCTTGTGTGATGACCGGCCGGACAGGAATGTCCGGCCCACAAGTGGAGGCTCCGATCTCCCACCTGACTGTCCCCCGGGACGGCGGGTCACCCCGGTCAGGCGGCCACCATCGTTCCGTACGGACGATGGAGTCGCCCGAATGTGCGCCCCGTGGCATCACCACGGCGGTGCTCCGGTAGTGCTTGGAGCCCCGCCTGTGATCGTCCGGGGCATTTTTTGTGCTTCGACGCGGTTAGGTCTGTCTAAAAGAGACAAAACGCGGCCGTCCGCCAGATGGTCGTGTGGTGCTAACCGAGGAGGATCCATCAGCGCCGAGCCCCGCATCAACGACCGGATTCGCGTTCCCGAGGTGCGACTTGTCGGCCCCAGTGGCGAGCAGGTGGGCATCGTCCCCCTGGCCAAGGCACTGGAGCTTGCACAGGAGTACGACCTGGACCTGGTCGAGGTGGCGGCGACCGCCCGTCCGCCTGTGTGCAAGCTCATGGACTACGGGAAGTTCAAGTACGAGTCGGCCATGAAGGCCCGTGAGGCGCGCAAGAACCAGGCGCACACGGTCATCAAGGAGATGAAGCTCCGGCCGAAGATCGACCCGCACGACTATGACACCAAGAAGGGTCACGTCGTCCGGTTCCTCAAGCAGGGCGACAAGGTCAAGATCACGATCATGTTCCGTGGTCGCGAGCAGTCCCGGCCCGAGCTGGGCTTCCGACTGCTGCAGCGTCTCGCGGAGGACGTCCAGGACCTCGGTTTCGTAGAGTCGAACCCGAAGCAGGACGGCCGAAACATGATCATGGTTCTCGGTCCGCACAAGAAGAAGACCGAGGCGATGGCCGAGGCTCGCCAGGCGCAGGAAGCCCGCAAGGCCGAAGCGAAGGCCAACCCCGGCAAGTCGCAGAACGCCGCGGAGTCCGACGAGGACGTCGAGATCGACGACGTCGTGGAAGACGCCGAGGCACCTGCCGAGGCTTCCGCCGACGCGTGATCCCCAGGGACGCGAGTCCCCAGGAAGTAACCGATACGAGAGCGACGCTCCGCGGTGCCCGGTTTTCGTGACCGGGCATCGGAGCGCCACCGACGAGGAGAACGGCGACATGCCGAAGAACAAGACGCACAGCGGTGCCAAGAAGCGCTTCCGGGTGACCGGGTCGGGCAAGGTACTCCGCCAGCGTGCGGGCCGCCGCCACTACCTCGAGCACAAGCCCTCGACGCTGACCCGCCGTCTGGCCGGCACCGTCGAGCTGGCGCCGGGCGATGCCGCCAAGGCGAAGAAGCTCCTCGGGATGTAGTGCGCGCCCTGCGTGGGCAGGGCGCAGCCGATAACCGGGACCAAGCCGTTCTCGGGTCACCCTCGTGACCCAGCTACAAGGAGTTAACAAGTGGCACGCGTCAAGCGGGCAGTCAACGCCCACAAGAAGCGCCGGGCGATTCTCGAAGCGGCCTCCGGCTACCGCGGTCAGCGTTCGCGCCTGTACCGCAAGGCCAAGGAGCAGGTCACCCACTCGCTGGTCTACAACTACAACGACCGCAAGAAGCGCAAGGGTGACTTCCGTCGGCTGTGGATCCAGCGCATCAACGCCGCTGCCCGCGCCAACGGCATCACCTACAACCGCTTCATCCAGGGTCTGAACGCCGCGAACATCGAGGTCGACCGCAAGATCCTGGCCGAGCTCGCCGTGAACGACGCGACCGCGTTCGCCGCGCTCGTCGAGGCGGCCCAGAAGGCGCTGCCGTCGGACGTGAACGCGCCGAAGGCCGCGTGACGTCGCGCCGGCTCTAGGCCGAGGTGACTGGACCCGCAGGTTTACTGACCTGCGGGTTCTTTGCTGCCGACGTGACGGCCGTTGTTCGGGTGTGGGGTGTCGTGGGCTGGTCGCGCAGTTCCCCACGCCCCTGAAAGCCCTTTACTGAAGGTGATGCTGAACATGCCGCCCACCACCCCCGAGTTGATCTCCCCCCGTTCTGCCCGGGTCACCGCCGCCCGGCGGCTGGCCAAGCGGAACTTCCGGGGGAAGGAGCGGCTGTTCCTCGCGGAGGGGCCGCAGGCCGTGCGGGAGGCGGCGGCACACCGCAGCGGCTCGAGCGGCACCCTCACCGAGCTCTTCGCCACCGTCGAGGCCGCGGAGCGCTACCCGGACATCATCGGTGAGGCCCGCGCCGCCGGGGCCCGGGTCCATCTCGCCACCGACGACGTCATCGCCGACATCTCGACCACCGTCACCCCGCAGGGCCTCGTCGGCATCTGCCGGTTCCTCGACACGCCCTTCGAGGACGTCCTGCGCGCCCGGCCCAAGCTCGTCGCCGTGCTCGCCCACGTACGGGATCCCGGGAACGCCGGCACCGTGCTGCGGTGCGCGGACGCCGCCGGCGCCGAGGCCGTCGTCCTCACCGACGCCTCCGTCGACCTGTACAACCCGAAGACCGTACGGGCGTCCGTCGGGTCCCTGTTCCACCTTCCCGTCGCTGTCGGTGTGCCCGTGGAGCAGGCCGTCGCCGGACTCAAGGACGCCGGTGTGCGGATCCTCGCCGCCGACGGAGCCGGGATGGACGATCTCGACGACGAGCTGGACAAGGGGACCATGGGCGGGCCGACCGCCTGGGTGTTCGGGAACGAGGCCTGGGGGCTGCCGGAGGAGACCCGCGCACTCGCGGACGCCGTGGTGCGCGTCCCGATCCACGGGAAGGCCGAGAGCCTGAACCTCGCCACCGCCGCCGCCGTATGTCTCTATGCGTCGGCCCGTGCACAGCGCGGCTCCGGAGGGTGCCGTTCGGTCACCGAGAGCTAGTAAGGTGACCAGCTCGGGGGCCCACTGCGCCAGTTGAGAGGCCGTCTGAGAGGTGGGGTACGGGGATGAGCGTCGGCACGAGCAGCGCACCGGGGGCACGGGATGTGCGGCACCCGCCCGCGCCCCGGCCCGGTGACCTCGCCGAGCTCGGCATCGACCCCGACCAGCTGCCCGACGGCCTGGTCGTCGCCGACGAGCACGGGCGCGTGATCTGCTTCAACGCCGCCGCCGAACGCATCACCGCCGTCCCCGCCGCCGACGCCCTCGGGCAACGTCTGGAGAAGGCCCTCCCTTTAGAGGACCTGGAGGGGCGCCGCTGGTGGCAGTTGACCGACCCGTACGGCGGACTCGCCATCCGGGTCGGCCAGCCCGAGCGCAACCTCCTCCTGCCCGGCGGCCGTGAGGTCCTCGTCTCCGCGCGCTACGTCCGCACCGCGCCCACCGGACCCGTCCGCCGTCTCGTCGTCTCCCTCCGCGACACCGAGGCCCGCCGCCGCACCGAACGCAGCCACGCCGAGCTGATCGCCACCGTCGCCCACGAGCTGCGCTCCCCGCTCACCTCCGTCAAGGGCTTCACCGCCACGCTCCTCGCCAAGTGGGAGAGGTTCACCGACGACCAGAAGCGGCTGATGCTGGAGACCGTCGACGCGGACGCCGACCGGGTCACCCGGCTCATCGCCGAACTCCTGGACATCTCGCGGATCGACTCCGGGCGGCTGGAATTGCGGCGCCAGCCCGTCGACATGGGCGCCGCCGTCGGCCGGCACATCCAGGCCTACGTCGCCGCCGGGCTGCCCGCCGACCGGTTCCTGCTGCGCCTGCAGCAGCCGCTGCCCGACCTGTGGGCCGACCCCGACAAGATCGACCAGGTGCTCAGCAACCTGCTGGAAAACGCGGTGCGCCACGGCGAGGGAACCGTCACGATTGACATCACGCCCACGGCGTCCCCGCGCGAAGGGGAAAGCAACGAGAACGCCGCCACGTCGGTCACGGTGAGCGACGAGGGGTCCGGCATCCCGGAGGAGTCCATGAACCGTGTCTTCACCCGCTTCTGGCGGGGCAGCAAGCGCGGTGGCACCGGCCTCGGGCTCTACATCGTCAAGGGCATCGTCGAGGTCCACGGCGGCACCATCACGGTCGGCCGCGCCCCCGGCGGCGGCGCCGAGTTCCGATTTACGTTGCCCGTGAGCGCTCCGGCCTATCTGACCTGAGAGCCCGCGGGCGCATCCGCCCATCCGCACCCCGTTAGACTCGGCCACTGGCACCTTTGTGTCCCAGGGACGGCCCTCCGACCTCTGAGCGAGTCGGTGACGGGGACCTTCAGCCAGCCAATCGGAAGCACGGGAAGAGATGTCGGCACCGAATAAGTCGTACGACCCTGTAGAGGTCGAGGCCTTGAAACCGGAACAGATCGAGCGCATGCGGGACGAGGCGCTCGCCGCCTTCGCCGCCGCGGGCTCCCTCGACGCACTCCAGGAGGCCAAGGTCGCCCACACCGGCGGCACCTCCCCGCTGGCCCTCGCCAACCGCGAGATCGGCGCCCTGCCCCCGCACGCCAAGGCCGCCGCCGGCAAGCTCGTCGGCCAGGCCCGCGGCGCCGTGAACAAGGCCCTCGCCGTCCGCCAGGCCGAGCTGGAGGCCGAGCGGGACCAGCGCGTGCTGGTCGAGGAGGCGGTGGACGTCACGCTGCCGTACGACCGGGTACCGGCCGGCGCCCGCCACCCGCTCACCACGCTCTCGGAGCGCATCGAGGACATCTTCGTGGCCATGGGCTACGAGGTCGCCGAGGGCCCTGAGGTCGAGACCGAGTGGTTCAACTTCGACGCCCTCAACATCGGCCCGGACCATCCGGCCCGCGGCGAGGCCGACACCTTCTTCGTGCAGACCGCATCCGACAGCGGCTCCGCCGCGGGCGACGGCGGCACCGAGTCCGGCGTCGTCCTGCGCACCCACACCTCGCCCGTGCAGATCCGCTCGCTGCTCGACCGCGAGCTGCCGGTGTACACGATCTGCCCCGGCCGCGTGTACCGCACCGACGAGCTGGACGCCACCCACACCCCGGTCTTCCACCAGGTCGAGCTGATCGCCGTAGACGAGGGCCTCACCATGGCCGACCTCAAGGGCACCCTTGACCACATGGTCCAGTCCCTGTTCGGCGAGGGCATGAAGACCCGGCTGCGGCCCAACTTCTTCCCGTTCACCGAGCCGTCCGCCGAGATGGACATGGTGTGCTACGTCTGCCGCGGCGAGTCCGTCGGCAATCCCGACCGGCCCTGCCGCACCTGCTCGTCCGAGGGCTGGATCGAGCTCGGCGGCTGCGGCATGGTCAACCCGCGGGTGCTCACCGCCTGCGGCGTCGACCCGGAGAAGTACAGCGGCTTCGCCTTCGGGTTCGGCATCGAGCGGATGCTGATGTTCCGCCACAACGTCGAGGACATGCGAGACATGGTCGAGGGTGACGTCCGGTTCACCCGGCCGTTCGGGATGGAGATCTGATGCGGGTCCCGCTTTCTTGGCTGCGGGAGTACGTCGACCTGCCGGCGACCGAAACCGGCCGTGACGTCCAGGCCAAGCTCATTTCGGCCGGCCTCGAGGTCGAGTCGGTCGAGCACCTCGGCGCCGACCTCAAGGGCCCGCTGGTCGTCGGCCAGGTGCTGACCATCGAGGAGCTGGAGGGCTTCAAGAAGCCGATCCGCTTCTGCACCGTCGACGTCGGGCAGGCCAACGGGACCGGTGAGCCCCAGGAGATCGTCTGCGGCGCCCGCAACTTCGCCGTCGGCGACAAGGTCGTCGTGGTGCTGCCCGGCGCCACCCTCCCGGGCGGCTTCTCGATCTCCGCGCGCAAGACGTACGGCAAGACGTCTCACGGCATGATCTGCTCCGGCGACGAGCTGGGCATGGGCGACGACGGCAGCCACGGCATCATCGTGCTGGCGCCGGAGACCGAGGTCGCCAAGGACGCCATCGAGCTCCTCCAACTGGTCGACGAGGTCCTGGACATCGCCGTCACCGCCAACCGCGGCGACTGTCTGTCCATCCGCGGCGTCGCCCGCGAGACCGCCATCGCCTACGGTCTGCCGCTGCGCGACCCGGCCCTGCTCGACGTCCCCGCCCCGAACGCCTTCGGCTACCCGGTCCGCGTCTCGGAACCGATGGGCTGCGACCGCTTCACCGCGCGTACGGTGACCGGTCTGAGCCCGGAGGCCCGCTCCCCGATCTGGCTCCGGCGCCGGCTGCAGAAGGTCGGCATGCGTCCGATCTCCCTCGCCGTCGACGTCACCAACTACGTGATGATGGAGCTGGGCCAGCCGCTGCACGCCTACGACCGCGGGCTCGTCCAGGGCACCATCGGCGTGCGCCGGGCCGAGGAGGGCGAGAAGATCGTCACCCTCGACGGCGCCACGCGCACCCTGCACGCCGAGGACCTGGTCATCGTGGACGACCGCGGCCCGATCGGGCTCGCCGGCGTGATGGGCGGCGCCGACACGGAGATCGCCGACCTCCCCCAGTCTCGAATTCCCTCGACCGGGGGGACCCCCATGGAGGCCGAGGGCACGACCGACATCGTGATCGAGGCCGCGCACTTCGACGCCGTCTCCATCGCGCGCACGGCCCGCCGCCACAAGCTGTCCTCCGAGGCGTCCCGCCGCTTCGAGCGCGGAGTCGACCCTCAGGCCGCCTCCGCCGCGGCGCAGCGCACCGTCGACCTCCTCGTGCTGCTCGCGGGCGGCACCGCCGAGGCCGGCGTCACCGAGGTGATCGCCCCGTCCGGGCCGCACACCATCACCGTCCCCGCCGACCACCCCGACAAGGTCGCGGGCGTCGAGTACGGCCGCGAGATCGTCGTACGCAGGCTGCAGGAGGTCGGCTGCGACGTGTACGGGCAGGACGAGCTGATCGTCACCGTGCCGTCCTGGCGGCCCGACCTGGGCCGCCCGAACGACCTGGCGGAGGAGGTCATCCGCCTCGAGGGCTACGAGAACCTGCCCTCCACACTGCCCAGGCCCCCGGCAGGCCGCGGCCTCACCCACCGGCAGCGGCTGCACCGCCGCGTCGGCCGGGCCCTGGCCGGATCCGGATATGTCGAGGCGCCGAACTACCCCTTCGTCAACGAGCAGGTCTTCGACCAGCTGGGCCTCGCGGCCGACGACCCGGCCCGCCGCGTCGTCAAGCTGGTCAACCCGCTCAACGACGAGGAGCCCGCGCTCCGTACGTCGCTGCTGCCGGGCCTGCTGGCCGCGCTGCGGCGCAATGACGGCCGGGGCTCGCACGACCTCGCGCTGTTCGAGACCGGGCTGGTCTTCCAGCCGCGTGAGAAGCAGCGCGTCGCCGTCGCGCCGCCGGTGGACCGGCGTCCGACCGACGAGGAGATCGCCGAGCTGAACGCCGCGCTGCCCGAGCAGCCGCGCCATGTCGCCGTCGTCCTCGCGGGCGCCCGCGAGCAGGCCGGCTGGTGGGGCAAGGGCCGCCCGGCGGACTGGGCCGACGCGGTCGAGGCGGCGCGCTCCGTCGCCCGGGAGGCCGGGGCCGAACTGATCGTCCGCGGTGGGCAGTACGGGCCGTGGCATCCGGGCCGGTGTGCCGAGCTGGTGGTGACCGGCGAGGCCGGCGAGCGGATCGTGGGGCACGCGGGCGAGCTGCACCCGCGGGTGCTGAAGGCGCTCGGACTGCCCGCGCGCACCTCCGCGATGGAACTCGACCTGGACGCGCTGGAGCGGGTCGGCGACGCGACATTGCAGGCGCCCGGCATCTCCACGTTCCCGGTGGCGACGCAGGATGTCGCCCTGGTCGTCTCCCGTGACGTGCCGTCGGCCGAGGTCGAGGCCGCGTTGCGCGAGGGGGCCGGTGAACTGCTGGAGGCGATCCGGCTGTTCGACGTGTACGAGAACGACGAGCAGCTCGGCGAGGGCCGGAAGTCCCTCGCGTACGCCCTGCGATTCCGGGCGGCTGACCGGACGCTGACGGTGGACGAGGCGTCCGCGGCTCGGGACGCGGCGGTCGCGCTGGCGGGTGAGCGCATCGGGGCGCTGCTGCGGAGCTAGCGCGCCATCACTCCACTCGACAGGGTGACTTCTCCCGGTGATCTGCCCTTTCGGCCCATGTGGTCGACGCGATCGGACCGGCCTCTCGGGGCCGGTCCGATCGCGTCGGCAGGGCCTGATGCGATAACCATCGGCATGATCCGCATCAAGGCTGGGTTCCCCACAGGTCGCGACGGACCCGCACGGACTTACGGGCGAACCGGGTCCTCGACCTTGGCTGCGGCTCCGGGCAGACCACGCGCCTCGCCGCGCTCAGAGTGCCCCGCGGCAACGCGCTCGGCCTCGATCTGTCCGGCCCGATGCCGGCCGAGGCGCGGGCCCGCGCGGAGCGGGAGGGCACCCGGTCGCCGCCCGCTGCGGCGGGCCCTCGCGCTCGGGCTGCCCACGGTCTGGGGTGCCGTCGCGGTCACCTACAAGCCGGCCTGTCCGCCGGCCCAACAGGACGGGCTGGGCGCGCGGGTGGCCACCCGCGGCGTCGCCGCCGTCCTCGGCAGCTTCCGCGAGGCCGTACCCGACGAGGCCCAACTCGACGGTGTGCTACGGCGGCTGGACCGCACCCTGGCCCGGTACTTGCGTGAGCGGGCCCGCGCCGAACACCCCTCGGCCGGTCCGGAGCCCGGGGTGGGCTGGTACTTCGTGACGACCGGTCAGACCGACACCCCTCAGGGGCGCGGGGAACTGCGCGACCAGCCACAACGCACCCGCAGCCGACAACGCACCTTTAACCGCAACGGCGTTGGCCCCCGCGTATGCCGACGCAGCGCACCGGCGAAGCCGTCCGCCCCGCCACGGAGTGTCGGGCAGGCAGCTGGGCGGACGGCGCGGAAACGGGTCGCCGCACTGTACGAGGGGGAGCCGGCGGCCCGGCCGGCCTCTTGCGAGGCATTTCAGTCAACCGGCTGGAAACTCTCCGCGACAGTGCGCACACGCTGCGGATTCGAGTACTCCGTTCACACCCCGTGTGAAGACACACCCACTACTCTGGCGGCACCGAGCCACCGGGGGGCCTCCCATGCAGCCCAACACTCTGCTCGACGCGATCCTGGACGAGGCGGGGATCTCCCACGCGGGTCTCGCCGCCCATGTGAACCAGGCGGGCCGGGCGCGCGGCCTGGCCCTCCGCTACGAACACACCGCGGTGGCCCGGTGGTTGAAGGGACAGCGGCCCCGGGGCCAGGTGCCGGACCTGATCTGCGAGGTGCTCGCGGCCCGGCTGCAACGCCCCGTCACCCTCGACGACATCGGCCTCGGCGTTCCGGGCGAGCCCGCCGCCCCGCACGGCACCTCGCTATCCGGGTTCGTCGAGCGGGCCACCGCCCTGTGGCGCTCCGACGAGCAGCAGCGCCCGCACATCCTGGGCGCGCCCGCGGTGACCGGCACACCCGCCGTCATGCCGGTGTGGGAGTGGGAGAACCCGCCCGAGGACGTCGACGTCTCGCGCGGCGGCCGGCACCGGGTCACCTCCGCAGACATCGAGATGCTGCGCGCCGCCCGCGCCCACTACGAGCAGATGTACCGCAAGGCGGGCGGCATAGCGACCCGCACCCGGATCGTCGACTTCCTCAACGCCGAGGCCGCACCGCTGCTGCGCGGCAGCTACACCGACGAGACCGGCCGCCAACTGCACCGTGCCACCGGCGGGTTGGTCGCGGTCGCCGGCATCTGCGCCTACGACTCCGACGCGCACGGCCTCGCCCAGCGCTACTTCCACCAGGCACTCAGGCTGGCGAAGGCCAGTGGGGACCGGGGACTCGGCGCCTATGTGATCGCGCTCCTGGTCAACCAGTCGCTGTTCATGCGGGAGCACCGGCAGGCTGTGGCCTTCGCGGAGGCCGCGCTGCGCGCCGCCGGCAAGCACATCACCCCGGCGCTCGCCTCCGACCTGTACGCGATGCAGGCGAAGGCGTACGCCCATCTCGGCGACGGCACGAGCGCGCTGTCCTGCATCCGGCGGGCCGAGCAGGCCGCCGAACGCATCCGGCGCGGACACGAGCCCGACGAGACGGGCTATGTCCAGCCGGGACTCGTCAACGTCCAGGTGGCGGAGGCGCTGCTCAGCCTCGGCGAGCTGGCGGCGGCGTGGGAGCACGCCGCGGCGGCCGTGGACAACCCCGCCCACGACCGGGGCCGGGTGCACCGGCTTGCCATGCTCAGCACGATCGAGCTGCGCCGGGGCAACGCCGACAAGGCGGTGGCCACGGCGGTGCAGATGGCCGAACAGGCCCGGGGGATGGAGTCCCAACGCCTGCGCGACAGACTCAGGGCGGTGCGCGAATACCTGGTGCGGAGCGGCTGCTCGGGCACGGCCGAGGCAGCCGAACTCATCGACGGAGCACTGCGCGTACCGCTGTAGACCGGCACCTGAGCACCGACACCCCATCGTCCCTGCTGCGATATTGCCACTTACTCGACGGAAGGTGGCAGAACCGTGCAGTGGACGAAACAGAACGAACAAACTGTGTATGAAAACCGCTGGTTCACCGTCAATCTGGCGGATGTGGAGCTGCCGGACGGGCGGCACCTGGACCACTTCCTCATACGGCTGCGCCCCGTCGCCGTGGCCACGGTGGTGAACGAGGCCAACGAGGTGCTCCTCCTGTGGCGCCACCGCTTCATCACCGACAGCTGGGGATGGGAACTCGCGGCGGGCGTCGTAGAGGACGGCGAGGACATCGCGTACGCGGCCGCCAGGGAACTGGAGGAGGAGACCGGCTGGCGGCCGGGGCCCCTGCACCACCTGATGAGCGTGGAGCCGTCCAACGGGCTTACCGACGCCCGGCACCACATCTACTGGTCGGACGAGGGCGAGTACATCGGGCACCCCGTGGACGACTTCGAGTCGGACCGCCGGGAATGGGTTCCCCTCAAACTCGTCCCCGACATGGTCGCCCGTGGGGAGGTCCCGGCCGCCAACATGGCGGCCGCGTTATTACTGCTGCACCATCTGAGGCTCGGTCAGGACGCCATGCCCTGAGTCCCCCCACATGTTCTGGAGTCGCTTTCAGTGCCCCAGGGCCTGCCAGATCGTCACGACGAGCGCGCCCGCGGCGGTGAGTACCGCGACCGCGGGCAGCGGCCAGCGGGCGTGCTCCAGGGCGACGACCCGTGTGCTCAGGTTGTCGACTTCCTTGTCAGTCTCCTCGGTGCGGTGGCTGAGCAGAGCAAGCCCTCCCTCGACACGCGCGTAGGCGACATCGAGGCGACGGCGTAACTCTGCGAGTTCTCCATGAACCACGGGATGCTCGGGGTCGGCGGTCACAAGTCCGCTCCTTTCCGTAGTCGTCACATCCCTTGTATGCGCATGAAGAGTCAACTCGCCTGGTGGGCAGGTGGGGAGAGTGTGCGACAGGCATATGCGGGCCCGGCGCGCACACGGTGTGTGAAGGGAACGGGCCCGGCGCTCCGAAGAGTGCCGGGCCCGTTCCAGCCACCGTGCGTAGTCAGCCGTACGTGTAGAAGCCCGACCCGGACTTCCGGCCCAGCCGGCCCGCGTCGACCATGCGGGGGAGCAGCGGGGGAGCGGCGTACAGCGGCTCCTTGTACTCCTCGTACACGTGGGCATGACGTGCGGGTTGGCGCCAAACCGCTGGGCTGCTTCCACCTCGCGGCGCATGCGCCGCTGGCCCCGCTCCCGCCAGCCCGAGCGGCGCTTGAAGGCAACGACTGTCCCGGAAGGCTTGTGCGTGGCCGGGGCCAGGGGCCGGGGCTTCAGCGAGTAGTCTCCGCGCTCGCCGCGCGCCGTCTGGCTCACCACGTCGTAGTTGTAGGCGGTCAGTACGGGTGCGGAGTGGGGAACGGCGGGGCGGAGTCCGGTGGCCGGATTCTTGTGACGAGGCGATCGTCCGTGACCTCGAAGGCCTACGCGGAAGCCTTTTCGCCCCCGGCGCCCTCCGCCAGCCGCACGATGTCCCCGAAATCGCCTTCCGCAAGGGTCCCCAGAAATTCGGCGGCATCGACGAGCGGGGCAAGCCGCTCTTCCGTTTCCATGTACAGCTTGATCGCGCCGATCGAGTCACCTCCGCATTCGAAGAACTTCTCGTGATCCTCAACCTGACCATCGGTCGAACGGCCAAGTTTCTGGAGCCACATCTGGGACATGACATCCCGAGTGCTGCTATGCGAGGACAATGCAGTCTCCTGACCCACTAGTGTCTCGTGATGCTGTTCATGGAACTGCGGGAGTTGGCCGGTCGCGGGATGTTCCGGCCGATGTGGCGCTTCGTGCACGGATCGTGCTGTGGTCCGGCGAGAGGCGGCGGCGCGAGGACATCGCCGAGCTCGCCGGTGTGGCGCCGCTGACGGTGGACGCCCTGGACCGGACTCAGCCAGTGCTGCCGGTGGCCTTCGCGGCCACGGAGAAACGCACCGACGACTATATGCGGCACGGCACCACGAAACTGTTCGCCGCGCTGAACGTGACGACCGGTGAAGTGCTGGGCGAGTGCAAGCCCAGCCGGAATGAAGGGTTGGCTGGCGAAGAACCCGCACGTCCACTTCCATGTCACCCCCGTTGGGTCCTCGTGGTTGAACCAGATCGAGATCTGGTTCGGGATCATCACCCGGCAGTCCATCCGCCGCGGCACGAGAACGCGAAACCCTTCACCTGGACCGCCACCGCCGACGAGATCCTCGCCAAGGTCCGACTCGTCCAGACCAGCATGAAGAAACTTGTCAATAACCACTCGAAGTGGCTTTCGAGGTGAAGCAGGCCGGACGCAATTGCTCGTGCCACTCTGCGGGGATGAGGAAAACGCGGTTCTCGGCGGACCGGAAGTCGGCCGAGCCGGGCCGGGGGATTCTCTCGGGGGCCGACAGCATGAACAGCGCCGGTCCGCGGTCGTCCGCCGTAGTTGCGTCAGCGTCGCCCCGACATCGTGAGCGTTGTGGAGCACATTCGCCGACAGCAACACGTCCGCCGGCGGTGCGGCCGGCCCGCTCCTCCTCTTGATATCGAGCAACTCGAACTCGACGAACGGGTGGGCGGCTTCGCGCGCCGCCTTGAGGAACTCTGTCGCGCAGGTCATCGACGTGTCCAAGCGTTGCGCACGCTTTCGAGTTCCGGTCGTCGTCGGCTGGATCCGGACCAGCCTTGTCCGTATCGTCCGTCACGACGAGCACGTCGTTTCGTCGGCGGCATCGAGGTCGTGCAGTGCCGCGCGCGACGCGTTCGTGTCGACAGTCAGCTCGCTGACCAGGAGGCTTCGGACTTCCTCACGACAGCGGTCCACGAAGAAGTGGTCGCCGGGGAAGACGTGGACCTTGGTGCCGGCATGGGTGTGGTGTTCCCAGTGCTGGAGCTCGTCCGTCGGGAGGCCGGGGTCGTCGGTGGAGCCGAGGACCGTGATCGGGATGTCCAGTGCCGGTCTGGGCTGGTAGCCGTACCCGTCGACGACGCGCCAGTCCGCACGGAGCACGGGCAGGGCGAACGAGAGGAGCCGCTCGTCGTCCAGTACCTCCTGGGGTGTGCCGCCCAGTCCCCGCAGTTCGGTCATCAACTCCTCGTCCGTGCGCGGTTGCGCCGATGGCACGGCCTGCAGCCGGTGCGGCGGGGAGCCCCCGGCGACGACCAGGTGCTGGGCCCGGTTCCCGGTGAGGTCGGACAGCTTGTACGCCAGCTCGAACGCGACGCCCGCCCCCATGCAGTAGCCGAACAGCGCGTAGGGCCGATCCGTATGCGGCGCGAGATCGGCGGCAAGGGAGTCCACCAGCTCGTGCATGTCGTGGACAAGGCTGTCCCGGAAACGGTTCTCCCTGCCCGGCAACTGGACCGGCACGAACTCGATCCGTTGGTCCGAGCCCTCCCACCACTGCCGATAGAGGCTGGCGCCCTTGCCCGCGTACGGCAGGCAGTACATCCGGAGGTCGGCTGCAGAGGACGGCGGGCCGTACAGGAATATGCGCTCGCTGATGGAATTGCCTTCCTTCCGATTCGCGACGATGCCCCGAGAGGGGGCGAAATGCAAGGGGATAAGCGCACCCCCGTGCCTCGTGTTTGATATACCGAACAAGGGTGGATCGCGTCGAGTGCCCTGCCGCTGGCAACCGTTGCATTGCGCCGTCGATCTTGCTTCGAGCCCTGAGAGTTCGTCAAGTGTCCGGCGGATCTTTCGAGCCCCTGACTACCCGACGTTAAGCGTCAGGTGACCGGAGAACCGCCGCGAAGACCGCGACGTGCTAATGAAAGAGCAGCTCATCGCCCATTCTTCGGTCGACGCCCCCTGTGCCGCGTCAAGTTGGTGCAGTGACCCGCCGTGATCGCGCCATCAAGGTGCGGCCGAGTGCTATTCAGCGGTCGCCCCACCGACAGTCACATCCTTACGTAACCCGACTGGCTTTAAATGCCAGGCTTTGGGGAAAGACGCCAACCAAGAGTGATCACGGCGTGGAAATTTGCCGATAGTACGTGCGTACGACCTTCGGTGATCGATACGATCACCGAAGCCAGGCGGCGCACGGAACGTGTCCAGGGGGTAACGATGGGTAAGGTTGTCAGCTCGGCAAACCAAGCCGCACGGCACACCGCAGCGGCAAATGTTGCGCGGCGACCGCGGGGCTCGGGTGTCCAGCTCCACAAATCCGGCTTACTGTTCACGACCAAGCAGAGCTTCAGCACCTGGGAAGGTCTGGGTACCGAACTGTTCTCCTTCGCCGACTCCTCCACCTGGTGGATCGCCGATTGGCTGGTCTACGGCGAGTCCGTGTTCCACGACCGCTACGAGGAAGCCATCAGGCGTACGTCGCTCAGTTACCAGACCCTGCGCAACTACAGCTGGGTTGCGCGCGCGTTTTCGTTGTCCCGCAGGTATCAAGCCCTGAGCTTCAGCCACCATCTCGAAGTCGTAGCCCTTGAACAGCCGGAGCAGGACTACTGGCTGCGGAAGGCGGAAGAACTGGGCTGGAGCAGAAACAAGCTGCGCCGTGAGGTTCGCAGCAGTCTGCTCATGCGGCCAGGCGACCTGACGCCGTCAGATGCCGACAGCGACGACGAGGCAAGCGGCATCGACCGCACAGCGGCCGGGTCCACGTCGACGCCGGTCCTGCTCGACACCACCTCCGCGCCCGAAGCGCGCCCGCTGAAACTCCAGTTCTCGGCCGAGGACCTGGAGGGTCTGGAGAGAGCCGCCAGGAGGGACGGCGAGCCGATCGAGACCTGGGCGGCGAAGATCGTACGGCGCGCCATCGCCTGTTCCTGAGCACATCCGTTCCGAGAGCGTACGAGTTTGGGTGGACCAGGCCAAGACGGCTCTGGCCACCAACCCGCGCCGAAGGTCACCTGTACGATCCCGTCGTCCAGCCGGCCTCCTTGTTCTCCATGTCGTGGGCCAGCTCGGTGAGCAACGCGTCCGGGGCGCCGAGGAAGTCGTAGTGGGCGCCGTCCAGGAGTACCTCGCGGACGCGCCCCTCATCGGCGTACTGGTGCCAACCGCCCATGAGCCCGGCGGGGATGACCATGTCCTCCCGCCAGCCGATGGTGGTGATGCCGGTCGCGAGCCGCACCGGCTCGGTGGGCCGGTACCGGCGGTTGGCCTCGATGTCGGCGGCGAGGAGCTGCACGCCGAGCTCGACGAGGTCGGGATGCGGCTCGCCGCCCATGGCCCGGGTCATGGCCTCGATCTCATGGGGGAGTTCGTCCTCGGCGAGCTCCAGCAGGCGCCCGTACGGGCCGTCGTGCGGGGACACCTGGGAGGAGACGAAGAGCCGGTCCGGCAGCCGCCGCTCCTGCCGGGCCAGTTCCACCGTGACGGCGAACGCGGGCAGGACCCCGCTGCAGTGGCCGAAGAAGGTGAAGGGGCGGTCGAGGTAGGGCTCCAGCCCCTCCAACAGCGGGCCGGCCAGGGCGTCGTAGGTGCCGAAGTGCGGTTCCCGCAGCCGGTTCTCGCGCGCGGGCAGTTGCACGAGGCAGACCTCGGCGCCGCCGATGTACCGCGGCCATCTTGAATACATCGACGCCCCCACCCCTGCGTAGGGGAACAGGAAGATGCGCGCGGGGCCGTCGTCCTTGGGGCGGCGCAGCAGCCACTTCGAGGGACGCTGGGCGGAAGTCATCCTTCTCCTCATATGGAACGTCGGAACGGGCGGGCGGGCGGGGGAGCGGGAATCGGGGGGCGAGTGGTGACGAAAGCAGCTCGCGGCGCGGCGGGACGGACGTCGTCAGTCCGTCGTCGCCGCGTCCGCTCCTGACGGGGCCGGCGCTGAGGCTCCCGGTGACAGCGCTTCGTCGATGATCTCGGCCAGTTCGGCGACGGTCGAGCTCAAGTAGAGGTCGCGCGGGCGGAGTTCCACGTCGTAGTGCTCGGCGATGTGGGTGACGATCCGAGTCACCAGCAGGGAGTCGCCGCCCAGTTCGAAGAAGTCGTCGTCCACGCCGACCTCGTCCAGCCCCATCAAATCGGCCCACAGGTCGGCGACTTGCCGTTCGACCGGCGTCCGCGCGGCCCGGAAGTCGGCGTTCGTCTCGGGGCGCTCGCGGATCTGGCGTGCCGCGAGCGCGGCCCGGTCGACTTTGCCGTTCCTCGTCAGGGGCAGGGCTTCGAGCCGGGCGAAGACCGCCGGAACCATGTAGGGCGGCAGCGAGCGGCCGAGGAGCTCGCGCAGGTCCGCGGCCCCCACGTCCTCGGCGCAGACGTAGAAGGCGGTCAGGCGCTTTCCCGCCTCCGCGCGCGTATGGACCACGACGCAGGCGTCCTTGACGCCGGTGTGAGCCAGCAGCACCGCCTCGATCTCACCGGGCTCGACGCGGAAGCCGCGGACCTTGACCTGGTGGTCGAGGCGGCCGAGGTACTCGACGACCCCGTCGGTCCGGCGCCTGACGAGGTCGCCGGTGCGGTACATCCGTGCGCTGGGTTCGGAGCCGAACGGATCGGGCAGGAAGCGGTCCGCGGTCAGGTCCGCGCGCCCCACGTATCCGCGGGCCACGCCGGCCCCTCCGGCGTAGAGTTCGCCGCTCTCGCCGTCCGGCACCGGCCGCAGACGGTCGTCGAGTACGTACACCTCGGTGCCGGTGACGGGTCGGCCGATCGGGACGGTGTCGCCCTCGACCGGGGCCTCCATGACGTGGCAGCAGGTGAACGTGGTGTTCTCCGTCGGACCGTAGCCGTTGACCAGACGGATTCCGGGAAGGGCGGCGAACGTGCGGTTGACGTGGTGCGGGGAGAGCACGTCTCCGCCGGCCAGCAGCTGACGCAGCGTGGTCATCCGGGCCATCGGGCCCTCGGCCATCTGGTGGAAGAGACCCGCCGTCAGCCACAGCACGGTCACCTGCTCCCTTACGACCGTCTCGGCCAGCTCCGCCAAGGACGGTTCGCCGGGCGGGACGACCGCCAGCCGGGCGCCGCCCAGCAGAGGGGCCCAGATCTCGAGCGTCGAGGCGTCGAAGGCGAGCGGAGCGAACATCAGGAAGGCGTCGTCGGGTTCGACCGCCAGGAAGTTGCTGTTCCGGACGAGACGAAGCACGGCGCGGTGCGTGATGCACGCGCCCTTGGGCCTGCCGGTCGACCCGGAGGTGTAAGCCACGTACGCCGCATGGTCCGGCTGCACGGGTAGCGCGAGGTCGGCGGTGGACAGGCCGGTGAGTTCGAGGGCGTCCGAGTCGAGCACCAGGACGTCGGCCGGCCCGGAAACCTGCGCGAGCAGCCGCTCCTGGGTGAGGACCAGACGGATGCCTGCCTCCGCCGTCAGAAGCGCGTGACGCTCGCGCGGCTGGCGCGGGTCGAGCGCGACGTAGTGCCCGCCGGCCTTCAGGACCGCGATCAGGGCGACGACGGTGTCGACGGATCGCTCCATGCAGACCCCGACCGGGGTCTCCACGTCGACTCCCTCACCGCGCAAGTGCCGGGCGAGCTGGTTGGCCCGCGCGTTGAGCTCCGCATAGGTGAGACATTGGCCGCTCATGGATATCGCTACTGCGTCCGGGAAGGTGGCCGCCCGCCGCTCGAAAGCCGCGTGCACCGATTCAGCGGTCGAAGTCATTCTCGGTCCCTCTGCGCCTTTTCCAGATGGTCGGCTGCGAATTGGGGGCTCGTATCACCCGGCGACGGACACGACGGCGTCGGCCTTGAGGAGGTCCTCCATGCGCGAGGCGAAGAAGAAGACCGCGGCCTGTGCGTCCGGTTCGGCCATCCTCTCCAGTCCGGCCCCGGACACGAAGCGCGACGTGACGAGCCACTCGAACAGTTCGGGCGACCGCGCCCACCGCGCCATCCGCTCCAGCCTGAGGGAGTAGAAGGACAGCAGGTCGCGCGAGGAGCCGGGGTTGGCGACCGGTGGGCACAGGTCGTTGCGCCACTCGTCGTCGCCGTCCATGCACTCCAGGCGGGCGGCGATGGCCGCGCTGGGCGGAAGGAGACAGGGCAGCAGCGGCTGGAGCGTGATAGCGCCGTCCTCGAACACCGGCTTCAGCGGTTTCTGCGTCAGGCCGTCCGCGGTGCAGTCGATGTGCACCGTCTCCGGCGTGGTCGGGATCGTTCCCTCGTCGAGCGTCACGATCGTGGCACCGACGGCACGCACCCGTCCCAGACGCACCACGTTCTTGATCCGGCGGAGCTGGAGCAGTTCCTCGGTGTCGACGGTGGCGCACCGGAAGGCAGCCGGTTCGATGTCGGGGTCGCGCCGTATGACGACGCCTTTCTCCTCCAGGACGCTGATCACCTCGTCGGCCGAGCGGCACGCCAGCAGGTTCAGCAGCGGCTGGAACCCGCCGGTCTGCCATTCGAGTTCACGGTTGATCAGCCACGCGTCACGGGGCACGATCCAGGTGAGGCGGTCAGGGTCGAGGCCCCGCTCCAGCAGCCACAGGCAGGCGTCGATCCCGGTCTTGCCGGCGCCGATGACGGTGAACCGCTCGGGCGAGTGGTCCAGTTCGGCGAGTTGGTTGATCGGGACCACGGTCGCCGCGTCGTCGACGTCGAAACCGGCGGGCCGCATCGCGGGGACGGTGATGTTCATGTACGAGGCGTCGACGACGCGCTTAAGCACGACGATCTCCGTCGTCTCCCCTGTCACCAGTGAGCGGGCCCTGGCCGGGCGGCCGGGCTCCGCCACGTCGACGTGGTGCTTGGGCAGATAGGTGACGCGCCCCGAGGCGAGCAACGTCTCGCGCATCACACGGTCGTAGTAGTCCAGGATCTCATTGCGTGACGCGAGGCTTCGCGTTCCCTCGTCACTGGGCATCGGCCGGGACATGACGCCGTAGAAGTTCGAGGGCCCGTGCAGCCTGACGAATGGATAGGAAACGGTCCAGTGACCGCCCGGGGCGTCATTGCGGTCCACGATGGCCATCGTGGACGCGCTTTCGCCGACGAGGACGTCGGAGAAAGCCATTCCCATCGCACCAGCGCCGATGACCAGGTAATCGACCGTCAATACGTTGGTCGGCAACTCGTCTCCTTGTGTGTTCCGGAAGGGGGGCGCGCCGGGGCCCGTGTCACACCGCTTCGGTGGCGGGCAGCGGTTCCGGGGGCTTCGGGGCCAGCGCGCGTATGGAGGGGGTGGCGACCATGGCGAGGGTGGCGAGGAGGATGAGCGCGGCGGCCGCGTAGAGGGTGGCGTGGAGACCGATGAGGAGTACGGCGGGACCGGCGGCGAACTGGGCGAGCGGGAGCGCGAGATAGGAGCCGAGGTCGTCGTAGGCGTAGACGCGGGCAAGACGGTCCTCGGGGATCTGGTCGTTGAGGGTCGAGTACCAGGCGACGCCGGCCTGCTCGACGCCTACACCCGACACGAAGTTGACCACGACCAGCACCCAGGTGTACGGCGCGAGCGCGAGCAGCAGCGGCGTCAGCGCCGTCAGGCTCATCAGCGCGCAGCCGACCAGGATCGCGCGCCGGGGCCGCCAGCGCAGCGACAGCAGACCGCCGGCGACCGCGCCGAGCGAGGCCGCGGCGACGGCGAGACCCCAGCCGGTGCGGCCGATTCCGGTGGTGTCGGCCACGGCCGGGCCGAGGACGGTGAACGAGGCGGTGACGCCGGCGTTGAGGAAGCAGAAGGCCACCACGATCACCCACACCCAGCTGCGGGAAGTGAACTCCTGCCAGCCGACGCGCAGTTCGTGCACCAGGCCGGGGCTGGGCGCGGGCGGCGTGGCCGGGACGCGGACCAGCGCGAAGGCCGCGGCGGCGAGCGCGAAGCTGAGCGCGTCGACGGCCAGGCCCCAGCCGGGGCCGATCGCCGCGACCAGCACGCCGCCCAGCGAGGCGCCCACGATCGTCGCGCTGCTGCCCGCGATCCGGGAGAGCGCGAGGGCGGCGCGGCGGAACTCGGCCGGCACGGCCTGGGGTAACAGGGCCTGGGCGGCGGGCTGGTAGCAGGAACTCGACGCCCCGTTGACCGCGGCGAGCGCCATGAGCAGGGGGATGGCGGCGTTGTGGGTGAGGACCAGGCCGGCGACCACCGCCTGGCTCGCGGCGCTGATCAGGCTGCTGCCGACCAGCAGCGGGCCGCGCGGCAGGCGGTCCGCCAACACCCCGCCGAACAGCAGGAAGAGGGTGCTGGTGAGGGAGTGGGCGCCGACCACCAACCCGAGCGAGCCGACCGAGCCAGTGGCGTCGAGTACGGCGAAGGCCAAGGCGATCGGCGCCACTCCGTTGCCGAGCAGATTGGCCGTCGTACCGATGAAGAGGTGACGGAACGGGCGGTGGCGCAGCGGCGCCAGGGCGGCAGACATGCGCCTGATCGTCGGGGCTGGGCGGAGTGCCAGTCAACGGGATCCAGGCCTCGCACCAGGCCGGGTGTGCTGCTGCCCACTCATGGGCGCCCCGGCCTTCGCCCACGCGGGCGCGGCAGACGTGCCCCTGCGGATCGACGGCACCGAAGCCCAGTTCCGCGGCCCGCACGCCCCCTGGAGCGTGGCCTGTTCGCCCATGCACCGGGGCTTGGCGTGCGTGGTGGTGGGGCGCCGCAGCCGTGGGTGAGGGCGGCGCGGTCACAAAACCTTCCGGGAGCAGTACGGGCGGTCGGCGGCGACCCGGTCGCCGATCCGCAGCGCCGGGGTGCCGTCCGGGATGGCGACGGCCTCGTGGACGTAGCGGCACACGGTGGCGATCCCCATGCCGAACCAGGCCGGGAGTTGGGCGTAGGTGTCGCCGTACCGCAGATGCGGGAGAACGAGTAGGGCCTGACACCGCGCTGTCAGCTCTCGCCATGGAGACGTGATCCGTATCCGGTGCGTGGCCAGGTGGTCATCCTGGACGAGCTCACGACGCGCCGGCGTGGGGATCGAGGCCGCGTGCCAGGGCTGTAACCGCGTCGCCGATGTCACGCAGGAAGAGGTCGCCCGGGCGGGTGAGTTCTCCGTTCAGGCGCCAGGCGAGCCGCATGGCGATGCTGTCCGGCTCCTGCCAGGCGAACAGCATCAGCTGCGGACCGTGTTTCCGCTCCTCCTCGAAGACGATCTCCTCGTCGGGGAGGAGCCGCGGAGCAAGGGAGGACGCGAGAGGCCCCTGTGGATCCGTGTGGAGGTCGAACATCGATGTGTCGATGAAGTTGAACAGGGCGCCGGCGACCCGGATCGAGTGCGCGCCGGGCAGCAGTTCATCCCTGACGGTCTCGGCCTCCGCACGGTCGATGTGGGCGAACAGGTTGGCCTGGGTGTGCCGGCGGAAGGTGTCTCTCGCGGCGCGGGAGAGGTCCTTGGGCGACGGACTGGACACGAGCACCGGAGCCTGCAGGAACATCTTGCTCGCACTGGACCGGACGTTCTCCAGCCACCTGTTGTGGGAGAGGGCCAGCACGCCGATCGACGGAGTGCCGGTGAAACGGCACAGCACCGCACCGAATGCCATCAGCAGCACCGTGGCCACCGGCACCCGGAGCCTGGCCGACGCGACCTCGGCCGCCTTGAGCAGGGAGGTGGAACGCAGCATGCAGCCGGCATACCGGTCCGACTCCGTGGAAACGACCGACGAGCCGGCATCGACGCCGCCTTGCGGCCCCACCGCCTTCCGCAGCTCCTGAAACTGATCGGTCCAGTACTCGAGAGCCTGCCTGCGGTGGTGCTTCCCCGCCTCCGAGTCCTCCCAGCGGACGACGTCCAACGGCTGCGTGACGTCCGGATCGGCGGGGGGCACCCCCCGCAGAAAGCCGTCAAGATCCTGCCGCAGCACGTTCATGCCCCACCCGTCGACCGCGCTGTGGTCGGTCACCAGGCCGATCTCCTCGACGCGCCCGCCCGTGGTCGACAGAACCGCGTGGAACGGCCACTTCGGCGACAGCTCGAAGGACGAATGCCGGACCCGAGCGAAGAGCTCCTCGGCTGCCTGGACGCTGCTCACCGAGACGGCGGCCTCCACCGCCGGGGCGGACACCGCGGTGACCCGCTGCCTGTCACCGCTGTTTCCGCCCAACGACAGCAGGGTGCGCAGGGACTCGTGCCGGGCGACCAACTGGGTCAGTGCCTGAAGCACCTGAGGGACCGTGGCTCCCTTTCCGTCGACCACGGCGTACAGGTTGTCCTCGTGAGTGTTCTCGTTGTGCTTCTTGAGCTCCTCAGGATCGGTGGGGCGCTCGGCGAACCAGTCGGCCTGGGGCCAGTTCAGACGGCCTTCTCGTTCCCCCGTCGCGTTCTCAACACTTTCTGACACTGCTCCGCCTCTCGCGTCGGCCATTACTTATTCCGGTTCCTCCACCAGGCGACGGATCTCCGACAGTTCACCGCGGACCAGCAGAGCCATGAGGTGCCGGTCCGTGGCCGGCAACGCGTCAAGAAGGTCGGCGGGAAGACTCCTGACGAACGAACGGGCGGGCGACAGCGCGTCGCGGAGTGTGGCGTCACTGTGCAGATGCAGCGTGCGGAGCGCCCGCCGAACGTTGCCGCGGCACATGTCGTCCGCGTACGGGGGGACAAGTTCCGGGGCGAGATCCGTGATGACCTCGAATGTGTCGAGCACCATCCGCATACAGGCCGCGATGTTCTCCGGTTCTTCGCCCCGCTGAGTGATCGACAGCGCGCCCTCTTCGCGGATACGCCAGAAATAGACGACCTCCGACACCACATCGACGGACGACGCCTCGATGTGCGCGCGTATCATCACCGGCGCGTCCTCGTACTCGGGCAAGGTGAACACGAGATCTCGCGCATTCCAGAACGAGCGCCGGAACACCTTGTTCCAGACCATACGGTCGCGTACCAGCGCGGTGTGGCTCCGGATGTGTGTGCGTCGCCGGTCCTGCTCGAACACGTCCTGGTATCCGAAATACGGTTCCACACCGGAGCTGTGCAGTCGACGTACGTCTCCGGAAGCGAGGTCGGATCCCGTGTGTTCCAGCGACCCGATGAGCGAGGCGTACCCGGTGGTCGGCACGATGTCGTCACCGTCGCAGAAAGCGAGATAGCGTCCGCGGGCCGCCCGAGCGCCGGCGTTTCGGGCAGCGCTCACTCCAGAATGCGGCTGTTGGAGCACTTGAACGCGGGAGGCCTTGCGCGCCCACTGTTCGGCGATGCTGTGGCTGCGATCCGTGGACCCGTCATCGACCACGATGATCTCGACGTCCGCGACTTGTTGGTCGAGCAACGACTCGAGGCAGGAGGAGATGTAGGGCTCGACGTCGAACATCGGAATGACAACGCTCAGTGTCGGCGGCATGGCCCACCAATCCTCTCCCATGGATTACGACCGGTGTAGAAGCTCAACTCGTTGCCCGTCGATGACTTGGGACGCGATCAGGGCACCTTCATGAGATCGCGTCAAGAGCTCCCAGGGCATCGCTGAGGTCCCTGAGTACGGGATTCTTGAAAACGATGCGGACATTTCGGCGTATCCCGAGTTCCTCACTCAGGGCCTGTGCGAGTCGGATGGCTATGATGGAATTGCCGCCCACGTCGAAGAAGTTGTCGTCAAGGCCGATGTCGGCGTTACCCGTCAGTTTCCGCACGCTGTCGACTATCAAGGCGTCCATGGAGTTGCGGAACTCGCTGTCGTTCGTCATGCTCCCGAGACCTCTCTGCGCGGTTCGTCGTCCATCGCCCTGACCAGGCTGGCCGGCCTCATATCAGTCCAGTGCGCGGAAACATACTCAAGACAGCTCTTTCGAGTGTCCTCTCCGTGTGCCACCTTCCAGCCGGCCGGCACCGATCTGAACGCAGGCCACAGGGAGTGCTGGTTCTCGTCGTTGACCAGAACCAGGTAAACGTCCCCGTCGTCTTCGAGTGGATTCGCCACGGGCTCCCCCTTCTGAATCGATCTACGACCTTGCAGCGCAAGGGCGACAAAGTGTCGAATTGGGGCGCAGGTATGCCCGCTATGTCCGGCACGCCTCACCAGGCTGATTATTGTGCTTGTCTCGCTGGCGAGACAAGCTTGATCGCGAGCCGGACGCCTGGTCGTCCGCATGGGCGACCTGGTCGACGCTATGGGTGAGGTGGGCAGGGTAATGTCTGATCGTGTTGCCGTGATAGGAATTTCGATTCGTGCGGCCGGTGTGCGGAGCGCGGCGGACTTCTGGCGAATCCTTAGCACGGGACGTTCCGGTCGGCGTGAAATCGACAATGCGGAACTGGTGCGACGTAGGATTCCGGGCCGCAGATACAAGGACCCGACATACGTGCCCGTTGCGTATTCCATGGAAGATTACCTCGGGTTCGATCTCAAGGCATTCGGATTCGGCCGGTCCGAGGCGGAGTTGACCGACCCGCAGCATCGGGCCATGTTGGAAGCTTGTTATCGGGCAGTGGAAAGCTCGGGATGCTTCATCGGTTCGCTGCCGGATCGCGTCGGAGTGTTCGTCGGATCACGGACGAGTGGCTACGGTGCGCAGATCGAACACTGCTCGGCCGCAGTCGACAGCAATGTGGATCTCGCCGGTCTGGCCATTGGAACCGATCCCGACTACATGTCGAGCAGAGTTTCCTACACCTACGGTCTCACCGGTCCCTCGATGACGGTCCTGACCGCCTGCTCGTCCTCAAGTGTGGCAGTGCATCTCGCCTGTCAGGCGATTCTCGCCGGTGAGTGTGACTCGGCGCTGGCGGGCGGCGTCGCCCTGGACGTACGGGACGCGGGATATACGTTCACCGAGGGTGGCATTTACTCACGGCGAGGCCGGTGCGAGCCATACATGACGTCAGCCGACGGCACGGTGGACGGCAATGGCGTTGCCGTCCTGTTCCTACGCCGGTTGGACGCGGCATTGGCCGCGGGCAACCCGATCCTCGGAGTCATCGCCGGTACCGCGGTGAACAACGACGGCCGAGAACGCGCCGGCTTCACGGCACCAGGAGTCGTCGGTCAGACCGAATTGATCGAAGAAGCCCTCGACGTCGCCGAGTTGGACTCCTCCAGCATCGGCCTGCTGGAGGGGCACGGCGCAGGCACGAGCATCGGGGACGCGCTGGAGATCGACGCCGCGACCCAGGCCTTTCGATCCAGCGGTGCCGGTGCCGGCGAGTGTCGACTCCACTCTGTCAAGGCGAACATCGGCAACCTCACCTCGGCGGCCGGCGCGGCAGGCATCATCGGTTGCCTTCTGGCCCTACGCCATGGCCAGATCCCTCCCAACGCACCCCTGGTGGACGGGGCCCCGCCCATCGACCTGCGGGGCACACCGTTCAAGCTGGCAGACAAGCCGACCGCCTGGCAACGGTCGGACCAGGGCCGCTATGCGGCGGTCAGTTCGTTCGGGCTGGGCGGGACGAACGCGCATGTCATCATCGGCGACGCCGAGCCGGAGTTGTGGCTCGCCTCCCGCAAGGGGCGGTCCTGGCAGCTGCTTCCGCTGTCCGCGGACGACCCGGAACGTCTCACCGAAGCCGTCGACACTGTGCGTGCGGCCGTGGACGGAGCATCGGCCGAGGTGCGACAGGACATCGGCCACACGCTGCGCACCGGTCGCCCGGAACTCACCACACGCGCGGCCGCGCTGATCCCGGTCGACGACAGCTCGACCGGCGTGAGGTGGCCGCGGCCGGTGCGGTTCCGTACGGCTCCCGAAGGGCCCCCGACACTCGTCTTCATGATCCCCGGCGAGGAGGCCGGCGCGTCGGACGCGGCGCTCGCTCTCTACGAGGCCGAGCCGGTCTTCCGATCGACCGTGGACGACGGCCTCGCAGCCATGGAACAGGTGCTGCCTCCCCAGACGTTCGCGGCCGTGCGCGATGCGTTCCTCCACGGCAGGTATCCGACCGCGACGCAGGTCTCTCAACCGGTGCTGCACCTGCTCGGCGTCGGACAGCACGCATTCCTCAGCGACCTGGGAGTCGGACCGGACCTGCTGGTGGGACGCGGCGTCGGCGAGCTGACCGCTGCCCAGCTGAGCGGTGTCCTCTCGTTCGAGGACGCGGCGCGGGCGGTGTGCTGGCGCAGCCAGGTCATGTCGGACAGTGCGGAACGCGCCGAAGCAGCCGTCCGCTTCACCCGTCGGATGCGCGACGTGCGGCTGAACCCTCCCACGACGCCGACGGTTTCCTGCGTCACCGGGACATGGCTGACCAGCGAGGAGGCCTGTGATCCCGGGTACTGGGGAGCGCAACTGCGTGAGCACGTCCCGTTCGACGAGGCCCTGCGCTCGGTGGTGTCCGAGCACCCCGAGGCGGTGTCCCTCCAGTTGAACGGCGGGGCGAGTCTGCTGCGGACGGCCCAGCTCCGTGAAGACGCTGCCCTGGCCCTGGTGTCCGACGGAGAAGCCTCGGACAGCCGACGTTCGCTGCTCCAGGCGGTCGGAGCCCTTTGGGAACGTGGTGTGCGGATCGACTGGCAGGCCTACGCCGAGCGTGATCATGCGCTCCGGATCGACATGGCACCGCGGACTTTCGAGCGGACCCCCTGTCTGCATCCGTCACTGCTGGAGCATTGCCCCGGGATCGACCCGGCGGAACTGTCGGGAAAGCAGGTCAGCCGATGACGTTCGACGTAAGTGCAAACCCGGCCTCGCTGTCGCAGCAGCGGCTTTGGTTCACTGAACTGCTGCTGCCCGGGACCTCCCGGAACAACCTGTGCGCGCGGTTCGTCGTACGCGGCGAACTGGACGTACCCACTCTCGAACACGCGGTCAACGGCGTGATCGAACGGCATGAGGTCCTGCGGACTCGCTTCGGCATCCTGGAGGACGCCCTCGTCCAGGAGGTTCTGGACGAGGCACGCATCACCGTGCGGAGGCTCGACGCGTCCGATGAACCGTCGGTCTTCGCCAAAGCGGAGGAACTCGCCCGCGAACCGTTCGACCTGACCGACGCTCCCTTGGTGCGGGTAGGTCTGGTGCGGGGCAGCAGTGGCACCAGAGTTCTGGTGTTCGTGCTGCATCACGTCGTGGCCGACGCCCGGTCTCTGGACATTTTTCTGCGCGAGGTCGCCGAGCTCTACCGAAAGGACAGGGCAGGCGGTGTCCCCGACCTGCCCGAGTTGCCGCCCACCCGTTACGTCGACTTCGCGAGACGGCAGCGCGAGTGGGCGAACACGCCGGAGGCCATGGAACGACGGGCCGCGCAGCTGAGCGAGCTCACGGGCTTCCCGACGGTGGTCGATCTGCCGGCCGACCGCCCTCGGCCGGCCGTGCAGACCTTCGCGGGGGCGTCCTTGTCCTGGCGCGTCCCGCCCTCGCTGGTTCGCGAGCTGGAGAAGGCCGCACGAGAGCACGGCACGACCCTCCGGACGACGGTTCTGGCCTCGTTCTCGGCAGTACTGGGTCTCTGGTCGCGGCAGTCACGGCTGCTGGTGGCAACCCCGGTGGCCAACCGTTCGTCGGTCGACACCGAAGAGCTGATCGGTTCCTTTGCCAACACCCTCGTGATCCCGACGGACATGACCGGCGATCCAACGTTCGCCGCGTACATCGAGCGTGTACGCGATGTGTACCGGAGCGTCGAGTCGCGGAACGTCCCCTTCGAGGAAGTCGTCGACGGCATCGCGCCCGAGCGCAGCCTGTCCCACAACCCGCTGGTCCAGGTGATGGTGGCATTCCACGACGTCTCCGTCCGTCAGACGGAACTGCCGGACGCCGAACTGGAACTGATCGACAACCAGACGGGAACCTCACAGTTCGACCTGGTACTCAACGTCACTCCGCTCAGCGACGGTCTCGACTGCCGACTCCAGTATTCGACCGATCTCTTCGACCAGGACACGGCGGAGCGGTTCGTCCGGCACCTGCGGCGGCTGTGGGAGGTCGTCGCCGTCAACCCGGACGTCCGCGTCGAGAACATCGACCTGGCGGACGCGGAGGAGCGGGCCGTACTCGTCACACTGGGCACGGGCCCCAAGCGTCCGGTCGACGCTCGCGCGCTTCCCGTCAGGCTGTCCGCGACTGCGCACAGCCGACCGGACGCCGTCGCGGTGAAGGCGTCCGACGGCACCTACACCTACGCGGAGCTCGTCGAACGAGCGGAGGCGATCGGTGCGGCGCTGACGGCACGTGGGCTGCGGCCGGGCGATCTGGTCGGTGTGGCTCTCCCGCGCGGCCGCGACCTGCCGGCGGGCCTGCTCGGCGTCTGGGCCGCGGGAGGAGCCTACGTACCACTCGACCCGGCGTACCCCGGCGCCCGGCTGGAACACATGACGCAGGACGCCGGCATCAAGGTGCTGCTGAGTACGCGCGACCTCGCCGACCGCATCCCTGTGCCCCCGGGTACCGAAGTGCTGCTGCTGGACCGGCCCGCCTTCCCGCTCCCGGCCGAACAGCCGACCCGCGTGCCGTGCGGCGACGACGTGGCTTACGTGATCTACACCTCCGGCTCGACCGGCCGCCCCAAGGGCGTGATGGTCAACCACAAGAGCCTCGGGAACCTTCTGGACGACTTCGTGTCCGAGTCCGGGTTCGGCACGCGCGACCGGTTGCTCGCACTGACCTCCCTGTCCTTCGACATCGCAGGACTGGAGCTCTGGCTCCCACTGCTGACCGGCGGGACGCTGGTGATCGGGCCTCCAGGTGTCGGGGGCGACCCGGAACGCCTGCACAAGCTGCTCTTTGACGAGGAGATCACGGTGGTGCAGGCCACCCCGGCGACCTGGAAGCTCTACGCCTCGTCCCAGCGCGTCACGCCGCCCGCGCTACGGCAGATATGGAGCGGCGGAGAGCACCTGCCGCACTCGCTCGCCCGAGCGCTGACCGCGATGGGGCCCGAAGTGCACAACCTCTACGGGCCGACGGAAACGACCATATGGTCGACGCGTGCGGTGCTGGGGCGGTCCGACACCGTCACCGGAATCGGGCGACCCATTGCGAACACCCGCCTGTTCGTCCTCGAAGCCGCCGGCCGCCAGGCGCCCATGGGGGTACCTGGAGAGCTGTGCATCGGCGGTGCGGGGCTGGCACTGGGCTACCTCGGCCGCCCCGAACTGACCGCGCAGCGGTTCGTCGACGTCGAAGGGCTGCCCGTTTACCGCACGGGAGACCTCGTCAGGTGGCGGTCCGACGGGAACCTTGAGTACCTCGGACGTCTCGACGACCAGGTGAAGATCCGTGGGCACCGCGTGGAACCCGGGGAAGTCGATGCCGCGGCCCGAGCCTGCCCCGGCGTCCGCGACGCCTGCACGCTGGCCGTGACGACCTCCGCGGGGGAGGACCAGATGGTCACCTTCGTGACGCCGGAGAGCGTGGCGGAGCAGGCCGATGGCACCACAGAGGACTGGTGCACCATCTGGGAGACCACCTATGCCGAAGGCGAACCCGCCGCCGAAGACGACTTCAACCTGAAGGGCTGGCAGAGCAGCTACTCGAAGCAGCCACTACCGAAGACGGACATGCGGGACTGGGTGACGCGGACCGTCGACCGAATCGCCGAAACGGGCGCCCGCACCTTCGCGGAGATCGGCTGCGGCACCGGATTGCTGCTGCTGCGCCTGGCCCCTGCGGCCGACCGCTATCTGGGGATCGACTTCTCCACGGAAGCCATCGGTCATGTGCGGGACGCGGTTGCCCGGAGGGGGCTCGCCGACCAGGTGCGGCTGGCCACGGCCGCTGCCACGGAGATCGGGGACGTGGCCGGCGGAGAGCTCTTCGACTGCGTGGTGATCAACTCCGTAGCCCAGTATTTCCCCGGCCGGGACTACCTCACGGAGGTCCTGACCGAAGCGAGCAAGATCGTTGTTCCTGGCGGTCACATCTTCGTCGGCGACCTGCGGAGCCTGAAGCTGGCAGAGGCGTTCCACGCCGGCGTGCTGCAAACGGACGACCGGATAGGCGCCGAGGAACTGCGCGCCCTCGCCGCACGGCACGCACTGGAAGAAGACGAACTCCTCATCGACCCCGGCTATTTCGCGGAACTGCAGGACGCGCTTCCGGCGGTGACCGGAATTCAGGTCTCGCTCAAGGCCTCCGGGTTCGACAACGAAATGACGCGCTTCCGCTACGACGTCCTCCTGAAGGTCGGCGGGGAGGTACCGGACCAGCCGCAGCCCTGCGAGTACCGCGGCTGGGAGGAGGTCTTTGACCTCGCAGGCATGAACGGGCTGCTCGACACGTCGAGCTCGGTCGCGGTCGTCGTCGACGGCATCCCGAACGCCCGCGTCGCCCGCTTCGCCCAGCTCGTGGCGGGTGACGAGGCGCCCCACTCCACGTGTTCGCCGGAGGAACTCGACGAGGTCGCGGCCCGGCACGGCTGGGAGACTCACCATGCCTGGTCCCCTCGCCTCCCGGAGCAAGGACGCATTCGGACGATCTTCACTCGCCGCGGCCAGTGGGGCGGAGACTTCCTCCACGAGCGGCCGACGGTCGACGGGCCTGTCAGCAACGACCCCAGGCAGGGCGCTCTGCTGCGGGTGCTGAAGCACAGCGCGCGGGCGTTTCTGCGTCAGAGCCTGCCCGAGTACATGGTGCCGAACCGGGTTCTGACCTTGCCGACACTGCCGCTGACCCCGAACGGGAAGACCGACCGGAACGCCTTGAAGGCCCTCGCCCAGCAACAGGTCTCCAGCACGGACCATGTCCTGCCCAGCGGACCCGTTCAGAATCTTCTGCACGAGATCTGGAGCGAAGTGCTGGACGTGTCCCGGGTCAGCGTCACGGAGAACATCTTCGACGCCGGCACCACATCACTGCTCGTGGTGCGGATACACCAGGAACTGCGTGACCGGCACGGCATCGACGTCCCGCTGACTTCCTTCTTCACCTACCCGACGATCTCCGCACTCGCTGAAACTCTCCAACCAGAAGTGGATCGTCGTTCCTTCGACGGACAGTCCACAAGCCCTCGTGCGCGCAATGCCACAGCCGCGCGGCGCCGGCAGAACCGTCGGCAGCAGGAGAGGAGGCATTCGGAGTAGGGATTCCGGCCACGTGCCGGCGGGGAACCTCAGGTATCTGCCTCACGGCGAGGCAGATACCTGTCTTCGTACCTAGTGTCTCGTGATCCTGGTTGCGTCTCCGCGAACGCCGGGTCTTTCGAGATCTTGAAGGTTCCGGCGATCACGCGAGCCCGCGCCTGCGGCGGCACCTGGGTGCGCGGCCCGCCACGGCGTTTCTCCTCCAGACCGGCAAGGCCCCGCTCGGCATGACGGACCGTGCAGCGGTCCACCGTCAGCGGCGCCACACCGGCGAGCTCGGCGATGTCCTCGCGCCGCCGCCCCTCGCCGGACCACAGCACGAAGCGCCACATCGGCCGGAACATCCCGCGACCGGCCAACTCCCGCAGTTCCGCTATCTGTTCGGAGGAGAGATCACGAGACACTAGCTCGCGTTCACGGCTTCCTGGCCTTCGTGGTCGAGTTCGTCCAACGGCCGCTCGCTGTTGGCGACCATGGCACTGAGCAGGTTCCGGTAGTACTGCGGGAGGCGCTCGACGAGGTCGGAGTCGACGAGGTCGGCTGCGGCCTCGAACTCGCACCGGAATCCGTCCGTGCTGTCCACGATGTTCAGTGCCAGGGGATTGCCGATTTGGGTGATCGGCAGCGGGACGGCTTCCGAGACCGTGAGCCCGTCCATGGTGGGCACCACGACCTGGCGGTAGAACGACATCGACGTGGTGAACAAGTCGCTGCGCAGACCCGCCCCGGGCGGGGAGAAGTCCGTGATCAGGTCCGCGAACGGGTAGTCCTGGTGCTCGAGTCCGGTGACCAGTTGCGTGAGCACATCGGCCACGTAGTCCGCGACGAGCATGTCCGTCGGTCGGCGCAGGCGCAGCGGCAGCAGGTTCGAGCAGTATCCGACCACCTGGTCCAGCTCCGGCGGACGCCGGGCGGCCGCGACCGGCACCAGGATGTCGTCCTGCCCCGTCAGCCGCTGCAGCAAGGCCCCCCAGGCCGCCACCAGGTAGGCGAAGACCGTGACGCCCTCGTTGCGGGCGGCATCGCGCATCTCACCGCAGAATTCGGGGTCGAGGAGAAGGCTGTGCCGTACCGCGCGGTAAGGGAACGCGCTCGGCTGCCCCGACGACGGCAGTTCCAGCGCCGGAACGTCCTTCAGGAGGGACCGCCAGAAGTCGCGGTGCTCGACGGCGGTGGGGCCGGCGGCGACCCGCTGGTGCCAGGTGAGGTAGTCCCGGAACTGCGCGGCCGGCGGCAGTTGGGGGCTCGTGCCACGGCACCTGGCGTTGTACATCGCGGCGAGGTCGCTGAGCAGAACGCTGTAGGACCAGCCGTCCACGATCGCGTGATGCACCGTCACCAGCAGCAGATGCCGTTCCGGGTCGACCTCCACCACAGCGACGCGGAACACCTCCCCGTCGACCGGGTCGAGCGGCCGTTCGGCCCAGCTCCGCTGGAAGCGCCTGAGTTCGCCCTCGCCCCCGCAGGTGTGCTCGGTCAGCACCTCACTCGGAGGTGTCTCCGACGCGGGACGGACGACCAGCGTGTCACCGTCCGAACCGAACGTGGTCCGCAGCGTCTCGTGGCGGGCGACCAGGTCCCGCACGGCGGTGCGCAGTGCGTCGCGGTCGAGCGGGCCGTCGAGCCAGAACCCGACGGACATCTCGAAGGCGGGCACGGCGCCCTGGTCGAGGGCCCGCAGCTGTCGCTGCGCGCGGGTACTGCGTGGCGCTGCCGCATGAGGCACGGGGCCGGCCGGATTCGTACGGCTGCTGCCGAGTAGGCCGTGGGCCCGCAGCTCCTCGACCGATTCACGCACCGCGGTACGGATGTGGTCGAGGTCGGCCCGCTCGTGCGCGGTGGACAGGAAGAAGTTGCGCAGCTCCCAGACGAACACGCCACGGTCGAGCAGGTTGAAGTAGAACGGGTCCATGTTCGCCTGGTGCTCGAACTTGAAGAGCGAGGAGAACCTGTGGACTTCGATCGGAACGTCGAGCTCGCGGAAGTCGGCGTTCAGCTGGTCCGCGAACATCGCGGTCGTGCGGTCGAGGTTCCGTTGCAGTTCCGGTCCCTCCGCGCGGAGGTGGTCGAGGACCGCCTTGGCCGTCGCCATGGTCAGCGGATGCTGGTTGAACGTGCCGCCGAAGAAGGTGGATTCCACCCTCGGGCCCGAGTCGTCGCCGAAGTTCCAGACGCCGCCGTCGATCGAGTCCATGACCCCACCGCGTCCGGCGATCACGCCGAGCGGCATGCCGCCTCCGACGATCTTGCCGTAGGTGGCGAGGTCGGCCTCGATGTCGTACAGCCCCTGGACGCCCGCCGGATGACAACGGAAACCCGTGACCATCTCGTCGAAGATGAGCTTCGTACCGTGCCTCCTGGTGATCTCCCGGACCGCGCGCAGGAAATCGGGCTTCTGCACGCCAGGAGTGCGCAGCGTCACCGGCTCGGTCAAAACCGCGGCGAGTTCCGCTCCGTGCCTGTTGATGAAGTCGAGAGCGTCGTCGGAGCCGAACTCGAGCACGTACACGTTCTCCACGGCATGCGGCGAGACGCCCGGTGCGAGCGGTCGGGTGCCGAACACGCCGTTCTCATGGGAGGGCACGGCGAGCACGCTGTCGAAGTGGCCGTGGTACGCGGTGGAAAAGACCACGATCTTGTCACGGCCGGTCGCCGCCCGTGCGAGCCGGACCGCTGTCATGACCGCTTCCGTGCCGCTGTTGAGGAAGGCGACGCGCTCCATGCCGGTGAGTTCGAGTATTCCGGCGGCGACTTCCTCAACCAGCTGGGTGCGCGGCCCGAGGCTGAAACCGACGTCCAGCCGCTCGCGGATGGCCGACATGACGACGGGTGGATTGTGGCCGAGGAGGTGGACGCCGTATCCCAGGGTGAGGTCGACGTACTCGTTCCCGTCGATGTCCCACAGCCGTGAGCCCTGCCCGCGCTCGGCGACGATCGGGTACAGCATCTCCTTGGTCGAGGGGCGAAAGCCGACAGTGGACCGACTGTCGGCGACCATCGTCCGGAACCGTTGGGCGAATTCCTTGGAGCCCTTGGTCCGAGCGCCGAGACGGTCGGCGAGCTCCTTCAGGTAGAGGGCGCGCTCCGGCGTCTCCACGGGGCTGATCGCGCTGCTCCGCGCGCCGGGTGCGAGCGGCACCACCGACCTCGTCGGTGCCGGCCGCTCAGGGGAGAGCGCCACGGGCGCCGACGCGCCGGCTCCGGACGCGGGCCCGGTGGCCGGGCCGGCCGTGGGGGTCGGCTCGTTGCCCGCCAGCAGCTGGAGCTGGCGCTGCATGACCAGGAGCTGTTCCTTGATCAGGTCCTGCACGGCCGTCGAGACGCCCGGCACCGAGGCACCACCTGGCGTCGGCAACGCGGTCGATGATGCTGCGACTGTTGGTGCGCTGTCGACCGGCGCCACCGGCGAGAGTGCCGGTACCGGTGCCGTGTCGGCTACGGCGGCTGTGGCAGCTACGGAACTTACGGCAGCCATGGCATCGGCGGTGGACACAACAGCAGGCGAGGGCGGTACCGTCCGCGCTCCCGGCAGCTTTTCCGCAGGTGCGTGCGCGAGAAGGTACCCGGCGAGGTCGGGCAGGGTCTGGACGTCACCGAAAAGCTGCCGGAGCGGCACTTTGCAGCTGTAGCGGTCCTCCAGGCGCTGCAACATGCCGAGCAGCGACATCGAGTCCCCGAGTTCCGTGAGCGCGAGGTTGGTGTCCAACTGTTCGGGCTGGATGTCGAAATAGTCGCCGACGACGGTGGCGAGTTCCTGGAGCAGGGGTTCCACTGTGCTCTCCTCGTGGTCGAACATCAGGCTGTTTCCCTTCGGCGGCCGAGGCGGCGGTGGGACGGCGCTGCCGTTCGTCCCGCGGCCAGGCTTGCCGCGAGACGGTCGATCGTCGGGTTCGCGAGGAGTTCCACTGCCGTCAGCGGCACGCCGAGCCCTTCCTCGATGCGCCGGGCGAGCCTGACCGCGAGCAGCTCGTCGCCACCCACGTCGAAAATGCTCAAGTCGTACCGGTTGATCTCGGTCCGCAGTACTTCGGACCACAGTTTCGCCAGCGCCGCTTTCAGCTCGTCGCCACTCAGCTGCTGCCTGGGCCTGGGGGAGGCGAGGGCGGGGCGCACCGGCTCCGTGAGGGCCGACGGCTGCTGGATGCGGCGGTTCGGGTCGGTCGTGGAGACCGAGAGCAGGGACGGCATGTCGGAACGCAGAACAAGGTCAAGGACGTTGGCACGCTGCCCTGGTGGCAGGGAGTCGCCCCAGTCGATGTTGATCACTCCGTCCATGCCCGATGCCTGGGCATGGAGGAAGCGGTCGGCCGCCGCCTGCCACGGGTCGCCGCCGCCCGGCACCGAGGTGAGGGAGCCCATCGTGACGCCGAAATCGACGGGCGTGTCGGCGAAGATCTCGGCCAGCACCAGCGCTCCGCGGACCCTCAGGGCGAGGGCCTGCCGCCAGGCCGCCCGGTCGGTGGGGTCGACCCAGCGATCGGCCTGGTCGTGTGGCGCGTAGGCGCAGTGGAACCATCCGTCGATCCGGCCGAACCGCTGATGGGCGGTGCCGACCAGTTCCCGCATCGCCCCCGCGTCGGTGACGTCGACGGACGCCGCCATCACGGTGGCGCCGAGGCGTTCGACGCCGCGGACGGCCTCGATCTTCCGGCTGACCGGATCGGCTGCTCCGTGCTCGGCGATCCACCGGTCGAACGCGTCGGGTCGCGGCAGCGGGGACTGCCCGGTGAGCACCAGCTTGGCCCCGGCGACGCGGGCCAGGTGGCCGGCGAGGGTCAGACCCATCTGCCCGAGACCGCCGGTGATGAGGTACACACCGCCGGGGCGCAGCCGACTGGTCGGGACCGACGGGCCGGGGCCGGCCGCTGCGGGAACGAGATGCCGCGTCCAACGGTGCCCGTGCCGGAACGCGACCGAGGCCTCGGTCGGGGCGACGATCTCCGCGAGGAGGGCTTCCGGTGTGAGGGCGCTCCCGCCGATGTCGATGCTTCGACAACGGAGCCCGGCGAATTCCTGGGATATACGGTTCAGCGCGGCTTCGGTCATCGCGGCGGCGGGCGCGAGGGTTTCACCGCCCGTGATGTCGTGCACGTCGCGGACTACCACCCCGATGTGCGCGCCTTCGTGGCCCGGGCCACGGGCGAGCCGCCCGGCGACGTCGAGAACGGAGAACAGCCCGAGGTCGCAGGCCTGGTCCAGACCGTCGGTCGCGAGGTGCCCCGGAGCGATGTCGAGAGACCAGAGATGCACGACCCGCTCGGGGGTCAGCCCATCCACCGCGAGCGCGTCGAACAACTTCTCGTAGTCGCCGGAATCCGTGGGATCGACGACGAAGGAAGCGGCGTCGACCCGGCCGAATGCACCACCCTGACGTACGACGACCACGGCGGCGCCTCGTTCGCGCAGGGAGCCTGCGAGCGAGTCGCCGATCCCACCGGAGTCCCCGAACAGCAGCCATGGGCCGGCGGGCAACGTGCTTTCCGCAGGCGCGCCCGGGCCTGGGCCGAGGCGCTGCCATGACGGTGTGTACAGCCACTCGGCCGGGTTCTGACTACGGCTCGGCTCTTTGTGGCCGGAGGCGGGTGGCGGTTCGAGACGGAGGAAGGTGCGCTGCAGCGGGTGCACCGGCAGGGGGACGCGGTGCCGCTGTCCGCCGTACCAGCCAGACCAGTCCACCGGCACGCCTTCGGTCCACAGTCGTGCCGCGGCGGTCAGAAGCCTGGCGGCGGGCGGCAGGGCCTGTTCGTCGTCGAGGCCGGAGCCTGCCGGGAGTACGGGAGGGTTGCCGACAGCCACCACGGCCGCACCGTCCGCCGCGCGGCCGGTGAACGCCTCGGCCAGCCGGTCGCCCTCCCAGACGTCCCGGGTCCAGTGCAGCGGGTCGAGCACCCGTTCCTGCGGCAGTTCACCGCCCACGACGGCCGACAGGAGGGGAATGTCCGGAACTCTCGGGTGCAGTTCGGGGGCCTGGTCGGTCAGTCCTGCTCGCCAGGACAGCAGTGCCAGTGCCTCGGACGGTTCGAGGACGCCGGCGTAACAGGCCGCGAGGAGTTCGCCCACCCCAGCCCCTCCGACCGCCGCCGGCCGGACGCCGGACTCCGTCCACAGCGTCGCGAGTACCTGGCTCGCGGTCAGCAGAGCCGCCGACGGGTCGTCCCCACTCGGGACGGCACCCCCAAAAGACCGCTCCGCGATGTCGGCGACCGCGGGCAACTGTGCAGACAACGCACGGAACTCCTCGGCCGGGACGTCGCCGAAGAGGAACGACACGGCCGGGGTGGTCTCCGCCACCCGCACGCCCGCGCTCTCGCCCTCGGTGAGCGCACGCAATCCGGCCGCGGCGGTGGCGCGGTCCGCCGCAGTGACGGCGTAACGATGTGCGTGGCCGCGTCGGCCCTGCCGAAGTGTGAAGGCCACGTCGACGAGCTCGGGTGCCTCCGGCCCCTCCAGCACATCGGCCAGCCGACCGGCCAGCTCTCGCAGCGCCAAGTCGCTCGGGGCACTCACCGCAAGCGTCTGCGGGCCGCCGGTCGTCGCCGGCCGGCCGGGGAGTGGGGGTGCCTCCTCCAGGACGACATGAGCGTTCGTGCCGCCGATACCGAACGAACTCACTCCGGCCCGGCGGGGGGTCTCGCCCGATGGCCAGGCCATCGGCAGGGTGTTGATGTGGAACGGGCTGCCCACCAGATCGATCTGGGGGTTGGGCCGGTCGAATGCCGGGTGACCCGGGATCTCCCGGTGCCGCAGCGCCAGCACCGCCTTGATGAAGCCGGCGACTCCCGCCGCGGCGGCGAGGTGCCCGACATTCGCCTTGACCGAGCCCAGGGCGCACTGGCCCGGCCGGGCACCACCGTCGGCGAAGGCCTCGCTCAGCGCGGCGAACTCGATGGGGTCGCCCAGCACCGTGGCGGTGCCGTGCGCCTCGACGTACGTGATGGTGTCGGCATCCACCTCCGCCACCGCCTGCGCCTCGGTGATCACGGCCCGTTGCCCGCCGATGCTCGGAGCGGTGTAGCCGATCTTGTCGGAGCCGTCGTTGTTGATCGCCGAGCCCTTCACCACCGCGAGGATCTGATCGCCGTCCTCGATGGCCTCGGCCAGCCGCTTCAGGGCGACAAGCCCCACCCCGTCACCGAAGGTCGTCCCTGCTCCGTCGGCGTCGAACGGCCGGCACCGCCCGTCCGGGGAGAGGATCATCCCCTCGCTGAAGACGTAGCCCGGATAGCTGTTGGCGATGACCGACACCCCGCCCGCCAGGGCCATGTCGCACTCACCTGTGAGCAGGCTCTGCACGGCCAGATGCACAGCGACCAGCGACGTCGAACAGGCGGTCTGCACGTTGATGCTCGGCCCGTTGAGATCCAGCTTGTACGAGATCCTGGTGGTCAGGTAGTCCTTGTCGTTGGCGATCATCAGCTCGGTGCCGGCGTAGCCCAGCGGGTCACAGGAACGAGCCACGACATTCGTCAGGTACGTGTTCATCGACGCACCGGCGAACACGCCGACGGCTTGAGCGTCCGCTCCACCCGAGTAGCCGATTGTCTCCAGCAGCTCCCACGCGACCTCGAGCAGGATGCGTTGCTGCGGATCGAGCAGTTTCGCCTCGCGCTTGGTGAAGCCGAAGAACTCGTGGTCGAAGTCGAACGCGTCCGGCAGGACCGCGGCCCGTTTGACATAGGCGGGATCACGCAGCAGCTGCTCCGGCGCCCCGGCAGCCGCGAGTTCGGCGTCCGTGAAGGTGGTCAGCAGGTCGTCCCCGGCACGCAGCCGGTTCCAGAACTGAGCCAGATCCCCGGCGCCGGGGAACCGGCCGCACATGCCGATCACGGCCACGTCATTCTGCCGAGCCGTCGGATCGGCCATGCCACCGTCAGACATCGTTGCCCCCATCGGTGCCCTGGACACGACGCTCCCGCGCGCGCAGGCGAGCGCTGCGGGCCGTTCCGCCCGCCAACTGGGCCCGTCTGCTGGACGCCCGGCCCCGGCCAGGGTCCGTGCCGGCCCCGTGGCCGGTCTGGCCGAGGCGCCGGGCCAGACCGGCCACGGTCGGATAGCGGAACATCTCGTTGACCTTCAGCGGCGTATCCGCGGCTTCGTCGGCGAGCATCTCGTGCACCTGCATCAGCAGCATCGAGTTGCCACCGAGATCGAAGAAGTTGTCATCCGGCCCCACACCCTCGCGCCCCAGCACCTGCCGCCAGACGGCCGTGATGCGCTGCTCGATACCCCGCAGAGCGGTGCCGCTCCGCGGGGTCGCGCCGACGGACTCGCGCACCGCGGCGGTGCGCCGGCTGGTGCCAGGGGTGACTTCGGACGCCATCGGCAGCTCCGCCACACCACGACCGGGGTCCGCGAGCGCGGCCCGCAGCAGCGCCAGATAGTTCCCGGTCACCTGACGAGCAGCCTGGGCCGAGAAGACGGACTTGCGGTATTTGAGCAGCCCGACAAGCCGGTCGCCGTCGTGCACGACCTCAAGCACGAGCTCAAGCTGGTCGTCCTGCTGGTCCAGGCGGAACGGCACCGCGGTCAGCCCGGCCCAGTCGGCCGGCGCCGCGCCGTCGTCAGCCACGTACAGGCCCGCCAGCGCCGGGTACCGGCTGGGTTTCTGGTAGCTGAACATCGCCTGGAAGATCGGGTTACGGTCGTCCACCCGGCGCGGCGCCAGCTCGCCGACCAGCAGCTCGAACGGGTACTCCTGGTGCTCCAGCGCCCCGATGACGGTACGGCGAGTCCGCCCCAGCTGCTCCCGGAACGACACCGCGTCGCTCAGATCGGCGCGCAGTACGACGGGGTTGACGAAGTTTCCGACGCACTCGGCCATCGTCGGACTGGTCCGGCCGGCGAAGGGGGACCCCACCAGGACGTCACGCTGACCGGTGTAGCGACTGACCAGGACCTGAAAGGCAGTCAGCAACACGGCGTAAGGAGTGACCCCTTCCTCCTTGGCCAGCGCGAACACGCGGTCGGCGAGCTCCGCGGAGATGGGGAACAGGATCGATCCGCCCCCGTCGGCACCCGGGTCGAGTTCGAAGCGGGGCCATTCCGCCGGTTCAAGCCGGCCGGAGAGCTGAGCGTGCCAGTAGGCGCGAGCCTCGCTGCCCTTCTCCCCCTGGATCAGCTCCCGCTGGTGGGCGACGAAGTCGCTGTAGGGGATGTTGCGTCCGGGCAGCTGCGACGGACGCCGTTCGGTCTCCGCGAGGTAGAGCTGTTCGAGCTCCGCCACGATGACACTGAGCGACCAGAAGTCGCACACCACATGGTGCACGGCCAGCAGCACCACAGCCTCTCCCGGCGCCACCGAATACGTCCGTACGCGGACCAGTGGCCCGGTCGAGAAGGCGAACGGTTCGCGATAGGCGCGGCGCACCGCGTCCTCGATCTGCCGCTCGTCCCACTGGCTCGCGTCCACTTCGGCGAAGTCGGGTTCGAGCCACCCGTGCACTGTCTGGCCGTCGGTGCCGTGGAAGGTCGTACGCAGGGCCGCGTGCCGTCCGACGAGCGACGACACCGCGCTGCGGAACGCGGCGGAGTCGAATCCGCCGGTGAACCGGGCGGTGAACCCGACGTTGTAGGACGCGCTGTCCGGATTCATCCGATGCAGCAACAGAAGCGGGCGCTGGGCGTACGAGAGCGGGTGCTCGGTCCGCGCCTGGCCGGCGCGTGCCCGGAGTGCCGCCTCCAGCTTCTTCCGTATCGCCCATTGCTGAGTGGTGTCTTTTTTAATGTCGTCGGCGGTCATGAGGTTCCGTCCTGGTCGGCCAGCCAGGGCAGCAGCGCCTGGATCTGGTCCTCAGCCAGCGAGTCGAGGTTGGCCAGGAGGCGTTCGGCCTCCTCCGGTGAGAAGGGCTCCACGGCGGTCGGCGCCGCCGTGGACGCGGCGGCCTGGGCCGGGGCGTCGAGCATCAGGCGTTCCGACAGCTCATCGACGAGCAGACGCAGGGCCTTGCCTTGGAGGAGACCGGTGAGCGGCAGGTCGACGTCCAGGTCGCGGAAGATCTGGCCGCGTACTTCGACCGCCACCAGCGAGTCGAGCCCAGCTTCGTGGAGCGAGAGGTCCTCGTCGATGGCGGCCTCGGCCATGCCAAGTCGCGTGGCCAGCATGGCGCGCAGGTAGGCGAGCACCAGCTCGCGGCGACGTTCCGGCGTGGCGGCGAGCCAGTCCCGCCGCAGCCGCCTGACCGCCTCCGCCCCGTCCCCGGCAGGCGTTCCCTCACCCATGGCGATCGCGCGCCCGGTGGGGAACCGCTCCAGGTAGCGGGACCAGTCCACGGCGAAGACCCCGTACTGAGCACCGGGCCCGGCCAGGAGCCGGTCGAGCGCGGCGAATGCCGGATCGGTTTCCAGTGGGGTGAACCCACCCTCCAGGAGCCGGGCCTGGAGCCGTTCGCTCAGTTGTGCCACCATGCCCGCCTCCCACGGCCCCCAGCCGACACTGAGGGCGGGGAGTCCCAACCCGCGCCGGTAGTGGGCGAGCCCGTCGAGGAAGGCGTTGGCGGCCGCGTAATGGGCCTGCCCCGGGGCCCCGAGCAGGGCGGCCGTGGAGGAGAACAGGATGAAGTGCTCAAGGTCGAGATCCAGGGTGGCGCGGTGCAGGTGCCAACCACCGGCGACCTTCGGGTCCAGGACCGACCGGAAGCGGTCCCAGCTCAGCTGCGACAGCACCGCGTCATCGACTACGCCGGCCGCGTGGACGACGCCCTTGAGGCCGCCCCACTCCCGCTGCGCCCGCTCGACCAGCTGGTCGACCGCGGCCTCGTCCGTGACGTCCAGGCCGGCCAGGGTGACCTTCAGCCCGGACTGCTCCAGCTCGCGGACCTGCTCCTCGACCCGTGCCTCGTCGGCACGCCGTGACGCGAGTACGACGTGACGCACCCCGCGTCTGCCCAGCCACGCCGCGGTACGCAGACCGAGCGCTCCGGTCCCCCCGGTGATCAGGTAGCACCCGTGGCCACTCAGTCGGCCAGGACGTGTCGGCAGCCCCGACTCGCGGTGCAGCGTGGGCCGGTAGAGCAGCCCGTTGCGGATCGCGGCTTCAGCGCCGGGCCATGCGGACGGCAGGCTCAGCGCGCCGGTGACGTCCCGTGGGTCCACGTCGAGCAGCCGCACGTTCAGCTGAGGTGTTTCCAGTGCCGCACTCCGGCCAAGGCCCCACAGCATCGACCCGTGGGGGTCGCCGACCTCGACGGGCTCGCGTACGGCCACCGCACCGCGGGTCAGCAGCACCACGGAATCGGGCGTCCAGTCCGTACGCTCGGTGGCCTGCACGAGCGCGGGCACGCTGCCGCAGGCGGTGCGGGTGTTCTGGGCGTCCAGGCCGAGGCAGTGCAGCACGCTCGCCGGCCCGGTCTCGCGGAACAGCCGGACCAGGTGATCCGCGTCGGTGGGATCCAGCGCGAATCGATGATCGTCGAGCCGTGCGAAGGCCGTGCCCACCTCGGCGATCACACACCGGCTGCCGCTTGCCTCCAGTGCTGTGACCGCGTGCCGCCAGCGCCCCTGACGGTCGGCGAACACGATCCACGTGCCGGTCGTGGGCGACGTGTCACCGGTCGCCTCGGCCAACTCCCAGGTGTCGGCGTAGATCGCGGCCTCGGGCGAACGAAAGGAGACCGCTCTCAGCTGGAGGCCGATGAGCTCGACCAGCGGGTTGCCTTCGCGGTCGGTCAGTGAGACGTCGGCCAGTGCTCCAGAGGCATCGGCCTCGCGGTGCCGGACGAGCGCGACACCTGATGCCACGGCGTGGTCGGAGGGGTGGAACACGGCCCGCTCGATCCGGAACGGCAACAGCACGCCGTCCTCGGGGGCCGCGCGGACGATCCGTGCCGCGATCGCCAGCTGAACGCAGGAGTCAAGCAGTGCCATGGTCCGCTCTCGCGGCGAGTCCGCCGCGAAGCTGAGGTCGCCGGAGCTGTCCTCACCGTCCAGACGCAGCTCTTCGATCCACTGGAACGCCGGACCGAACCGGAAGCCCGCAGCCTCGAACAGCGGGTAGAGCTCAGCCGGGGAAACCGGCCGGCCGGCGAGGTGGGCCGACGGATCCGTTGGTTGGGCGAGGGCGTCGGTCCGTTGGATCCGCCCCTCCGCGTGCACCTGCCAGGACTCGTCGGCCAGCGGGTCGTCCGCGTTGGTCAGGCTGAGCGACTGGGCGACGAACCGGTGGTCCCCGGCCGGGGTGAGCACAAGCTGGAGTCGGCGTTGCGCCTTGTCGACCTCCAGCGCTCGCGGGAAGACCAGATCCTCGATGACCACAGCGGAGTCGTCGCCGGCCACAGCCTCCACCAGGCAGGCAGTGTGGTAGGCCCCCGGCACGACGAGGCGGCCGGAAATCTCGTGATCGGCGAGCGCCCGCGGAGCCGTCGCGGCCACCGTGGTCTCGTAACGCCGCTGCGTGGACTGCGGCAGCGCCAGCCGGCTCAGGCCGGGCAGATTCCCGGCCGGTTGAGCGGACAGCTCGGCGGCGGAAGACGCCGCGGTGGCATGGGGGAGTGCCGGTGCGGTCCAGTGCCGGGTCCGGGCGAAGGGATAGAGCGGAGCGGAAGCCTTGCCCGCCTTCAACGGGGCGTAGTACGCCGCCCAGTCGACCGGTATCCCCGCCCTGTCCAGGCGTGCCAGGTGGGTGAGCACGGTGACCGGGTCCGGGGTCCTGGGGGCGAGGCCGGGCAACCAGACGGCACCGTCGTCGGATTGGACGCGTCCGGAGGTGGTGAGGGTCCGGCCCGGCCCCACTTCGAGGAAAACCGTGCATCCCCCGCCGAGCAGTTCGCCGATGCCGGGCGCGAACCTGACCGGTGAGGTGAGCTGCCGTCCCCAGTACTCCGCACCGAGCTCGGCACGGCCCGCCCAGGTGCCGGTGAGGTTCAGCGCCATCGGCACGACAGGCTGCCGGTGGGTGATCCGGCTCGCGGCCTGGACGAGTGCGGGGACGGCCGGGGCGACCAACGGTGAGTGGAATGCGTGCGTCGTCTCCAGAGGGATCGTGACCCAGCCCCGCTGTCGGAACTCCGCTTCCAGCTCGCTCATCTCGGTGTCCGAGCCGGAGACCGTGATCCGTTCCGGCGCGTTGTACGCGGCGACTGCCGCCGAACCGCCCTTGGCCTCGACCAGCCGTTCCAGCTCGGCCACGTCGGTGCAGCCGACGGCGACCATCCGGCCGCTGCCGGGAACAGCCGCGAAGGCACGGCCGCGCGCGCAGACCAGTTCGAGCCCCTCCTCGACGCCGAACACGCCGGCCACGCAGGCGGCCGCGTACTCGCCGAGGCTGTGACCGACCACCGCGTCCGGCCGCACTCCGCACGCGGCCCAGAACTCCGCCAGCGTGACCTGTAGGAGGAAGACCGCCGGCTGGAGCAGCTCGGCCCGCGTCTGGGCCGCGGGGTCGGCGAACACGTCGAGAGGGCCGACCCCGGTGAGGCGGCGGAAGGTGCCCGCGTGCCGGTCCAGTGCCGCGCGGAAGGTCGGATGCTCTCGATAGAGCTCGACCGCCATGCCGGCGTACTCGGAGCTCTGACCGGGGAAGAGGAACCCGACCCTCGGATTGGCGCGCCCGGATTCACCCGTGTCCGCCGGCCCGGTTCCGTCGCGCAGCCACGACTCGATGCGCTCGGCTGCCGTGTGCTCGGTGTCCGCGACGACGCTGAGCCGGTGGCGCAGCGCGCGGCGACCGACATGACTCGTGCAGGCCAGGTCTGTCAGGGCCGCGTCCGGCTCGCGCAGGCGGTTCGCCCACCGGTCCGCGAGTTCCCGCAGCGCGTCCGCGCTCCTGGCGCTGATCGTGATGAGGTCGTGCCCCGGACGCCGGCCCGCCCGCGTGCGTTCCGGCGCCTGTTCGAGCACGGCGAAGGCGTTGGTGCCGCCGATGCCGAGGGAGTTGACCGCTGCCCGGCGGGGAGTTCCGGGCAGGGGCAGCGGCGCGGGGTTGACGAACAGGCCTGTGTCGTCCAGCTTCAGTCGGGGATTCGGCTCCGTGAAGTACGGGCTGGGCGGGATCTGCCCCCGATACAGGGACAGTGCGGCCTTGATCAGGCCCGCTATGCCCGATGCCGCCTCCATGTGCCCGATCAACGCCTTCACCGAGCCGATGGCGCAGGGAGCGTCCTGTCCGAAGACCTGCTGCAGCGCGCCGATCTCGGTGGGGTCGCCGAGCGGTACCCCGGTGCCGTGCGCCTCGATGTAGCCGATGGTGGCGGGATCGACACCGGAGACGTGGAGCGCCTGACGCATCGCGGCCAGCTGGCCCGGCAGGCTCGCGGCGCCGTAGCTCGACTTGCCGCCGCCGTCGTTGTTGATCGCGGTTCCGAGGATGGTGGCGTAGACGGTGTCACCGTCGCGCAGCGCGTCGGCGAGGGGCTTGAGGACGACGGCGCCCACGCCGCTGCCGAAGATCGTTCCCTGCGAGCCGACATCGAAGGGGCGGCAGCGGCCGTCCGGCGACAGGATGCCGCCCCGGCGGTGCCAGTACCCGGTGGCCTGGGGGAGCCGGATGTTCACGCCGCCGGCCAGTGCTGCGTCACACTCGCCGCGCAACAGGCTCTGGGCGGCGAGGTGCACCGCCACCAGCGAAGTGGAGCACGCCGTCTGCACCGTCAGACTGGGCCCGGTCAGATTGAGCTTGTACGACACCCGCGTGGCGAGGAAGTCCTTGTCGGTCCCGAGCTGTTCGAGTGAGGCTGTGGGATCTTCCAGCGTCCCTGCGCTGTTCAACACCTCGGGGAGGTAGCTGGTGAGTACACCGCCGCTGCCGGCGAACACACCGACCGAGGTCCCCGTCCCGACCGAGGTCCCCGTCCCGACCGACGTCCCCGCCCCGGCCGCGGTGCGCAGGCCCGCGTTCTCGAGAGCGTGCCAGCACGTCTCCAGGAAGATTCGCTGCTGAGGGTCCATCACGGCGGCCTCGCGGCCGGAGATGTCGAAGAAGGCCGCGTCGAACAGGTCGACGTCGTCCATCGACGCGGTCGCCTTCACGTAATCAGGGTTCGTCAGCCACTCCGGGTTGACACCACCGCGCAGCAACTCCTCGTCACCGAGGTCGCGTATCGCCTCGCGTCCGGCCAGGATCGCGTCCCAGAACCGGTCCAGGTCCGCGGCTCCGGGGAAACGGGCGGCCATGCCGACGATCGCGATCGGTTCCCCGCCCGGTTCGCGCTGCGTCATGACGGCTCGCCGGCACCGAGTCGGGGCAGCACGACCGGGTCGTACGCCTGCAGCAGGTCACCGACCGTGCGCACACTGGTGATGGGAACGTCGGCGGAGAACGGGTCGGTGTCCAGCTCCAACTCCAGTACGGCGACGAGCCGCGCCAGGTGCAGCGACTCAAGACCGAGCTGATCGACGAGCAGCTGGTCCTCGTCCAGCTGCTCGACCGGCCCGGCCACCTCGTTCACGATCTCGAGCAGTGTGGCTTTGACCGTGTCCCGCTTGTTCATTGGAATCACACTCCGTTCATATGCACCCGGCCCCTGCGGTAGGGGTTCAGCAGGTGTAGCCACCGTCGACGGTGATGGTCTGGCCGGTGATGAAGCTCGCCGCGGGCGAGGTGAGGAACCGGATGACGTCGAGCACGTCCTCTATCGAGCCGAGCCGGCCCAACGGCGTCCGGCGCACGATGCGGCGGCGCTGGGCCTCGTCGATACCCGCGGTCATCTCGCTGTCGAAGTAGCCGGGGGCGACACTGACCACGCGGACCCCGGCAGGGCCGACCTCACGGGCGAGACCTCGCGTCAGCCCGTCGAGCGCCGCTTTCGCCGCGCCGTACACGGCGACGCCGGTCTGTCCGCGCAGCGCGTTGATGGAGGACAGATTGATCACCACACCCGCCCGACGGGCCAGCATGGGCTTCAGACAGGCCCGGGTGAGCAGAACCGGCAGTGTCACGTTGGTCCGCAGCGCGGTGTCGATGGCCGTCGGGGCGGTCAGCGTCAGCAGGCCCTCCAGCCCGATCGCCGCGTTGTTCACGAGCGTGTCGATACGGCGATGGCGACGCACGGCCGCTCGGGCGAACTCCTCGACGGCTTCGGCGTTCGTTCCGTCGATCGAGGACCAGAACAGGGTGTCCGGAGCGGTCGACTTGCGCAGCGCGATGAGCTCGGCGGACTCGGACCGGCTGAAAGTCTCCACTCGGTAACCGCGCTCCAGGAAGTCGGTCACCAGCGCCAGTCCCAGACCTCGGCTGCCTCCACTGACGACCGCCACCGGACGCTGATCCGCGGTGCCGTTCACACCGCACCCCCCATGCGCTTGAATCGCTCGCCGTGCAACGGCACGTCCGAGACGGTGACGACGGCCGGAACCTTGTGGGGCGGTAGGTGGTCGGTACAGAACTGGCGCAGCCGCCTGTTCAGTGCCCGCTGCTCCTCCGGCTCGACCAGCTCGACCGTGGCCGTGACGATGTGACCGGTGACGGCGTTCGGGCGTCCGGTCACGATGACGTCGCAGACGTTGCCGGCCCGGAGCAGCACGTTCTCGACCTCGGCCGGTGACACCTTCTCTCCGCCTACGTTGATCAGCGCCGAGAGCCGCCCGAGTACGCGGAGGGTGCCGTCCTCGGCCACCTCGACCGCGTCTCCGGTGTTGAGCCAGCCGTCCTCGTCGAACGGGCTGGGCGCGTTGAGATACCCGAGCATGGCGCTCGGCGACTTGATCCAGAGCACCCCGTCGCGCACCTCCGTCCCGAATCCCCGCCCTCCGACGTCCATCCGTAACGAGTCCGACGAGATCGATCGCGTGGGCAGGATGCCGGTCTCGGTGAGGCCGTAGGTCTGCTTGAACTGCACACGGGGGAACTCGGTGGCCGCGTGCGCGAGGGTGACCTCGCGCATGGGCTCCGTGCCGTAGGTGATCAGTTCGAGTGAGGACAGGTCGTAGTCCCGGTAGGCGCCGGAGACCAGCAGCATGTTGAGGAAGGTCGGCGTGGTCGGTAGCACCTGGACGCGGTGACGCTCGATGGCCTCGCACGCGTGCTTGGGGGTGCGTTGCGGCTCGGTGACCACCGTGCCGCCGCCGATGAGCGTACGGAACAGCGTGTTGACTCCACCGATGTGGTCGAGCGCCATGAACTGCAGCGTTCGCCGGGGGCGCGACGACGCACGGAAGCCGCCGAGCAGCCGGGGGAGCGAGAGCAGCGCGGCCTTGCTCTCGCCCGTCGAGCCCGAGGAGAACAGCAGCAGCCCGGCCTCTTTGCGGGTGGCGAGCTCGGTCAGAAGGTGTGGCCTTGGCGCGTCCGGTGCCGCGATGGTCTGGACCGTCCACTCGTCAGGACCGCTGAACTCGACGACACGGGTCGCGTGTGCCGTCGCGATCCGGCGCTCCCGCTGGTCCCTCGGCGGATCGGCGGGAGCGAAGGGCACCACGACAGCGCCTCGGACGGCGAGCGCCGTGAAGAGCGCGACCGTGTTCGGTGAGGTGTTCCCGACCACCGCCACGACCTCGCCGGCCGTTACTTCGAGCCGGTCCAGCTCGACCAGCCAGCCGGTGGCCCGCTCCGCGAGGTCGGCGTACGTGACCCTGCCGCCGTGCCCGACCATGGCCTCGGCGTCGGCTCGACCCCGAAGTTGCGACAACAGCCAATCCATCGCGCCTCCCCTAATCGTCATGTGCTTGTTTCCAACCTCCGGAGCACGATCGTGTGGTGAGCCGGGCGTTCGGGCGATCTCCGCGTCACGGCAGACCGGTGACATCGCGGCAGGTCGGTGACATCGCGGCTCGGCTCAGTACCGCGGGCGGGCCAGGGAAACCGTGCCCCAGGACAGCGCGCACTCCGACGACCCACATAGCCGGCGGGCAATTCCCGGCGAACTCGAAGAAGCTGGAGCCAACGCGAATAAGCCCTCCGGCTGATCGGACATATCGCATATCTACTGTCTACCTGCGGACTGATCACGGAGACTACCTGCGTTTCATCCGGTCCGGCGATACGGCGATCTTCACCTCCGCCCGGTCATTGCCGGCCGATATGCGCCGCGAGCCTGCCGTGGAGTCATGTGCCGAGCCTGTCCCGCCGGCGAGACAAGCGGTGGCGCATGGTCGTGCCACCGATTAAGTCAACGCTGGACTTGCCTTCGATGCCGCTGCATAGCATGGCGCCTATGCGCGTCAATGATGTCGGCACATTCTGGCCCCGGTTCCATGCTGACCGATGAGGGGTGTGAGTGTGACGGATTTCAGCCTTTTCTACTTCGCCAATGACAGTGGAAACGCCGAGGGCGATCGGTACCAGCTGCTGATCGAGGGCGCTCGTTTCGCGGACGAGCACGGCTTCCAAGCCGTATGGACGCCGGAACGTCATTTCCATCCCTACGGAGGCACTTATCCGAATCCGTCGGTGACCGGTGCGGCGATTGCCGCGATCACCAGACGCGTCAAAATTCGGGCAGGTAGCGTTGTCGCACCCCTCCATCACCCTTTGCGGGTCGCCGAGGAATGGTCGGTGGTGGACAACATCTCGCACGGTCGCGTCGGTGTGTCCTTTGCCTCAGGGTGGCACGCCACTGATTTTGTGCTGAACCCGTCGGCCTACGCGGACCGCCGGACCGAGATGTACGAGCGGGTCGAGCAAGTACGGGCCCTGTGGCGTGGCGAGACTGTCGATCTCCCTGACGGGATGGGAAACCCGGCGAAGGTGCGGTCCTTTCCCCCGCCGGTACAGGATGAATTGCCCGTCTGGATCACCAGCGTCGGCGACGTCGAGACCTTCCGGAGCGCGGGCCGTATAGGCGCTGGGCTGCTGACCCACCTGATCGGCCAAAGCCCCGAGCTGTTGGCCGAGAAAATCTCCGAGTACCGGAAGGCTGCGGCCGAGGCGAGTCAGGGTGCATGGACGGGCCACGTCGTGGTCATGGTGCACACCTTCCTGGGTGAGGACAACGAGGCGGTCCGTGAGCTGGTCAGGCCGGCACTGTCGGCCTATATGCGCAGCGCGCTCAATCTCATCCTGGCCTCGGACCCCGGCTTCAGCTCGGAGGATCCCGAAAACCTCGAAGACGACGAGGTCGATTTCCTGGTGGAGCGATCGTTCGAGCACTACTTCGACAACATCGGCCTTCTCGGCTCGGTCGAAAAAGCAAAGGAAGTCGTCGCGCGACTCGCGGAGATCGGTGTGGACGAGATCGCCTGTCTCATTGACTTCGGGCTTTCGACGGACGAGGTGATGTCGGGCTTGACGCACCTCCAGCGCCTGCGCGATGTCGCCGGCGGCAGCAGTACGTGAGGAAGGTATTCGCCGAGGTCGATCAGGTCGAAAAATTCGACACCTAATTCGGAGTCGAAACGAACGCTCCCTTCGAGACCTGGGACATCGACGAGGCCGACGATGCCGACCTGCTTCCCAGGCGGGCATGGGTGATGATGTTCGGGCAGGCACGGTCTCGCTCGGTTCTCATGGGTCTCTACATGATCCCCAGCGCCGGGCCTGTACTGCTTTCAGGGAACATCCCACCTGGTACCGGGACATGACGTCATGTCATACGCGAGGCCGGCGAACCGGACCGATCCCGAACACGCCATGACCCTGGAGTTCTTCGGCGATGAGGGAGAGCACATCCGCCCGCTGGTCGAGCAGGTAGAGATGGCCTCCCTCGAAGACGCGTACAGGGCCGACGGCACCGCAGTGCCGCCGCCATGCGGACACCTCGTCCACCCGGACCTCGGCGTCGTCGCCGGCGGCGAGCAGGCAGGTCGGTATGTCCAACGGCAGTTCGTCGCGGTACTGGTAGTTCTCGCACGCCGCGAAGTCGGCACGCATCGCGGGAGCCAGCCACAGCAGCACATCGCGGTCGCGCACAGCCGAGACCGAGGGACCGGCGATCTCGTTCAGCCGATGCAGCAGGGCCTCGTCGCCCAGAACGCTCGCGGCCGGGCGCCAGGGGGTGAGGTCGGGTGAACGCATCCCGGAAAGGAACAGCTGGGCAGGGGCCGGTCCGCCGGTGGCTCGAAGCGCGCGGGCCAGTTCGAAGGCCAGCAGAGCCCCCATGCTGTGGCCGAAGAACGCGAACGGTCGGTCCAGCAGCGGTTCCACAGCACCCCGCAGGACGTCGACCATCGAGGTGATGGACGGCAGCGGAGGTTCCCCGGCCCGGTCCTCGCGTCCGGGGAGCTGGACGGCCCACACTTCGGCAGCCATGTCAGTGGGCAACGTCCAGGAGCTGTATCCGAGCGCCCCGGCCCCGGCCCACGGAAGACAGAACAGCCGCATGTCAGGGTCCGGATGAGGGGAACGGCAGCGCAGCAAGTTCTCCACGGTGGCGGTCATCGGCCGTCACCCTTCTCTGTGCTGTCGTCGACGGCAACCAGCTGAACCGCCATGTCCCCGAGCGAATCGGCTTCAAAAATCGCTCGGACGCTCAGCTCGCAGCCCAAGGCGGTGCGCACTCGACCGATGACCTGCATGGCGAGCAGCGAATTCCCGCCGAGTACCCAGAAGTTGTCGTCAGGGCCGGCCTGCGGTGCTCCGACCACCTCACCCACGATCTCGCACAGACGCTGTTCCCGGGAGATGTCGAGCAGCGTCGTGCCCTGGCCGGCCTCCAGCAGGGTGCCCGACGACTCGATGCCGGACAGCGCCCTGCGATCCAGCTTGCCGTTGAAGGCGACCGGGAACTCTTCAAGGACCTCTACCCGGTCGGGCAACAGTGCGGAGGGGAGCTTGCCACGAAGGAATTCCCGTACGGCGGAGTACGTCAGCCCGTCCCGGCCTCCGTCGCCCGGCACGACATACGCCACCAGTTGAGCCATGTCCATGCCTGGGTCGGTCGCGATGACGGCGGCGCGGGCGATGGCGGGATGGCTGTCGAGCAGAGCCTCCAGCTCACCCGGCTCGACGCCCCGACCTCGGACCGTCACACGGTCGGCGAGACGGCCCCAGAACTCCAACTGCCCATCAGGACGCAGCCGGCCCTTGTCACCGGTGAGGTACATGCGCTGCCCGGGGACACGGCTGAACGGGTCGGCTATGAACCGTTCACTGGTGTACGCGGGCTCTCCCGCGTAGCCCTGGGCCACACCGAGCCCACCGATGCAGATCTCGCCGACGAACGTGGGCGGCAGCAACTGCAGTTGGTCGTCGACGATGTAGATCTGAGCCGCGCCCACCGCGCGCCCGGCCACCTGGTGAGCGTGTTCGCCGATCTCTGCCCTGGCCGAATCGGCAGTGCACTCGGTCAGGCCGTACGTGTTGAACGCGAGGAGTTCAGGCTGGTCGTGCAGACGCCGCCACAGCCGCTCCGACGCGCTCTCGCCACCGATGACGACCATCTTCGGCGGGTACGGAAGGGTCAGGAGACCAGCGTCGACCAAGCTCTCCATCTGGCTGCTGTTGCAGTTGAACACGTCAATCGATGATTCAGGATCCGACCCTCGGGCAAGGAGCCGGAGCGGATCCGTCCTCTCCTCCTCACCGATCAACAGCAGCCGGTGCCCGAAGGCGATCATGCCGAGGCACTGGTTGATGAACACGTCGAACGTCACGGAACTCAGCGCGCCGACATTCACCTGGCGCCCTTCGGGCAGCCGTGCGTACATCGGCGCCAGTTGGGTGGTGGCGAGAGCGACGAGGCTCGCCTGATCGATGACCACGCCCTTCGGCTGTTCCGTGGAACCTGCTGTGAAAAGCATGCAGGCCGGAGCAGTTGCCGGGCGACGAGCGGCATCGACCCCGTGCGTGGAATCGCCCCCGACCGCCGTCGCCGCGTCTGCCAGGAGCACGGCCGCTGAGACCGTCTCCACCTCGGCGAAGCGTTCGTCCGAGACGACCAGGGCGATGCCGGCCTCCTCAAGGAGCTGGCGGCGGCCCTCGTGCTGGTGCGGATCCAGCAGGAGAAAGGCACCGCCCGCACCCCAGGTGGCGAGCATCGCGACGATCAGATCGCTGCGCCTGGCCAGGCAGATCCCCACCATGGTGCCGGACCGTACGCCGCGGGCGCGCAATGCCGTGGCCATGGTCCGGGCCCGACCGGCCAGTTCGGCGAAGGTGAGCCGCTCCCCATCCGCAACGACTGCTTCCCGTTCAGGAACAGTCGCGGCCGTCAATTCGAAGAGGTCCCATGCGGATGTGCATTCCGCGGGGGCACGGCCGTCCTGCGTATCACCACTCGCGCCGAGCACCAGCGTTTCGTCCAGGGCGACTTGGTCGAGGACCGGGATGCTCCCGAGCGGGACATCGGGTGCCCGACTGAGTGACTGCAGCAGGTTTCCGTAGGTATCGGCAAACCTCTGCATAGCCGCCTCGGAAAACCGCTGACGATTGTATTCGATGGTGAGTGAGGTTTCGTGTGCCAGCCGTTGTATGTCCAGACGCAGGTCAAATTCGATGCGCGACAACTCCATGGGGTCTGGCATGGGCGTCACCTGGAGGCCGTCAAGTGCCCAGGTATCGCTCGGGTCTAGAGTGCCATAGCCGATAGCGGCCTGGAAGAGGGGATTGCGATCGGCGTCCCGGTGGGGAGCAATGTCCTTTACGACTGCTTCGAACGGCACGTCCTGGTGGTCGAGCGCGTCCAGAACCGTTTCACTCACGTGGTCGAGAAACTGATCGAAGGTCAGTGTCGGTGCTACCGGGCAGCGCAGCACCACTGTGTTGGCGAAGAATCCGATCGTTCTGAAGAAGTCCGAGTCCGGTCGGCTGAGTACCGGCGTGCCCACTGCTATATCGCTCGATCTCGTCCAGCGCTGCAACAGAATGAAATACGCTGCGAGCATGCCCATGAACGGAGTGATCGAGCGGTCCTTGCAGAACTCTTCGAATTCCGCTACGACATTCTCTGGAACGGCGACCGGGATCCGGGACCCGATGATCACGCCCGGGTCTTCCCTGCTGTCCTCGGGCAGCTGGGGCGACTGGATGCCCTCCAGTTGGCCACGCCAGTAGTCCAGGCCGGCAGGGTCCACCCCGGAGGCATTCTCCGCCAGGCAGAAATCCGCGTACTGAACGGCCGGCGTCGCGACGGCAAGCGCGTTTTCGTCAGCGTAAGCGAGGCGTAGTTCTTCGGCGAATACCTGTGCGGAAATCTCGTCGATAATGATGTGATGGAACACGAAGATTATCAGGTGCAGCCGGGATGACACCCGTATCGCGCCTGCTTTCCAGAGCGGCCCTGATGAAATATCGAAGGAAATGTCAAGCATCCTTCTGGCCTCATCCTCCGCCCAGTCACAGCGCTTGCTGTGCGAGTCCCCCTCGGCCTCTACGATGTCGAGCAGCGAAGACTGGGCAACGTCCCCGTTCGCATCGTGCACCACCTGGAGAACTTCACCGTCGCGTTCCAGGAATGTGGTGCGCAGTGTTTCGTGTCTGCCGCGCAGCACCTGTAGGGCGCGCTCAATCCTGCTTATGTCGAGATCCCCGTCGACTGTGAGGGCGGTTCCCCAGGTATCAGCCGAACTGGCTGGCCGCACAATTGAGGAGAAATACATTCTCCGCTGTGCGGATGAGGCGCGAACCACACGCGAATGATGGTCGTCCTGCCCCTTTGCGTGATGCATCTGAGACATAGAAGTCCGCCAGCCAATCAATCGTAGCTTCAAGGGGAAACAGGGACTTTCTCTCCTGCTTGCACGTGCATCCCCTGTGCGGCCCCATCAACCGCACCCACCAGGCAACATCCCATCCCGACCCGGGAAAGCCTAGCCATTTGGCCGCAGGCATCAAAGGAGAGATATCTATTCCACCGCGGGACAGGGCCGGCTCCTGTCTCGCCAGCTAGACAGGACGTGGTCATGCCTCCAGCGCCGGGTCGTCGTTCATCGGGACGTGGCCGCAGCCGGGTAGGCGGACCGGGCGGGCGCGGGGGACAATTCGCTTGGCGCGGGGGCGGGGTGGGTGTGTTTCCCCGGTCGGTGGCAGTCCGCTGAGGCGCTCGATACTGACGGCGCTGGTACCGGCTTTGTCCTGCCGGAGCCGGTGAGCTTCGCCTTGGCGCGACTGCGCCAACGGAATCAGATCTCGGGTTTTCGCTGAGTAGGCGAGAAAGGGCCTGACAGCTTCGAAAGACACAAAGTCCCAGGTCAGGGTCGATTTGCTGTCGGTCGATGCCGCTCGACAGGCCGTGTTCCCGTGCAGTCCACGTGGGCTGGGCGAGGAGGCGCGGAGGGCCACCGTCGGGCGCCGCGAGAACCACCTATGCAGTGCCGCCGTGAGCGCTGTTCCGGGTGAATTCGCCCTTGAACAGCGCCACTTGGCGGCGTCGCCGCACTCGCTAGTACGTGTAGAAGCCCGACCCGGACTTCCGGCCCAGCCGGCCCGCGTCGACCATGCGCTGGAGCAGCGGGGGAGCGGCGTACAGCGGCTCCTTGTACTCCTCGTACATCGAGTACGCGACCGAGGCGACCGTGTCCAGGCCGATCAGGTCGGTCAGCTTCAGCGGGCCCATCGGGTGGGCGCAGCCGAGCTCCATGCCGTTGTCGATGTCCTCGCGGCTGGCGATGCCGGACTCGAACATCCGGATCGCGGACAGGAGATACGGGATCAGCAGCGCGTTCACCACGAAGCCGGAGCGGTCCTGGGCGCGGATGGCGTGCTTGCCGAGCACCTTCTCGGCGAAGGCCTGGGCGCGGCTGAGCGTGCCCTCGGAGGTGGTGAGCGCCGGGATCAGCTCGACCAGCTGCTGCACCGGGGCCGGGTTGAAGAAGTGGATGCCGATGACGTGGTCGGGCCGTGCGGTGGCGACCGCCAGCTTCACCAGCGGGATGGAGGAGGTGTTGGAGGCGAGGATGGCGTCCGGCCGGGTCACGACCTGGTCGAGCACCTGGAAGATCTCGGTCTTGACCTGCTCGTTCTCGACGACCGCCTCGATCACCAGATCACGGTCGGCGAACTCGCCGAGGTCCGTGGTGAAGCTGAGCCGCTCCTGCGTCTCCGCCAGCTCCGCCTCGGTGATCTTGCCGCGCCCGGCAGCCTTGGCCAGGGAGTTGAACAGCCGGGTCCGGCCGATCTCCAGGGCCTCGCCGGTGGTCTCGGCGACCTTCACGTCCAGGCCGGCGCGGGCGCACACCTCGGCGATGCCCGCTCCCATCTGACCGCAGCCCACAACTCCGACCCGCGTGATGTCTCCCGCCTGGATGTCCGTCACATCGTCCCTTTCGCTGATCTACGGCTGTGGCAGGTTCGCGGTTGGTGCGGTGCCTGCTCCGTTCGTGCACGTTACTCCCAAGTATCGATGATCGATCGCGGGGGTGCGGGCATCCTGGGGCGCGGAGACGATCCGTGACCGTACGGATCCGCGGTGTATGGGGGTGTTTCAGGTGGGGCGACTGTCACGTCGGGCGTTCGCGCTGGCCGCGCTGTCGACGCTCACGTCGGCCTCGGGCGCGGCCGCCGCGCGGGAGCGGCGGTTCGAGGAGATGCGGGGCGTGTGGCTGGCGACGGTGAACAACCGTGACTGGCCCTCGACGCCGGGACTGTCGGCGCGGCGGCAGCGTACCGAGCTTCTCGCGCACCTGGACGGGGCGGTCCGCAGCCGCCTCAACACCGTGATCTTCCAGGTGCGTCCGACGGCCGACGCGTTGTGGCCCTCGCCGTACGAGCCGTGGTCCGAGTACCTCACCGGCACTCAGGGCAAGGACCCGGGCTGGGATCCGCTCGGCACGGCGGTGGCGGAGGCGCACGCCCGGGGCCTGGCGCTGCATGCCTGGTTCAACCCGTACCGGATCGCCAACCACGCGGACCCCACGAGGCTCGTCGCCTCCCACCCCGCCCGCGAGCACCCGGAGTGGGTGGTGCCGTACGGCGGGAAGCTCTACTACAACCCCGGGCTGCCCGAGGTCCGGGCGTTCGTGCAGGACGCGATGCTGGACGCGGTGCGCAGGTACCCGGTGGACGCCGTGCACTTCGACGACTACTTCTACCCGTACCCGGTGGCGGGCCAGACCTTCGACGACGACGCGGCCTACGACCGCCACGGCGGCGGTTTCCCGAACCGGGCCGCCTGGCGGCGCGACAACATCGACAAGCTGGTGCGGGAGACGGCGGCCCGGGTCCGAGGCATCCGCCCCGCAGCCCGCTTCGGCATCAGCCCCTTCGGAGTGTGGCGCAACTCCGACACCGACCCGCTCGGCTCGGACACCCGGGCGGGCGTGCAGACGTACGACGACATGCACGCGGACACCCGCACCTGGGTGCGCGAGGGCTGGATCGACTACATCGTCCCGCAGCTCTACTGGAACATCGGCTTCGCCGTCGCCGACTACGCGGAACTGCTGGGCTGGTGGGCCGAGACGGCGCGGGGCAGCAGGACGAAGCTGTACCTGGGGGAGGCGCTCTACAAGGCCGGCGACCCGGCGCAGCCCGCGGCCTGGCAGGACCCGGCGGAGCTGTCCCGCCATCTCACCCGCGCCCGTGCGTTCCCGCAGGTACGCGGACATGTCTTCTTCGCCGCCGACGAGGTGGCGGTGGACCGGATCGGGGCGATGGCGCGGGTGGTCGCCGACCACTACCAGCGGCCGGCGAAGCCTCCGCGCTGAGTCACCGGTGGGTTTCCCGGTGCCGGATCTCGGTGTCGGGGCCGGGTGAGCACACGCCCTCGTGACCGTCCTCGAAGCGGACGCGATACGGGGGGTTGCCCTCGGGGCCCATCACTTCGACGATCTCGCCGACCTTGTCCTGCTGTCCGACCACCCTGCCGTGCTGGACAAGCTGGTCGCCCACGGTTGCACGCATCTGTCGGGTCTCCTCACCTAGTGCGGGAGCAGTGGTCCGTGTCCCTGAGTCTACGGCGCGGGGGCCCGGTGGGACCGGCGCGTGCGCGCCGCTCAGCTCCGTGCCCGCTGGGTGACGGCGATGCACACCAGCACCGCCGCGGCCGTCAGTGGGGCGGCCACCGTCAGGTGCTCGCCCAGCAGCAGCACCGACCACACCAGTGTGAGCAGCGGCTGGGCCAACTGCAACTGGCTGGCCCTGGGGATGCCGATGACCGCCATTCCCCGGTACCAGACGAGCAGGCCGAGGAACTGCGAGCCCGCCGCGACCCACAGCAGCCCGGCGACGCTGTGCGCGGTCAGCCGTATGGGCTCGTACGCCAGCGCCACCGCGGCGACGGGCACGGTGAGCGGCAGACACAGCACCAGCGCCCAGCCGATGACCTGCCAGCCCGGCATGACCCGGGCCAGCCGGCCGCCCTCGGTGTAGCCGACCGCGCACACCAGCAGCGCGCCGAACAGATACAGGTCGGCGGTGGTGAGGGCGCCGCCGCTCTGCTGCACGGTGAAGGCGACCACCGCGGCGGCGCCCGTGAGCGCCGCCGCCCAGAAGGTGCGGGAGGGACGGGTGCCGAACCGCAGGGCGGACAGGAGCGCGGTGGTCAGCGGGAGCAGGCCGACCACGACAGCGGCGTGCGCGGTGGTGGACGTCTCCAGCGCCAGGGTGGAGAGCAGCGGGAAGCCCACCACGACGCCGGCGCCGACGACAGCCAGCCCCGGCGTGTGCCGACGGGCCGGCAGCGGCACCCGCAGGGCCAGCAGGCACACGCCCGCGATGAGCGCCGCGAGCACGCTGCGCAGGGCGATGAGCGCCCAGGGGCCGAAGCCCTCCAGGCCCCAGGCGGTGGCCGGAAAGGTGAGGGAGAAGGCGACGACGCCGAGGGCGGCCAGCAGGGTGCCGGTGACCGGCGGCCTGTCCGGGGTGGTGACCGCTATCCGGGTCGGCGCGATAGCGCTACTCTGTACTCTCATGCAAGAGCGTAGCAGTGTGGGTGAACTGGCGGAACAGCTGCGAAGGGAGCTGGACCGCTACTCTCCAGGTGGAAAGCTCCCGTCGAGTCGTGCCCTGGTGGAGCGGTTCCGGGTGAGCCCGGTGACCGTCTCGCGGGCACTCGCGCAGCTGGCCGCCGAGGGCCTGGTCGTCACGAGGCCGGGCGCCGGCGCCTTCCGGGCCAGGCCGCGGACGACCGCCGCCACGACGGTCGGGGACACCTCGTGGCAGGAGGTGGCGCTGAGCGCGGACGGCGCCGCCGATCTCGTACCGCGCTCGGTGGACGCGTCCGGCGTCCTGGTCTCGCTGGCCGCACCGGCCCCCGGCGTGATCGAGTTCAACGGGGGTTATCTCCATCCCTCGCTGCAACCGGAACGGGCGATGTCCGCGGCCCTGGCGCGCGCGGGACGCCGGCCGGGCGCGTGGGGACGGCCGCCCATGGAGGGGCTGCCGGAGCTGCGGGAGTGGTTCGCGCGCGGTATCGGCGGGCCCGGCGGCGGCGTCACGGCGGCGGAGGTGCTGATCAGCTCGGGCGGCCAGACCGCGCTGACCACCGCTCTGCGTGCCCTCGCCCCGCCGGGTGCGCCGGTGCTGGTCGAATCGCCCACGTATCCGGGCATGCTGGCCATCGCGCGGGCGGCCGGCCTGCGGCCCGTTCCGGTGCCGGTCGACGCGGAGGGGGTACGGCCGTCCCTGCTCGCCGACGCGTTCCGGGCCACCGGCGCCCGGGTGTTCGTCTGCCAGCCGCTGTTCCAGAACCCGACCGGCGCGGTGCTTGCGCCCGAGCGGCGCGGGGAGGTGCTGGGTATCGCGCGCGCGGTCGGCGCGTTCGTCGTGGAGGACGACTTCGTACGGCGGCTCGTGCACGAGGACGCCGGGCCGGTGCCGCGTCCGCTCGCCGCCGACGACCCCGACGGAGTCGTCGTCCACGTCGGCTCGCTCACCAAGGCGACCTCACCGAGCTTCCGGGTCAGCGCGCTCGCCGCGCGCGGCCCGGTCCTGGAGCGGTTGCGCGCCATCCAGGTCGTCGACACCTTCTTCGTGCCCCGGCCCTTGCAGGAGGCGGCACTCGAACTGGTCGGCTCGCCCGCGTGGTCCCGCCATCTGCGGGCGATCTCGGCGGAGTTGAAGGAGCGACGGGACGTCATGACGGCCGCCCTGCGGCTCGGCCTGCCCGAACTCTCCCTCCCGCACATCCCCATGGGCGGCTACCACCTCTGGCTCCGACTGCCCGACGGCGCCGACGAGTTGGCCCTGACGGCGGCCGCCCTGCGCGCGGGCGTCGCGATCACCCCCGGCCGCCCGTACTTCAGTGCCGAGCCGTCCGCCGGACACATCCGTCTGAGCTTCGCCGCGGTGACGGGAGCGGGGGAGATCGCGGAGGGGGTACGACGTCTTCGTGCGGCCTACGACGAGGTGGCCCCGGCCCACGTCCCGCGGGAGGTCCGCGCAACTCTCGGGTAACACCTATTGACCTGTGCACTCGCTCCCCTCACGATCGCCGCATGCATCTTCGGGTCACGTTCGTCGCCGCCGCGCGCAGCTCCCCGCTGCTCGCGGAGCGCTTCGAGGACGACCGGCCGCTGGACCAGGCCGGTTGGGGCGAGGTCCAGCGCGTCGTCCAGGATCTGATCCCGCTCGCGGCGGCCGAGCTGCGCTACTGCTCGCCGGCCCCGCGCAGCCGCACCACCGGGGACGCCCTCGGTTACACGCCGCTGGTGCAACTCGCCCTGCGGGACTGCGACATGGGTCGCTGGCGCGGGCTGACCCTGGGCGAGGCGATGGCCCGCGAGCCGGAGGCCGTGGACGCCTGGCTCGCCGACCCGCGGGCCACTCCGCACGGCGGTGAGTCGCTGGCGGCGTTCATCTCCCGGGTCGGGAACTGGCTCGACACCCGTCCCGTCGAGGACGGCGGTCGTGTCGTCGCCGTGGCCGAACCCTCGGTGATCCGGGCCGCGCTGGTCTACGCCCTGAAGGCACCGCCCTCCTCCTACTGGAACATCGACGTCCAGCCGCTGGCGACGACCGCCGTCACCGGCCGGACGGGACGCTGGAACCTCCGCTTCGACGGGTGACCGCTCAGTCCTCGCGGGCGTAGTCGGTGGTCAGGACAAGGTCCTTGGCGGGCCCGCCGACCCGCCACACGGATCGCCAGTGGTCCCCGTCGAGGACGGTGAACTCGCCCCGGTAGAGGTCGGCCGAGCAGGGGTGGTCGGCGACATGGCGACCCGAGGCCAGGTCCAGGTCGTGGAAGGGGCGGCCGTCGGCGAAGCGGACGTCCACGGCTCCCGGTGAACCGCCCGGCAGGAAGAGAAGGGTGCGCTCGGCGGGGCGGGGGACTCCCCGCCAGGTGAAGGTTCCCCTCTCGTGGTGCAGCAGCCCGCCTTCGTCCAAGGGGCCGAAAGTGGTCGTACCGCCGAAGTGTCCCTCGTCGCCGCTCGCCAGATCCCGCACGGAGCGTTCCACCCGCCAGCTCCCGGCGAGATACGCCAGGACGTCCGGTACTGGCCGGAACTCGCCCATCCGTTCCTCCCTTTCGACCCTTCCGACACTTTCGATACCGCGCGACCCGTTGACGCTCTCGAATCCCCCTCTCTATGTTGCCGTTCGAAGTGCTGATCATTGTCCGATATTTCGAATGACCTGGGGATCCCCCCACTTGAGCCGCGGAGTATCCATGTCACGCACCCGCATCCGCTGGAGACTCGGTCTCACGGCCACCGCCTTCCTGGTGGCGGCCGGCCTGGTCTCGGCGCCCGCCCACGCCGAGGACGTCACCGACTACGCGATCACCGTCGACCCCGCCACCAAGGGCGCGAAGATCGACGACACGATGTACGGCGTCTTCTTCGAGGACATCAACCGCGCCGCGGACGGCGGCCTGTACGCCGAACTCGTGCAGAACCGGTCCTTCGAGTACTCCACCGCCGACAACTCCTCGTACACGCCCCTCACCTCCTGGACGGTCGACGGCACCGCGCAGGTCGTGAACGACGCCGGCCGGCTCAACGAACGCAACCGCGACTACCTTTCCCTGACCGCCGGTTCGTCCGTCACCAACGCCGGCTACAACACCGGCGTCCACGTCGACGAGGGCAAGAGGTACGACTTCTCGGTGTGGGCCCGCGCCGCCGCCGGCACCACCCTCACCGTCACCCTCCAGGACGTCGGCGGAACCCTGGCCACCGCCCGCGAGGTGGCCGTGCGGAAGGGCGGCTGGGCCAAGTACACCGCCACGCTCACCGCGACCCGCACCAGCTCCGCCGGCCGCCTCGCCGTCGCCTCCTCGGCCGACGCGGCCCTGGACATGGTGTCGCTCTTCCCGCGTGACACCTACCGGGGCGAGCCGAACGGACTGCGCAAGGACCTCGCCGAGAAGGTCGCCGCCCTGCACCCCGGCTTCGTGCGCTTCCCCGGCGGCTGCCTGGTCAACACCGGCTCCATGGAGGACTACAGCGAGGCCTCCGGCTACCAGCGCAAGCGCTCATACCAGTGGAAGGACACCATCGGCCCGGTCGAGCAACGGGCCACCAACGCCAACTTCTGGGGCTACAACCAGAGTTACGGCCTCGGCTACTACGAGTACTTCCGCCTCAGCGAGGACATCGGCGCGATGCCGCTGCCCGTGGTCCCGGCCCTGGTGACCGGCTGCGGCCAGAACCGGGCCGTCGACGACGAGGCACTGCTCAAGCGGCACATCCAGGACACCCTCGACCTCATCGAGTTCGCCAACGGCCCGGTGACCTCGATCTGGGGCAAGAAGCGCGCGCAGATGGGCCACCCCAGGCCGTTCCACCTCACGCACCTTGAGGTCGGCAACGAGGAGAACCTCCCGAACGAGTTCTTCGCCCGGTTCAAGCAGTTCCGCGCCGCCATCGAGGCGAAGTACCCCGACATCACCGTGATCTCCAACTCCGGTCCGGACGACACGGGTTCGACGTTCGACACGGCCTGGCAGCTGAACCGCGACGCGAACGTCGCCATGGTCGACGAGCACTACTACAACAGCCCCCAGTGGTTCCTGCAGAACAACAGCCGCTACGACTCCTACGACAGGAACGGCCCCAAGGTCTTCCTCGGCGAGTACGCCTCGCAGGGCAACGCCTTCAAGAACGGCCTCGCCGAAGCGGCCTTCATGACCGGCCTCGAGCGCAACGCCGACGTCGTGAAACTCGCCTCCTACGCCCCGCTGTTCGCCAACGAGGACTACGTCCAGTGGCGCCCGGACCTGGTGTGGTTCAACAACCACGCCTCCTGGAACTCCGCCAACTACGAGGTCCAGAAGCTGTTCATGAACAACGTCGGCGACCGGGTGGTGCCGTCGAAGGCCACCGGGACACCGTCGCTGCTCGCCCCGATCACCGGCGCCGTCGGCCTGTCGACCTGGGCGACCAGCGCGGCGTACGACGATGTGGTGGTCACCGACGCCGACGGGAGGACACTGCTCACGGACGACTTCTCCGGTGACGCCGCCCAGTGGAACCACAGCGGCGGCGGCAGTTGGAGCGTCCAGGACGGGCAGTACGTGCAGAGCGACGCGGCCGCCGAGAACACCATGGTGTCGGCCGGTGACGCCGGCTGGCACGACTACGACCTGCGGGTGAAGGCCACCAAGAAGTCCGGCAAGGAGGGCTTCCTCGTCGCCTTCGGCGTCAAGGACACCGGCAACTACTACTGGTGGAACCTGGGCGGCTGGAACAACACCCAGTCCGCCGTGGAGCAGGCCGTGGATGGCGGCAAGTCGACGCTCCTGTCCAAGGCCGGGTCGGTCGAGACGGGCCGCGCCTACGACATCGACATCAAGGTGCGGGGCCGTCAGGTCACCCTCTACCTCGACGGCAAGGAGTGGGGGAGCTTCACCGACGACAAGCCGGCCGAGCCGTTCCGCCAGGTCGTCACCAAGGACAAGAAGAGCGGGGACCTGATCGTCAAGGTCGTCAACGCCCAGTCCTCGGCGGCCCGTACGGCGATCGACCTGGGCGGCGCGAAGGTCGCGTCCAGGGCGAAGGTCACCACGCTGGCAGCGGCCCCGGACGCGGTGAACACCGAGACGGCCACGTCGGTGGCGCCGGTGTCGTCCACCTTCTCCGGGGTGGCCGACAGGTTCACGTACACCTTCCCGGCGAACTCGGTCACCTTCCTGCGGATCAAGCAGAGGTAGCCGGTGGTGGTGCGGGCCGCTGCCCCGGCGGCAGCGGCCCACGCCCACGCGCAAGCCTTCCTTCGGTCATGTGTTCCAGGTCACACGCAACCTCGTAGGGGGTCGCACGTCTGTCGGGGTGGAGGCCTCCTTTCCACCACGACCGCGACAACGATTCGAGGAACGGCATGTCCGCACGTCACGTCCTGCACCACCTGCGCGCCCACCGGCTGCGCACCGCCCTGGGGGCCACCGCCCTCGGAGCCGTCCTGGCCGTCGGCGCGGGGGCGATGGTCGCCCAGGCCAGCACGGACAGCTCCCGGACGAGCCCGTCCCCGGTGCCGTCGGAGGCCACGCCGAAGCCCGAGCCCACGAAGTGGACCAGCGCCACCCCGGTCCCGTCGCCCACCCGGGCCGAGCCGACGCGAGAGGCGAGCCCGTCCCCGGTCCCGGCCACTCCGAAGCCGGAGCCCACGAAGTGGACGAGCCCGTCCCCGGTCCCCTCGCCCACCCGGGCGGAGCCGACGCAGGGGGCGAGCCCGGCGCCGGTCCCCGTGCCGTCGGAGGCGAAGCCCGAGCCCACGAAGTGGACCAGCCCCTCGCCGGCCCCGCGACACGGCTGACGCTCCCGGGGGAGGGGAGCTGAACGGGGGCTGCCGGGCCACGGTCCGGCAGCCCCCGCACCGCCGACGCCGCCGCCCCACCCCCCGCTCCACCGTCGGAGACACCCGCACCACCCGTCCAGGAGACCCATGACGACAGCACCGGTCCCGGCAGTCCCGCGCTGGATCAGTGACCCGCCGGCCTCTCCTCGCCGGACGCGGGCGCACCCGTGGCTGGGGGCCGTCGTCCGCGCGCTGTCGCTGGCCCGGGACAGGCTGCCGGCCGGCGTGGCGCGGCGGGCGGCGGGGGCGCGGGCCGACGGGGCGGCCGGGGACCTCCCGCCATCGGCGGCCTTCGACGAGTTCCGTATCGACCAGCTCTACCATCACCGGCGGCTGTCCCTGGTGCGCCTGGCGCTGCTGCTGGTGGACGACCTGCCCACGGCGGAGGACGTCGTCCAGGACGCCTTCATCGCACTCTTCCGCCGCCACGGGCGTCGGCTCGCGGCCGTGGACGACCCGGAGGCGTATCTGCGGACCAGCGTGGTCAACGGCGCCCGCTCGGTGCTCCGGCGTCGCCGGACCGTGCGTGCCCATGTGCCCGAGCGTGAGCAGCACGCCCCGCCGCCCGAGGACCATGTACTGCTCCGTGAGGACCACCGGGAGGTTCTCGCGGCGCTCGGGCACCTCACCGCACGCCAGCGCGAGGTGCTGGTGCTGCGGTACTGGTCCCATCTCACCGAGGCCCAGATCGCGGAGACCCTCGGGCTGTCCCGGGGCACCGTCAAGTCCACGGCCAGCCGCGCCCTGGTCGCCCTCGGCAAACGTCTGGAAGGTTCCCGATGAACGGACACGATCCCGGGCCGGGCCCGGAGTCGGTGGAACTCCGGCTGGAGGCCGCTCTGCGGGCACGTGCCGACTCTGTCGGCCTGGCCGATCTGCGCCCCGCGCACCCGCCGTCCGGGCCCTCCGTCGCCCGGGTCACACCGGCCCGCGCCGCCCTGGCCCTCCTGGCGCTGGCCGCCGTGGCGGTCTGCGTCCTGCTCCTCGCGCAACGCGAGGCGGACACGCCGATCCGACCGGCGGGCCCGCCGACGGTCACGCCGAGCCCCACGCAGACCCGATCCCCTTCCCCGACCGTGTACTCACCCGAGCCCTCCGGCCTCGACGCGACACCGTCCGTACCGGAGGCGCCCGCGCCGACACGGTGAGCGATCCGGTCAGGATTGCATAAACGTGCATGGAAACGTATAGTCATGCCATCCAAGAGGAGGATGGATTCCATGGCGGTACGTGCGGCAGTGGCCGGAGCGAGCGGATACGCGGGCGGGGAGCTCCTGCGGCTGCTCCTGGCGCACCCCGAGGTCGAGATCGGCGCCCTGACCGGCAATTCCAACGCGGGCCAGCGGCTCGGCGCGCTCCAGCCGCACCTGCTGCCGCTGGCCGACCGGGTGCTCCAGGAGACCACGGCCGGCGTCCTCGCCGGACACGACGTCGTCTTTTTCGCGCTGCCGCACGGGCAGTCCGCGGCCGTCGCCGAGCAGCTCGGCCCGGAGGTGCTCGTCGTCGACATGGGCGCCGACTTCCGGCTCAAGGACGCGGCCGACTGGGAGAGGTTCTACGGCTCCCCGCACGCCGGCACCTGGCCGTACGGCCTTCCCGAACTGCCGGGCGGCCGCGCCGCGTTGGAGGGTTCCAAGCGCATCGCGGTGCCCGGTTGCTACCCGACCGCGGTCTCCCTCGCCCTGTTCCCTGCGTACGCCGCCCACCTCGCCGAGGCCGAGGCCGTGATCGTCGCCGCCTCCGGCACCTCCGGCGCGGGCAAGGCGCCCAAGCCGAACCTGCTGGGCAGCGAGGTCATGGGCTCCATGTCGCCGTACGGCGTCGGCGGCGGCCACCGGCACACGCCCGAGATGATCCAGAACCTGAGCGGGGTCGCCCAAGAGGCCGTCTCCGTCTCCTTCACACCCACCCTCGCGCCGATGCCCCGAGGCATCCTCGCCACCTGCTCCGCGAAGGCGCGCCCCGGTGTCACCGGCGAGTCCGTCCGCGTCGCCTACGAGAAGGCCTTCGCCGACGAGCCCTTCGTCCACCTGCTCCCCGAGGGGCAGTGGCCCGCCACGGCGTCCGTCTACGGTTCCAACGCCGTTCAGGTGCAGGTCGCGTACGACGAGGGCGCGGGCCGCATCATCGCGATCAGCGCCATCGACAACCTGGCCAAGGGCACCGCGGGCGGTGCCGTCCAGAGCATGAACATCGCCCTCGGGCTTCCCGAGGAGCTCGGTCTTTCCACGATCGGAGTCGCACCGTGAGCGTCACGGCAGCACAGGGGTTCCAGGCGGCGGGTATCGCCGCCGGAATCAAGGAGAACGGCAACCCGGACCTGGCCCTCGTGGTCAACACCGGGCCCCGCCGCGCCGCCGCCGGCGTCTTCACCTCCAACCGTGTGAAGGCCGCGCCGGTGCTGTGGTCGGAGCAGGTCCTCAAGGCCGGCCAGGTCTCCGCAGTCGTCCTCAACTCCGGTGGCGCCAACGCCTGTACGGGACCGAAGGGCTTCCAGGACACGCACGTCACCGCCGAGAAGGCCGCCGAGGTGCTCGGTCTCGGCGCGGTCGAGGTCGCCGTCGCCTCCACGGGGCTGATCGGCGTCCTGCTCCCGATGGACAAGCTGCTGCCGGGAGTCGAGCAGGCGGCCAAGGCCCTCAGCGAGCACGGCGGCGAGAAGGCCGCCATCGCCATCAAGACCACCGACAGCGTCCACAAGACGTCCGTCGTGACGAGGAACGGCTGGACCGTCGGCGGCATGGCCAAGGGCGCGGGCATGCTCGCCCCGGGCCTGGCCACCATGCTCGTCGTCCTCACCACCGACGCCGACCTCGACAGCGCGACCCTGGACCGGGCGCTGCGCGCCGCCACCAAGGTCACCTTCGACCGGGTCGACTCCGACGGCTGCATGTCCACCAACGACACCGTGCTGCTGCTGGCCTCCGGTGCCTGCGAAGTCACCCCGGAGTACGAGGAGTTCGCCGAGGCCGTACGGACCGTCTGTGACGACCTCGGCCAGCAGCTCATCCGGGACGCCGAGGGCGCGAGCAAGGACATCAAGGTCGAGGTGGTCAATGCCGCGAGCGAGGACGACGCCGTCGAGGTGGGCCGGTCCATCGCCCGCAACAACCTCCTCAAGTGCGCGATCCACGGCGAGGACCCCAACTGGGGCCGCGTGCTCTCCGCGATCGGCACGACGAAGGCCGCCTTCGACCCCGACCGGCTCAACGTGGCCATCAACGGCGTCTGGGTGTGCAAGGACGGAGGCGTCGGTGAGGACCGGGACAAGGTCGACATGCGCTACCGCGAGGTGCACATCGTCGCCGACCTCGCCGCCGGTGCGCAGACCGCCACCATCTGGACCAACGACCTCACCGCCGACTACGTCCACGAGAACAGCGCGTACTCGTCATGAGTACCGCTCGTAAGCACAACGCCCTGCCCAAGGCGCAGATCCTCATCGAGGCGCTGCCCTGGCTGGTCCGGCACAACGGCAAGACCGTCGTCATCAAGTTCGGCGGCAACGCCATGATCGACGAGGACCTGAAGGCCGCGTTCGCGCAGGACGTCGTCTTCCTGCACCACGCCGGCCTCAAGCCCGTCGTCGTGCACGGCGGCGGCCCGCAGATCAGCGCGGCCCTCGACAAGCACGGCATCGTCAGCGAGTTCAAGGCCGGCCTGCGCGTCACCACCGAGGACGCCATGGACGTCGTACGGATGGTGCTGGCCGGGCAGGTCCAGCGTGAGCTGGTCGGGCTGCTCAACCAACACGGCCCGCTCGCCGTGGGATTGACCGGCGAGGACGCGCACACCATCACCGCCACCAAGCACCAGCCCCTGATCGACGGTGAGTTGGTCGACATCGGGCGGGTCGGCGAGATCACCGACATCGACACGGGCGCGATCGAGGCGCTGCTGGCGGACGGCCGTATCCCGGTCGTCTCGTCGATCGCCCGGAGCCAGGACGACCACCATGTCTACAACGTCAATGCTGATACGGCTGCTGCGGCACTCGCTGCCGCGCTGGGCGCCGAAACCCTCATGGTTCTCACGGACGTCGAGGGCCTCTACGAGGACTGGCCCCACAGCGACGAGGTGATCAGCCGCCTCACCGCTTCCCAACTGGAGAAGCTGCTGCCGGAGTTGAGCTCCGGCATGGTGCCGAAGATGGAGGGCTGTCTGCACGCCGTGCGAGGCGGCGTCACCACCGCCCGGGTCATCGACGGCCGGGTCCAGCACTCGATCCTGCTGGAGATCTTCACCGACGAAGGCATCGGCACGATGGTCGTGGCCGACGCGGAAGAGGGGGACGACGCATGACGGGCAACCAGGAGCTCACCCAGCGATGGCAGGGCGCGCTCATGAACAACTACGGCACGCCGCAGTTGGCCCTGGTGCGGGGCGAGGGCGCGAAGCTGTGGGACGCCGACGGCAGGCAGTACCTCGACTTCGTCGGCGGTATCGCGGTCAACGCGCTCGGCCACGCCCACCCGGCGATCGTCGACGCGGTCAGCAAGCAGGTCGCCTCGCTCGGCCATGTCTCCAACCTCTTCATCGCCGAGCCGCCCATCACGCTCGCCGAGCGACTCCTCCAGCACTTCGGCCGCGACGGCAAGGTGTACTTCTGCAACTCGGGGGCCGAGGCCAACGAGGGCGCGTTCAAGATCGGCCGACTGACCGGCCGGAGCCACATGGTCGCCACCCAGGGCGGCTTCCACGGCCGGACCATGGGCGCGCTGGCGCTGACCGGGCAGCCGGGCAAGCAGGAGCCGTTCCTGCCGCTGCCGGGTGAGGTGACGCACGTTCCGTACGGGGACGCGCAGGCGCTGGCCGCCGCGGTCACCGAGGAGACCGCGCTCGTGATCATCGAGCCGATCCAGGGCGAGAACGGGGTCGTGGTGCCCCCGGCCGGCTACCTCAAGGCGGCCCGGGCGATCACCGCCTCGACGGGCAGCCTGCTGGTGCTGGACGAGGTGCAGACCGGGATCGGCCGGACCGGACACTGGTTCGAGTACCAGGCCCACGAGGGTGTCCTGCCGGACGTCGTCACGCTGGCGAAGGGCCTGGGCGGCGGTCTGCCGCTCGGCGCGACCGTCGCCTTCGGCCGGGCCGCGGAACTGCTGCGGCCCGGCCAGCACGGTACGACCTTCGGCGGCAACCCGGTCGCCTGCGCGGCCGGACTCGCCGTACTGGAGACGATCGCGGCCGAGGGTCTGCTGGAGAACGTCAAGGCGCAGAGCGAGAGACTGCGTGAGGGAATCGAGGGTGCGGACGGGACTTCCCGGCACCCGTTGATCGCTCATGTCCGGGGTGCGGGGCTGCTGCTGGGTATCGTGCTCACCGAGCCGCTAGCGCCGAAGGTGCAGCAGGCGGCTCAGGACGCCGGGTTCCTGGTGAACGCGCCCGCCCCCGAGGTGGTACGGCTGATGCCGCCACTGACCCTCGGCGACGCGGAAGTGGACGCGTTCCTCCAGGCGCTGCCCGGCATCCTGGACGTGGCCAAGGGGGACGGATGATCCGGAGAATGAGACGACGATGAGTCAGGCGCAGGATCACGAGCAGACCGCAGGGCCTGCCGTACCGCAGACCCGCACCGCCCGCCACCGCCGGATCGTGGACATCCTCAACCGGCAACCGGTGCGGAGTCAGAGCCAGTTGGCGAAGCTGCTGTCCGACGACGGGCTGAGCGTCACTCAGGCGACGCTCTCCCGGGACCTGGACGAGCTGAACGCGGTGAAGATCCGCAACAACGACGGCGACCTGATCTACGCGGTGCCGAGCGAAGGAGGATTCCGCACGCCTCGGGTGCCGCTGGGGGAGTCCGCGAAGGAGGAACGGATGCGGCGGCTCTCGGCGGAGCTGCTGATCTCCGCGGAGGCGTCCGCGAATCTGGTGGTGCTACGGACACCACCGGGCGCGGCCCAGTTCCTCGCCTCGGCGATCGACCAGGCCGAGCTCCAGGACATCCTGGGCACCATCGCCGGTGACGACACGCTGCTGCTGATCAGCCGGGATCCGACGGGCGGGCAGGCTCTGGCCGATCACTTGCTGCGGCTGGCTCAGAACGGCCACTGAGGGGAGCCGTCGTACGGCGGGCTGCGGGTGCCGGTGGCCTGGTCCCGCCCACGCGGGGAGCCGCACGCCGCTCCGCGCCCCGAGGGC